>JAYVTC010000195.1:0-47290 GCA_043774745.1 Cyclobacteriaceae bacterium | reverse complement strand
GACAATTAATCCGGGTGCCATTGCAGGAAGCGGAGCAACCACTACGTTAACATTACTAACATCTTCGACCACGTTTAACTACACGGTAACCGAAACTGCAACGGGTTGTATTTCTGCAGCAAGTGCTAATGTGGTGATCAATGCGGTACCAACAACGACAGCCCCAATCGTAGGAACGATCACTCAACCAACGTGTACTGTGACAACAGGAAGTGTAGCCTTGAGTGGCTTGCCCGCGGGAGCATGGACGATAAATCCAGGTGCGATTGCAGGAAGTGGAACTACTACTACACTCATCGGTTTAGCATCTATAACACATAACTTCACGGTAACTGAGACAGCTACTGGATGTATTTCAGTTGCATCAGCAAATGTGGTGATCAACGCTGTTCCGACAGCAGCAACTCCAATTGTAGGAACCATCACGCAACCAACTTGTACGATACCAACTGGCAGTGTGGCCTTGAGCGGATTGCCTGCAGGCGCATGGACAATCAATCCCGGAACTATCGCTGGATCAGGAGCAACGACAACACTATCAGGTTTAGCGCCCTCGACAACCTTTACCTATACGGTTACTGAAACCGCCACCGGATGTATTTCAGGAGCATCAGCGAACGTAGTGATCAATGCTGTACCAACAGCAGCAACTCCAATTGTGGGTACGATCACTCAACCGACTTGTACTGTTCCAACAGGAAGTGTGGCCTTAAGCGGATTACCTGCTGGAGCATGGACTATAAACCCAGGTGCCATTGCGGGAAGTGGAGCCACTACAACTTTAACATTACTAACTCCTGCAACCACGTTTAACTACACGGTTACTGAAACGGCTACAGGTTGTCTTTCAACGGCAAGTGCTAATGTAGTGGTCAATGCAGTTCCAACAGCAACAACTCCAATCGTGGGTACTATCACTCAACCAACGTGTACTGTACCAACAGGAAGTGTTGCACTAAGTGGATTGCCTGCAGGTGCATGGACGATAAATCCCGGTGCGATTGCAGGAAGTGGAACTACTACTACACTCATCGGTTTAGCATCTATAACACATAACTTCAATGTAACTGAGACAGCTACTGGATGTACTTCAGTTGCATCAGCGAATGTGGTGATCAATGCCGCACCAGTTGTTCCATCAGCGCCAACAGCAAGTGTTACCACACAACCCACTTGCCTTGTAGCAGGAACGATCACGGTTACGGTTCCGGCACCTGCCGCAGGAGTGAGCTATACCGTAACGGGCACTAGTCCGGTGGTGGCAGCACAAAATAATACTACCGGAATATTCACAGGGCTTGCTGCGGGCAATTATGATGTCACCACTACGGTGAATGGTTGTATTTCAGTACCTACTGCTTTGGTCGTTAATGTGGCAGCCGGTGCGCCCGCTTCACCGATCGTTGGTACCATCACTCAACCAACGTGTACTGTTCCAACCGGAAGTGTTGCCTTAAGCGGTTTGCCCGCTGGCGCGTGGACGATAAACCCTGGAGCAATCGCAGGAAGTGGAACAACCACTACACTAACATTGCTAACTCCTTCAGCAACTTTTAACTATACGGTTACTGAAACCGCCACCGGATGTATTTCCGCAGCAAGTGCTAACGTGGTGATCAATGCAGTCCCAACTGCAGCAACTCCAATTGTAGGAACCATCACTCAACCAACGTGTACTGTACCAACAGGAAGTGTGGCTTTGAGCGGCTTGCCTGCAGGAGCATGGACGATAAACCCTGGCGCGATTGCGGGAAGTGGGACAACTACTACACTTACCTTACTAACTCCGTCAACTACATTTAACTACACGGTAACCGAAACGGCTACGGGTTGTATTTCTGTGGCAAGTGCTAACATAGTGATCAATGCGATACCAACCGCTACAGTACCAATCGTAGGAACCATTACCCAACCAACCTGTACCACGCCAACAGGAGGTGTTGCCTTAAGCGGATTGCCTGCAGGAGCATGGACAATAAACCCTGGAGCGGTTGCAGGAAGCGGAACAACAACGACTTTAACATTATTAACTCCTGCAACCACGTTTAACTATACGGTAACTTCAACAGTAAACGGATGTACTTCAGTCTCTTCAGCAAACGTGGTGATCAATGCGGTACCAACAACGACAGCACCAATCGTAGGAACAATTACTCAACCCACCTGTAACGCCCCAACAGGCAGTGTTGCTTTGGGTGGATTACCCGCAGGTGCGTGGACAATAAATCCGGGTGCTATCGCAGGAAGTGGAGCCACAGCCACTTTAACATTATTAACTCCGTCAACTACATTTAACTATACCGTAACTGAAACAACCACCGGGTGTATTTCAGGAGCATCAGCCAATATAGTAATCAATGCAGTGCCAACTACAACCGCACCGATAGTTGGTACAATCACTCAACCAACCTGTACAACGCCAACAGGAAGCGTTGGCTTAAGCGGATTACCTTTAGGTGCGTGGACAATAAATCCGGGAGCCATAGCAGGAAGCGGAGCTACAACCATTCTAACTTTATTAACTCCTTCAACTACATTTAACTACACGGTAACCGAAACGGCTACTGGTTGTATTTCTACGGCAAGTGCTAATGTCGTTTTCAATGCGATACCAACTGCAGCAATTCCGATTGTAGGTACTATCACCCAACCAACCTGTACGGTGCCAACAGGAAGTGTTGCCTTAAGTGGATTGCCCGCAGGCGCATGGACAATAAACCCTGGAGCGGTTGCAGGAAGCGGAACGACAACTACATTAACTTTACTAACTCCCTCCACAACTTTTAACTATACCGTAACTGAAACAGCCACCGGATGTATTTCAGGAGCATCAGCGAACGTAGTGATCAATGCCGTACCGACTTCACCAGCCGCGCCAACAGCAACGGTTACAACACAACCAACTTGTATTGTCCCTACCGGAACATTAACGGTAACGGTTCCAGCCAATGGTGTCGGAGTTTCTTATACCGTAACCGGGACAAGTCCTGTTGTTGCTGCACAAAATAATACTACGGGATTTTTCACCGGACTGGCTGCAGGAAATTATGATGTCACTACAACAGTCAATGGGTGTATTTCATCAGCGACCGCATTGACAGTAAATGTTGCACCCGGTGCGCCAGCGACACCGATTGTTGGCACGATCACCCAACCGACTTGTACAACCCCAACAGGAAGTGTTGCCTTGAGCGGATTGCCTGCAGGTGCGTGGACGATCAATCCTGGTGCTATCGCAGGAAGCGGGGTAACAACGACTTTAATTTTATTAACTCCATCTACTATATTTAACTATACGGTAACTGAAACAGCCACCGGTTGTACTTCAGTCGCTTCAGCGAACGTAGTGATCAATGCGGTACCTGCTGCCCCGGCCGCGCCAACAGCAAGCGTGACAACACAACCAACCTGTAGTGTTGCTACCGGTACAATCACCGTAACCGTTCCGGCTAATGGAACAGGAGTTTCTTATACGGTAACCGGCACAAGTCCAGTGGTTGCATCTCAAAGTAATGCTACAGGAATTTTCTCTGCGTTAGCAACGGGAAACTATAATGTCACTACAACAGTGGGTGGTTGTAGTTCAGCCGCAACAGCTTTAACAATCAACCCACAACCTGCAACGCCTGCTGCTCCAACCGCAAGCGTGACGGCACAGCCAACCTGTAGCATCGCAACAGGAACCATCACGGTAACCGTTCCTGCTAATGGAACAGGAATCTCTTATACTATAAGTGGAACAAGTCCTGTTGTCGCAGCTCAAAGTAATGCTACGGGAATATTCTCTGGATTGGCATCCGGAAATTATAATGTCACTACAACAGTGAGTGGTTGTACCTCAACGGCTACGGCTTTAATAATTAATTCCATTCCTAACCCACCCGTTATTGCTGTAGCATCTGTAACTATTGCTGATGCGAACATAGGTTCATCCAATGGAAGTATCGCCCTTACGGGTGCGGTAACGGGAGGAAGCGGTACCTATATTTACCAGTGGTATACGGGTAGTGGCATTACGGCACCGATCGTTGGAGCAGTTAATGCTTCAATAACCAACCTGGCAGCTGGCAACTATACGGTGGTGGCAACTGATGCGGTTAGCGGTTGTTCCACCACGCCTCAGATATTTACGGTAAAAGCTATTTCGTCACCGACAGTAACCAGTATCAATTATCAAGTGCCAACCGCCAGCCCGACCAATGCGAACAGCTTAACGTTCCGTGTTACCTTCAGCGTAAGCGTGGTGAATGTGGATGCTGCCGATTTCACCAAAACAGTAAGTGGTGTCTCTACCGGAACGACAACAGTAAGTGCTATTACGGGCGCAATCTATGATGTTACGTTCCCGGTTGCCGGAAATGGTACGGTTAGAATCGATGTATTGAGCACGGCATCAATAGCAGATGGTAGTGGTAATGCCTACCTCTCCAACTTTATAACAGGTCAGTTATATACCGTGGATCAGATACGACCGGTATTTTCGGCAACCGCACCAACGTCTAATTCAACGGTCAACAATACCGTAGTTTCATATACGCTGTCCGAGGCTTTATCCAGTGGAACGATTACCTGGACCAGAACCGGAGGAGCAGCTGATGCAGCGAGCCCACATATTCAGACACTTGTAGGAGGTGAGCTTACCGTTGGGCCGCACACTAATATCACCTTAACGAATAGTCCGACACTGGTACCAGGCACTTTTTACAGTGTTACATTTTCAGGAGTAGATTTAGCTGGCAATTCATCCACGCCTGCCGTTGAAACGAGTATTACCTTCACACCAGTAGCCGGCAATCTATCCGACATTGTGGCGAGCAGTAGTTTCAGCTACCCACAAAATATTAATTACGCTTCTTTTCAGGAAGCAGGCGACATCCAAAACTCATCAACCAGTTTACCTGTTGCCAAATTTGATATTCGTGATGGCGGTGCATCAGGTAATGACACAGATCCGTTCCCAACTATTTTAACAGGAATCACCCTTGATCTGGGGTCAAACTTTTCGGTAATCAGAAGAATTGCTTTGTATGATGAATCCGGTAACACCGAGTTAGCAGGAACAGATAAAGATGTATCCAGTCAGAAAATCAGTTTTTCAAACTTATCGATCTCAAGTGATGATAACGCATCGGCATCATTTACAATACGGGTGAGCTTCGTTCAGAAGGTTACGGATAATCAGCAGTTTTCATTCACCATCACTGCTGCCTCATCGCAAGCTAGCAATTCAGGATTTGCATCGGCTAACGCTAGCGGTGCCGTTTCTTCTACTTCCAATAATAATAACCGGATAGAAGTTATCGCCTCTAAACTTAGGTTTGTCCAGGAGCCTTCCAACACGATTGTTAATGAAGTAATGACGCCTGCTGTCGCTGTTGAAGCACTCGATGTAAATGGAAATCTGGATCTTGATTTTTCAGGCTCGGTGAATCTTACCTCTCTGGGATCGTTGAGTTCTAACCCAACCATATCAATGACCTCCGGGGCTGGAACAAGCTCTGATATTACCTTCTCTGCAGCGGGCACTGCCTTAACGCTAACAACTACAAACAGCTCCAGCCTTGCCAATGCCACGAGTGCCGCATTTGATATCTATGACGATACCGAAGGAATAGAGCTCATCATCAATTCATTCATCACTCCAAATACAGCGGATGACCAAAACAATGTCTTGTACATTGAGAACATTGAATTCTTCCCGGAGAACACTGTTAAGTTGATTGACCGCTGGGGTGTTCCTATTAAGTCCTGGACAAATTTCGTTAACTATGGCAGCAGCGATGCGGAGCAGGCCGATTTTGATTTCACCAGTTTAGGTATTGGTAACTACATCTGCATTGTTGAGTATAAAAGTTCTGCCAATGGCGATAAGAAAAGCCAGACTCAGATGATTTCAGTATTGAAATAACAGATTGTTATAGATCCGGTCAGGAGGCTGTCTAAAAAAGGCAGCCTCTTTTGTGGGAACACGAAATCAACTCATGCAGCAAAAGGAACCACACAAACCATCTCTAAATTATCGCACTAATACGCGGTAACATAACGAGGGGTTATATGAAAATACCTGATTTTTAAAACACTCCTGATAACGGGTGGCTCCTAACTGAGCCAGACTCTTCAATTTGTATTCTATGATCTATAAACAGTCGCTTCTATGGAGCGTGCTTACCAAAAGATTTAGCTTCAGCGGAAGTTTCACTGGAGATCTCGACACTTGAAGTTGATTGAAATAACCTTTCTCTTCCAATTACATGTTAACATGACACGAATGTCAATAAAGTATTGGCTACCGTTTCTTCTTTCTTACAGGATTGTATTTGTTATTTCTCATTGCGCTGCCCTTATACTTTTTCTTCTTCTTCGGACTGAATTTTTTGTTGCTGGATTTCTTCTTGCCCGGTGCCATCGTTTTCTTATTCATCGACAGCTTTTTCACATTCTGGTAGCGCGTGTTCGGTGAATAGGGCGCCAGCTTCTTCCGCTTGTTGCGCGACTGGGACGGACTCTTTGACGACATCTTCATGGGCGCACTTAACGTCTTCCTCCTGTAGCTCATCGCATTCTTGTAGTCTGCTCTGAAACGCTCCTTGTAGGTCTCATCATTGAAGTCCAATCGCAAGGTAATCTCATTGGCTGAGCCAACATAGCCGCCAATACTGCTCATGATCATCTCGCGCGAGTAACCCACCAACAAATATTTTGAAATCTTAAACCCTAACGTGCCATTCACCACATTGCCTTTGCGCACCGCTGCGCCCGCTATGATTTTATCGTTGTAGGTGTAATACAAGCCCAAATCCCATGTGTTGTTGGTATCTGAAAATTTCCTGAATGCAGCATAGGGTTCCAGCATGTCATCGCCTCCTCGCATCGGGATCATTCCTGATACATAGCCTGAATAATAATTCGACAGGCTGGAGGTCTCTTTATTGATCCATGAGGTGCCCAATCTGTTTAGCGCAAAGCCTGCTTTCAAATATCTTGTCTGGTAGTTGGCTCCAAATGAAAAATCATACCTAGGATTCCCACTCTGCAACTGATTCAATACCGGGTCGGGTTCAAAACTTAGTGTGTTCGAGGTGCCATTCAACTTGGTCACATTATACTCTCCGCTCACGCCTAAAGACAATATGTTGTATTTGTTAAAGTGCAGGTGATAGGCTCCCGCTATCGAGGCATACGTGTTGCGTATGAAGTTCACATCTTCCTGAAACAGGTTTAAGCCTACACCCATCTTGTGTTTGGCAAACGGTGCGTGCATGCTGATGAAATTATTCTTGGGGGCACCCGGCACTCCTGAATAGTTTTGCCTGTAGGCATAGGTTACTGATCCCTTGGTATGACCTGCTAACGATGGATTATAGATGAATGAGTTAGTAAGCTTCTGGCTGAACAACGGAATATCCTGAGCTTTTGCCGTGTAGCTTACTGTTAGGACTAGAAGAATGATCGGTAAAATTCTATTCATCAGTTACCTTTTAATACGGAGATCATTTGGTTCAATTTCTCTTTGGGTGCATCGGCACTCAGCGTATACTCCAGCACACAGATATAATTGCCTGGGCTCAGTTTGGTGAAATCAAAGGTGTCTGTATTGGGGTTAGTCGGGTCATCATAGTTGCGGAAGTTCTTCCACTCGTGCACCGGAATGCCATAACGATCCAGCAAGGTCACTTTGTTCTCAAAGGTATATTCAATGTTCACGATCTTCAGTTTGTCATTGATGGGATCACCATTATAGGGCGTGATTAAATCCATGATGCGCATGTTCACTTTTTCAACGATGCCTATGGTGAGTACGGGTTTGGTAACCGGTGAAAAACTGGTGACGAAGTCATCGGTTACGCCTCCTCCAAGATTGATAGCCGTAGCGCCATTGGCATCATCCGCTTCTACCACCACTAGTTTTTGTGACGCATCGATGGAGGAACCTGGAACATAAAGTGAAGCTCCTGTCGCTCTCAGGTTGCCTCCACTAACCGCTAGCTGCCAATAGCGGTTAGTAGCGAGTGCCGTGATATCGGCTGGCAAGTTAAGATTGGTTCCTGCTGTAAAACCAGTCACTCCAATCTCGGCATTGCCATCTTCAATGTTATTCAAGGACATGGGCATATAGGTACTGCCAACTCCGATAGGATAAAATCGCACGCCTGTGCCGCGTTGATATAATACTCCATTCACAAACGATGTTGTGCTGCCGCTTAGCGTGGTCGATCCCGTGTACAACAATTTTCCTGTGGTCGGTGTAACTACTCCTTGGGTGAAGGTGAGGTCTTTTGTGATAGTCCACTCTCCCTGCGTGGTCTTGGTGCTGCCACCTTCTACAGTTAATGTTTGAAGTGTGCGTGGTGAAGTCGTGCTCAACGTTTGGTTCGCGCCTGTCAAGCTTAATTGCGCTTCACTTAGATCGGTCTTGTCGCTGTTATTAGTGATGGAACTCTTGGTACTAACCAAGCCTTTAACTTTCAGCTCAGTGCCCGAACGGATGGCGGTTTGGGCCAACACACTTATGGTGCAAACTATACCGATGAAAATGAAAATGAATTTCGACTTCATGACAATCAGTTTTTAGATGCTTTCATGCCTAAGATTCTTTTAAGCTCCTCCACATCTTTTTGAATAGCCTCCTGTTGCAATTGAAAAGAGGTGACTTTAGATTCTAATGAGCCCTTTTCAGACTTAAGTCTTTCTTTTTCCTTTGTTGCATCATCAAGGGCGATTTTCAATCTTTCAATCTCATTTTGTTGCTCTTTAATAGCCTCCACAAGGACCGGCACGATACTACTATATTCAACTGTTTTTGTTTTTAGTTTATCATCAGACGTGTTCACAACCTGAGGAAGAATTTTCTCAACATCCTGAGCAATAAATCCGATGTGGTTTTTGTCATCAATATTCAAAGTTGGATTAAGAGTGTTATCCCAATTGTAGGTAATGCCCTTTAACGAAAGAACCTTTTTGAGTGCATTGGCTATTGGTGCCACGTCTTTTTTAAAGCGTTTGTCAGAAAGGTTGTTATAGGCGCTAGTACCAGCTACACTACCATTTACATGCAATGTAAAGCTGGGTGTAAGTGTTCCTATACCAACTCTACCAATGTTGGGTGTTCCAGTGCCATCTTCACCATTAAGGGTCATAACAGGAACTTCCGCAACTGTTCCAAAACTGTTTTCGTTGTTTGGCAAACCAGACAACCAGAATTGCATACTTGTTCTACCAGTAATTCCACTCTCGTAAGTTGAAACCTTTATTTCAGCTGTATTTTGGTTTTTGACTCCGCTTGTAGCCGGTCTTATAATTCTTAATTGGCCTTCGGATGTCAAAAGACCTTCAGGATTCGTTGGACTCGCTGAGCCTTGAATGTATAGCTTAAGTGAGGATGCCGGTGAAGCAGCTCCTAATCCAAGATTGCCAGAAACATAGCTATTTCCAATAACATCAAGTTGAGTACTCGGGGCTGTCGTTCCAATTCCCACGTTGACCGCATCAACACCTGTGCCCCCTAGCACTAAAGAATTGCTTGCGGTCACCTGCGCATTATAACCAATGGCGGTTGAATATTGAATCCCTAAGCTACTTGTTAAGCCTGCTAAAGATCCAATATAGGTATTATAGTCTCCTGTGGTATTAGCACCCCCTGCATTGTAACCCATAGCGGTATTCCATTTTCCAGTCGTATTCAGGTTCAATGCCTGATATCCTACTGCTGTGTTTACCGTGGTGCTTCCGGCCCCAACGGATTGAGTAGCTAATGCTCCTCTGCCAACAGCCACATTTCCACCGGCAGTTGTATTGCTAGCCAGAGCATTATAACCAATAGCTGTATTATCTATTCCTGTTGATAATAAAGTTCCGGCACCGTATCCAAAAGTAGTATTAGCCACACCTGTAGCAGGTTCAATTCTTCCAGCCCACGTAGTACCTATTTTTATGTTAAAGGGTATACCAGCCTGCGGGCCTATGAAGTTAGCACTTGTTAATCCTGCATTTCCTGACGTGCCCCAACCAGCACCAGGAGTATTTGCACCCCAACTTAAATTCCCCGCACCATCATTGGTTAAAATTGTAGATGCGGCTCCTTGCGATGCAGGAAATGAAGTAGCGATATTATTTATCTTGGTAATATTTCCAGTTGCATTTACAACAAATTGGCCGGTAGAGCCGGTTGTCAAAGTACCCGTTGTGGAAATAGAGGAAGGTGTGATATTGCCTAATGTTAATGTTATCGCTGGTGTTGTCGTGGCTGTTGCTACTGAACCGCTGACCCCGTTCGCTGTGGCTACGGATACGGATGTAACTGTTCCGCTTCCTCCTGTTCCGGTTAAAACGCCACCAGTCAATGTCAGGTTTCCCGCTACAGATATTTCTTCGGCTGCACCTGACGCTGCGGTTGTTCTTCCGAGCAATCGGGCGGTATTCATGGTAAGACCATTTGATGATGCATAGGCAGATGGGGCCACGTAATCAGTTGCAGCGGTACCTACCGAAAGAACTCCAGTTGTAGTCGTATTTTTAAGTAATCCTGTTCCAAGTGCACCAAGGAATTGAGCGCCACTTAACCCGGCATCGGTTGTTCCCTGAACTATAAATTTATTTGAAAAAGGCACGTTAGCTGTCCCATCTACTGAATTGCCAGCGAGTGTTCTTGCCGTAGTCCAGGAAGCAGAGCTTCCTGTGGTATTTTGATTGAGTGTTGGGAAACTGGTCAACAATGCAGCACTTCCTGTCGGGGTCAGGTAATCTGTTCCCGCCAAAGCAGGACTTATCGTTGTTCCATCGCTTTTCACTAAACCATTAATGGCTTTTACACTTGGATCTGTTTCTGTAAATGATGTCAGATAAGTTAAGTTGTCATAACTGATTGTCGTGCCGGTCGCCTTAATAAATCCTGTTCCGCTTAGTTGTGGCTGCTTGGCTGCTAAATCCGTAACCAAATTGGTCACTTGCGATTCTGCAATATTAGGAATATCCGATGCCACTAATGTAGTTCCTGCGGTAACCAAACCTTTTGCATCATACGTTATTTTGGTGCTGGTTGCCGCTGTTATAGCAGCGTTTGCCGTTACCTTGTTTGCCAGGTCAGTGGTTAAGTTCGTTACCTGGCTTTCCGTAATGTTTCCGGTTATCGAAGAAGCCGTTCCCGTGGTATTCTGGTTGAGTATCGGGAAACCTGTTAACAATGCCGCACTTCCGGTAGGTGTCAGGTAATCCGTTCCGGCAACCGCAGCACTTATCGCTGTTCCATTGCTTTTCACTAAACCATTAATAGCCTTTACACTTGGATCAGTCTCAGTAAATGATGTCAGATAGGTTGAATTATCATAGCTGATTGTTGTGCCGGCCGCCTTTACAAATCCGGTTCCGTTTAGCTGAGGTTGTTTAGATGCCAGGTCAGTGGTTAAGTTCGTTACCTGGCTTTCCGTAATGTTTCCGGTTATCGAAGAAGCCGTTCCCGTGGTATTTTGGTTAAGTATCGGGAAACCTGATAACAATGCTGCACTTCCGGTAGGAGTCAGGTAATCCGTTCCGGCAGTTGCAACAATCATGCTTGTGCCATTACCTTTCAAAATTCCGCTTAATGAAGTGCCTATTGATATGGCCGGAGTTGTTGCAGCGTTCGCTACGCTTCCATTGAACCCATTTGCCGTAACCACTGAAACACTCGTTACTGTTCCTGTGCCACCCGCTGGAGCCCAGCTGAGTGCTCCGGTTCCATTATTGGTGAGCACACCAGATCCATTCGCAGGCCATGTGGCTGTGCCAATGGTCAAGCCTGAAAAAGTTGCATTGCCAGCATTCAGAGTTCCTGAAGTGGATAAATTTTGCGATCCAAAATTACCAGAGGTAGCTATTGAAATAGTCCCCGCCCCATTCGTTATGTTGATTCCATTTCCTGAGGTAAGATTTGCTTTTGCAAAAGCCCCACCGGTGCCAATAAGCAACTGGCCCTGACCAATTGAGCCCGATGAAAAGCTGAGACCCGTGCCTCCCTGTTGCGTTGAAATTACCCCACTGGTTATTTTTGACGCATCTAAGTTTGGAATCTGTGCGGTATTGAATGCGCCTGTAGTAATTTTTGAAGCATCAAGGTTTGGAATTTGTGCCGAGGCAAAACTACCAGTCGTAATTTTGGAAGCATCCAGATTAGGTACTTGCGCTGCTGGTAACGTACCTGCGTTGATCTTATCCGCATTAAGACTGGCTATGTTGGCATCGGTAATTGTGTTCGCTGCAATCTTAACACCCAAACCAGCTGAACCTCCCGTAATGGATCCATCGGCAACAGTTGGGGCGAATGTTGTTACCGCAGTTATCCTTCCCTGAGCATCAATGGTCAATTGTGGTATGGCGGTGGCGCTTCCATAAATTCCCTGTGTTACACCTGAATTGCCAAGGTTAAGAGTAACCGACCCACTCGTACCTCCTCCGGTCAGACCGGTTCCGGCTACCACATCCGTTATATCTCCACTTGCCGCAATTGTTGATGGTACCCAATTAGTGCCATTATATTGAAGAACCTGATTTGAAGCCGGAGCCGTGGATGAAACTGGCACCCCTTGAATTTTTGAGACCAGAGGACTGGAGGCGGTTCCTCCCAAATCACCACTTAAAGAAACTTTTCCGCTAAATGTTGTAAAATCTGCTGAGCTAAGAAAACCGCTAGTGGTTCCATTAGCCTGTGCAATACTGATCGCAGGTGTGCTTGTACCGGTAGCCACAATTATTGGAGACGTACCTGTTACACTGGTTACTGTTCCTGATGGCAACGTCACGGAATTACCTCCGGAAATACTCAGGTTGGGAGAAGTAAAAGTTAATGTCTGGCTATCCGTACCACCCGTCAATGCCTGAAATTTCCAGGCCGTTCCATCCCACACAAGGGCTTGGGTGGTTGCTGTTGTTGGTAAAGCTGGTACTGTTTTCCCTTTGATTCCACCCACCAGAAGAGCACCATTTGCCCCGGTAACATCACCATTTAGGGTGGCATATTGCCATGAACTTCCGTTCCAAACCATGAAAGCGCCATTGGATGCCGTACCTCCGGCAATAGTTACTGTGCTTAACGTTGTTGTTCCATCGCGCAATTGCAGTTGATTTCCTGTGAGGTTTAGGGTAAGGCCCGTTGTGCTTGTTCCTCCGCCACCAACTTCCACCCAGGCATTGTCGCTGCGATACCAGACTTTATTATCGGCATTATCATATACAACCATTCCCTTATCAGGACTTGTAACAGCTGATTTATTTGTAACAACCGGCAAAATCAAACCTTGGCCGCCATTGCCATTAAGCCACAGTATGGCATTAGATTTTGTTGTCGCTGAGCCAATGGCTACTTCATTTTGGGCATTTGCTTCACGCGAAATCAGCAAAACCAGCATTAAAAGTGTAATAAAACCTTTAAGGGTTTTGGCATCAATTAGCTTGACCATAACTATGAATTTTAACGAATTGAAAATAGAAAAGGCAATTTTGTGAGGAAGTTAGTAAATCGCTAATTAATTCTGCAAACTGTTTATAAATTCGATAGCGCTATTTGATTAATCCTTTTAAATTTTCCATATATATCTTCCACAGCGAGGCCACCAAAGTGCGATTTATTTCGTTTGCCGTTTGATTTTAGCAGCACTTGTATTCATGTAAGAAATCTTACCTTGTGGCATTAAAATTTTTCGCATGATCAAAGAATATATTCAATCCAATCAGAAGCGTTTTTTAGATGAGTTATTTGAATTACTCTGCATTCCTTCGGTAAGTGCCGACAGCCGTCATAAGGAAGATGTGCGTGAAGCTGCCGACTATGTAGCAAGGAAATTAAAAGATGCAGGGGTCGATGTTGTAGAGATTTGTGAAACCGCAGGCCACCCTATTGTATATGGCGAAAAGATGATCAATCCTTCATTGCCAACCGTGCTCGTGTATGGCCATTATGATGTGCAGCCAGCCGATCCCATCAACTTGTGGAACTCACCTCCTTTTGAACCGGTGGTGAAAGATGAAAAAATATTTGCGCGCGGATCATGCGATGATAAGGGACAATTTTACATGCACATCAAAGCATTTGAGGCGATGATGAAACTCAATCAGCTCTCATGCAATGTCAAATTCATGATTGAAGGTGAGGAAGAAGTGGGATCTGATAACCTCGGCACTTTTGTAAAAGAGAATAAAGCAAAACTAAAGGCAGATGTTATTTTGATATCCGATACATCTATCATTTCGTTAGATACACCGTCCATCACCGTGGGCTTGCGCGGATTAAGTTACATGGAAGTAGAAGTGACCGGTCCTAACCGCGATTTGCACTCGGGCGTTTACGGAGGTGCCGTTGCCAACCCAGCCAATGTATTGAGCAAAATGATTGCTTCGCTTCATGACGAAAATGGCCGTGTTACCATTCCTGGCTTTTATGATAAAGTAGCTGAGCTAACCGCTGCCGAACGGGAAACTCTAAACAAAGCGCCTTTCAATCTGGATGAATACAAGAAAGAACTGGACATTGAAGATATACGCGGTGAGCAAGGTTACACAACATTAGAGCGCACCGGCATACGTCCAACGCTGGATGTAAATGGTATATGGGGAGGCTACACCGGTGAAGGGGCAAAAACAGTATTACCCTCTAAGGCATTTGCAAAAATTTCCATGCGCCTGGTGCCCCATCAAAACAATCATGAAATCACCAACCTCTTCACAAAACATTTCGAATCGCTTGCACCAAAATCTGTAAAGGTAAAAGTAACAGCGCTTCATGGCGGAGAGCCCGCAGTAACGCCCACCAATTCAAAAGCATTTAAAGCAGCGAGTAATGCCTTTGAAGAAGTGTGGGGCAAAACCCCTATACCAACACGTGATGGGGGAAGCATTCCCATTGTATCACTTTTTAAAAAGGAATTGGGGTTGGATACCGTACTCATGGGCTTTGGTCTCGACAGCGATGCCATTCACTCACCCAATGAACATTATGGTATCAAAAACTTTTTGTTGGGTATCGAAACCATCGTTGCATTTTACAAACACTATAGCACGAAATAAAAATCATAACAAATAAAAAAGTCGTTGCTTAATAAGGCAACGACTTTTTTATTTTCGGCTTATTCTTAATTTCCTTTCAAGAACTCATCGTATGATTTAATTACGATCGGCTCCAGTTTATTTTTTGTTCTCACTTCCGTGAATTTAGCCAGGTGTTTATCCTTGATTTTCTTAAAGTCTGCTTTCGCTGCATTAAATCTTCCTTCAACCGCATCCAGGTTGTCCAACTCAGATTTTGAAGGCTTAAAATAACTTTGCGCTACTTTACTATACAGATCAGCCATGTCCTCTCTCAACTGAGGTTCGCCCATGCCCACATAATTATCACCGGTGGTGATAACTAATGTCTCTTTCAGCTTAGTCAATTCACTGATAAGCGGAGTCACTGCTTTCGCTGAAGACGGAATTTTTGCTTTCTGACTTTCAGCTGCCGTTACTGTTTCATCTAGTTCATACACCATGTAGGCCAGCTCTTGCGACATGTTGAAAAGTTTGCGTGTGGTTTCCTCGTTCATCTTGCGATCGGTCAGTGGAATTGATGACTTTGGATCATACTGCACGACCAAATCATTCGTATACGTTTCCTTTCCTTTTTGAATCACTACTTTATAGATTCCTGCAGGAACTCGTGGAGAAGTAAATCCACCAAAAGCAAAGGTCTTTCCGGTTGCCAACTTAGGTGGCTTAGTGAGGTAGTTCCAATCGATGATGTTGATACCTTTTGATTTGCCAGCATCAAGATCGGTGATCTTATTACCATTCTGATCTTGTATTTCAACGGCCATTTTGCCAAGTAAATGGCGCTTCTTCAGATGATAAACAATCTTAGCACTGCGACTTGCATTAGCCCCCACAAATTGTGTTTCCGTGCTCGTGCTTCCAAAGCCGTTTGACTCAGGAATAATCGCTGGTTTGGTTGTAAAGAAATGCAATTCTTTGCCTAACGATTCTTCATTGAGTTGACGAAGAGGACTGATATCATCAATGATGATCACGCCTCGACCATGCGTGCCAAGTACTAAATCACTTGTCCGTTTTTGCAAGTCAATAAAATGAACTGATACAGAAGGCATGTTGTTGGTGAACTTCATCCAGTTTTTTCCACCATCAATAGTGATGTAAAGTCCAAACTCCGTTCCTAAGAACAATAGGTTTTCATTTTCATAATCTTCCTGAATGTTGCGGACAAAACCGGTAACATCAGGAGTTATTATTGACTTCCAGGTTGCACCAAAATCAGTGGTTTTGTACGCATAGGCATTCTGATCACCTCTTTGGTATCCTGTAAATACAGCGTAGGCATTTCCTTTACCAAACTGACTTGCTTCAATGTGCCAGCACGATGTATTTTTTGGAAGACCAGGAATATTGAGTGTTACATTGGTCCAGTTCTTTCCACCATCTTTTGTAACCTGCACATTGCCATCGTCTGTTCCTGCCCATACTATGTTTTCATCTAATGGAGATTCTACTATAGTAAAGATCGTACAGTGATTTTCTGCTCCTGAGTTATCACGGGAAAGTCCACCGGAATTTCCTTGCTCTGTTTTCAACTTATCATTGGTTGTGAGGTCTGGAGATATCTTATCCCAGGTTTCTCCCATATCATCCGAACGATGTACAAACTGGCTACCCATATAAAAACGATCGGGTTTGTGCACACTCGTTGCCATAGGTGAGTTCCAGTTGAATCGAAGTTTTGGATCACCTTTTACTGCCAGTGGCTGAATGGTTTTAGCCTGGTCTTTGGTTGGATCATAGCGCCACACATTTTCCGCCCCCTGCATCTCTGAGTAAATTAGTTTTTTAGTAGGATGTGGTAACACGCGGTAACCATCGCCTACGCCAACGCGAACCCAGTCGCGAGACTCAACACCACCGGGTGAAGAAGAGGGCCCATACCAGGATCCATTATCCTGTAATCCACCATAAACATTATACGGCTCTTCGTTGTCAGTACTGATTTGATAAAATTGTGATACGGTAATGTTCTCCACCATTTCCATGGTAGTGCCTCCATCCCATGAACGATATACACCACCATCAGTAGCGGCATACATGCGATCAGAATTGTTGATATCAAAAACAATATCATGAATATCAGAATGCATGAAGCCAAGGTTTTTGAATGTCTTACCACCATCACGGGAAATGGAACCTGAAAGACCACCCTTTACAATCACTTCCGGGTTTCTTGGATCAATGACGATTCTTGAAAAGTAGAATGGACGTACAACAATTTCGAAATCGTTGTTAAGTTGTTTCCAATTAACTCCTCCATCTTCACTGCGATATAATCCTTTGTCTTTGTCCTGCTCGGATTCAATTACGGTGTAAAGAATATTCGTATTGGATGGTGCGGCCGCGAAGGCTAACCTTCCCAATTTACCGACTGGAAATCCTTTGTGAATTTTATTCCAGGTTTTGCCACCATCGGTTGATTTGAAAAGAGCACTGTTGCTTCCTCCTGAACTAAAGTTCCAGGGTGATCTGCGAAACTCCCAGAAAGAGGCGTATACAATGTTCGGATCTTTCGGATCAACAAACAGATCACTGCATCCTGTTGTCTTATCTACGTATAAAATCTTATTCCAGGTTTTACCACCATCGTTAGTTTTATACAGACCTCTATCTTCACTATCGCTCCACAATGCTCCAAGCACTGCCACATATACTTCATCAGGATTTTTTGGGTTCACCTGAATGCCTGCGATGCGTTCTGATTTTTCAAATCCAATTTTTATCCAGTTTGTACCACCATCAACGGTTTTATATAAACCATCTCCCACGGATACACTATTTCTGGTCCATGTTTCTCCAGTGCCAACCCATACCACATTATCCGGATTGGATGGATCAATAGCAACCGCACCAATGGATTGACAATAATCATCAAAGATGGCGTTGAAGGTTGCCCCACCATTGTTGCTCTTCCATACACCTCCGCCAGCCGTGCCCGCATACATGATGCGTTCGTTTTTAGGATGCAATTCTAAATCGGTAATGCGACCGCTCATCAGAGCAGGACCGATATGACGAGCCTTCATATCCCCAAACAATTCCTTCCCTTTGACCACAGCCACTTCCTGGGTTTGGGCAAAGGATTGATTGAAGTATGTGCTGATAAAAAGAATTAATACAAATAGTTTTTTCATGCCTGAAAAGCTTAAAATAAAAATGTTAAATAAAAACCCGGTAAGAAAATTACCGGGCTTAAGAACTTTAGAATTACTGGCCTTCGGGAAATTTAAAGGCAGCTACATCTACTTTAGGATTTACTTCAACGGCTGTAATAGTAATCCCCTGGCTTTGTCCGCCCTTAATTCCTTGTGATAAGGAGAAGGGAAAAAGAAGGCCGCCCACTTCCTGATAGTCGCTCATTTTACTTTGAGAAATTGTACCCTTAGCCTGACCAACTTTAATTTCTGATTCGCTCATCAGTGGAACGAAGCTTTCTGCATCGAAATAATAAAATGTGATGTTGTCGGTAGGTTTGCCATCAACATGATAAGGTTTTTTAGTCAGTTTGATTTTAAAGGTCTCGGTTCCATCTATTGTTTCCTTACCTAACAACTCAACTTTAAATCCTTTTGACGCATAGTCTAAAAATGGATCAGGAAACTCACCTAGGCTGGCCTTAAAAATTTCAAGCGTTTCAGCGTCTGATTTTTCCGCTTTCATGGTCATGAAATTTGTATTCCACAAAGTAGTGCCATCATAAACGCCTTGCTTAATTTCTTTACCCTGAAAAGTAATAGAGGTCATTTGTCTTCCGTCCTTAAGTTGAGTGATAATCAACGGGATTTCCATTCCGCCTTGATTTATTTTAGCGCTCATCTTAACGCTTTCCAATGCCTTCCATTTGACCAGGCCTCCGGTGTTTTCAAAATAGTTTGTAATAATTTCATCGGCTGTTTGCGCCTGAGAGGCGGTGATTCCGATAAAAAAGAACAACAAGACAAGTAGATTACGATTCATAGTTTTTGATTTTATTGAGATTTGTAAGGTTATTGAGTTGAATGACACGTGAAAACAGGTAGTTAGTTACAGAAACTCCAATAAAATTACGGGAATTAATTTTGTTAAAGAGAAGTTATTCAAATCTGTTCATTCTTTATTACCTCAATCGCATCATTACCTTTGCCCTTTCAACCATCTCATGAAGAAACCTATTCTGCTCCTTATTTTCTTGTTTTCAGCGTTTTTTCATTTAAATGCCCAGATTTTACAACCTGCCAAATGGACTTACGAAACTTCCCCAAAAGAAGCAAAAGTAGGCGATGAGGTAGAATTGATTTTTAAAGCCACCATCGATAAAGACTGGTATTTATATTCTTCCGAATTCAAGTGCGAGGATGGACCGACAAAGACTTCCTTCAAATTTGCACCACATTCAAGTTTTCAATTGGTTGGAAAAATTATACCAATAAATCCGATAGATAAGTATGATGATATCTTTGAGTGTGATGTTAAAGTTTTTAAAAAGACCGGTGAATTTAGACAAAAGATAAAAATCCTTTCCTCGATCCTTTCCATTAGAGGTGAATCTGATTACCAGGTGTGCACTGATCTTACCGGCCAGTGCGTGCCCAGCGGTGAAGAGTTTTCATTTGATCAAATCAACGTAAGTGGTGGCGCAAGCTCAAATCAGGAAATTAATAAAGATCAGACCTCTGCCTCAACAACTCAACCCATTACACTTCCAACAGTTAATCCATTCACAACAGATTCAAACAACAAAGGACCTATTCTGGATTCATCCATCGTTACAGAAAGTGCGCAGGAAAAATCATTGCTCGGATTTTTGCTTCTTTCGTTTTTAGCCGGTCTTGCCGCATTACTTACACCGTGTGTATTCCCGATGATCCCGATGACAGTTAGTTTTTTTACCGGTCGCGGCAATCGCTTTCAGGCACTGATGTATGGCTTCTTCATCATTTTAATCTATACGTTGATTGGAGCTGCGCTTGCTCCACTCATGGGCCCCGAAACAGCCAATCATCTTTCTACCGAATGGATTCCCAACCTGATTTTCTTTTTGGTGTTCATCATCTTCGGCCTTTCGTTTTTAGGCTTGTTTGAAATCACTTTGCCAGGAACAATTATTAATAAAGTAGATCAGCAAGCTGAGAAGGGTGGACTGATCGGAGTGTTCTTCATGGCCTTCACATTAGTGCTTGTATCTTTCTCGTGCACAGGTCCTATTGTTGGCAGCATTCTGGTGTCTTCTGCCGGTGGCGAGTTTTTGAAGCCGATTTTAGGAATGTTTGCTTTCTCTCTTTCATTCGCCATTCCATTCACGCTGTTTGCTTTCTTCCCCGGTTGGTTAAAATCATTACCTAAGTCGGGAGGCTGGCTGAATACGGTTAAAGTGGTGTTGGGCTTCGTAGAGATTGCATTGGCATTCAAGTTCCTGAGTATTGCCGATCAGGCTTTTCATTGGGGAATTCTCGATCGTGAAATCAACATCGCGATCTGGATCGTGATTGTGATCTTGATTGGCGTTTACTTAATGAAAGGATTCCGTTTACCGGGCGATACGGGCAAAGATGCAGAAGACAAAACCGTAAGCGTGTTGCGAATATCATTATCCATAATTGCGTTTGTATTTGCCGTGTATTTGATTCCTGGTATGTGGGGAGCCCCATTAAAATCACTAGCTGGATATTTGCCTCCTTTGTACACACATGATTTTAATCTGCTGGCAAGTGCAGACGGAAAATCAGCCGGAATATGTGATGAAGCTAAGTACGATGATTTCCTGCATCTGCCACACAGCCTCAGCGGTTATTTTGATTATGATCAGGCCATAGCCTGCGCAAGGCAGCAAAACAAGCCGCTCTTTATCGACTTCACGGGTCATGGTTGCACCAACTGTCGTGAGATGGAGGCGAACGTATGGTCCGATCCGCTAGTGCTAAAGCGATTGAGAGAAGATTATGTTGTTGTGGCTTTGTATGTAGATGATAAAACGGAATTACCCGAAAGTGAATGGTTCACCTCCACGTATGACAAGAAAGTGAAAAAGACCATCGGCAAAAAAAATGCTGATCTTCAAATCACCAACCTGAACAATAACGCACAGCCATTTTATGTGCTGGTTGGCAAAGATGAACGCGTGTTGGTTTCTCCCTTTGGATATAATTTAAATGCCGAAAACTTTGTGCGCTTCCTAGATCAGGGTAAAAGCAAGTACAAAGAGCTTTATCCCTAAAAGTTTTACTATCTTTGACAATCAATTGGTTGTCCCAGCCAGATTTTTTAAACTAAAATTGTGGCGTTTTTCGCCCGTCTTTTTTTGATTATGAGTTTGTTTACGTCTTCTTCCTTTAAAAAATCTTTGCGTGTCGCAATCGTAGTAATTATAGGTACAATCACTTTTTTCTGGGTTGATTCTAAAACCTCTTTATTTTCACAAGCTGGCGAATATGCCATTGAAAGCGATTCATCACATCATGTAGAACATGAAATTATAAAACCAGAATTTTTACATGGCATGGTCGTGAACAACCTTCACGTGGTAGAAGACGAGGTGAAACGCAACCAGCGTTTTTCTGAATTACTCAGCGGGTATTATATTCCTACGAATATTATGCAACAACTTAACCTTTTGCCAAAAACTGTTTACGACTTTAGAAAAATCTCAGCCAATAAGAAATACACACTCTTAGTAGAACACGATTCGATAAAAACACTGAAGGCATTAGTGTATGAGCCCAACCCAGTTGACTATGTCGTATTCCATTTTACAGACACATTATTGGTAGAGGTATGCCAACGAAAAGTAGATACCCTCCAACGAAGTGTTTCCGGAAGAATTGAATCAACATTGTCTCACACCATTGAGGAAATGGATATATCAAATGATCTCACCAACAAGTTTGTTGACATCTTTGCCTGGGTTGTTGATTTTCAGCGCTTGCAAAAGGGTGATCAGTTTAAACTCATTTATGAAGAAAACCTGGTAGAAGGAAAGCCAATCGGCATTGGAAAAATCTTAGGTGTTTATTTCGAACACTCAGGCAGTGGTTTCTACGCATTTCCTTTTGATCAAGGAGACGGATTGGATTATTTTGATGATGAAGGTAACAGCTTAAGAAAAGCATTACTAAAATATCCGATCGAATTCACGCGCATCAGTTCGCGGTATTCTAAAAGTCGCTTTCATCCGGTGGTTAAAGTTTTCCGTCCCCATTTAGGAACTGACTTTGCCGCACCAACGGGCACACCGATTCGCTCTGTAGGAGATGGAATTATTGAAGAGGCTCAATACAAAACTAACAATGGTAACTATGTGAAGATTCGTCATAATGGAACATATACCACAGGCTATCTGCACATGTCAAAAATAGCAGCAGGCATAAAGCCTGGCACACGTGTGCGTCAAGGACAAACGATCGGGTTTGTAGGCAGCACGGGTTTGGCAACGGGCCCTCACTTATGCTATCGCTTTTGGAAGAATGGTGTGCAGGTGGATGCACTGCGGGCAGAACTTCCTCCCTCGCAACCGGTGAAGCCTGAATTTTTCCCAGCCTTTCAAGGTGTAAAAGAGAATCTTATGGGGCGTTTACAACTAATTACTTTTCCTTCAGCTTCTTCCAAAGTAGCTTTAGCTTCACGCTGATTTATTTAATTCTCACAATTTTACAGTTACTTTTTAGTTTATAAAGTAACTTATCGCAGTTAGGCGCTTCTTTGTTGATAACCCATGTTAAGGTATTTCTTAATTCTATTATTCGTATCGATAACAATTGCCGGATGGACACAAAAAGTGGGTGTAGTACTAAGCGGTGGCGCAGCCAAAGGAATTGCCCACGTTGGAGTATTAAAAGCACTTGAGGAAAACGAAATCCCCATCGATTATATAGTTGGCACATCTATGGGCGGCATCGTGGGAGGTTGTTATGCGGCCGGCATGAGCCCAAGTCAAATTGAAGAAATTGTATTGTCGAAAGATTTTCTTAACTGGGTCAATGGCCGAACAGAAGAAGGACAAAGCTATTATTACTTCAGAAACGATGATACTCCTTCCTTCATTCGTCTCAATCTTTCCCTCGACTCCACATTTTCTGTGCTCTTTAACACCAGCATTGCCAACGATCTCTCACTCAATTTTGCTTTGGCAGAAAAGTTTGCCCAGCCTTCAGCGATCGCCAAAAATAACTTTGATAGCTTATTCGTTCCCCTTCGCGTAATGGCGTCCGATATTTTTACGCAAACCGAAGTTATCCTTTCGCAGGGTGCATTAAGCGATGCCTTACGCGCAACCCAAACGGTGCCGCTATTTTACAATCCTATACGCATCGATGGCAAATATCTTTTTGATGGAGGTGTTTATAATAACTTTCCTGTAGATGTTGCCCAAAAAGTTTTTAAACCAGATGTGATTATCGGCAGCAACGTATCATCGAAAGTATATGACGAATATCCTTATGGACAAGATGATAAACTGATATCCCGGTCTTTGCTATATATGTTTCTGGATAAATCAGATCCCTCTCAGGTTCCTGTCTCCGGGGTATACATTCAGCCTAATATCAAGAAATATACTTCCTTCGATTTTACGAAAGCCAGAGCATTGATTGACAGTGGTTACGCGCAAACCATGCGGCAGATGCCTGAAATAAAAAGCAAGGTTACTTCACGCAGAACCTGCGAAACGGTGGCCGCAGCGAGAAATCAATTCAACAATAAAACACCGGCTTTCCTGATTGATAAAATTCAACCAGAAGGATTTAATAAAAATCAGCAGCGATACATCAATCGTCTGTTTAAGAAAACCGGAACTGAACCTACCCTTTCATTCAGTGAGGTTAAAAATGGTTTTTATCAACTTACCTCTGATTATTATTTTAATAATCTGCATCCAAGTTTCGGCTTTGATGCTGAAGCCAATAAATTCAACTTAAAACTTAGCAGGCGCCCTCAAAATAACTTTCAGGTAAATTTTGGTGGTGTCATTGCAACCCGAAACATCAGTAATATTTTCCTGGGCCTTAACTATTATTACTTTAACCGGTCTCTCACACATGCGGAAGCAAATTTTTACACCGGTGATTTTTACAAATCTGCTCAATTAAAGTCGCGTATCGATTTACCAAACCGAGGTCAGTTTTATATCGAACCTGAGGCCACATTCAACAAATGGGATTTCTTTGCAGGTAATGACCTGGTTGTTAAAAATTTGTCGCCCACCGTATTAAATCGAATTGATCGCAAAATAGGTTTGAATGTAGGCGTACCTGTGGGCAACAAATACAAACTTGTTCTTGATGGCGCGTACATCAACAACCGTGATCAATACATCAATAATGATGTGCTTGTTTCGAGTGACACGCTGGATATTCTATACCTAAGGGGAAGCCGGTTTGGCCTTTCCTTTTCGACAAACACGTTGAATAAAAAACAATACTCATCAGAGGGAAAGCGATTTATATTTTCATTTGATGTATTTGATTTCACCGAAACACTTGAGCCCGGAAGTACTTCTGTTAAATCGCAATCCGTAAGAACCGATCACAATTTTTTTCGGGCTAAAATTTCACTCGAACAATATTTTTTGAAAGGGGTATATAGCACGGGTTATTTCTTTGAAGGGGTTGCCTCCAATCAGACTCCCTTTTCCAGTTATACCGCCTCTGTCATTAATGCTCCGGCCTTTTTTCCTATTCAGGATAGCCGGACGATTCTGCTCGAAAACTTCAGGTCGTTCAATTATTTAGCGGGAGGCATTCGCAATGTTTTTAGATTGAAGAAGAGCCTAGACTTCCGTTTGGAAGGATATCTTTTCAAGCCTTTGGAAACCATAACAGAAGGACCCGATCAAAGTACTGAACTGGAGCGAAACTTATCTGATATCTATTTCGCTGCCACAGCTGGATTGGTTTTACATAGTTCCGTTGGCCCAATCAGTTTGAGCCTTAATTATTATGACGACAAAGAGAACCAGTTAGGCGTTTTATTGCATGTAGGGTTTCTGTTGTTTAATAAAACTTCTTTGGAGTAACATTGATTTAATTGAAGAAAAAAGTGGGTTGTTGAAGTCAGAGCCTCCATTCAAGGCATGTAATTTATTTTAAGCTTTTTCAAATTTTAGGTAAGTTTACCCATTATGAAAGGCCAAAAGCTATTTCTTTAAGGAATCATGATGAAAAAACTTTATCTATTCTTTTTAATTACGTCATCCCTCTTTTTTAAAAATAGCTTTGCTCAAACCGTTCAGTGGGCCGATAAGGTGATTGAATTTTCTTCTGAGCTCACTCCGCTGCAATATTCTGCTGAGCAAGCTTTGGGTAAACCAAATGTTCTGCCCGCTGGTGGTCAAAATCCAAATGCATGGACTCCCGATAAGCCAAAACGTTCGGAGTTTATAAAGCTCGGTTATTCAAATCCAATGCAAATTCAGCAAATCGCAGTTGCTGAATCTTATAATCCCGGGGCCTTGTTACGCGTTTTTCTGTATGATGAATCAGGTAATGAACATCTTGTGCATACGTTTACCCCAATGATCGTTCCTTTGCAGGGTCGTATGCTCAATGTTTTTGTCGAAAAAACCACTTATAAAGTAAGCGCTGTGAAGCTTGAATTTGATGGAAGTGTCATGCCTGACTACTTTTCGTTAGATGCCTTAGCCATTTCGGATTCACATTATCCCATCATTGCCAACATTGATATACCTGAATTGCTGAGTAAAGGTTTAGTGGTTGAGCAACTGGATACTAATGTTAATAGTGATTACAGTGAATTAAACCCCTTACTTTCCCCGGATGGTAAAACACTTTATTTTAGTAGAAGGAATCACCCCGAAAATGTAGGAGGTACAAATGACAAAGAAGATATCTGGTATTCTGAGTTAGATGCTGATGGGAAATGGTCGTTGGCCAAAAACATGGGTGGCGATTTTAATAATGAAAAAGCTAACTTCGTTAACACCGTCAGCACAACCCCGGATGGACGAGTGGTTTTGCTGCTGGGAAATAAATATCTTGACAAAGGAAAAATGGTGGCCGGTGTTTCAATAAGCATTAATGAGGGAGGCAAATGGAGTGCTCCCAAGGCATTGGAAATTGAAAATGATTACAATTTCAGCGAGAAGGCCAATTACTTCATGGCCAATTCGCGTAAAGCCCTTTTAATGTCGGTAGAGCGGGATAATTCAAGAGGTGGTCGTGATTTGTATGTGAGTTTTGAAAAAGATGATGGCAAATGGACCGAGCCATTAAACCTTGGGCGAGTGATAAACACGGCAGGAGAAGAGTCTGCTCCCTTCGTTGCCTCGGATGATAAGACATTATATTTTTCTTCAAATGGATTTAGCGGCTTTGGTGGTAGTGATGTGTATATGTCAAAACGATTAGATGACACATGGACCAATTGGTCATCGCCTGAAAACATGGGGCCAGATATCAACACAAAATTGGACGATCTTTTTTTCAATATTCCCTCAAGCAGCCAATATGCGTATTACTCGCGCGGCATTGCCCCAAATAATGCTGATGTCTTTAGAGTAAAAATGCCTCTGTTGTTAAGCCCTGACCCCACAATAATTATAAAAGGCCGATTGATTGATGCGAAGACTGACAAACCGATTGGCGCTAAAATGATTTTTGAACGATTACCCGATGGCGTGCAGGCAGGAATAACCTATTCCAACCCTGAAACAGGAGAGTATGAAATCCATTTGCCCGGTGGATATCTCTATAGTTTCCGTGTCGAAGCAAAAGATCATATCATAGAAAGTCAACCATTAGATTTAAGGGATTTCAAGAAAGATGGATCGATTTTCCATAAAGACATCAGCCTGACTCCGATAGAAGAGAATGCCATGATCATTCTCAATAATGTTTTCTTTGCTTTTGATAAATCCACGCTAAAGCATGAGTCATATCCTGAACTTGATCACCTTGTTGGCTTGATGAATGATCGCCCAACGATGCAAGTTGAAATTACCGGACATACTGACCCGCTTGGAACAGAAGCTTATAATCTGAATTTGTCTGAACGAAGGGCGCGATCTGTGACCGCATACCTGATGAAAAAAGGTATCGATGCTAATCGCATTGCAACTACTTTCTTTGGTGAGTTGCAGCTCATTGATAAGAGCAACACAAAAGAAGGTAATCGAAAAAATAGAAGGGTAGAGTTTAAAATTATTAAGTTATGAGTACTGTTAGATTCGTACTAATCTATGTTCTGTCTCTGATTTCTATTTCAGGAATTTGTCAATCGGCAGACTCCTTGATTTACGCACAGGGAAAAATAATGAATGGTGTCACGAAAGAACCTATCGTAGCAAAGATCTCTTATCAAAGTTTGCCTTATGGAAGTAAGGTGGGCTTCATTTCAGGAAGTTCGTTTTCATTTCCATTATTCGACAATGAAAAATATTCCATTACCATTAATGCTGCCGGCTTTGCACCAGCTAAATATATTCTGGATCCTGCAGAAGCAAATTCTGATAGAAAAGTCATTCGTGACATAGAATTAAATCTGCCTAGTAGCGCTACAAACAATGCAGAAACCACTCACACTGTGGGTAAAGTGATGCGTTTGGACAATCTTATTTTTCAAGCGGGTAGTGCAAAGATTGCCCCTTCTTCATTTCAGGAGTTGAATGAGGTGGTAACAATGCTGAAGAATAATCCTCGCATGGTTATTCAGTTAGAGGGTCATACGGATTTCATCGGAGATGCCAAAGCAAATTTAAAACTATCAGAAGATCGGGTGATTGCGATAAAGGACTATATGGTTTCCAAAGGGTCTGGTAAATCAAAAATCAAGACCAAAGCCTTTGGTGGAACAATGCCTTTGAGTCGCGAGAACACAGAAGCAGCACGTCAAATGAACAGAAGGGTTGAAGTAAGGGTATTAGCAAACTAACGTGTTGCCATGATGGAAGACTTTGCTTTAACAAAAAAGGCAAGAGGTCTAATCAGGTTTTTCTTTTCTTCATCTGATAATTCGCTATCCGCCACTTTGGTTACCAGAATTACAGCAAACTCAGCAATGCGTGGGGAATTATAAATTCTAACTGCTTTCTTCAGCTTTAGCGCACAACCAGTAAGGTCATTATCATTAAAGGCTGTTACCGCCTGATTAAAATATAGGAGTCCTGTTAGTTGTTGGGGCATTACCTCTTGATATAAATCCATATCATATTGGTAATAATATTTATCTGTGTTAGCTGCGCTTAGGGTTTTATTTTCGCGATAGGCGTTTAGTTTTTCATTTACTGATTTTTCATCGGAAACAAATCCGTTAGTCTTATCGGTTGATTCCAGGAGTATTTGTTTTTGATCTGTCTTAACAACGAGAAAAATATGATAATTCGTTTCAATGATTTTGTACTCAAACCCAAAGGAATCGAGCACGACACTAAAAAAGCTGGTAGCAGTAAGACAATCATAATTGCCTGAATCAAAGATTTCAGTGAATTGTGAATATGCCTTATAATGATGAAAAAAAGTTTTGTGGGATTCCCTAAATGCGTAGCGAAGAAAGTTCTCGTCAGATTTTATCTTATCTCTTTTTACCTGAAGTTCTGAAATAAACTGATTCATATTTGAGGTTGCCAATTCAGGTCCATGACTTGGCGCGCTTTGAAGCAATCGCTGAAAGCGATCTGCAGACTGGCTCCATCCAAAAATCGGGAATAGAAGAACTACTAACCACAAGAATCGCCCACGCAACATTACTTCATTGTTAACTTTAATAACATAAAATTAACATTCGCTTAATATTAGTCAACACCCGGTAACATAAACTTAACAGTACCGATTTTAGAAAAATTAGATACCTTTCATCTAATCCTTAAAAAAACTACAGAAATGTCTCTCTCCCGATCAGAATTTAGAACGCTATTAACATTATTTGAAAAACAAAAAATGAGGAGCGTACTGCTTCGGCAGGAATCAGTGAAAGATCGTAGGAGGAGAATTAAGGCCTTTGGCAAATTCATTCTGGCCAATCGTGATCGGATTGGTAAGGCCGTGCAGGCTGATCTACGAAAGCCTTTTGCTGAAATTGATCTTTCGGAGGTTTATCCGGTTGTTGCTGAAATTAGAAATGTGTTGAAAAACCTGGATGCCTGGGCACAGCCGGAGTTGATAGACGCTCCGCTCACCTACCTTGGCACGCGCTCAGAGGTCATATTTGAACCCAAAGGCGTTTGCCTGATTATCGCGCCCTGGAATTTCCCTTTCAATCTTTGTCTTGGCCCTTTGATTTCTTGCCTGGCAGCTGGCAATACCGCTATTCTTAAGCCATCGGAAGCCACCCCGCACACAGCCGAATTGATTAACAATTTAATTAAAGAATTTTTTGACCAGGATCTTGTAGCCGTAGTAGAAGGTGGCGTTGAAACGACCACAGAATTACTGAAGCTGCCTTTTGATCATATCTTTTTCACAGGAAGTACTGCCGTGGGTAAAATAGTGATGAAAGCTGCCGCTGAAAATCTCACCTCTGTCACATTAGAATTAGGGGGAAAATCACCAACCATCATTGATAGTTCCGCAAACCTTACTGATGCTGCTGCACGAATTGCCTTTGGTAAGTTTTTGAACAATGGACAAACGTGCATCGCTCCCGATTATATTCTGATAGAAGAAAGTGTAAAAAATGAATTCATTGAATTACTGATAACAAAAACACATGACCTCTTTGGAGAAAACAGTAAGATTGATGAGCATTCGCCTACCTATTCACGCATTGTAAATCAAAAGAATTTTGAACGACTTGACGGATTAGTTAAAGATGCATTAGAGCAAGGCGCAAAAATAGAATTTGATGGGCCCGCAATTGCGGAACAAAAATATATGCATCCTGTAATCTTATCGCAGGTTCCTTTACGTGCCAGAATTATGGAAGAAGAAATCTTCGGTCCGGTGTTGCCAATCCTCACCTACGCCTCAGAAGATGAAGCCATCAACTTAATTAACTCTAAACCTAAACCGCTTGCCCTATACGTTTTCAGCAATCGCAAATCGTTTCAAGACAAAGTAATTCGTGAAACAACAGCCGGATCCGCCTGCATCAACGATTGTGTGTTACAGTTCACGCATCCCAATTTGCCTTTTGGAGGAGTTAATGCCAGTGGCATTGGAAAATCACATGGTAAGTATGGTTTTATTGCCTTCTCCAATGAAAAACCTGTCGTTAAACAGCGAAGCGGGTTTTCCTCAACCTATTTTTTACATCCTCCCTATACAGCCAGAGTTAAGCGCATTATTGATATGATGGTAAAGTGGTTCTAATAAGAATTTAATTTGACATTCGTTTATTTAGAAATTGCCCCCGATTGGCGGGGTATTTAGTAATTTTGTTGCTCATCAAATTTTATTTAAGTCATTATGAAAATTGTGAAAAAAGTCCTGATTGGCATTGGGGCATTTATTATCATTCTGGTTGCTGCCGCTGTTATTTTACCCAGCGTATTTAAAGATGACATCAAGGCAGCGGTCGACAAAGAAATAGCAAAAAGCATAAATGCCGATGTGGTATTTGATGCCGACAATTTTGATTTAACGGTATTTAGAAACTTCCCGAATATCACCATTGAGATTAAAGAATTGGGCGTATTCAATCGAGCTCCCTTTGAAGGTGTAGCCTTGTTTGTAGTAGACCATTTTGATATTGAATTGAATTTAAAGGATGTACTCTTTGGTGATCAATTAAGTATAAAAGGGATTACACTGGAAGGTCCGCAAATCGACATCCGCGTGTTAAAAGATGGAAGAGCAAATTATGACATCACCTATCCGGCAACAGAAACAACAGCCGTTGAAGGAGAGCCCGCAAAGTTTTCGTTTAGTATTGACCACTGGCAGATAATTGGCGGACAATTGGTTTATGATGATCAGTCCATTCCCTTCTCTATGTCATTGAAAGGATTAAATCACTCAGGTAGCGGAAATTTCAATGAAGTATCTTTTGATCTTACCACAAAATCGGTTGCCGATTCGGTGAGTGCAACCTATGATGGCATTGAATATCTAACCAACAAAAAAGCAGTACTCGATGCCATAATCACCATCAGCGAAGATTACGCTTTGTACACCTTCAAGGATAATTCGGCAAAGATCAATGATTTTGCCATGAGCTTCGATGGTTGGTTTAAAATGAATGAAAATGATTATGGCATGGACATTAATTTCAAAAGTCCTGAAAACACATTCAAGAGTTTACTATCCCTGGTGCCCGGAATGTATACCAAGGACTTTGATAAGATCGAAACAAAAGGAGATTTGTTATTCGCGGGCTTTGTAAAAGGCACTTACAGTGACACACAAATGCCTGCATTTAACCTGGCTCTCAATGTTCACGATGCCATGTTTAAATATCCTGATTTGCCTACTGCTATTTCGAACATTAACATGGACCTATTGGTGGATAATAAAACCGGGGTGATCGAAAACACACTAGTTGATATGAAAAAACTCCATCTCGATTTTGGCAATAATCCGGTTGATGCCCGGTTGCTCATCGAAAATCTGAAGGATTACAGAATGGATGGAAACGTAAAAGCCACCCTAAACCTGGCCGAATTAAATAATATGTTTCCGATGGAAGGGTTGGAGATCAAAGGCACCTATTCAGTTGATGCGAACGCAATGGGTGTATATGATAGTTTGAAAAAAATCATTCCTGCTATCAATGCGTCTATGTCTTTATCTAATGGATATGTGAAGTCATCCGAATTTCCGTTGCCACTTGAAGATCTGAGATTCAATGCCACCGTTAAAAACACATCGGGTAAAATGGCCGAAACGTTTATCGCTGTTAAAGATTTTGGAATGTTGTTGGATGGCGAAAAGCTGACAGCCGAATTATTACTTCAAAATCTGGATGACTACACCTGGGACCTTAAAGCCAATGGTGGTTTAGATCTTGAGAAGATCACTAAAATTTTTCCAGTAGACGGAATGACGCTAGCCGGAAAAGTGAAAGCCAATATTGAGACAAACGGAAAATACTCCGATGTTGAAGCCAAAAAATATGATCGCTTGCCTACCAGTGGCACAGCTTCCTTGAAGGACTTTAAATTCAACTCTAAAGATCTTGCTTATGCTGTAACGGTAAGCTCGGCTGAAGCCGTATTTGATCCTAAAAAGATTGAAGTGAAAAACACCAAAGGTATGATTGGAAAAAGTGATTTCGAATTGAATGGCGCAATCAATAACTACATTGGATATTTGTTCGGTCCTAACGAAACTATTCAGGGAACCATTAACTTCAATTCTTCTTTGCTTGATTTGAATGAGTTCATGACAGAAACGGAGACATCCACGCCAGATTCTTCTTCCTACAGTGTCATAGCGGTTCCAACCAATATTGATTTTTTGCTTCACTCCGAAATCAAAACAGTGAAGATGATGGACTTCACTTTTACTGATGCTACCGGAGATATCATTTTAAAAGATGGAGTAGCAAACATGAATGGGATAAACTTTAATATGTTGGGAGGGGCATTCGTGGTGAATGGTGCTTATAACACAAAAGACATGAATCATCCAAAATATGATTTCGCTTTAAAGATTAACAACCTATCCATTCAACAGGCAGCCAGTTCTTTCTCAGTGGTTAAAACCTATGCTCCTATAGCAGGGCTGGTGAATGGAAACTTTAACACCGACTTTAAAATCAACGGTGAATTAGGTCAGGACATGTCACCAAAAATGAATACGGTCAATGCAGCAGGATTAATAAAAGTTGTCCAGGCCGCATTAACTCAGTCTAAGTTAGTTTCCGGAATAGCCTCTTTGACAAAACTGGATAATACAGAAGAGGTGACTTTAAAAGATGTTATCATGTCAGCCACCATTAAGGAAGGCAGATTGAGTGTGAAGCCTTTTGATGTCAAGTTTGGTGATTATGCGACTAACATAAGCGGAAGCACTGGCTTGGATGGATCCATAAGCTACGCGATAAAAATGAATGTGCCAGCCGGCAAGTTGGGCTCACAGTTTCAAGGATTTATCAATCAATATTCAGGCGCAAAAAATCCCACTTCCGAAATCCCAATTACTATCTCATTAGGAGGAACGTATAAGGATCCCAAAACTACGTTGCTGACACAAGAACAAACAGAACAAGTGAAGGAGGCTATCACCAACGTAGCTGAAGAAAAAGGGCAACAAGCTATTGAAGGTGCTCTTAAAGGTGATAAACCCGAAGACATTATAGGAAATATTTTAGGCTCCAAAAAAGACACCTCAAAAGTCAAAAAGGACACCACCCAAATCAAAAAAGACTCTACAAAAACAGATCTGAAGCAAGAGACTGAAAAAGTACTTCAGGATAAACTTCAGAATCTTTTGAAAAAGAAAAAGAAAAATTGATTTCTTATAACTCAAAAAAGAAAAGCTGCTCTGTGTAAAGGGCAGTTTTTTTTATTTCATCTTTCTTAACTCCACCCCAGTGAAGTAACCCTCTTTAATCAATGTCATTAATTGGGCTGGTGTTGGGTTAATTTGATAGAAGGTTTCATCTCCTTTTTGGATTTCTTTTACTGGCGTTTTTCTGGAAAGTTTTCTGAGCATTTCCCTTCTCTTTGAGTCATCCTGAATATCGATGGACATAAACTCAAGCACACCGGGTGATTTTAGTCTTATCAGTCTTAACACCCACTGGTTGTCGTCTTTAAAGTTTAAAAAGTAATAATTTTCATAGTACTTCACCACCAGTGAATCACTCAACTTACCCCTACCAAGCCAATCCTGATCTTCCTTGTCTTTAAAGTGATAGCCCCACGATTCAACGATTAATGTGTCTCCTGTCTCTCCAGTCTGCTTATCATACGTCTGATACGTACCTCGCAACGCCAATGGTATTTCTTTTAATAGTGCTATTCCTGCAGGCTGTGCCTCTCGGAAGGTAACTTCTTTGCATGAATACAAAAGCAAAGACCAAGAAAGAATGAGCAGGAGCAATCGCATATTTTCTTTATACGGTTTTGTAATCTACAAGTTAAACGAATTTAATAAACGGATGGCGGAGTCTTCTTATTTCCGAAAATAAAGATTCCCCTCCTGGCGATATCGTGCTTGCAATCCCGGAATCCTTTTAAAGACATCATTCATTTTATTCTCTTCGTCAATAATAACATCAGGAGCATCTTCGCCAACCGCTTTGTTAATCAAAACCACATTCTCGAAATAATCAAGCTCAATGAAAACCGGTCGCGCTAACTTCCACTCAAAAAAACCCGAAGCCATTTTGTTGTTTTCAAACAAGCCCCAGTCCGTTCCTAAAATCAAAACGCGCTTTTCTGCAATTTGATTATACGCTGACTTCTTGACAAAAAGGTTGTTATAATCCACACTTGCAATTTTGTTATATCGAGTAAGATACATGATGGCCACCAATGAAATCGTAAATAACCATATGGTAAACTCGGCCAATGCCTTTCGTCTTATTAATAAGATATAATGACTGATAAAATAGGAAAGAGGAGGAATACAGGTTATCAAATGATGCGGTTTTAAACCTGGAGAAATGGCCACCTCGGCAATAGCAAGTAAAATCCACAAGAACATGATCTGCGACAATTGTGATTGATACTTGGTTAACCGAGCCTCGCGGTTTAACATGAAGAATGAAAGAAATAAAAACAAGATAGGCACTGCACAAAGAACTAATAATGAGGAGGTGGTCATGGAATACTCTTCTTGCCAGCTGAGATTAGCCCAGTAAAAATTTTCGATCAGTGAATGGTAACTTCCATTCATATAATAGAGCAGCATGAGAAAGCCATGAGGAAGCATGAACCCAAATAGCACAAGGAACATCTTTCGAATAGTCAAACGGGTGAAGATTGCTAGTATGATAATGACTCCAGGGAGGTACAGCGCATAACTAAAAACGAATAATGATGCAAACCCAACATAAAGACCGAGGTTCAAGACGATCTCATCGCGTTGAATCCGGAATTCTATCTCCTTGAAGAGATTGTTGAGGGCAAACAAAAGCATGGTTGAGGCAAGCAGTTCGTTGGATAATGAAATAACATCAAATGAAAAAAAAGAAAGCACGCCAAAAATGAGTGCTGGTAAATAGGTGTTTTCGTTATGCGCCCTAGAGTTGATCAGAAAAATGGTGAAGAAAGACAATTGAAAAAAGATAATGATCAAACTCAGCACGTGACTTGCCATTTGCGATCTTCCAAATATCATATTTACCCAACCCGAAAGCCAGGCTGCCAGGGGAGGTGTGTTTGTCAATACCTCCGCATACAGGCTTTTGCCCTGATTTAACGTTTCACCCAATACAAACATTTTTAATTCATTCAACGTGACTTTTAAAGGGTCGATGAAAAGAGGAAGGCTAATCAAAATCAAGACAACTAAAATGCCTAAAAGGCGATAGGGATCATTGATGCGAAAAAAGCGTAACAGCACAGTAAAAGAGATTTCGCGCAAGTAAAATAAAAAAGTCGATAATCGGATTAGCAATTGCTCAGCACAGCAGGTAATCTTTAGTATCTTTGTTGCATGAGTGGCACAGTAAGACAACAAAAATATGGCAGGCTCATTCAGAAAGAACTGAGTGATATTTTTTTAAGAGATAAAAAAGGATTTCTCGGCAACGTGTTCATTACTATTGCCGAAGTAAGGTTGAGTCCTGATTTAAGCATTGCCAAAGTGTATCTTTCTTTGACGCTGGCCAAAGACAAAGAGGCGGTGTTAAAAAACATTCAACATCACAAAAGTGAAATACGCAAAGCACTAGGCGATCGCATACGCAATCAAGCTAGAATAATTCCAGATCTTATTTTCTTTATTGACGAGGTGGAAGAAAATGCCCAGCGCATGGAAGACCTGATCAAGAATTTGAATATACCAAAAGATAAAAGCGAAGAATAGCTCGTTTGCCTATCCATTGAATCTCCCCTTTTTCATAGCGACCCGCTATTTTCTTTCTAAGCGAAAGAAAAACTTCATCAATATCATTTCAATTCTTTCCATGGTGGGCATTGCTTTTTCAACCGCTGCACTCATCATTGTGCTTTCTATTTTCAATGGATTGGAAGGATTGCTCCGCTCTCTCTATACTTCGTTTGATCCGGAAATAAAAATTGAATTGGTAAAAGGTAAATCATTTGAAGTAACGGACGGGTTTCTGTCTAAAATCAAATCCATTAATGGAGTGGGTATTGTCACGGAAGTAATTGAAGACTATGCATATGTACGTTACCGCGATGCCGATATGGTTGTCACGATGAAGGGTGTGAGCGATAATTTCATTGATCAACACAGACTAGACAAACATTTGGTTGATGGAGAACTTGTGCTGAGAGAAGATGGGATAAAGTATGCCATCATCGGGCGGGGTGTGCAGTATGCTCTTTCTGTTGGCGTTGAAGAAAATATTTTTCCGCTACAGGTTTTCTATATCAAGAATGCAAAATCCACTTCCATGGATCCTTCACAACTCTATGCACAAAGTGCACTCCAGCCAGGAGGTGTCTTTTCAATAGAAAAAACATATGATGAAAATTTCATTTTTGTTCCCCTCGATTTCGCAAAGGATTTGCTCAATTATGGCGACAAGCGCACCTCAATCGAAATACAAACCAAGACAGGCACCAACGTATACGATGTCCAAAATGAAATAAAGAGAACGCTAGGCGATTCCTTCCGGGTTCTCACCAACGAAGAGCAACATAAAGATCTTTACCGGCTGCTTAAAATTGAAAAGCTCTTTACCTTTCTTGCTTTGTCCATGCTTATCGTAGTCGCATCCATCAATATTTTCTTTTCACTGATGATGCTAGCGCTGGATAAAAAGAAAGACATCTCCATTCTCTCCGCGCTCGGTGCACATGAAAGCTTCATTCAAAAAATCTTCCTTAACGAAGGAGCACTCATTGCTTTTTTGGGTGCCGGCATTGGCCTTGTGCTGGGGGGGGCGATTTGCTGGCTTCAGGACACTTTTGGGTTAGTCGGCATGGGAATGGAAAACGCCATTGTGAACAGCTACCCCGTAAAGATGAAATTCACCGATTTTCTGTTAACAGCCCTGGTTATAATTAGCATTACCGCTATCGTTTCATTCTATCCTGCCCGTAAAGCTTCCAGCGCCTCCACACCCCAACATCTGTAGTCGTCTTTGGATGTATGATTTTGGTCAAAAAACTAAAAATTAGTACCTCAATTTTTACTATTTTGCCAATCGGCTCATTCCGTAAATCAAAAAAAACGACTGATTTGTACCCCTTTTGAATCTCCGGGTGCTGCTGAATGTTCCATTAAAGAATTAAAAGGCTTATGAAAGTTTCTGCTGCCCAGCCCTTTCAAATCATTTACTCGCTCTATCAGCATGAGTATCTGGGCTATATTTTTGAGTCTTTTATCGTACACCTTGACGAAAAGGGAAAGCTTACTTATCAGCATCAAAACATATCACATAAAAATGCAAGAGAGTTTTCGAAAGGGTTAGATGATCGTGACTTTGAATTGATTGAAATGATGGACGGCATGAGTCAGGATGCCGTGCTCAAACATTTCTCAAAAAAAATAATGAAGCCCGATGAGTTCTTCAGCAAAGTCTACAAGAAAGAAAAAGGCGATGAGCTGGTGCAAGAGCAGATTGAAGCTTTCATGGAAAAGCGCAGGGCTGCTGTGTTGGATAAACTAAAAGGCAAGATGCTTTTTGAAATGGGTAACGATGGCGAACCCACCTGGAGAAGATTGGAAGTTTTAGAAAAACGTGCCAGCATTCAATTTCATTTTCAACGAAGCGCAGAAAGCACTAACTATTATCCAACCATCACCTACGAAGGCAAACGCATTGATATTCCTAACGCGGCAGCTTACCTGGTTTGCAAGCATCCTGCCTGGATGGTGCTTAATGGAAAGCTGTATGGATTTGATAAGAATGTAGATGGGAAAAAGCTTTTACCTTTCTTGAGCAAAAAGCATGTGGTCATTCCAAAAAACCTGGAAGAGACTTACTACAATCGTTTCGTTGCTCCATTGATTGCCTCGTTTGATGACATTGAAGCGCAAGGATTTGAAATAAATAAAAATGAGTATGATCCTCATCCCCATTTGACCATCGCGGAGTTACCCCCCGCCTCCTCAAAAGAAGTGGCCACCTTGTTTGGCAATATGAATTCAGACGGGCCGAGTGATGATGAAGCTGGAAAGATTGTCTTTGATCTTTCTTTCAAATACGGCAAACATCGCTTCCGCGGAGATGCCTTTGGCCCGGTGAGCGTTACGGTGGAAAAAAAAGACAACGACTATGTTTTTCATCGCGTAAAGCGAAATACCGAAGCTGAAAAGAAATATGCTCAAACATTAATCAAACTTGGCTTACCCTTGCGCGGATTTCGCGCAGCCGTTGAAAAAGCGCAGGCCTTCTCATGGCTTAACGAAAATCGGGTTAATCTTCTTAACCTTGGTTTTGAAGTAAGTCAGCCCGAAAACAGAGATAAGAAATACTTTGTTGGCAAAGCAGTGATTGAGCTTGAAGTAAAAGAGAACATTGACTGGTTTGACATTCATGCCCGAATCAAATTCGGTGAGTACGAAATTTCTTTTAAAGAACTCCGAAAATTAATCCTCAAAAAGAAAGTAGAATTCAAATTGCCTAATGGTGAAATTGCCATTATTCCAGAAGCCTGGTTAATAAAGTATGGCGATCTGTTCGCTATGAGCGAAACCCATGGTGATCATGAAAAACCGATGTTGAAAAAACACCATGTGGGATTGCTGCGCGATCTGGAAGAAGGTAATCTTGCCAAGGTTCATATGAGTGACCGCTTGCGCAATTTGCAATCCTTCACGGGCATAAAAGATTATATGTTACCAGCGGGTTTTGTGGGCACACTTCGCCCCTATCAAAAAGCGGGTTACAACTGGCTGCAGTTTTTAAATGAATTTCATTTGGGTGGATGTCTTGCCGATGATATGGGTTTAGGTAAAACCGTGCAAACACTCGCGCTGCTGCAATCTGAAAAAGAGAAAGGAAGTACTGGCACGTCTTTATTGATCATGCCAACATCTCTTATTTATAACTGGGAAATGGAGGCGGCTAAGTTCACGCCCGGTCTAAAAATTCTTACTTACACCGGCACGTTAAGAAATAAAGACATTGAGCAATTCGGGAAATACGATGTGGTGCTAACCTCCTATGGTATCACCCGACTTGATATTGATCTTTTACAAAAATTCTTTTTCAACTACATCATTCTTGACGAATCTCAGGTGATAAAAAACCCAACTTCGAATATTGCGAAAGCGGTGATGGAGTTGAGGTCAAGGTTTAAGCTTACACTTACCGGCACACCACTTGAAAATACTACAATGGATTTATGGTCACAAATGACGTTCATAAATCCTGGTCTTTTGGGTGGTCAGACTTTTTTCAAAAATGAGTACCAGGTGCCAATTGAAAAACGGCATGATGAGGTTAAGATGAAAAAGCTCAATGCGATTATACGACCGTTTATTCTTCGAAGACTAAAGTCGCAAGTAGCCACTGATCTTCCAGAAAAAGTGGAGAACATCTACTACACCAACATGACGCATGAGCAGGAGAAAAAATATGAAGAAGCGAAGTCATTCTATCGTCATAAAATACTCGATCAGATTGATAAGGAAGGAATCAACAGTACACGTATGATGATTTTGGAAGGCCTCACTAAACTGAGACAGCTTTCCAACCACCCCAAGATGATTGATCCTCGCTACGAGGGCGACTCAGGCAAACTGGAAGATGTTTCTCACATGCTTGAAAATGCATTATTGGAAGGTCACAAAGTTTTAGTGTTTAGTCAGTTTGTGAAGCATCTTGACATCATGAGAGAGATGTTGAAGGGCCGCAAGATTCCCTTTGCCTATCTGGATGGTTCCAGTAATGATCGCAAAGAGCAAGTTGAGAAATTCAACAAAGATCCATTCCTGAAAGTATTTTTGATTTCCATTAAAGCAGGAGGTCTTGGTCTTAATCTTACTGAAGCGGACTACGTATTTATCCTAGATCCATGGTGGAACCCAGCCGTGGAGGCGCAGGCAACGGATCGCGCCCACCGTATAGGACAGAAGAAAAAAGTATTCAGCTATAAGTTCATTACGCGCAATACTGTTGAGGAGAAAATTCTAACCCTGCAAAAGCACAAGTTGAAACTTTCAGAGAACTTGATTCAAAATGAAGAGAGCGTAATCAAATCGCTTTCCCGTGAGGACATTGAAATGCTGTTGAACTAAGCATTCGTATCATCTTCTCGTGTTCTTTTCCATCGATTATGTGACCATAACCATCCCGATGGATTTTGTCGAATGATTTTTTCCGTAGCCTTCACATAGTCCTCCACAATCTGCTGGCTATCTTTTTCATAAGGAAGTTCTGACACCACAAATCCTTCCGCTTCGTAATATCCTCGCTTGATTTTTCTTACGCCAAAAAAGATAGCCGGGTATTGAGTGATGTAAGCCAATTGCCCAAGGCCCAGGAAGAAAGCAGTATCCTGGTTCATAAAATTAGTCCAGTACTTTTTATCATGAGCAAGACCAGGAAACTGATCGGCCATAATCGCCACACCGCGCAAAACATTTTTTCTGCCTATGGCTTCGCGGGCTACCTGTGCACGTTCAATGGGATAACCACCAAATCGGGTACGGCTTTCTAAAGAAAAATCATCAAACAATTTGCTGCTTTGCTTTTGATAAACAAAGTCCACCTTAAAAGGCAGGTACAGACAGCCTGAAGTTAAAAGCCACTCCCAATTAAATTGATGGGAGGTAAGTAATATGATTGATTGTCCGCGAGCGGCAAAGGGCTGTGCAATCTCCGGGTTTTTATAAACCAATCTCTTCATGAGCTCTTCCTTAGAAATCGTCAAAAGTTTTAACGTTTCCACACTATAATCACAAAGGTCCTGGTAGAACTGTCTCTCTATCCTTTTTAGCTCATCAGTGCTCTTTTCAGGAAAGGAGTTTTTTAAGTTTTTGCGAACCACTTTTATACGATAACCAACAATATAATAGCTCACGACAAAAAGGAAATCGGAAAACGCATAGAGTATTGGAAACGGAAGCCGCGACAGGAACTTAAGGAAAAACATAGCTTCAAAATTAAAACAATGTTTTGATTACTTTTACCCTCCACATTCAACGCATGAAAAACAAAGTAGTCGTTATAACCGGTGGCTCCTCGGGAATCGGTAAGGCTCTGGCCGAAAAATTTGGGGAGGCAGGGTCAAAAATTCTGATCACCGGTCGTCACAAACAGGGGTTGGATATTACCGTGAACGAACTCCGAAAAAGAAACATAGATATACATGGTTTTCAAGGTGATGTGAGCAATGAACAGGACAACAAAGCTATGGCGGAGGAGGCAATTCGTCTTTATGGCACTATTGATATCCTTATTAACAATGCCGGCATCTCCATGCGAGCGATGTTTTCTGAAGTCGAAATAGAGGTTGTTAAAAAGGTAATGGACATCAATTTCTATGGAGCACTTTATGCAACCAAGTACTGCTTGCCTGAAATCGCAAAAAACAAAGGATCCATTGTTGGCATTTCTTCAATTGCTGGTTTTCTCGGATTACCGGGCCGCACCGGTTATTCCTCATCCAAGTTTGCGCTAAATGGATTTTTAGGAGTCATGAGAACTGAGTTACTAAAAACCGGTGTTCATGTGCTCACTGCGTGTCCGGGTTTTACTGCTTCCAATATTCGTAAACATGCACTAACCAAAGACGGTCATGAGCAAGGAGAATCTCCCCGACCAGAAGAAAAAATGATGTCAGCCGAAGAATGTGCCCATCATATCTATGTAGCTGTTGTGAAAAGAAAAAGAACATTGGTACTTACCGGCCAGGGTAAACTTGCGGTATGGTTAAATAAATGGTGGCCTTCCATGGCTGAAAGGCTTGTCTATTACGTGATGGCTAAAGAGAATAATTCTCCCGTGAAATAGTCTTAGGTTTTATTCATAAAAACCATCTTAATGTGATCTGCCTTGTTGATGTTCTTGTAGAACTCTACTAATTCATTATAAGAATCTGCAGGAAATTCTCCTTTGTTCATCCTAATCTTTCGTGTGTAGATCAGGCTTCCTTGATCTATTTTAAAACCAGATTCATATTCTCCAAAACGAGACTTAAGTATAATGGGCTCAGGAAGAAATTCAGGATAAATTTCTTCCGGTAAATGATAACTAATCCTATCATAATCAATGTATGGCATTCGCAGTACGATCGTTGAATTCCTTTTCTCTAGTTTTTCAGGTACAAGGGTTGATCGATTCATCATGTTAGGAGAAAAAAATATGCGTTTGCCGCTAATAGTCGCATAACGATTTAAGATCAGTTGCACGTCAACTTCGGCCGAAGGAATTCTATCTTTATTATCCTTCATGGAAAATTTCTCAACATCAAAACTTGGAATTTGCGTAGTGTTTTGAATCCATTTTTTCTGATCGTCATGCTGCTTATTCACAACAAAATCCAAACCGTCATTTTCGTATTGAAGGCCCTGGTATTTAGTTCTCACGTTCGCCCTGGCATTTCCTAAAGCATCAAGATATACCACTGCTTCTCGTGATTGAATGTTTCTCTCTGCGGGATGTGATGGCGTTTTAACCAGCACACCACCTTGTTCTGTAACCATCATCGCATAACGATCATCCGTAAACTTGCCCATCCAGCCAAATGGATTAGTTTGGCTGGTGCACTCCAGCCAAAGTGTATCTTTTTTATTTGGCACTGCTACAATCACATGGTTGGCCTGATCGCTTGGGAAGGTGGGGTCAACAGCTGATTCATTAGCTCCCGCTTTGATGGTAGTATAATAACCTATAATATTTACTTCGTGAAGAAGAGCCACCATGTAATTGGAAAGCGCCTTGCAATCTCCATAACCCATTTCATCGACTGTTTTTGCTTCAAAGGGCTGAAGGCCACCTATCCCCAGTTGAATGCTGACGTAGCGTGTTTTATTTTGCAAGTGCTCATACAACAAACGGACTTTATCTTCGTCTGTCTTAGCATCTTTAGTGAGCTCTCTTACTTTCAGCTTCGTCTCCTCCGGTAATATTGCGCGGCCTTCATTTAGTTTTGCCTGCCAGGTGCCAAAATCTTTCCAGGTATCCATTTTTCCTGCATAGCCTCCAAATTCAAACTGTACAGGCGATACGCAAATATTAGGCACCGTTTTTTCAAAATCGCCTGCATATTTTTCAAATTTTTGTGGAACAACATTGTCAAAGTTCCACTTCAACTGCTCTCTATCATCGGCCAATTTTTCCGTGTTGGGCTCCTCTACCTTAAAAAGTTTGTAGCGTGGTTTTAATTCACCCGGGTAGCTGATCGTATAGGTCTGGTGCTGTGTTGAAACTTCATCGTCTCTATACACAAAATAGTCCGCGGCAGAGTACAAGAATTTTAATTGTACTTCATATTCAAATTCAATCGTGTATGGATAGGTTGCCTGACTAAGGTCAGCAGATTTTGAACGATTATCGCTTAATAATGAAAAGCCATCATAATCGCTCTGATCTACAATATCACTTTGTTTTAATTTTTTAATCTCCTTTCCTAAAGCATCATACACCACGGCTTTCATAAATTTAATCGAGCGAAGTTTATCATAGCCAACGCCAACAATCGCATACGCTTTTGCTTTGGAATTTAGAATGGTGATAACCTGCTTTGCATAATATGATGAACTACTCTTTGATTGAATATCCACGCGTACTTCTTTCTGTCTTATTACAGCATACATGCCCTTCTTCATTTCTTCAGGAATCTGGCTAACCGGATATTTTGGTTCGTCTGCTCCCCTTGCCTGAATGGTCAGCAAAAGCAATAAAAAAATTAGTGTTCTCATTATTTTTTCTTTAACACAATTTGTTCCGCCTGCTTAGCTACCACCTGATTATAAAATTCACGAAGGTTTGGATACTCAAGCTGGCTAAAAAGGCTTTGGTTTATCTGAAAATTACAGACAATATTCAGGAGGCTTCCAGTCTGATTTACACTATAGGTAAACTTTCCTGCATTGGCGGGTAGCGCAAGTACTTTTGATTTCGGCAGCTCATCAACCACATATCCTTCGGGTATTGATATTCTGCACATATAAATCCTTTCAAACGCGCTGCTGTAATCAACCGGATACTCCCTGGTCTCCAGCTTAAATGGATTCACATCTATTCTCTGTAAAATAAGGGGATTGAAGTAAAGCGCATTCGGAGTTGAAACAACATGTTCATTTACGGTTAACTCATAGATCTCTTTCAGTGGCAGATTAATTTCATTTGCATTACTGATTTCCGTCTTCGTGATTTCCCATGATCTGCCTGCCAGGAAATCTTTGACATACTCTGATTCATCTTTTGATAGGTATCTTTTTCGGCTCGCCAAGGCTTCATATCCTCCACGATCAATTTGAAGTTTCCCTTTTAGATCACCCGTACTACTTAATGACAGATCTGCATTGACAACGGTTCTTGACTTTGCAGACTGAAGCTTTACCCATTTATAACCATCCTTTGATACAACAAAACCGCTACCATTTAAACATCGTTCAGGAAGAGCTCCTGAAGGCAGAAGTTTTTCTGTTGCATCCAGCAACATAGATTTGTCTCCTATCGTTGCCATGCAAATCACATAATTAAATTGTGATGAGATGGGGGTGGCTTCTCTAACAAATCCATGGTCACGGGTACTTAGCAGTACAGGAGAAACTTTAATGTCTGCTTTATCCAACATAGATGCTACTAAAAGATTTATTTCTACCGAACTACCTTTCTTATCCTCCAGCACCTTCCTAAGAGTTTTTGATATTTGTCTCCGGCTGGTACCATCCCACGCAATATTTTGTTTTACGTAGTTTGTGATTGCTCCTACCTTATCTTCTGAACTTGTCATTCCTGCTATGATTTCCTCCACGGTCCGTTTTAAAAATCCATTGCCTGTTACCTCTCCCACAAATTCAGAGCTTTCAGCATATTGCTTATTAATGTCCTCCCAACTACCCATGTATCTTTTAATTGGCTGATGGGGGTATTGTGTAGAGGCCAACTCAAAATTGATTTTTGAAATATAATCTCGTGCGGTAGTAATAAATGGTTCTGGCTTAAAGGCTGGCACATCCTTAGCCGCCCAAACAAAACGGTATTCTTGTAAATCGATTTTATCTGTATTAAAAGTGGTCTGAGTCGTTTTATCGCCAGTTCTATCTTTTGAAACAATCGTTATTGTTGCGGGCTCACGGCTTTCCTCATTCACTGATAGCGGGATATATCCCTGCATGTATTTATCATAGCTAAAGTATTCCGGAATACGTGCGCGATATTCACTCCACACCGTTGGGATTGTACTTTGAAATTCCCAATCCTGAAAATTGAAAATAAAGTCTGATTTAACCTTGTATGTAAGTTCTATTACAGAGCCGACCTTTACATTAGGCATGGTAACTTTTGTGATATCTATATTTGCATCTTGTTTCTCTTTAAAGACCGCGTCACTTTTAAGTTTAGTTTCTATAACTTTTCCGTTTTCAAGATTATAGGTTATGCCTTTTAATCCAGTTACCTTTTCATCGTTACCACCATCATGGTAAAGCGGAATGCTGAAGTTTGCCCAACCCAAACCATCCTTAGTGAGAATTTTTATCCGGGTTAGTCGCTCAAATTGCAATGTAAATCCATCTGATTCATCATATTGTATTATAGACTCTCCAAAATCTGTTAATACAACAGCCGAAGCAGAAGTGTCGGCAGAATATTCTTTCATTAATATCTGCTCCATCGGTACATCGCCAAATTTGAGGGGCGTTTTTTGTGCATGGCTTATCAGCGGCAATAGCGGGAGGATTAAGAACTTGAATAAAGACCTCATGTAGACGTTAGGTTAGGTTATATAAATAAATATATAATTTGAATCGCTTAAGAAGAAAGGCATGTAAGTTTATCTTAATTTTGAACGATTTTAATAGTTTCCAATGGCCAAATCCAAAACTCTTTTCTTTTGCCAAACGTGTGGCTATGAGTCACCCAAGTGGATTGGGAAGTGTCCGTCATGCACATCATGGAATTGCTTTGTAGAAGAAGTGGTTTCAAAAGGCGAAACCGATCGCAACGAGTGGCGACAAGAGTCTTCTGCCAAAAGCCGAGTAAGCAAACCAAAGACACTGAATGAAATCGAATCGACCGGAGAAATCAGGATCGCCACGCCTGATAACGAACTAAATCGGGTACTGGGTGGAGGCATTGTGCCGGGTTCATTAATACTAATTGGTGGCGAGCCCGGCATCGGTAAATCAACGTTGATGCTTCAACTCGGACTTTCCTTACAGAAAGCAAAAATTCTTTATGTATCAGGCGAAGAAAGTGAGCAGCAAATCAAGATGCGGGCCGAACGTTTGTCAACCAAGCCGGCAGGTAGTTTTGAGAACTTCTATATGTTGGCGGAAACCTCCACAAAGAATATTTTTCAGGCCGTAGAGTCATTGCAACCTAACTTAATCATCATTGACTCCATTCAAACCCTCCATTCTCATTTATTGGATTCCGCTGCCGGAAGTATCGGACAGGTGAGGCAATGTGCTGGAGAACTGATGAAGTTTGCCAAAGAAACAAATACGCCTGTATTTCTGGTTGGACATATTACCAAAGATGGTATGTTGGCTGGCCCGAAGGTATTGGAACACATGGTGGATACCGTTTTGCAATTTGAAGGCGACCGTCATTTGGCCTATCGCATTTTACGTACGACTAAAAATCGTTTCGGTTCTACTTCTGAAATTGGTATTTATGAAATGTTGGGCAATGGCTTGCGTGAAGTATCTAATCCATCTGAAATATTAATCTCTCAGAAAGACGGACAACTCAGTGGGGCAACTATTGGTGCAACCATTGAAGGCAATCGTCCTTTGTTAATTGAGATTCAATCATTAGTAAGTCCGGCTTCATACGGAACACCACAACGAACACCCACTGGCTTTGATCAGAAGCGATTAAACATGTTGTTGGCCGTACTTGAAAAGCGTTGTGGCTTTCGCATGGGCACGCAGGATGTATTTGTTAATATGGCTGGTGGGATTTATGTAGAAGATCCCGCCATTGATCTTGCCCTTTGTATATCTATCATTTCATCCATGGAAGAAATTCCGGTGAATGATAAGGTGTGTTTCGCTGCTGAGATTGGTTTAGGTGGTGAACTTCGAGCCGTAAATCGAATAGATCAGCGCATATCAGAAGCAGAGAAGTTGGGCTTTCTGGAAATCTATATTTCGAAATACAGTCA
>JAYVTC010000194.1:0-2895 GCA_043774745.1 Cyclobacteriaceae bacterium | reverse complement strand
GTATAACCAAGAGTAAAGTTATCCAAACGAATAAAGTCACCTTTTTCTACGTGGTAGCTATTGTAAGCACCATCCTTGATATTCGGATCATAATATTTTGTAAATACCCGATTGTAGCTCTTCAATGAACCGCCGTTAGCATTTTCGTAGAATACGCGATACTCATTCACGATTTTATGACCCAATACACCACGTAAGAAGAATGTAAAATCAAGATTACCGTAGCTGAATGAGTTGGTTAAACCCAAAATAACTTTAGGTAAACCACTGCCTAATATGACTTTATCAGCATCGGTTCCAGCTGAAATTGGAATATCTTCACCTTTGGCATTTTTAATCAAAATACCTTTGGTTGCATCAGCTCTTACAAATTGGAAACCCCAAAAATTACCCAAAGAAGATCCTTCCTCAACAATTGAGTAAGGTGTAGAGTTTTGACCTGGAGAACCTGCATTCGCAGTAGAGAAACGTCCGCCAATTGATAAAAGTTTATCTTTAGTTGTTAAAGATACCAATTTTGTGGAAAAAGTACTCGCAACAAGGCTTGATTTCCAGTTTAATCCTGTTCCTTTACTTTGCAAAATGTCATAAGCAATATTAAAATCTACTCCTTTAGTATTCAACTCACCAGCGTTAACAAGTAAGCTTCCGAATTCAAAAATTCCGGGAGGAACATTGTAACGATACAACAAATCCGTAATATTTCTATTGAAGAAATCAAGTGAGCCACTCAAACGGCTATTCAATGTCAAGAAATCAATACCAACATTTAACTCGCCTTTTTTCTCCCAAGTCAAATTGGCAGAAGCGTTGCGTTGAGAATTGATTGAACTATCACGACCGATAGTATAACCAGCTAATGATTCGTAACGCTCAATTGGTAAAGCACCCGTAATACCATAACCTACTTTCAATTTCAATTGGTCGAAAGACGTTAATTTCAATAATTTGTTCAAATAAAGAGCAGCACTCACCGCTGGGAAAATACCCCATTGCTTACCTTCTGCAAATTTAGATGAACCATCACGGCGTACAACTGCACTCACTGAAGCAATGTCATTGAAGTTTAAGTTAGCCCGACCAAAAAATGAAATAAGACGCTCACCACTTTTGTAACTAAATCCACCTACTCTACCGATTTTATTAAACTCAGAGGCAGACCCAATGTTATTGCTTCCAATATCATCAGTTAAAAAGCCACCGGCATTTAAACCAAAGCCTTCTTCAATAGTGCGTTGATATTCATAACCCGCTGTCAAGTTCAAATTCGATTGACCCAAATCTTTATTGTAGTTCAAATAAGAGTTAAAGAAATTGATATCTTTATCAAAAGCACCGCGTCTGGCAAAACCATTGCGGTCTACACCACCACCAAAGAAAGAGCGACGGCTTGTGTATTGATTATTTAATTCATTTTCTTTTGTCAAAGCATAAGTAGAAGTCCACTTCAAATCCTTGATAATTTCTAAAGTAGCTCTTGAAGAAAGCGTGTAACGCTTCTTAGTACTGTTATTAGACAATTGATCTTGGATTGCTTTAGGATTGTACTGGTCAAAACCACCGACGTTTTGATAGAACCCACCATATTTGATAGCATCAGCTGTACTTTGATTAGCATATCTAACAGGTGCAGTAGGGATATACTTAGAAGCCTGAGCAAGTGCTTCATCTTGAGCAAAAGTTTGATCCTGATTAGTGGTAGCAAAATTGAAGTTCAAACTCAATCTATCGTTAAAAGCACGCTGATCTAAATTGATACGCGCATTCAATTGCTTGTAACCATCATAAGCTACACCTTGCTGATTACGCCAGTTCAATGAAGCACTGTATCCACCTTTACCCAATCCACCGCTTAAACCTAAGTTGTGAACATGAGACACGGCAGAACGCGTTACTTCTTTATACCAATCTGTTTGAGCACCTTTATCAACGTCCGCCAAAGCATTACCAGCAGCTTTGTTAGCAGCTAAGTATTCAGAAGCCGTCATTGTTTTAGGCGTACGAGCTAAACTCTCACTTGTCACCTGAGCACTGTAAGAAGCTGTTGTTCTTCCTGCTGCTCCTTTCTTAGTTGTGACAATGATAACACCACTTGATGCTTGAACACCATAGATAGCGGCTGCAGAACCATCGCGTAGAACGTCAAATGACTCAATGTCATTTGGATCCACAAGATTCAAAGGCACATTCGGAATACCATCTACGATAATCAACGGAGATGAGTTAGCACCAAATGTAGAAATACCGCGCAAGCGAATTTGAGCGTTCGCATTCGGGTTACCACCAGCAGGCGTTGCGACCACCAAACCAGCAATTTTGCCCTGCAATAATTGCGCAGGGCTTGAAATGTTACCTTGGTTGAAATCTCCTGATTTAAGAGAAGCAACCGAACTTGTTGATTCTCTTTGCTTCACTGAACCATAGCCTACTACTACTACAGCATCTAATATAGAACCGCCGTTCAAACTAACATTGACCACATTACCAGTGATAGGCACAGTCAAACTGGCATAACCTGTAAATGAAACTGTCAGTGTAGTCGCTTCGTTCGGAACTTGAAGCTCATATTTGCCATCAATGTCTGTCAAAGTACCTTTAGTAGTACCTGTGACAACTATGGCAGCACCAACGAGAGGCTCGTTGTTTTCCGCATCTTTTACGAGGCCTGTAATAGCACGTTGAGAGAACGCGAAATTGCTCAATGCAGTGAACAAAGCCACCAGCATGAGGCACTTTAAGTTGACCTTAATTTTCATACATTCTTGTTGTTTAGTTATTAAAAAATTTGTTAAAAACTATTATCAATATTCAAATAATTCCAGAAATAACAATATTTGAAGTATAATTTGGTTGAAAACTCAAAATCTTGTGGAGCAAATATATAATAGATGTGTG
>JAYVTC010000193.1:0-4590 GCA_043774745.1 Cyclobacteriaceae bacterium | reverse complement strand
CCGGAATCAAACTCTGATTGGGCACATCATCCCGCGTTATATACATACTTTTCGTGTCAACACCAGCCGCATAAAATATACCGTTAACAGGCGTTGTCGTGCCCGCAATTTGAGTAAATGTGGTGGGGATTTTTCCTGTGATCGGTTGGAATAAACTTCCTATTGCATTCTTTTGCTCTTTTATGCTTTTGAAAAAACGAAATGTATGATCTGTCAGTGTGGATTGAGTGACCTGAGCATGGACTTTAAACATGAATATCCAATCAACCAAAGGAATTCGGTAGATAAACAATGCGTTGTAATTTGCTTTCGCAGTCAATAAATCATCACTCAATATTGGGGCGGTGTTAAATAGTTTATACCAACACGTGCAGCATTCGCATGGTCCAACTTGCGTATAAAATGGTAGCGAATTTCGAGGTGCTTGATTTCGCAAACCAGTGCACAATGGGAGAAAATTGCATTTTCCAAATTCATCTTCCAATGGATAACATTTACTCTTACTCGTATTCATCCGCTCCGGTTGGGTAATTGATTTAAACGTACTGGCCATACTCCACATGTAACGCGTTTCAGAAAGGTCATTACCTAATGCATCAACCTTCAGATCAAATCCGTATTGTTGCTCTCCCGCTTCATTGAGCTTCGAATTGAAATCATGATATAATTTATCTATGCCACCAGGCGCCAGGAGCGTGTCGGGCAACGACTCATAAATTCTGCCATCCAATAATTCAATTCTTATTTGATAAACGCCACCGATCCTGCCTTGCATTCCAGTAGCACTGGTTTCATACAGCCCTGCAGTCACTTCTTTCAATTCTTCATTATTGCCTAATTCATCCATCAGGTTAATGTGCTTTGCCGAAACAGGAATTCGTAAAGATTCTACCGATTGTGTGTCAAAACTTCTGCTGATAGAAATCTGATATGGACCGGGTAGGTTGGTGATCCGGCCGTCTATAGCAATCGGCAAATCATACGGAAGATTAATATCAAAATTAATCCTGTCAATGCAGGAAGCTAACAGGAGAATGGAGATGATCGATATTAGTTTAGAGCCCCTCATGAATTTGAATATACTAAACAAATCAATTTAGGATTCCCGAGGAAGAGATTTTGAGGCGTGTCTATAATTCCAATTTAAATATTTTAACCAGGTTCTTGTCAATATTAGTTAATTCTTCCCTTGATAGATTACCAAGTTTACCAATCACTAATTCTTTGTCAATAGTTACAAGCTTACTCAATCTTATTAGTGATGTCCGTTTAATTCCATTGGCCCGGGAAGGTTCAATTTTTACGTCAAAGTCCTCTTGCCATTTTAATTGTGTTGTTATGAACGAAACGGTTAAGTCAGAGTCACCGTCTACTAAAATAAGTGCCGGCCTGTTTTTTATTCCTGAGAGATCGCTAAAGGGAAATGGTATAAGTACAATGTCTCCTTTATTCATTTATATCTCTCCTTTAGGTCGCCTACAGAATAAAGCTCTTCCTCTTCCTCTAAAAATTTAAAAGCTTTTGAGTCGGTCACTAATTTTTGAATTACCTCTGTCATCAATTGATTATCAATTCTATTTAAAAGAAATTCTGCAAAGTCTGAAACCTCCTTTAATTTTTGGTCCGGTAGCTTAGCCAGATTGTCGATTGTTTTCTTTATCAGTGTCTCTCTAGTCATCGGTCTTCATTTTGAATTCAATTTACTAAATTTTTGACTGCATTTGTCGCTTTAACACCTGACTCCACCGTGTTGATCCTCTTACCCCTTCACCGGCTCGCGATGTCCTACCCAGGTAAATCGTTTCGTCACATATTCAGGATTGGTGAATGATGCATTGCCCGAAGGGTTTCCGCCCGTCACATGAAAATCAGAGAAGGCCGCATTTTGATTCATGTAAATTCCACCGGTGAGATTAAAAGAAACAGGCGTAGCCGCCAACGACATTTCATCGGCAATTTTTTCTCTCACCGTGGCATCAGTCGTATAGGCTCCACACGAAATGGCTCCATGATGAAGTGCCAGATCCTGAGCTAATGCAATAGACTGATCGGTGTTCTTCGTTTTAATCAATAATGCAATCGGCCCGAAAAGTTCTTTACTGAAAATCTCTTTCTTATCCGCAGATACTTCGATCACCACCGGAGTAGCTACGCGTGCATTGGCAAACATCGGGTTTACAAAACTCCGCGACTTCAACCACACCTTACCAGGAATAGTCTCGGCATCTTTTACCCGCACTGCCGTTCTATCACTTTGCACCGCACCTAAAACAAATGGACCCGCTTTTGGATTATCCACTAAACTATTAATGTTGGCTACTAATTTTTCAGCAAACTCATCGAAGGTGACAACTCCGGTAGAAGTTTTAATTCCACCTTCGGGGATATAAAAGTTTTGAGGAGCGGTACACATTTGTCCGCTGTAGAGATTAATGGAGAAGGCAAGATTAGCAGCCACTTTATCGGCATCTTCTACAGAATCTAAAATCACTGAATTCACTCCCGTCTTTTCTGTGAAAACGGTCTTACCAGGAACCTCTTCGAGGTAATTTCCGAATTGTGAATTGCCTGTGAAGTCAATCAACTTTACATCTTCATGTTCGGCTAATTCTTTCGTGATCATTTTATTGAACGTATCGGCACCCAACTGACAGATGTTGGTATCAAGATTATTTTCAGCTAATAAATTCTGAATTTCTGAAACAAAAATCGCAATCGGCAGAATCGCACCAGGATGTGGTTTCACAATCACCGGATTGCCCGTGATCAAACTTCCATAAATTCCGGTTACAGAATTCCACGTAGGAAATGTAGAGCAACCAATCACCACCGAAACACCTTTAGGCACAGCTCTCCACTCCTTGTTGATTTGCAGATTAAACTTGCCCATCGGCTTATCCCACAATACAGTTTGAGGAAATCGATTCAACTCTTCATAACCGGCTGCAATCGCTTCGAGTGCCCGATCGGCTGCATGCGGGCCCGATGCCTGAAATGCCATCATAAAACCTTGGCCGGTAGTATGCATTGTAGCATAAGCGATTTCAAAAAATCTAGCCTTAACTCTTTCCAATGATTCCAATAATATACCCGCCCGGTCTTCTTTGCTCACCTTCCTCCACACATGAAATGCCTTCTTTGATTTTGCTACAAGTTCATCAGCAGAAAATATGGGATAAGAAATTTTCAATGCATCGCGCAGATAGGGTGACTCTTCCTGTCCGGCCCAATCACCTTCATCGCTTTGCTTTAGCTCTGAAAACTTTTTGCCAAGCGCGCTTGTAAATTTCGCCTGCCCATCGGCATCGGCTGTGTCTCCATAGATTGCCGGAGAAGGGTTTTCCGGAAATGCTGCATAGAATGTTCTTGCATGCAAAGCCTCGATAGCTTTATTCAATAAGGGTTGATGTTTTTCAAAAAGATTCATAGGTAGATGAATTTTTAATAATACTACTGTTTTGCTCCAAACACTCTCTTTAATAACTCCGTGGTTCTGGCAACAGGATCTTGTCTGATATTTTTCTCTTCCTTCGCAATCATGGTAAACAATCCTTGCATGGCAAGCTCGGTGGCATAGTCATTCAAATCAGGATTTACTTTTTGCACCAGAGGAATACTGTTGTATTTGTTGATGATATCACCATAGTATTTAGTAGCACTTACTTTATCCAATGAAGTTTGAATTACCGGTTTGAATTTTTCTTTCAATTGAGAGCTGGTGGTTCTTTTTAAATATTGAGTTGCTGCATCCGGTTCTCCTTTCAATATGGCCCACGCGTCATTAATCGTCATTTGTTTAATAGCCGCAATGAAAATGGGTTTGGCTTCTTTCGCTGCATCTTCAGCTCCACGGTTGAGGGTCATCACAAATTTATCCACTTCACCGCCCAGACCAACCTGTCTTAAACGATCCTCTACTTTTTTCACATCAGGAGGAAAAGGAATTTTTATTTCAGGATTTTTAAAATATCCATCTGCCTGTGATACCAGATCGGATCCTTTTGAAATCCCATTAATCAACGCCTCTTTGAGTCCTTCACCCACTTCGGCAGTGGTTAGTGGTTTCTCACCATTCACAGCCTTATTAGCATCGGATATGGCTTGGTTGATTTGGGCAGAAGTACATGCGAGACAGCCAACTAAAACAAATATTGAGAGTTTATTCATAGGTATGTAATTCAGGACCAAGTTAGGAAAAGTCTGCGTTACCATTCAACAATAATGAATTTGGAGTGCGGTTTTATAACGGCTATTTTGCAAACTGTTTACCCTTAATTACCCCCACTGACTAACCCTACCATCGTGAAAAAAATACTGGCTGAACTGCTCACCATTGGTGACGAAATACTTTACGGACAAATTGTTGACACCAACTCACAATGGATGAGTATTGAGTTAGACAAAATCGGTGTTAAAGTCATTCGTAAAACAACCGTAGGTGATGAAGAAGAAGAGATTCTTACTGCTTTCGCGGAAGCAGAAAAAAGAGCCGATGTTATATTGATCACGGGAGGTCTTGGTCCGACCAGCGATGACATGACAAAGCCGTTACTAGCCAAATACTTCAACTGTGGGTTAACCATCAACGAA
>JAYVTC010000192.1:0-7102 GCA_043774745.1 Cyclobacteriaceae bacterium | reverse complement strand
ATTTCAGGACTAACTAAAAAGTGTAAATTTGAATCAGGATTTTTAACCAATAAGTGTAAACTTTTTTCAGGACGAGTCAACAATAGGACATGAAAATTACAGTCGGACTCATTTTAGTTTCACTCCTCTGGACAAGTTGTAACACAGGAGCAAAAAAAATTGAATTTGGTTCGAATGACGGTAGGAGGATAAATATTAACGATAAAAATATTTATTATGAGGAGTATGGACATGGGACTCCTTTACTTTTACTTTCAGGTGGCGGACTGAATAGAAGTATTAAGGACTTCGATAAATGTATCCCCGACCTTTCAAAACACTATAGGGTTATTGTTCCAGATACACCTGGGCAAGGTAAGTCGGAACAAACCGACAGTTTAAGTTATGCTCTATTGACAGACTTCATGTCACAATTTATCGACTCTTTAAAGATTGACAGTGCCTACGTCATGGGACTGAGTGACGGGGCAATTGTTGCACTTCTTCTGGCCGATAAGCGAGCTGACAAGGTTAAAAAGGTGATTGCAGTAGGAGCAAACAATGGAACAAGCGGCTTCACACTCCCAGATGGATTTCCGCTTGACTCTGTTAAAATTCCAACGTTAGACGGATGGGCAGGATACCACGAAAAAGATATTGAATGGTACAACACATTGACTCCAAAGAAAGACTGGAGAAAGATGGCGACTAACTTGAACTTGATGTGGTATAGAAAAGAGTATTTTCCAACGAGCGTTTATGACAATATAAAAATACCAACAATGATTGTGCTTGGGGACAGAGACGATATTTCAATCGAACATGGATTAGAAATGCACCGACTGATAAAGAATAGCCAATATTGTGTTTTGCCAAATACAACACATGAAGTGTTTGCGGAGAGACCTGACTTTATTAACAAAATTGCAATGGACTTTTTCAAATAAGATTGGTGTATGCTATGCCAGTGCATAACAAAATGTACTATGTATATAGGCAGTCGCTCAGGAAGAATTAACTATTTCTATTGAAAGCAAGAGGTAAATTTATTTTACCCATGCCTTCGCAAGTATTTTCGTTGTCTTCTTAAAATTAGTTTTACGTTTTCATATCGGCAAGTTTATGCAATGGTGCGGTGAGGTGTACGCTATAAGTTTTTATCTTCGTTCCATTTCCACGGGCAGAACCTCAGCTATTTCAGCTATGGCCAGAAAGTTGGCCGTAATCATTTGAAATATGATGACCAAGAAGGTTCCTTACAAGACTGACATACAGTACGAGTTCCTGGATCAAAAAAGAAAGCGTAAAGTACTGGAAATGAAAAAGCTAATTCATAAGTTTGATATAACCCCTGACGACCTAGGATTGCAATTGAATACCAACAACTTGTGAAACGTTCGTCAGAATGCCCAAATAAAGTGATTGACTTATGAATAAGGAAATAAAAATTAATGTGACTGGAGAGACAATTAAATTTGTTAAAGCAAGGAAAGAGACAAATGGAGAGTATGTTGAGATTATGTTGAGATTATGGTAAAACTACCAGCAAGTGGTGAAGGACCGCGAACACATAGACATGTTTTTCAGACCGAGTATTTTGAAGCTATTGACGGAAATATTGGACTAGACTGTGGCAAAAAATAATAATTCTGCGACCAGGTGAGTCATTTACTATTCCTACAAATACCTTTCACAGATGCTATTCGCTTGACGGACGTGAAATTCAATTTAAAGCTATATTTCGACCAGCCCTTAGCATTGAATATTTACTTACAGAAATGTTTGAATCCAGTAATAGAAACAACTCATCAGAGCCAACAGCATTTGATGCCTGCTACATAATAAGGCAAACTAATGACGAATATTTCTTAAGCGACTTTTCTGAATTTTTCCAAAAAAATATTTTTCCGTTAATAATTTGGATTGGTAAAACATTTAGACTGATAAAAGCTAAATCAAATCCAGACAAAAAATAGAGAACGGGCATTACCGCCAACAAAGTATATAAAATATAGCTGCGGTTCAGTGTAAATTTGTAGTTTAGTTTTTTAAAACACGTTTTGTGTCGGTGACAGGACGTGGCTTCGAAAGCGCCACTCCAGAAACACAATGGTTGTGGCCAATTGGCCGGCTCGGTGGACAGAGACGTGTAAGCCAACACATTTCGGTCGACTAAATACAAAATGAAATCGGCTCTTCTACGCTGGAAGTTAATAACACGTGGACAGATTACATCTCTCTAGACGTTGGAAAAAAACCTAAAACAAAATGAATAAACTAATTTTTCTTACAGCGATTGTTTTTTGTTTGACAATTTCTTGTTCAAACCCTAATCAACCAGATAACTCTGATAATGCAATCAATCAAATCGTAGATGACTCCAGTAAAAACATTAAAAATAAAAACATGATTGCTCAAAGAATTACGCCCTATTTGTGGGTTGAGAAAGATGCCAAAGCCGTAGCAGATTACTACTTATCCATTTTTAAAGACGGTAAGCTGAAAGATTTTCGCAAGTTCGATAGTGACGAAAGTGGAAATGATACAGGCATAGAAACGGCTGTAATTGAAATAGAGGGAATGGAGTTTAGTATATTAGCAGCAGGCCCACTATTCAAATTTAATGAAGCAGTTTCTTTTGTTATCAATACAAAAGACCAAGCTGAAACGGATTATTATTGGGAAGCTCTTACTGCTAATGGAGGTGAAGAAGGTTCTTGTGGGTGGTGTAAAGATAAATATGGATTATCTTGGCAAGTTGTACCAACTGAATATTTTGAATTAATACATAGCGATGACCCTAAAGTAAGGGAAAAAGCATTGAAGAATACATTGAATCAGAAAAAATTGATACTTTCAGAACTTAAATGAACTAAATGATCATTAGGCAGACTTCGACAGAAAGAGACAATATGTGCTTGTGAGAAGTTAGGAATCAATCCGCCAATCTACTTACACATTGACAGACTCGACACTAAATTTGGTGTTCGTCTATATCTGAATGGCCGTAAGAAAATGATAGACGAACTTAAAACGTATATTCAAAAACTTAAGCCAGACATTCTAATAACATTTGGGCCTGATGGAGAATATGGTCATTCTGAACATATTGTTACCTGGGCAATAGTAACAGAATTGTTACTAAGGGAAGGATAGGTGGACAACTATCCTCTTTACTTTCCTGAAGATATTGAGGAAGCGGTAGGTGAGGGAGGACATGTTAATGGCTTTGTAGACAAACAGTACCTAAATTTAAAGGTTGATTATTCAGACGAAGACGAGCAAAAAAGTTTGGAAGCAGCGAAATGCTACATCACTCAGAATACTATTGAAGAAATTAAGGAGTTAACTGAGACTGTGACAAAGGACAAATCAACCACAAAATATTTTAGGAGGTTTGATGTTGCCAAGGGGACAAAGAGAGAATTTTGGGACTGATTAATGAAACACCAATACACAACAAAATGTCCAATGGTGTGGTGAGGTGTAAGTAATAAGTTTTTATCTTCGATCCACGTTTGGTTGTCACGTGAAGCAAGTGGCAGGCAGTGTGACAGGTGGCGGCTTCGGAAGCGCACCACTGCAGAAACAACAAAGTTGGAGGGCTGGACAGAGCGATGTCTTGTACAAAGAGAAAATTGAATTTAACTTTAACAAAACTCGACACATATAACAATGACTAAAATTAATTTCATTTTTCTTCTTTTGCCATTGTTGTGGACGATGGGGTGCAAAGAAAGCCAACCCTCTTTTGAGGCTCCTGTATTAAAGAACATCGGGGACTACAGTGTTTCCGTGACAACCAAGTCAAAGTATTCTCAAATGTTTTTCAATCAAGGAATTATTATGGCTAATGGCTTTAATCAGGCAGAGGCAGAAAGGTCATTTAGAGAGGCAATTAGACAAGACTCAACATTTGCGATGGGTTACTGGGGAATAGCATATGTATTGGGACCAAATTTCAATTCTGTCGACAATATGGGTACTGTTGACGAAATAAGAAAAGCAGTCTCAAAGGCAGTTCGATTTAGTGAACATACTTCTCCCTGGGAGAAAGCCCTTGTCAAAGCGATACAACTAAAATTTCCGATGGACACTACTGCAACAAACGCTGAAGGATTTGCAAGTTCAATGAATGATGCCTATCTGCAATTTCCAGACAACTCATTTGTTGCAACCCTTTACGCTGAATCGGTCATGAATCTACATCCATGGGACTTTTACACACGTAAAGGCGGAGAGCCGAGACCTTGGACTCCAGAGATTGTTTCCCTTCTTGAAAAGGTAATTTCAATAGATCCAAAAAACCCATTAGCTAATCATCTGTATCTCCATGCAACGGAGGCAAGCCCCGATGTTGAGAAGGCGTTGACAAGCGCAGAAAGGTTAAAAACTTTAGTTCCTTCTGCCGGGCATTTAGTTCACATGCCTTCGCACATCTATATCAATACAGGAGACTATCACGAAGGTTCAATCGCTAATGAACAAGCAGTAGTGGCCGATAGCATTTACATTGCTGAGTGTAAATCACAAGGATATTATCCACAAATGTATTATCCCCACAACTATCATTTTCTTGCTGCAACAGCAGCTTTTGAGGGGCGGGGCGCACGCTCAATTGAAGCCGCTTACAAGACAGCCAGCCTCATTGATAAAAAATACTATCACGAACCAGGATTCGAAATGGTACAGCACTATCTAACTATCCCCAATCATATTTTAATAAAATTTGGTCAATGGGAAAAGATATTAACTCTCCCTAAACCGACAGATGACTTAGTTTACCCAACTGCTATTTGGCATTACTCCAGAGGTATAGCTTATGTCAACCGGGATAAGATAGAACAAGCAAATGAGGAACTCAAGAAATTGAACGAACTTAGTCAATCGCCATCAATTGCCGGGCAATTAAATTGGGGGATTAACAAGGTGACAGACGTATGCAAAATATCATCAAAGACTTTGGAAGCAGAAATAGACATAAAAGCAGGAAAATATAAAGAAGCAATTCAACTTCTTTCTGAGGCAATTACATTAGAGGACAATCTCAACTATAACGAGCCTCCTGATTGGTTTTTTTCTGTTCGTCACTTATTGGGTAATTTACTATTGCAGACTGGGGACTTTATTCAAGCAGAAAAAATTTATAGGGAAGACTTAGTCAATTGGCCAAAAAATGGATTTGCACTAAATGGTCTATCTGAAAGTTTGATTGGCCAAGGGAAAACAACGGAAGCTGAAGAAGTAAAAAAACAATTTGAGCAAGCATGGAATCTTGCGGACTCTGAACTTAAAGGGTCATTAATTGACCCCACCAAAAGAAAAAACTTGACATTGAAAATTGACAATAACTCCCCTGGTGCTTTAGTTTATTTGGCAAGTTCGTTTTGTATGCCCAAGTAATAACAAGAGGATTTGGGTAATGGCCAGGATCCGCCAGCAAAATGTTTCAATGGTACGGTGACGTGTATGCTATAAGTTTTATCTTCGTTCAACGTTTCTCTACGTGGACAGGACGCGGTTTCGGAAGCGCACCATTGAAATATTCCGTTTGTAGTATCTCTATAAATTACACTTAGATCTCCACCACCGAATGCAACGAAGAACCTTTATTAAGAAATCATCTTTGATGGCTATGAGCGCAAGCGCCTTGAGTTTCAGCGATTCCTATGGCAACAATTTTGTCTCGGGTTCCAATGTCACCGTAAACGGGCACCGCATTGAGAGCCGCATCATGGAGTTATCTAAATTTGGCAAGGATGATCAAGGCAGGGGCTACCGTGTTGCCTACACGAAAGGCGACATAGAAGGAAGGACCTGGTTTATGGAGCTCATGAAAAAAACAGGACTTGATGTGACCATCGATGCGGCTGGCAATATCATAGGCAAACGAAAAGGAAAAGATGATTCATTAAAACCCATTGCCTTCGGTTCGCATATCGACATGGTGCCCGATGGTGGCAACTACGATGGCACGCTGGGTTCTATCAGTGCATTGGAAGTCATTGAAGTGCTGAAAGAAAATAACAAGATCACCGACCATCCGCTGGAAGTAATCATTTTTGCCAATGAAGAAGGAGGCACCATTGGTAGTATAGCCATGGTCAAAGGCTTAACTGAAGATGGATTAAAGCAGGTGAGTCAAAGTGGATTAACCATGGCCGAAGGTATTAAAGTTATTGGCGGCCAACCCAACAGCCTTCGTTACCCTATTCGCAAAAAAGGAGACATACACGCATTTGTAGAATTGCATATTGAGCAGGGCGGCATTTTAGAAAAGGAGAATATCCAGATCGGAGTGGTAGAAGGAATTGTGGGCATTGAGCATTGGGAGATTACCGTGGAAGGCTTTGCCAATCATGCCGGCACTACACCCATGAGTTTGCGTCAGGATGCCTTACTGAGTGCCTCCAGATTTATTGTTGCTGTGAATGAAACAATCACCAGCGTGAGTGGAAACCAGGTAGGCACCATAGGAAAAATTGCAGCCATGCCCGGTGCCTATAATGTTATTCCCGGCAAGGTTACGATGGGCCTCGAGATACGGGATTTATCAAGCGACAAAATTGAGATGCTGTTTGGAGAAATTGAAAAGCGTGCAGCAACAATTGCCATGAATTCTAAAACTAAAATCAATTTTATACGACAGGCAAATGCATCAAAGCCTGCATTGACCGATAAAAGTTTGCAACAAAAAATTGCTGCATCAGTAAAAGCACTGGGCCTTACCACTAAATTTATGCAGAGCGGTGCCGGTCATGATTCGCAGGAGATGGCATTAATTGCGCCCGTGGCGATGATCTTCGTTCCCAGCGTTGGTGGCATTAGTCATTCACCCAAAGAATTTACTAAATCAGTTGATATGACTAATGGTGCGAATGTATTGTTGCAAACCATATTGTCTATGGATAGGGGATAAAGTCAATCAGCACTACCATTACCGAAATGTTTTTTTCAATTGTCTTATTTAAACCCTTCGGTAAAAAATGAATAACGTTTGCCAGATGTGAAAAAAAATAAAGGATATTTGGTTTTAATTCAAAAATGTAATCAATGCGTGTTCAAACTATCTTCATACTTGTTTTAATAATTCTATTAGCGAGCTGTCAGAAGCAGAAGAAAA
>JAYVTC010000191.1:0-23224 GCA_043774745.1 Cyclobacteriaceae bacterium | reverse complement strand
TCTAAAGAACTCACCATGGTATTCAAATTTACCGTCAACCCGCTGATAATCTTCCTCATCGCGCGCATAAGGAACGGTGATTGGAATTTTTATCGTTATAATTTCAGACTTGGTATATTTCTCTAAATCAAGGCGCTGCGTCATTAATGAATCATTCCGGATACCCAACCCAACAAATACTCCATAATAGCCGATTACATTCATCAGCAAGAGTAGTAAGAGCAACAATGACAGGCTTGTTTTCAATGTGGGGTCTGAAGTCGATCACTAAATTATAATAATTTTTTAACGCGACCAAATCCTGAGTCGCTGCACCTTTTCCGAATTTTCCCTCAAACTATAATATAGGAATTAAACCTTCATTTAGTTGAACTATTACTCAGAAAAGCGTCTGCCCGATTACACCTAAAGAATTCTGCACTTGTATACTTTATTTATGAATGGTAAACGTGAGTTGAAATTCATTGGGTCTGCCAATTAAAATCAATTGTCGTGTAGGGGGCTTATCTTTTATGATTGTCTTAGAAAAGAAAACTATCTTTGACCATTGAGATGATATCGCCCGTGATTCCGTTAATTTATTTTCGTTTTATAGTTGCCAGTCTCCTTTTACTACCTTTCATTACCAATATTCAATTAAAAGCACAGGATTCAGGAATCGAGAAATTCGATCTTGTTAAAGAGGAAGCACCCATTTTTATTTACGAACGTTGGATTACCTTCCCCGGCAAGGTGCCTGCCGTAAAAGCGCGTGAAGTAAAAAGTGAGTTTTTGATCAACACTTCGATGTATAAAATTCTTTCCATTCTGAAGGACGAATCCAAAATCAAAATCTGGCAAAAGCATGTGAGTGACTTTAAAGTGTATCCTCAGCGCGACACCACTTTTTGGCTGGAATATTCTTATCACGATATACCCTGGCCCGTGAGCGATCAAGACCACTTCCTTCGATATGACCTGGTGGAGAAAACTCCAGGAAAAGAACTCTTTATAAGATTTGAATCCACTATTGATCCTAAACTCGCTCCGGTAGAACGTGATGTAACACGCATGGAATTATCAGGCAGCTGGAGGCTGGAGCAGATATCTCCCCAACAGGTAAAAGCTACTTATCGTATTCTATCCATGCCCAGCAGTATTCCTCGCATGTTTACTGATCCTGTGATTCGAAGCAATCTAATGAGTACGATTAAAGCGTTGACAATATTGGCTGAAGAAAAATAAGTGATGTGATTATTATTTGCTTTATCTAATCACTTGCAACCATCCTTTAAACTCTTTTTGCTTCTCAGGCAAACGTAAATTGAAGTAATAAACACCTGAAGACACATCACCACCGTTCCAGCCACCCTGATAGCCCGATTGATCATAGAGGACTTTGCCATAACGATTTAAAATAACAAGCCTGTTCTGAGGATATAGTTTAATGTTTTTTATTTCAAACGTATCGTTGAATCCATCCTGGTTGGGAGTAATTACATTTGGTATTACCAATTCACGCTCAAAATCGAGTTTGACATCATTTGACAAAGAAGTGTATACACCATCGCTTCTGACCGCCAGCACTTTTAGAAAGTATTGAAAACTTTCTTCAGCATTTATTGATGCACTGGTGTCGGCAAGTATCGTTACAATCTTTTTGTATTCCTGAGGTTCCTTTACGGATTGGAATACATCATAATTCACATCACCGTCTGTCCAGAAATTATAACCGCTCCAGCGCAAATCAATTAAATTATGTTCTTCATCGCCTTCAGCTGTTAACCGTATTGATTTATGAACCTTGCTCAAAGAGCGCTCATAGCACTTATTTAACATATCGACTTGAAATTGATAAGTGTAATCATCCGTAAAGAAATTATCCTTTGATACGCGTATGATCGGAGTTGCCGGACCTCTACCGATTTCTTCCCAAATCCCAGATCCCTCCCTCATAGCGAGTATGCTCACTTCTTTGATACGAGTCGCATAAAATGTGCTTGCCTGAAGATTAATTCTTTTCTCATCCAGTTCGTCAACGGTAACGTAGTCCAGAGTAACATAAGCAGGATCTTTGAATACAGTAATGTTCAGTGTGTCGGAATTGCCGAAACAAACCGCTTCATTGGTTACACTTTTTTCCTTCACCCAAATCTTTTTTACTGCGTTACTTCCCCAATTCACACTGACCTTATTCACACTTGGGTCACTCACAATTTCTCCACCTAAAACTCCCCATGTATACGTGGATCCCGTTGTCTTGTTGATGTGATAGTTATTCTGATTGGTCAGGTTAACGCAGACAGAATCCATTCCTTGAGGTGTTTCCGTTTGAAGCTCTACGTTTATTCGTACGTTAAATGATGTGAAATCACTAGTACATCCATACTGATCACTAGCCTTCAACTCAACATGAGCGTTGGGGTTTGATAAGCCCCAGTTTATCCTAAGAGAATCTAAATTTGATTCGCCATCAATTGTTCCTCCGCTAACATTCCACTGATAAGTAAAGTCATCTTTCTTGTCGGTCCAATAATCAACACCATGAACACCGGGGCAGACCGATTTGCTTCCATAAATAACGGGAGGCATGGGTTTAGAAATCAACCTAACTACAACCAGATCTGAATTAGAGCAACCTTCAAAATACGTGGTAAGTTTATAGGTAAATGAATTGATTCCACTGTCTGATCCCGAATAGTGAAAGGTAGGTTGAAGCTTGTTGGGGTCATCCAAATAGGTCGTTGGTTCCCATGAGAACATGATGGCATTGTTTTCCGAACTTCCAATCACCACACGTTCGTCATAGCAAATCGTTTTATCGGAACCTGCATTGGCAGGAAATGGTCCTTTATAAAAAAGGTTTGATGCAAATGTTGGAAGCACATAGGTGAGGACTGGTGTTGAAATTCCCATAGAGCTGAAATCACAAGGTAGCCCTCCTAGGTCAGGCTTGTTAATGACCATCATTCTTTTTTCCTCACCTACCGGGATATAAATTTTATGGTTGGCTGCCATTTGAGGCACTCCCAGAATTTCGGAACCAGAAAAAAGCACAACAGATTTTCCTGTTTGAATTTCATATTGAATGATCCTGTTATTGTTAGCTATATAGTTTTCCACTACATACACGAACTGGCTATTAGCCGAAAATTCGCCAGCGCCATAAGCAGGTATAAATTTGATATTTACTATTGGATCGGTCGGAAGATTTTCTGGCTTGAAATCAGAAATAAAAGTTCCGGTAGTACCTGGTGGACCATTTACAGTAAACAGCAGTTTACGTGCATCTGGAGACAGTTTGTAGTGAGCGCTATTACCAAATAAAACGGGCCGTGATGTAAACGGTTCGCTGATTCCGTTTTTATCAATCTTAAAAACAAATATTTTATCACTTCCTTCAATGACATTTGCATCAACATCACCAACTAGCCAAAACTTAGTTCGTTCGCAGTTTCCTGATATGGTAAAGGTTCCATGTAAGCTGTTATAGAGCAGTTTATTTTTTTCGATTACCTCACCCTTTTTATTGTTGGCATTGAGATCAACTAGCGCATAAACAATAGAGCTGTAATAATTGGTATTATTTCCGGGGATATTAAAGGCACTATAACTGAAAATATAATACAGACCATCCGACTCAGGCTTTGGTATGATCATGGAATTGGTTCGGTAAGGAGTAATATTTTCTCCGTTCTTCATGACTTCACCTTTTCCATTCCATACCGTGCTGCCATCCGTTGATATCATGATTTCTCCAAAATCAGATGACCACGATGCAAAGGCGCCTTTAAAATTGGAAATGACAGGATTCGTAGCAACAGGATTTTCACTAACAAAACTCAGTGTATACTCGCTGAAAATCCAATTGGCGGTTTCATATTGAGCAACCGCATTAATTTCAATAAGAAAGAGGAATGCAAAACAAAGCTGATAGCGGAGGCGATGGCTTAAGTTTACTTTAACCACGGGTGTGAAGTTGATCTAAAAATAAAAAATTCTGATCACTCGGCCATCACAGGACGACTTACAATAGATTTTGCTGATGCCTCCAGAATCTCAAACGCACTTTCGGCCATTCGGTTTTCCGTATCAAGCGTTGGATTAATCTCTACGATTTCCCAGGCGCACACCTTTGGATCTTTGCAGAGTTCGGCATTTAACACCTTTGCTTCTTCTACAGTAATTCCGTTTGGCACAGGTGTGCCAGTGCCTGTAGAGAAACGACTATCAATACTATCTACATCAAACGAAACATAAATCACATCACAGTGACTGAGCATCTCCAATGCTTTGCCCGCAATAGTAGCGGCACCGAATTTCTTTACTTCTTCTACTTCAATGAAGTTGATGTTGTATTTATTAAGAAGATAATTTTCAGGTTTTTCAAGATCACGCACGGCAATGTATACCAGGTCTTCAGGAGTTATCTTTGGGCCCTGCATTCCAACGTTTTTAATCTGTTCCCAATATTCTACCGTTTCACCGCGGGGGTCGTTCACCTTGCATTCATAGTTATCGAAACCAAAAGCCATCGCTAATGGCATGCCGTGCATATTGCCCGATGGAGTAGTGTATGGTGTATGAATATCTGCGTGAGCGTCAATCCAAATCACACCAATACGTTTTTTTGGATAAGCCTTTTTTATTCCGGCAATAGTACCATAAGCGGTGGAATGATCCCCTGCCATAATCAATGGAAAGTAGTCATCAAAAATCTGCTCATACACTTCCAGACAAACACGTTCCTCCATGATCAACACGCCATCTATAAACTTAGCGTGTGAATGTTCGGCACCGTCAAAGAGCAGTTCATTCACGTTTTCTACCTCTATGGAATCGTATTTTCTGAATAGATCTGATTTTAAGTCGAGACTCGCAATTTTCATGGCCTCCACTCCCAGGCTGGCACCCCTTGTGCCCGCACCGATCTCAGATTTTACTTCGATGATTTTGATCTCTTTCACGGGAACTACTAATTAAAGTCTTTAAAGAATTTTTGGAATAATCGCATGCATGCCTAAAAAGGCCGTTTTCCGATGCCCTTAAAAGTCGGGCAGCGCATGAAGCCCAGTGGGGACAGAGACAAAAAGCAAACGTGGAAAGCGATTTACCATGACTGTTTTAGCGTATTGCAAAGATGGCAAAATTATCACAATATTGCACCCTATTTTTAGGTTGTTGGTTGATCGTTGTTCGTTGCTCGGCAGACCACCACCAACCCCAAACGAACAACTATCAATAAAAGATGAAGAGCTACCGTGAGCTGATTGAACAAACCTTTGAATTTCCCCAAAAAGAATTCAAAGTAAGAGACCATGAATTATTGTTTAATGATGTTCCTCTCATGGACATAATCAAGCAATATGGCACACCGCTTAAAATCACTTACCTGCCGCGTATTAGCGAGAATATTCGTTTCGCTCAAGCTACTTTTAATAACGCTATGGAGCGCTTTAAATATAATGGCAAATACACATATTGCTATTGCACTAAATCATCGCACTATGATTTTATTCTAGAAGAAGCACTCAAAAACGATGTGCACATCGAAACCTCTTCGGCTTATGATATTCCGATTGTACGTTCATTACATGAGCGTGGGAAGATTTCAAAGGAAACATATATTCTCTGCAATGGTTTTAAAATGCCACAGTATAAGCAGTACATCACAGAATTGCTTAATGAAGGTTTTAATTGCGTACCCATTCTTGACAACCTGAGCGAGATTGACACCTATGAAAAAAATGTAAATCGCCCGTATCAGGTGGGCATTCGCGTTGCCGCTGATGAAGAACCTAAATTTGAGTTTTACACTTCCCGTTTGGGCATTCGCTATAGTGATATCATTCCTTTATACAAAGAAAAAATCCAAGCTAGCGAAAAGGCTTCGTTGAAGATGTTACACTTCTTCATTAACACCGGCATTAAAGATACTGCCTATTACTGGAGTGAACTAAGTCGTTTTATTTTCAAGTATTGCGAGATGAAAAAAATCTGCGATACATTGGATTCGATTGACATAGGAGGCGGCTTCCCGATCAAAACATCGCTCACTTTTCAATATGATTACAAATACATGATCGAACAGATCGTGGAAAACATCAAGTGGATTTGCGAGAAAAACAATGTGCCTGTACCAAACATCTTCACCGAGTTTGGAAGCTTTACAGTTGGCGAAAGTGGTGCCGTGTTGTATTCGATGGTAGATCAGAAATTACAAAACGATAAAGAACTCTGGTACATGATTGACGGTTCCTTCATCACCCATTTACCGGATGTATGGGGACTTAATCAAAAATATATTCTTCTTTCCATTAACAAGTGGGATGATCCCTACCACAAAGTAAACATCGGAGGCCTCACGTGCGATAGTCACGACTACTACAATTCTGAAGCTCATACAGGAGAAGTGTTCCTGCCGATGATTACCGATGACGAACCATTGTATATTGGCTTTTTCCACACGGGAGCTTATCAGGAATCATTAGGTGGATATGGTGGCATACAACACTGCCTTATTCCGGCACCTAAACACGTGCTCATCAATCGCAATGAAGACGGAGAAATTACAACCGAACTTTTTGCAACGGAGCAAACCAGCAAGAGCATGATGAAATTACTGGGCTACGAAAGTGAGCGCGAAGAGCCAGTAAAACTTTAAGACCAATCACGCTCGGCTAATTTTCACTCATCGCTATGGATGATGTTAATCAATGTCAAAGTTGATTTATATCATATTATATCCGTATATTCATTTACTAATTCGCCTGACGTAAATCGCAATCATTTTCGGTTGCGAAACGAATTAAAAGCTCGCGAAATGCCCCTCTTTTCTGACTGTCCTTCTGGCGCATTCTGCGGCATTATTAACCTTAAAACCACACAGCCATGAAAGTCTACGATGAAAAACACATTAAAAACATTGTTCTGTTGGGAGCGCAAAAGGCCGGCAAGACCTTGCTGGCCGAAGACATGTTATTTGAAGCCGGTATCACTCATCGGAGAGGTACCATTGAAGGAAAAAACACAATAAGCGACTATCACGAGATAGAACATGAACGCGGCAACTCAGTGTTTGCTACTACCATGCACACAGAATGGAAAGATTATAAAATCAACGTCATTGACACTCCTGGATTTGATGATTTCGTTGGTGAGATGGTTTCAGCCCTACGTGTGGCCGACACTTGCGTGATGGTGATCAATGCACAAAATGGTGTTGAAGTAGGTACTGAATTAATTTGGAATTATGTAGACCGGTTTAAAAAGCCAATCATTTTCGCTATCAACCAGGTCGATCATCCTAAATCCGATTTTGATGCTTCGCTGGCATCCCTAAAAAATAGTTATGGCAGTGCAGTTACTCAAATGCAATATCCGGTTAACCAGGGCGAAGTCTTCAACGCCATCATCGACTTATTGAATATGGTGATGTATAAGTTTCCCTCTGATGGTGGAAAGCCAGAGAAACTACAAATACCGGAATCTGAAAAAGAAAAAGCAAATCAACTTCACAACGAACTGGTAGAGAAAGCTGCTGAGAATGATGAGAAGCTCATGGAGAAATATTTTGATCAAGGGACACTCAATGAAGATGAGATGCGCCAGGGGATAAAACTGGGGATGATTGACCATGATGTGTTCCCAGTGTTTGTGATGTCTGCTAAGAAAAACATGGGTAGCGGCCGCATGATGAGTTTCATTGATAACGTGGGCCCCACTCCGCGCGAATCAAAACCAGAACTTACCACCGAGGGAAAAGAAATTCCCTTTGATTCCACACAGCCAACAGTACTTTTTGTTTTCAAATCACAGCTGGAACTCAACCTGGGTAAGCTCTCTTTCTTTAAAGTGATTTCAGGCGAAGTAACCAATAACTCAGAACTCATCAACAGTCAAACGGGAGCGTTGGAGCGATTCCATTCACTCTTCATCATGGATGGAAAAAACAGAAACCCAGTTGACAAATTAGTAGCCGGAGACATTGGAGCCACGCTGAAACTAAAAGATACATATACCAACCAAACCCTTCATGCCAAAGGTTTTGATGTTACGATCGACCCGATTGTATTTCCTGAACCACGCATTCGCACTGCTGTGATTGCCAAGACAAAAACGGATGATGAGAAAATAGGAGAAGTCTTAGCGAAGATTCACCAGGAGGACCCTACCATCATGGTTGAATTCTCTAAAGAACTAAAACAACTCATACTTTCCGCTCAAGGCGAAATACACCTTACCGTGTGCAAGTGGAATCTTGAGAACACCTATAAATTAAACGTGGAATTTATTCCGCCACGTATATCCTATCGCGAAACCATTCGCAAGCCAGCGCTCGCTAACTATCGTCATAAAAAACAATCGGGTGGTGCGGGTCAGTTTGGCGAAGTCTATTTAAAGATTGAACCCTATTATGAAGGAATGCCTGAGCCTAACGAATACCCAGTACGTGGCAAGGAAGTGATTGATCTGGAGTGGGGTGGCAAACTCGTATTCTATAACTGCATTGTGGGTGGCGTAATCGATGTCCGATTTATTCCATCTATTCTGAAAGGTGTTATGGAAAAAATGGAGGAGGGCCCGATTACAGGATCCTACGTGCGTGATGTGCGCGTAATGGTCTATGATGGTAAAATGCATCCTGTAGATTCCAATGATATCTCGTTTAAGATTGCCGGAATGATGGCTTTTAAGGATGCGTTCATGAGAGCAGAACCTCAATTACTTGAACCAATCTGTGACCTTGAAGTACTGGTGCCTGAAGAAATGATGGGCGATGTAATGGGCGATTTGCAAACACGCAGATCATTGATTGTGGGCATCGATGCGAAAGGTCCTTATCAGGTAATCAATGCAAAAACTCCGCTGACAGAATTAAATAAATATTCAACAACGCTACGATCATTGTCGCAAGGCCGCGCTAGTTTCAATCAGAAATTTGCTGAGTATACACCAGTGCCTTACGATATACAACAGAAACTAGCCAAGCAATTGCAGGTAGAAGAAGTGATTTAAATTACAATAGCTAATCGACAGCTTAATCCAATCAAGGCATCAGACTTCTTCGTGAGGTCTGATGTTTTGCATATTAACCTTTTGATAAAATGAGTTGAGCAGCTTGCAACAAACTATCAACGGCAAAGTCAGCTTTGTTTATCAGCTCAATTTCGTGACCAATTTGTATTGTAGCTATTCCAAGGTCACGGGCGGGGATAATGTCCCTGCCCCGATCACCTACCATCCAGGAAGTTTTCACATCAATATTGAATTTGGCAATTGCTTTTTCAAACATAAGTGTCCCTGGTTTCCGTGCCAGCGAAGCCGTTACTGATGGATGATGGGGACAGAAATAGAAATGGTCGATGCGATGTGCGCAAGTAGATTGTAAGTAATCATGACACTCTTTCATTTGCACCTCCGTATAAATTTTCTGCGCAATGCCGGATTGATTAGTCACTACAACCAATAAGAATCCCGCATCCTTTAATAAAGTAATTGCTTCAGCCACACCCGGCAAAATCTCAAACTCATCAAGCTTATAGGAATAGTTAGGATTGTCTTTGTTTAGCACTCCGTCACGATCTAAAAAAATACAGCGATTCATTTCCGTTTAATTTGAGTTCAATAATACACATTCCTTGCTTTCTATGCAGGATATTTGGATTTGTACGATCGTTTGCCTGTAACAGAATTGCTTAGCCGCCCCTTTATTTATAATTTTGTATAGGTGAAGTTCTATTTTAATAAAAAACCAACTTAATCAGTTGAAAAGATTCATTGTAGAAAAAAACCATCAAAAAAACCAAAAGGATTTTGAATAACGCTATTGTCATTATACCCACTTATAATGAACAGGAAAATATCACCCTGATCATCGATGCGATTATCTCGCTGCCGAAAGATTTTGATATTTTGATTGTCGATGACAATTCGCCCGATGGCACTGCCAACATCGTTAAGGACTTACAAAAAAATTATAATACCGCCACAAAAAGATTGCATTTAATGCAACGCGCAGGGAAACTGGGATTGGGCACAGCTTACATTGAAGGCTTTCGTTATGCGATGCAGCACCATTATGATTTTATCCTGGAGATGGATGCCGATTTTTCACACAATCCAAAAGATCTTATCAGCTTATACCTCTCCTGTGCGGAAGGTGGAAACGATCTAAGCATCGGCTCGCGCTATGCCAGCGGAGTAAATGTGGTAAACTGGCCGATGGGTCGTGTGTTGCTTTCATTTTTTGCCAGTAAATATGTTCAGTTGATCACAGGCATTCCTGTTCATGACACTACTGCTGGTTTTGTGTGCTATCGCAGAAAAGTATTAGAGACGATTCCGCTCGATAAAATAAAGTTTATCGGTTATGCCTTTCAGATCGAGATGAAATTTCTAACCTGGAAATATGGCTTCCTTCTGAATGAAGTGCCTATCATTTTCACCGACCGCACTCGCGGCCAAAGCAAGATGTCTGCCGGTATCTTTAAAGAAGCTTTTCTGGGAGTGATTCAGATGACCGTGCAGAGTTGGTTTAAGAAGTATATACCGGCATAATCAATATATATGAAGTTGCCTTTTACGTTGGACAAAAGAATTACGATTGGTGAATTGATTACAGTGATATCAATCATTATTTCTGCCGCGTCCGTATCAATTAGTTGGCATAAAGAACAGCAGATCCAAATACTTGAGAATGCAACTAAAACACGCATTGAAATAGCAAAGAGTTTAAACAAGGTAAATCAAGTGATTCAAATTCAGTTGTCCTTTTATGAATTAATTGAAGAAGACATTGTTGAAGCAAGTAGAATTTCTGTGATTGAAAATGATCCTTATAGGTCGAGAGACTTTATGTATGAAAAACTTCATAAACATCGTGGAGAAATTCTAAACATAATTGCCCAAAATGATTGGGAAGTTGCCTATACCAACTTGCTCACTTATGGAATTTATGCCGATTCTCTTTATATAAAAACCATTAACAATTTAAAAAGCCTTCAAGAAAACGAATTTAAAAATATAGTAAAGACTTTTGAATACGAGATCGTTCAATATGAGCCGATTGAAGCCCTGCAGACCTCAAATCTTATTGATAAGTTACGGTCTATTAAAGAAGATACTAAGAAAGATCATCTCGAACGTTCAAAAGTTGCCTCAGCTGATTTGTTTTCATTTTGCATAGAGCAAATAAAAGAGAATGACAAGAAGTTGCTTTTTGATCCCAAATACGTTGAACAATTAAGAGCTTCCAGCAAAGCAAAAAAACAAAAGTGACTAAATGCCTTCGTTCGGTTTTTCTTAATCAAATCTGATCGCCTGAATCGGATTAATGCGAGTGATGAATCGTGTGGGTATCATCAATACCAACGTTACTGTAGCAAACACAATTAGGTTTAATAACAACACCGTGCCCCAACCCCATTCAATAGGCACATACTCCATATAATAGTCATGCGGATCAAGCGGAATAAACTTAAAATAATCTTGCAAGAAGCAAAGTCCGAGTCCGATCGTGTTGCCATACAAAAGTCCTTTGGCAATTAAGCTCATGCCATTATAAACAAATACCGAGCGCACCAGGCTATCCTGTGCACCCATCGCTTTCAAGATTCCTACCATTTGTGTGCGCTCCATCACCAAAATCAAAATCACTGAGATCATATTAACACATACTACTACGAGAATGACTACCAGGAGAATGCGTACCTGTCTCTTAATCAGGTCGAGCCATTCAAATACCTGAATGTATTTATCACGCACCGTTTCAATGTATAGATCATAATCTATTGACATACCAATTGCGCGTGCCGATGCTTCGAGTGATGCTTTGTCATGATCATATTTAAATTCCCACAGCGCAGAGAGACTTCCCAGCATCTTATTACCTGCATATTCCGGGTTACTAATAATTACCTCATCAATTCGCTCAAGATGATGAGCAAACGCATTGCGCCACAACTCAAAATCACTGAAATAATTTAAATCCACTTTTATTTCCAACCCACCCGCTTCATCGTTGGGCCAATCATTTAATCGCTGCACCAGACGAATGTCACCGATGATGACTTTTCCATCAAAATAATCCGACAGGTTTGTTTCATAGATTCCGGTGACTCTCAGTTTGCGAAAGCGCGGAGGATTTTGAAAAAAATGAACGACAATATCATCTCCTGTTTTTGCATTGATCTTGTCAGCAATGATCTTGCTTAATATAATCTCACGGGCATAGCCTGAATCCGGAAGATGAATGAACTCACCTTCGACCAGGTCTTTTGAAAACTGATCCTGATCAAAACTTTTTCCTACACCTTTAAACACGATACCCATCACTTCCTCTTCGGATTTAATCAGTCCCGCTTTATGGCTGTACTCTTGCACATGCGAAACAAATCCAAATTGTTCTGGATGTTGCTGCAAATCGGTAGTGTATTTAAAGGATTGCTCCTCCACCGCATTGTTCATCGTGTATTTGGTGATCAGCAGATGATTGCTAAACGTGTAAATCTTATTCTTTACTTCCGATTGAAAACCCTGCATGATCAGAAACGAAACAATAGCAGCCGACAACCCGATGGCAATACTGGCAACCGCAATTTTATGTATGATCGAAGAAAAACTATTGTCTTGCCCCTGGCGGATTCTTTTTGATATGAAATACGAAAGGTTCAAAGAATGCTTAATTTTGGTTTCATACTTCCGCCAAAATAAAAAGAAATGATCAGGATTTGGGTGTTATCTGTTTTTTTGTTGACGGTCACCATCGGTGAAGCACAAAAACTAAAAGTCAGTGTAGGCGCTGAGCAGTTAAATCAATTACTTCCCATGCTCAAGGGGAAACGCGTGGGGCTGGTGGTAAACAACACTTCGCTGGTTAGAAAAACTCATTTAGCAGACACATTAGTAGCCTGCAAAGTGCAGGTAAAAAAAATCTTCGGCCCTGAGCATGGCTTTCGTGGTGATGCCGCTGATGGCGAGCATGTAACCGATGAAATCGATAGTAAGACCGGTGTACCCGTAGTCTCTTTATACGGCAAAAATTACAAAGCCACTCCCGAACAGGTTAAAGATCTGGATATTTTGATTTTTGATATTCAGGATGTGGGAGCGCGCTTTTATACGTACATCAGCACGATGCATTACCTTATGGAAACCTGTGCCGAAAATAAAAAGCAACTGATTATCCTTGATAGACCAAATCCCAATGGCAGTTATGTAGATGGCCCTATCATGCAACCGGAATTAAAATCGTTTGTTGGCATGCATCCCATTCCAATTACACATGGCATGACCATAGGAGAGTTTGCACAAATGATTAATGGCGAAGGCTGGTTAACAGGAGGAAAAAAATGTAATCTCAAAGTGATTAAAATGAAAAACTGGAAACATGATGATGATTATTCATTGCCAGTAAGACCATCACCGAATTTACCAAATGATCAGGCCGTAAGATTATATCCATCTATTTGTCTTTTTGAAGGAACTGCTGTCTCGTTAGGAAGAGGCACTCCGATGCCGTTTCAGGTTTTGGGAAATCCTGAATTGAAAGACATGACCTTCACATTCACACCGGTTCCAATTAAAGGTGTTTCCATTGAACCTCCATTGAAAGACAAACTTTGTTATGGTATGGACTTGAGAATGGTAACGCCAGCAAGAAAGGTGGACTTACAATATTTATTGCTCTTCTATCAAAAATATCCCGACAAGGAAAAATTCTTCACAGCGTATTTCGATAAGCTTGCTGGTACAACACAGTTGAAACAGCAGATCAAAGACGGATTAACTGAAGAGCAAATCCGCGCCAGTTGGAAACCAGGACTGGATGCGTTTAATGTGAAGAGGAAGAACTATTTATTGTACCAGTAAAGGAGCTCCATGCTTCAAGCTAAAAGCCACGAGGTGCCAGCTTGAGCAATATGGTAGTAACCAAAACGTTTATCAAAACTGAACAAAATCGCTATTTTTATAGAATGATTGTAAGAATTAAATCCCGACAAAAACCAGAAGAGACCAAAAAGGCTTTAGAAAGACTCTCTCGTGCCAGAAAGAAAAAGAAAAAGAAACTTTCTGATTTCTATGGTAAGATGCCTGGTACCTATGGAGATCCTCTTGCCTATCAAAAAAGCATAAGAGATGAATGGAGATAAATATCTTTCTGATACCAATGCTTTCATTTTTCTTTTGGATAAACATCCATCACTAAAACCATTGCTTGAATCTGAGTGGCATTATTCATTTATTACTGAAATTGAGCTGAAAGGAAAATTCGGAATTTCTAATCAGGAATTGCGAAATATAGGTGGGATGTTATCGGCTTGTGTTAAAGAACCTTATTCTGAAGAAATAAATAAAATTACGATCGCTTTAAAGCAGGAGTTTAAAATAAAAGTGCCGGATGCAATAATCGCAGCAACTTCAATTTATAAAAACATTCCCTTAATTACCTTCGATAAAGGGTTACCTCCATCAAATCTCTTGATTTAATCTTATTGGAGTTATAATCAATGACCAAACAGGAAAAAGTAAACGACATCTTAAAAATTCTGGATAAGTATTACCCCAAACCAGAAGTTCCGCTTCAACATAAAGATGCGTACACGCTTTTGATTTCTGTGTTGCTATCAGCACAGTGCACCGATGAGCGTGTGAACAAAACCACACCTTCGCTATTCAAGCTTGCCAACAATCCATATGACATGGTGAAACTTTCGGTGGAAGAAATTCGCGGGATCATTAAGCCCTGCGGACTTTCACCCATGAAGTCGAAAGGGATTTATGGTTTGTCAAAAATTTTAATTGATAAACATGGTGGCCAGGTGCCCAACACCTTTGAAGATTTGGAGGAGCTTCCTGCGGTTGGTCATAAAACAGCTTCGGTGGTGATGACGCAATGGTTTGGAATACCGGCTTTCCCTGTGGACACACACATTCACCGGTTAGCCTATCGATGGGGATTGACCAATGGAAAAAGTGTAGAGCAAACCGAAAAAGATTTGAAGCGGTTAATCCCTGAAGACAAATGGAACAACGTACACTTGCAGATCATTTATTTCGGAAGAGCATTTTGCCCGGCTCGAGGCCACCTGTGGACCGATTGCCCGATTTGCAAAAAGTACATGCGTAAAAATCTGAGAGATTAAATCCGGCAGAAAAAACTACCGGATTTAATTCGAGATCAAGCAACAGATTTCTTGTACATGTTGAAAAACAAAAACGGAAGAAATCCAAAACTGAAAACACACATACCGCTTAGCAATAATAAATTAGCTCCATCCAGGTGAAATAGTTTAAAGGCTATTGAAAACACGAGCAAAAATGCACTTGAATACCCTAATCCAATTCTTAGTTTTTCAGACAACGACTTGCTGAGGTTGTGTTTGTAGCGATCGATGGCAAGCATCGGCAAAAACAGTAAAAGAAATCCGACAAACCCATAGGTAAAAAGTTCTTCAGAGCCGGGCCAGTGTAATAATTTAGCCAAGATGCCCATCGTCATAGCGATGGAAGTTATCAGGCCAATGGAATACATGATCATTTTCATAAGCATTATTTTGGTTGAGTTTAATAGAAATATCGTTTCACGTTGTATCGCATTAAGTCCATCGGGAGCAAGTTCATCTAATGCTTCCTGCAAAGAAATTTCAAAGTCACTACCGTTTGTCATCTTGACCTCGACCACACAACAAAGGTGATCCAGTAAGTCATCCTTAAGCGTTTCAATGGTGATCGAACTTTGGTCTATCACTTCATGAATGTGCGCTATTTGTTCGGAGGTTACCTTCATAAGGTTTTAAATTCCGGAAAAACAATTCGGTTAAGTGTAGCTATAAAATCCTGAAGCTCCTTTACATAGGCAACGGTTTCCTTGCGTCCCTGTTGCGTGATGTAATAATACTTGCGCACCCGCCCTCCTACAATTTCTTCCTTGAAAGAAAGCAGTCCATCACTGGTCATTTTCTGGAGTGCCGGATAGAGTGATCCATCCTTCAGCAAGATCTTGCCTTGCGACAATTCTTTCACTTTCATCGAGATTTCATAGCCATACATTTTCTCCTGCTCGGATAATAATTTTAGGATAATGGCCGAAATCGTTCCCTTTAATAGCTCTTTTGAATACATAGAACAAAGATATATCATAATGCGATATATAAAAATACGAGGACTATTATTTTTTCAATTTCACCATATTTGCATCTCCAAAAAATGAATACACTCCGCATCATCTTCATGGGCACGCCCGAATTTGCAGTTCCAAGCCTGGAAATTCTGGCCCAGGATAAATTCAAGGTAGTGGCGGTGATCACCGCTCCTGATAAACCACAAGGCCGTGGACAAAAGCTAACACCTTCACCGGTGAAAGCGTGTGCGTTGAAACACAACATTCCTGTTCTCCAGCCTGCCAATCTTAAATCACCAGAGTTTTTAGAAGAATTGAAAAGTTATCACGCTAACCTGCAAATTGTTGTTGCATTCCGGATGCTGCCTGAAGTTGTGTGGGCGATGCCGCTGTTAGGTACTTTTAATTTACATGGTTCACTGCTCCCTCAGTATCGAGGGGCAGCTCCGATTAACTGGGCAATAATCAACGGAGAAAAAGAAACAGGAGTCACAACGTTTTTTTTAAAGCACGAAATAGATACCGGTAGCATAATCTTTCAGGAGAAAGAAATTATAAAAGATGATGACGATGTTGGTTCTGTTTACGAGCGACTGATGCACAAAGGAGCTGCACTGGTTTTAAAAACAGTACAAGCTATCGAACAAGGAGATTATCCAAGTGTACCACAAACAATGTCATCCGAAATCAAACATGCTCCGAAAATTTTTAAAGAGACATGCCAGATCAATTGGGATCAGCCGTGTGAACAAATCAGAAATTTCGTTAGAGGCCTAAGTCCTTATCCGGCAGCATGGACATTAATTGATGGGAGGACTTTTAAAATTTTCAAATGTAGTCATGCTCATGCAAATAACGGCCCGGCAAAGCCCGGAGAGTTCATTACAGACAATAAGACATATCTTTATTTTAGGACATCCGATGGATTACTTTCTATTGATGAATTTCAGCCGGAAGGAAAAAAAAGAATGATCATTCAGGAATTTTTCAGAGGCAATAAACTTTAGTATCCGGTTATCTATATGATGATATCACTCATAGCAGCGCTCACAAAAAATCGTGTCATCGGCAAGAACAATGATCTGCCCTGGCACCTGCCTGATGACATGAAGTACTTCATGCAAACCACCAAAGCACATCACGTGATCATGGGTAGAAAGAATTATGAATCCATTCCTGAAAAATTCAGACCGCTACCCAATAGAACTAACATCGTGGTAACACGACAAAAAGATTTCTCTGCACCTGGCTGCATCATCGTTAACTCTATAGAGTATGGAATTGATATGGCACGAGCTGCCGGAGAAACGCAACTGTTCATCATTGGCGGCTCCGAAATCTATGCACTGGCCATGTCGCATGCCGATCTGCTCTATCTTACGGAAATAGACACTACACTTGAGGGCGATACTTACTTTCCACCGTTCGATAAAAACGAATGGGAAGAGGAATCACGTACACACCATGAAGCCGATGCGCGTCACGCATACCCATTTGATTTTGTAGTTTATAAAAAGAAGTAACTTTCTGAAAATTTAAATGCCATGGAAGTACATAAACGAATTCTCGCCATCCTCTATATCATTTCAGGATCGCTTCAAATTTTAGGTATGCTCTTCGTTTCCGCATTTATATCGATCATTATTCCTTTTATCATGGACGAAGCTGGCCCGGATGCCCAATGGGTTTTTGTTTGGCTTGTTCCATTCATTCGCATAATTGCTATAATCATAATTCTATTTTTCTCTATCCCTTCGATCATTGGAGGTGTAGGTCTTTTGAATAATAAAAGTTGGTCTCTTACGCTTTTGCTGGTGTTGGGCTGCTTCAAACTATTTTCATTTCCTATCGGCACTGCTATTGGCATTTACACAATCTATGTTTACTCTGAAAATCACAAATTAAGTTTGCAGTCGAAATAATGGGAAAATTAACAAACAAGGTGATCTGGATCACAGGAGCATCTTCGGGTATTGGCGAAGGACTGGTTTATGAGTTGGTAAAAAAAGGAGCTCGACTTATTATATCTGCGCGCAGGAAAGAAGAACTTGAACGCGTAAAGGGAAATTGTCCTCCACAAGCACAACCTTTTGTAAGAATATTACCACTTGACCTTAGCGAACCTTCAACATTAAAATTAAATACTGAAGCAGCCATTCAACTTTTCGGGCACATCGACATCCTCATCAATAATGGGGGGATCAGTCAGCGCAGTCTGGCAAAAGATACAGAGTTGGATGTCGATCGCAGAATCATGGAAGTGGATTACTTTGGCACATTGACAATTACAAAATATCTGTTATCCCATTTTCTAAAGCGCAAATCAGGTCACTTTGTAACCGTAAGCAGCGTAATGGGGAAAATTGGCACACCATATCGCACCGGTTATGCTGCTGCTAAACATGCATTACATGGTTTCTTTGATTCGCTTCGTGCCGAACTCTGGAAAGACAGTAAAAATATTTACGTCACGTTGGTTTGTCCGGGTTGGATCAATACCAACCTGAGCATGGTTGCGCTACTTGGCGATGGCTCACCACAAAACAAAAAAGATGACACACATAAAAAAGGAATGCATCCGGCTAAGTTTGCGCGTAAGATGATTCGTGCAATCGAAAATAAAAAACGGGAAGTTTACATTGGCGGAGCAAAAGAAGTCTTTGCCATTTACCTGGATCGCTACATGCCCGGATTATTTTCTAAGATCGTTCGTAACGCCAAGGTAAAGTGATCTGGTACGAATATCCTCTTATCATCGTGGTTGGATTTCTTGCTGCATTCCTTAATACAGTAGGGGGAGGCGGATCATTATTCTCAGTTCCCATTCTTACCTTCCTTGGATTGCCCATCACGATAGCGAATGCTACCAGCCGCGTAGCCATACTATTTCAAAATATTTTTGCCGTTGGCGGATTCAGAAGCAAAGGCGTTGAACTTCCCTGGCCTTATGCCATTTATCTTGGTGTCGCCTCTTTAGGTGGAGGATTATTAGGTTCCTTTCTTGCCTCACAAGTTCCCGATCATGTTTTCAAAAAAATATTTGTCGTGGTGATGATCTTAGCGGTGGGATTGATTTTATATGATCCATTCAAATCCAAAGGAGAAGAAAAACTAACACCCAAAGCACAATGGACTGGTGCGTTCTTCTTTTTATTCATAGGTGTGTATGGAGGATTTGTGCAAGCAGGCATCGGCTTTTTAGTCATTGCCGTGTTGAGCCTGGTGAACAATCTCAGCCTCGTGAAAAGTAATTATGTAAAAGTGTTTGCAGCCATTGTATACACCGGTGTTTCCGTTGTTGTCTTTGCCTGGCAGGGAAAAATCAATTGGTCGATCGGATTAATTTTAGCGATCGGTCATGCATTGGGTGGCTGGTATGCCAGCCGCTGGTCCGTGAAGGCGGGTGAGGTTTGGATCAAGCGTGTGATGATTATTTCTGTTGTTGCTATGGCAGTAGCGTTGTGGTTTTCCTAAGATTCATTAGACAAAATCTATTTCTGATCAGCTTTATCTTTTAGAAAACGAGTGGTGCACTTGGACTTTGTTATGTTGTTCGGTGAATAGCATAATTTCACCGCTTATGGCAAAAGGAATTTACTATCTTCATGCCATTAAATTTCTTTATGATGAATTGGTCTCCTACTTCTTTTACCAGTAGAAAATTATTTTCTGGTCTCTGGCTATTATCCATGGTCATTCTGTTTGCAAATGCTTGCTCAGAAAAGAAGGAGATTAAACAGTATGCGGCCTACATCGATACGGCCGTACATGTATATGGTCCGTATGTGGCCATTAAGCTTCCTATCACAAAGGGTGTTCCTCTCGGTAACCCTATACAGATAGCGCTCGGCCCCAACGATTATTTATATGCTGCCAATCAAACCGGAGAAGTATATACCCTGCACGATTCGGATTACGATGGCCTTGAAGATAGCACCGCATTGTATTGTCATGTAGGCGACTGGGGACTAAAATCACCAGTCGGCTTTGCGCACAAAGGAGATACTGTGTACATCGGCACCTCGCAACAGATACGCGCTTTTCTAGATGTGAATAAAGATGGACGGGCAGACACCAGCTGGATGTTCTTCGATCAGTTACCTAACAGTGAGCATCCTTATGAGTGGACGAGCGGGCTACGCTTTGGGCCTGATGGCTGGTTGTACGCAGCCATCACCACCGACTCGTGGAATGCAGCCCCTGCGAAAGATCCTCAGGGGTACCGCGGAGCCATCCTTCGCATCTCACCCGATGGATCAAAGGTGGAGCGTGTAGCCACCGGCATTCGCTCGGTGCCAGGTATGGCCTTTCATAATGATAAAGAATTATTATTCATCGATAATGAAGGAGGAGGTAATCCAACTGAAGAGTTGAATCGTCTTGTTATAAATTCTTTTTACGGACATAATAAAAAAAAATATCCTGCCGACTCAGGAAAAGTAACGCTGCCTGATTTTGACTTGCAGTCGGAAGTAGCGCCTTCTGCAATCGAGTTCAATTCCATCAATAATGATTTTGGAGGAACAGCTGGCAATCTGTTTGTCGCCTACTATGGACCTGGTGAACGCTGGACTCGCGGTGCGGTGGGCAGAGTGGTGATAGAGCCCCAGGCAGATGGCTCGTTTCAATACAACGAATATACGGTTGCCGATATGCCTAAGCTCGCTGATCTTGCTTTTGGCAAGGATGGAAACCTTTATCTGGCCCATCACGGCCAGGCCGATTATTGGTACAATTCGATTTATCCAAAGCAAGGAGGTTTTTATAAGCTCATCTACGATCCTTCAATAAATATTGCCAATAACTACGTACGTCCGAAAAAGGAAAAAACTTTTTCGAAGAACTCAGTAGAAATGGGCAAGCAGTTGTTTGCCGAATATGGTTGTCTGGGATGTCATCAAGTAGATGGGAAAACAGAACTATTGGGCCCAAACCTAAAAGATGTTTCGAAAAATTATTCTCGCGCAGAAATTCTTGAAGCTATTCATAAACCTTCTGCGCAAATCAAACCCAGTATGATCGGTGTACGCATCACCATAAAAAACGGACAACAATTTCTTGGTCGCATCATCACGGCTGATGAAAAAGAACTATCAATGATGCTGGTGGGCAATCAGGTGATCACGATAGCACGAGAAGACATTGCCACTACTGAAGATGAAAAAAAATCACTCATGTTCGAAGGCTTACTGCGCGGACAGCCCGAAGAGAGAGTGAATGCTCTAGTAGATTTCTTAATGAGTTTAGGGGAATGAGCCCTCTATAGATTTTCATTAAATCAGCTTAGTTGAGCTACATACCAATGAGGATGAACAAGATTCATTTCTCAATAATTATTGGTTTGTGCATAGTATATTGAAAGAAATGGTTGATTATATACTCCATTTTGATCTTCATATAACCTTTGGTTGTGCCATCGCTGCGCCCATAATACTATGCCTAATACTATTTTAGTCTATCCCTTTACTTTAAAATATAAACTTCCTCCTAAAGAAAATTAATCCTCCTGAAGTTTCTTCCCTATATAGATTGTTCCTTCTACCGGATTGTTGAAGTACGACTGTATTTCATAAAAAACCGAAGGAACAGTACAGACCCTTTGTCTTAACAAGTTCTGGTATAACATCCAATCTGATTCTCTTATACCACAGAGTTCTGGCTTTTTTCATTTAGCTAATTTATTAGTATAAGGATATCGCTAATCCACCCAAAATTCTGGCTTGGTTGTGCTGGCATTAGGGAATAATTCCATACAACTGAACCACCCATTGCCACGAATATTAAAATCGACTTCAGGAATCAGACTCTGATTAGGCACATCATCACGTGTTAAATACATTCCTTTTGTAGCAACGCCTGCAGCATAAAATATACCGTTGACTGGTGTTGCAGTTCCTGTGATCTGAATAAAGTTGTCTGGTATTTTACCAGTGATTGGCTGGAACAAACTTCCTATTGCATTCTTTTGATCTCGTATGCTTTTGAAAAAACGGAATGAATTATTAGTGAGCGTGGATTGCCAAATCTCCGTGTGGATTTTAAACATGAATATCCATTGGTTCAATGGAATTCTATCAATAAACAATGCCTGGTAATTTGCTTTTGCAGTTAAGATGTTGTCACTTAATATGGGGGCGTTATTAAATAGTTTATACCAACAGGTACAACACTCGCAGGGACCGACTTCTCTAAAAAATGGAAAAGGAGCATTTCGAGGTGCAAAATTTCGGAAACCAGAGCAGAGCGGAACAAAATTACATTTACCAAATTCTTCGGGTATTGGATAACACCCCTGAGGTTTATTCGGATCATATATTTCAGGATGAGTAATGGCCTTGAATGTGCCGGTCAGGTTCCACATATAGCGCGTTTCAGAGCCTGAGTTACCTGTCGCATCAACCTTCAGATCAAATCCGTATTGCTGCTCACCCGCTGCATCTAATTTTAAATTGAAATCATGATATAACGAATCTATCCTCCCGGGTGCCAAAATCGTGTCGGGTAAAGATTCATAAATTCTGCCATCATATAATTCAACTCTTATTTTATAGACGCCCCCAATCCTTCCATGCATTCCTGCAGGACTTGTTTCGTATGATCCCGCAGCTACCTCATTCAATTCTTCATGGTTACCTAATTCATCCATCAGGGTAATGTGACTTACCGAAACAGGTATTCGCAAGTATTCTGTCGATTGCGTGTCAAAACTTCTCGTAATAGAAACCTGATATGGACCCGGAAGATTTGTAATGCGACCATCTATGGCAATGGGCAAATTATAGGGAAGATTAATATCAAAATTAATCCGGTCAATGCACGAGGCTAATAGGAGAATGGAGATGATCGATATTAGTTTAGGGGCACTCATGAACTTGAATATACTAAAAAGCCAACTCAGCATTTGGGATTTGTCTTACAGGGTAATTTGCTAATCCACCCAGAAACTTGGCTTAGTCGTTGTTCCATTCGGAAATAGTTCGGTACAAACAATTTTTCCATGCCCCTCAATATTAAAATCAACTCCCGGAATCAAACTCTGATTGGGCACATCATCCCGCGTTATATACATACTTTTCGTGTCAACACCAGCCGCATAAAATATACCGTTAACAGGCGTTGTCG
>JAYVTC010000190.1:0-72218 GCA_043774745.1 Cyclobacteriaceae bacterium | reverse complement strand
ATAAACATCTACTGGCTTCATGAAGTCAGTGCCACCCCAGTAGCCATAGAATTCCTTAGTAGCGGATTCACCCATAGCTAACAAAAATTTTCCGTTTGGCGAAAGCGCCACTTTGAAAAATCTATTTTGTGGAGCAACGATTTTAGACTGTCCGGGTCGCCAGGTATGCAACTCACCCTCTTTACCAATCCAGCAAAATCCATCTTGTTCACTGGAAGCATACAGTTGCTTTGCTTCATCAACAAAAATGGAATCTAATGTGGTGCCCGACATCACTTCGCGCACAAATCCACTTCTGGTATTATCCAACGACAAAAAGAATTTTCCGGAGTGTGAAAAAATGATCGTGCTCACAGATCCCGAATGTCCCCGATAGGTTTTTAGTAAACGTCCGGCATCGGCACTCCACAGGTGAACCATATTGTCGGCACCTCCGGATAGAATGAACTTATCATCAGGTGAAATAGCCAATGAAGTAATAGGCTGCGTATGACCGATGGGAACAATAATTTTGAGTGACGATTGAGCATAACATTGAGCAATCGCTAACAAAAAAGAACAAACCAGGGATATCTTTTTCATAAATGCCATTTCTAGTTCATCATTCAAAAATTACAATTTCAAAACCTATTGATAGCATGGACAGGGAGAAACAAGAAGGTATTCAAACTTAGGCGACACGGCCCAAGTGCCATCTTTGCGAATGAGTCCATAAAGACCATTTTGTTTCACCGGGGTAATGTCATATTCAAATGGATGATACTCTTCCAATGTAAATGGAATGACTTCCTTGCCTTTAATATCTACATAGCCTGCCCTGCCATTTTTCCAAAAAGCGGTCAGCCCATTAAAGTACATCGGTGGTGTGGCACCATATTCTTTTGTGGATAATTGCGTTTCGCTGATGATATCACCATCACGATCGATGAATATCCATTTATTATCCTTTTCTAGGGCAGCCACTCCGTTAAAAAACGGATGGACTTTATGCCCGGCAAAATTGAATAATGGATTCATCGAATATTCTCCAGTCAGATTAGCGGTATCATAAAATCCTTCTACAACATAGTCGCCAAGTTCCTCACGTCTTTCGTCCGGAATTTCCATGGCGATGGTGCCCGCACGAATACCAAAAGAATCATCAGAAGGTTGCATACCTTGAGGAAAGGATATCGATTTTCCAGTTAACATATCAAGCACTTTAAAATTAGCATATTGAGGACCACCTTCTAACGCTTCTTTTAATACCAATTTGCCCTCGCGCACGATCGGCCAACCTGCTGAATAACCATTTGTTTTTTTGTCGGCATAGCCCGGCAGAAATATCTGAGTACATTCATACTCAACCCACGATTGTCCATCTTCTTCTTTAGCCTGGCCCACCTGGAAAACCACTTCATTCTTTTCATTTAGAACAGTAGGACATACCATTCCTTTATATCCTTTTTGAGTAATGTACTTCCCGGCCACCACGTAACCATTTGCAAATACTGAGATGTATTCATAGGAGAGAGGTATAATAACTTTGCCCGATCGATCAATGACACCCCATTTACCAGCTTTCATTACACTCACTCTACCTTCTGGCGCGTAGATGTCAGCATCATCATAAACCGGGTTGATAAGAAATTCTCCCTTCGCATTGATGATTCCGAATTTCTTATCCTTTTTTACGACAGCAATGCCTTGATAGAAGCCACCGGCTTCGTCAAAAGCGGGAGCTATAACGTAGCTACCTTGCTCATTGATATAACCATACTTTTTACCTTTTTCCTTGGCCGCAATCAATAGAGATTGGCTAAAAAGTGAAAGAGCGCTGAAAACAAGTAGGAGGGCTACGAAAATGGATTTGTTGACATTCATGGTCATGGGGTGTGCATTTTGAATTACTTCTAATTTACGACAATCGCATAGTCTGTCAAATGGGAAAACTACAATTACTATTTTTTTCACATTGTGAACTTGTAATATCCCCTGGGTCACCTAATCAAAATGATATCCTTTAAACAAACATTGATATGGTCGGAGTTAATCTCTTTGTGGTTTTCCAGGTTTCTGTTCTCTGCAGGTCCGCAGTTTGGGATGGATCACGTGGTAGGTGGTCATTTAGCAATATGATCAGGGAGAACTATCTTTGATAAAGAACAGTTTCGATCTGACTGCATAGCATGTTGATTTTTTAAATTTTAATTTGACTTTTTATACATGGTAGCAACGATGATCGGCTTATTACTATCGGCTATTTTCTTACTGTTATCTGCCATTCATGTTTATTGGGGGCTGGGTGGAAAATGGGGAGTAGATATTTCCGTACCAACCAAAGAGAACAATGAAAAAGTAATGAATCCAACATCGTTGCATTGTTTTGTGGTGGCGATCGGGCTTTTTACTTTTGCCTTTTTTACTCTTATTAAAATTCAACTTATTTCGTTCAATCTGCCTTCCTTAATTCAGAACTATGGCTTCCGGGTCATTTCAGGAATATTCCTGCTAAGGGCTATCGGGGAGTTTAAGTATGTAGGTTTTTTTAAGAAGATAAAGCTTACACCTTTCGGCCTACTGGATACCCGTTATTATTCACCGCTGTGTTTAGCTATTGGAATTATGGGAGTAATTTTGGAACTATACATGTTTTTATAAAACCATTGCCATGAAATCTTTAGTAAGATCAACACTGCTGCTTGCCCTTTCTTTATTCGCTTCTCTTATCTTTTCATGCCAGTCTCCAAAAGAAAAGACGACAACCAGTTTATTCAATGGAAAGGATCTTGTTGGCTGGCATATTGATGTTCCTGATATGGATAAAGACTCTGCGCTGCAAAGTCCGTTTTTAATCCGCAATGGAATGCTGGTCAGTATGGGCACCCCTAATGGTCATATCATTACTGATGCGGAGTATGAGAACTTCAAATTGGAAGTGGAGTATCGATTTGCAGGAGTACCTGGCAATTGCGGTGTATTGGTATTTGCCTCTACACCACGTGCATTGTATGAAATGTTTCCCAAGTCCATTGAAGTACAGATGATGCATGAAAATGCTGGTGATTTCTGGTGTATTGTTGAGGACATATCCGTGCCAGACATGGAAGCCAGACGCGGCCCCAAAGAAGAATGGGGAATCACTGAAGGAAAGGGTAGAAGGATATTAAATCTTACCGATGGTTCAGAAAAACCGGTAGGAGAATGGAACAACATGGTGATCGAATGTGATGGCAATACCATTAAAGTTTGGGTCAATGGTGTTATGGTAAATCATGGAACAAACTGCACCGCGAACAAAGGCCATATTGCCTTACAGGCCGAGGGATCAGAAGTGGAGTTCAGGAAAGTGGAATTGACAAATCTTCGTTGATGCAACTAGATAGCATTGAATGTATGTTCATCATACATGACTATGATAAAAATCATACTATAGAAGTCTGATAACGGTAAGCCTTTCTTAGGTTGCAGAAAAATCGTTTCTTAATTTTAGTTTATCAATGAACGCATTTAAGAAGCTTAAAAAGCTAGATCTGTCATTCTGGTTAAACTCAAAATTTATGAACACAAGATACTATGTACTGATAGTTATTTTCTTCCTGTTACTTCAGGGGTGTAAAAATGAGAATACTTCAAAAGAGGCAGTGGCACCCATAAATGTATCAACACCTGTCTTTACAACAACGGGTAAACAAGTTATCATTTATACCACTGCCGGCCAGACTGATCTCCGGTTAGCAATTACTGATACAGCTGCATTTACAAATGCCGGGCAACCCCTGGAAGGACAAATTTCTATTTTTGTCAATCCCAATAAAACGTTTCAAAGTTTTATGGGAATCGGTGGAGCGATCACCGATGCATCAGCAGAGGTGTTCGCAAAATTATCTAAAGAAAAGCAACAGGAACTATTGAACGCTTATTATGATCAGAAGAATGGTATTGGTTATTCACTGGCGCGCACGAACATCAATAGTTGTGATTTCAGTAGCGATAGCTACACGTATGTTTCTGATAATGACACAACACTTAAATCCTTTAATATCGATCATGATCGAAAATATAAGATGCCGATGATTAAGAGCGCCATTGATGCAGCAGGAGGAACGCTGCTGTTATATGCCAGTCCATGGAGTCCGCCTGCATTTATGAAAGACAACAACAATGTATTGAACGGTGGCAAACTGCTTCCTGATTATTACAAGTCATGGGCATTATATTATACTAAGTTTATAAAAGCCTATGAACGTGAGGGCATGCCTATCTGGGGAGTGAGCATTCAGAACGAGCCAATGGCAACTCAACGATGGGAATCTTGTATCTACACGGCTGAAGAAGAGCGTGACTTTCTTAAATATCATTTAGGTCCAACGATGGAGGCGGAGGGACTTGGGGATAAAAATATTGTAGTGTGGGATCATAACCGCGATCTGATTAATCACCGGGCTAATACCATTTTTGATGATTCTGTTGCTGCTAAATATGCCTGGGGTATTGGTTTTCATTGGTATGAAACCTGGGCAGGAGGTGAACCGATGTTCACTAATGTTGGTCTTGTCAATGAGTCTTATCCCGAAAAAAATATATTATTTACTGAAGGCTGCGTAGAAAAGTTTGATGCAAAAAAATATCAGCATTGGCCCAACGCAGAGCGATATGGTCGATCGATGATTAATGATTTCAATAATGGTACGGTGGGCTGGACGGATTGGAATGTTCTATTAGATGAAAACGGAGGTCCCAATCATGTGGGCAATTTCTGTTTTGCTCCTGTACATGCGGACAGTAAGTCTGGTGAGCTAATTTATACTCCCTCTTATTATTATATCGGTCACTTCTCAAAGTTCATTCGTCCTGATGCGAAGCGGGTGAGTACTGTCAGCAGCAGAAGTCCTTTATTAAGTAATTCATTTGTTAATGCAAATGGCTCTATGGCTACGATTGTAATGAATCAAAGTGATCAGGAGATAGCATATAAAGTATACGTGGGATCACAGGCTGTGGAAAGTAAAATTTTACCTCATGCTATCCAAACACTTTTTATTAAATAAGAGAGGACGCTTGCTTCACTAATCAGGTGAAGAACGAGGAGCCGTGAAAAGTTGATTTTTTTTTGAGCCTCAACTGATTATAAATACTTACAAAATAGATTTAGGCACAACTCCTCTAAACCACACCTTGGTTCGCTTTAACCATCCAGCTTCTTTGTCGGGGTTACTGGCCAGGGTGGTCTTCCAGGCATTTTCAGGTTTCATATCCTCTTGCATGGCGTTGTGCAGCTTGCCTGCAATTTTGGTATCATAGATAACGGCAACACACTCCGTATTTAAGTTGGCACTTCTTGGATCTAAATTAAAGGTGCCAACTACGGCAATCTCCTGGTCGATCACGATTGATTTAGCATGAAGACCGAAAATGGGAGTGAAGTTCATTTTCTTTTGGAGTGCCCCGGTCATGATTTTGAAACGGATAGCTGCATCAGGTCTGAATTCATAGATGTTAATACCGATATTCAGCAGATTATCTCTTTCTCTCTGATACCCGCTGAACGCTTCCAGGTTGTCAGTAGAAGAAAGACTATTCGTCAAAATGTTGACCTGGACACCTCTTTGAACAGCAGCAAGAAAAAGTTGCTGACTTAAGTTAGTGGTGATCAGATAAGGCGATTGAATGTTGATTGAAGTCCTGGCTCTTTTTATCAGGCTGATTAATGAATCTGTGCATACACCACCACCTTCAAGACCTTCACCATGGTTCTTACCAGGCACATCAGAGACGAATGACACATGATCCACCCAAACCAAATCGCCAGAATCCTCCATGTGTTGAAATGCCACTGGCATTGATTTTATTTTTTCACGCACCTGCGGCCAAAAGTTTTCTGGATTACAGGCGTATTGATGTAAGTACTCATACTTAACTGCGGTATTAAGATTATAATCTTCTTCCTCAACAACTGCCGTAATCGGTACGCTCAATGGATTCTCCCAAAATTCATTAAAAGAGTTTTGCACATCATGACAGGTTTTTCCGATAAGCAGGACATCCCTGTCTCGAAAATTATACTCATGGTCGTAGTCAAAATATTCATCGGCAATATTCCTGCCTCCGGTAATTACCACCTTCCCGTCAACGATGAATGTTTTATTATGCATGCGCTGATTGAAGTCTTTAAATTCAGTAGTTAAACTGTACAGTTTTTCGGGAAGGTTTTTACCAATATTGGCTGTTGGATTGTAAATTTTGATGGATAAATTCGGATGTGCATCAAGCGCTAATAATTCGTCTGCATCCGCTTCGACCATCACATCATCTACGATGACACGCACTTTAACACCTCGGTCGGCAGCACGGAGTAAATAGTCCGAAGCGATCAACCCGATATTGTCAGCCGAAAAAATGAAATATTGAATATCGATTGTCTTTTCTGAAGATTCGCACAACCATGCCCTGGAAATCATGGATACATCACCCTCCTCGAGTAAGTAAACTCCAGTTTTTGTTAAGGCAAGTTCTGCCAATGGCGCCAGTTGATCCGTTAATGGGGCAGGTCTATCGATTTGTATTTGAGAACAAAAATCTTCGGTGATAGGCTGGTATTTTTGTTCTCTGGATGAGCAACCTAAGAGGAGAATAGTAATAACCATTCCATTCAAATAAGTATGCTTACCTCGAAATAGTGTATCAGTCTTCACAATAGAGGGGATTTACTTTTAGGTTAAACACGTACCAGGGTTGTCTTTTTTTTGACTATCCACTCGGCCACCAGAAGGTTGGGTACCCAGCACAACCAGGCAATGATTTGATAGGCAAAGATAAAATCCATACCCAAGGCGAATTGAAAAGTAGGTAGCCAAATGCGAAGTGTGACGGCTGCAAAAGTGAGTGCATAACTTCTGATCATCCATTGCTCATGTAGATGAATTTCTTTTTTGCGAATAGACAGATAAGCGTTAATTGAGGTAAAGAGCCAGGCAATCGCCAATGATCCAAAACCGAATGATGCGATCAGCCCACCGGTAGCAAAGAACGAGATGTAAAGTCCGGCTGTTCCGCTTAGCATGACAGCAATAAGATAAATTTTACCAACCAGGCGATGAGTATTTACATATTTCGTTCTCCATACTTTACTAAACTGTGACCAACCGATAAGCAAAGCGACACCTCCACATAGGATGTGCTGATAGAATTCAAATTTCCAGTACTTATTGTCATGTACTTCGCTTGGCTTACTGCTTAAAAGCCCTTGAGTCATATCAAAAAGCAAATAGGCAAGGGGATAAAATCCAATGATCAATGCCAGGAAAACAAACGCACCCCAACCGATTTTTTTCATGAGTTTAAATATGGCTTGCACTAAAATAATGAATCTAACTGATAAAAATGATGTATTAGATTTCCTGCATTAAAGTTGAATTAACTTATCAGTAAATAGCTTGTACGATCTGGTATTACCTGGAAACCATGAAATTGATTCAGAATTGATTGTTTTTGAATCAATATTGATCGTTACATCTTATTAGGGTAACTAATTTTAACTTACATGCTACTTAGTTAAGTAGATAGTTAACCTTAATCCCAAAAACGTAATGAGAAAAACACTATTCTTTGCTGCATTGTGTCTGGTGACACTGATGTCGCATGCCCAAATGATCGCTGTTGTAAACTACATGAAAGTACCACCTTCGGGCGATGATGCTTATGTAGCCAATGAAAAAGAATGGAAAAAAATTCATCAGACCCGTGTCAATGAAGGAAAAATGATCGCGTGGGAGTTATTTTATGTTCACAACCAAGGAACAGGAAGCCCTTACAATTACGCTACGGTAGATGTGTATGAAAATCTGGAGGCAGCATTGAAAGGACTTACGCTTGAAGAAATCAAGAAAACGTGGGGAGAAAAATACAACGATGTATTAAAGAAAACTAATACAGTCCGTAACCTGGTTTACTCTGAAACATTCGGTTGGACCATGGGCATACCGGTAAAAGATGTTGAGAAGTATATCATGATCAGCTCCATGAAATCAACTGATCAAGGCAAGTATTTGGATATGGAGAAAAAAGCCTACATGCCTATGCATCAGGCTGCCATGGATCAGGGAAAATTAAATGGCTGGAGTATCTGGACGCGTTGGTTTAATAATGATACTCATTGGGATGCTGTGGCGGTAAATAGTTATGCCTCAGCGGCACAGATTGGCACTATGGACTACAATGCTGCATTTGAAAAGGCTAAGTCAGGAAAGAATACCAATGATCTTGTTGAAATGATAAATCTGATGAACGAAACAGACAAACTCAGAACCATTGTTCAGACGCAGCTTTGGGAACTCGTGGATGTCACTACTCCCAAAAAGTGATAAAATAGTTTAAGATTTTTTCGGCCGGAACGTTACCGAAATGGTTGATGTTCCGGCTGAATTCTTCAGTAGTGTTCCTGTTTTTCAGGGTAACTCAAAAATCTTATCCATCACGATCCATTTCTCCCCGGGCTTAGCGTGTGGCAATGCTTGCTGATACTTCCACATCAACTGTTCCCACTCTTGTACCTTAGGAATAGATTTATCCATCTCAGATTTCTTTTCAAATGAAAAATCATCACGTGTTTCCACGATCATGAACATCCGGTTGCCGGTGCGATAGATTTCCATAACATGTATGCCGGCATCTTTTATCGCTTTGAGATTTTCAGGCCAACTGGCATGATGGTATTTTTCATACTCAGCAATCAAGGTAGGGTCATCGACCAGGTCAAGAGCAAGACAATAGCGCTTCATGGGTTATGCTTCTTTTACTTGATATCCTTTCCATCCAAAGTACAAGATGATGAGGAAGGCGATAAATGGTATGATCAACGCATTCTCAATTCCGGAAAGCGATAACAATCCGGTAAGAGGGGGCAATACTGCTCCACCTACGATAGCCATGATCACTAATCCAGAGCCAAGCTTCACCTGATCACCTAAATTTTTTATCGACAACACAAAGATGGTCGGGAACATGATTGACATGAAGAAGTACGTGAGACTAATGGCAAGTACAGCTGACAATCCTGATCCAATCCAACCATACACAATCAATGCAGCGCTGATTGCGGCATAGATCGTAAGTAATTTATTGGCTGCCATTTTGGTTAGCAACCATGTGCCGAAAAACCGGCCAACCATAAATAGAATAAACGCAAACGATGCATGGAAACTGGCGATCTGTGTTGGTGTGGCCGTTTCGGAATATCGATAGATCCATTGCACGATTTCAAAATGACTATCCTTGGCAAAGTGAAGTTTCAAATCGACAAAGTACCCCCATATAGAAGCTTGAGCACCCACATAAAAAAACTGCGCCAACACTCCAAATAAAAGATGACGATGCCTGGTAATGCCTTTGAAGGTAGCTTCCTTTTCTGCGGCAGAAGAAATCTCGGGCATCCTGGTAACAGCAAATAAAATGGCAACGAGCAATACAATTCCTGCAATCGCCAGGTAGGGAGTTTGCACCGATTGTGCTTCTGCAATGCGAATTGATTCAACCTGATCCACAGGCATTGCGGCCAGCATTTCATTGGTATATTCGGTACTTGAAAAAATAAAAAGACTACCGACTACAGGGCCCAATATGATACTGAGTCCATTGAATGATTGCGAGAAATTGATTCTGCTTTCTGCTGACTTGGGATCGCCTAATACCGTTACGTAAGGGTTCGCAGCTGTTTCTAAAAAGGCAAGTCCACAAGCGATGACGAATAATGCAAACAGGAAGAAACTGTAGAGACGCATCTCAGCGGCCGGATAAAATAAGAATGCGCCACCAGCATATAATAATAATCCGATCAGGATTCCTTTTTTATAGCCGATGCGGTTCATCAGGAATGCTGCCGGCAATGCCATCACAAAATATCCAATGTAGAATGCAGAGTCGACAATGCCTGCTTGTGCACGATTAAGATCAAGTGCCGTTTGAAAATGTTTGATCAACGTTCCATTCATACTGTTCGCAATGCCCCATAAAAAGAAGAGGCTTGTGACCAGAACGAAAGGGACCAGGTATGATTTGTTGGGATCGTACTTAAAGTCGGGTTTGCTTGAGGGAAGTGCCATATAAGGGATTAGTTCATGTTAACTGATGGAGCGATCGAGATGTGTATATCCACCATCGACAAAAAGCCATTGACCTGTGGTGTGACTTGCACGATCGGAGAGAAGAAATAAAACAGTGTCTGCAATTTCTTCGGGTTTGGTAAGTCGGTTTTCCAAAGGTATTTTCTTTGATACTTGTTTTAATTTTTCCTGCGGATCGGCAAAGCCTTTTAACCAGGCTTCGTAAAGTGGTGTTGCTACTTCAGCAGGAATGACTGCGTTTACCCGAATACGATACGGAAGCAATTCAACGGCCCACTCGCGGGTGAGTGCAAGAATAGCTCCTTTCGCGGCCACGTATCCGGAGGTGCCTCCTTGTCCTGTAAGGGAAGTCTTTGATCCAATATTAACAATGCTTCCATGGCTTGCCTTTAAAGCCGGCAGTGCATAGTGAACCATGTAATAGAAATGACCTGCATTGTTGGTGAGTGATTTGACGAATGCTTCTGGTGAACCATTTTCTAAACCAACCCCATCATTGTTTCCGGCATTGTTTACTATTCCATCGATGTGACCAAACTCTCCTATAATTTCTTCGATTATTTTTTTGCATGCTTCTGCGGAAGTAAGATCAGCAGTATAGAAATGACTCTTCTGACTGCTGTCCGGCAATGTCTTGATGGTCTCAGCACTTTTATCTACGATCACGGAAATGGCTCCTTCTTCGGCTAATGCTTTAGCGATTGATTTTCCTATTCCGCGCGCGCCACCGGTAACGATGATCACTTTGTTCTTGATGTGAAGATCCATTTTTAAAGATTGTAAAATCTTATTGCATTTTCACCCATTATCTGATGTTTTTCTGTTTCAGAAAATGACTGAAGAAACTCCTCAACAACAGTTAACTGTTTCTCATAGGAGGCAGCAACCAAACACACGGGCCAATCAGAGCCATACATGACACGAGCGGTTCCGAAGTGCTTCATAACAAAGTCGAGGTAAGGTCTGAAATCATCATTCTTCCAGTTATCCCAAACTGCTTCTGTGACCATACCTGAAATTTTGCAATACACATTATCGAATGAAGCAAGCTCCTTCATGCGTGACGCCCAGTTGCTGAATTCCCTTTCCCGGATCACCGGCTTGGCGAGATGATCAACTACAAACTTTTGATCAGGATGCTGAGCTACCAAACCAATGGCGTCTTGTATTTGATGTGGATAGATTAAGATATCGTAGGTGAATTTGAATTTCGTTAATGCACGTATGCCATTAGAAAATTGTTCTCCCCGTAAAAACCCAAGAGGCTCGCCTTGTGCGATATGTCTGAATCCCTTTAACTTTTTAAATGCAGAAAAATAGTGAAGCCGCTCATCGAGCTGCTCAGATCTCAGGTTAACCCAGCCAACAACACCTTTTAAAAAGTCATTCTTTGAAGCGAGATCAATCAGGAATTGAGTTTCATTTTCTGATTGATCTGCCTGAACGGCCACACAGCCATCCATTTTATTTTCTTTTAGGATAGGAGCAAGGTCGGATGGAAGAAAGTCGCGTTGAATCACCCTCATGTTATCCGTGATCCAATTATCCCTTACCGGATCAAACGTCCAAAAGTGCTGATGTGAATCTATTCTGAATGTTGACTCCTTACTATTAGCATCATGCAACCGGTAGCTGGCAACTGACATAAAAACCTAAACAGCAACCTGTCTCTGTTCACCCAATCCTTCAATACCTAATTCTACAACATCGCCTCGCTTTAAATAGATGGGAGGATTAAATCCTAATCCTACACCGGCCGGAGTACCTGTTGAAATGATATCGCCTGGCAACAACGTCATAAACTGGCTGATGTAGCTCACCAGGAAAGGAACTTCAAAGATCATGTCGTCTGTATTATTATCCTGCATCATCTTTCCATTTACCTTCAGCCACATGTGAAGATTATTGAAATCTTTCACTTCATCTATTGTTGCAAGGAAAGGTCCCATAGGAGCAAACGAGTCGCAGCTTTTGCCTTTCACCCATTGGCCATTTCTTTCCAACTGAAATTCGCGTTCGCTATAGTCGTTGTGTAAGCAGAAGCCCGCTACATAATCGAGCGCATTTTTCTCTTCCACATACGTAGCCTTTTTTCCAATCACGACAGCCAGCTCAACTTCCCAATCCGTTTTGTTACTATTTTTAGGAATGATCAGGTTATCATTAGGGCCACACAGTGCTGAGGTTGATTTAAAGAAGATAATCGGTTCTGATGGCAAGGGCATCTTTGATTCGAGTGCATGCTTCGTGTAATTCAACCCCACGCAAATAATTTTGGAAGGTCTTTGTAAACATGAACCAATTCGTGTTCCTTCTTTCACCACGGGGAGTGAAGCCTGGTTTTTAGTTAACCACGATGCAAACCGTGTCAACCCATCGGATGCTAAAAATGCTTCACCATAATCTTCACCAAAAGAAGACGCGTCAAACATGTTACCATTTAAAAGTACTCCGGGTTTTTCTTCACCCTCTTCTCCAAATCGAAATAATTTCATCTGTCGTTATGTGTTTAATTTTAGAAAGCCTCCGTCAATAGGATAATCTGTGCCGGTGATGAATGATGCTTCATCGGAGCATAAATAAAGTGCAAGATGTGCAATCTCTGTTGGTTCGGCCATGCGGCCAATAGGTTGTGTCTTTGATAATTTTTCAAACATCTCTTCTTCCTTACCGGGATAGTTCGCTTTCAAAAAACCATCGACAAAGGGTGTATGCACACGACCGGGAGAAATACTATTGCAACGAATGCCTTCTTTAACATAGTCTTTAGCAACGGACACGGTCATTGAGAACACAGCCCCCTTAGTCATCGAATAAGCAAAGCGATCAGCAACACCTACGGAGGATGCCACCGATGCAAGATTCAGAATCACACCGCCTTTCTGATTTTTCATGTGCACGATAGCAGCTTGCATGGCATTGTAAACTCCCTTTACGTTAACATTGAACAGCCTGTCAAAGTCAGCTTCGCTGGTGTTCTCTAGTTTTCCAATATGGGCTATGCCTGCACAGTTTACCTGGATGTCGATTCTTCCAAATTCTTTGGAGATGGAATCAATAGCATCCTTTACTTCCTGTTGATTAGCCACATTGCAGGTATATCCTTTCGCCTGAAGATTCTGATTGTGCAGACTGGCCACGGTTTCATCCACCGAAGTCTTATTTAATTCAAGAACACAAACTTTGCTTCCTTGTTGGGCAAATACATTGGCAATAGCTTTTCCAATGCCGCTTCCTCCTCCAGTGATGATGCTTACTTTATCTTTTATTGAAAATAACATAGTTCCTTTTTAGAATTGAATAAGTGAAAGAATAGACAGGATCATTTGTTGGTTTGTTCGATGAGAAAGTTTACCATCTTTTTAGTGTCGTAATTTCTGGTGCCCACTTCTTTCATAAGAATTTTTCCATCCTTACTGATAACAAATGTGGTAGGTATTGAAGGAACCTGCATTTCTGCAGGAAGATATCCAAACGGCATAAAAACCGGAAAGGTAAACTGGTTCATTTCAAGGTACGTGGTCACTTTAGGCAGAGCCGCTTCCTTATCAACGGAAAGCATGATAAACTCGATAGATTCATCTTTTAGTTTTTCTGATAAGCTTTGGATGCCGGGCATTTCTGCTTTACATGGACCGCACCAGGTGGCCCAAAGATTAATAAAAACTACTTTGCCCTTATATTGATCGAAGGATACACGGTTTCCTTCCAGGTCTTTAATAGAAAAATTATAATCGAAGTCAGCAGGTGTTTTTTTTGCCTCTGCCTCGACATTGAGAACACCCGTTTTCAAAATGAGAATTTGTGCGTAGGCAGAGACACTTCCCCAAAGTCCTGTAATCAGAAGAAATCCAACAAAAATGACCGTGAGAAGGATTGGCTTGATCGATTGGAGGAATTTTTCCATGGTAGCACCAATTGGACTGGTTATTGAAACAGGTTATTCAAATGTCTTTAATTTTAATAACTTCGAACAATTTTTTGAAGTAAAATGATCAAAAAGAGAGCGTTTCTTTTGTCTATCGTGTTGGTTTTTACCGTAGTGGCTTACGGTCAGAAAGTGAAGTACAAAGATCTTCTGGTTTTGCTTAATGCAAAGCAATATGACCAGGCTAAACCTTTTCTAAAAAAGTATTTGGCTGAGAATGATGATAATGCCAGTGCCTATCTTTTTATGGGCATTATCTATCAGGATGAAGTCCTTAAAAATGATGTGCTTAAACAGACTGATATCATGATCAGTAATGCCGATTCGGCAATATTGTTCTACAACAAATGTCTTCCTAAATTAACCGAAAAAGAAATTAAGAAGAATGATGAGAACTACCTGATGTACACACGCAGGGATTTGCGTACCGGTGAGTTTGGTATTAAGCTTTCTGACATTCAGCTGGATATTGAAACCCGAACCAAGTCTCTTTATGAAAGGAGGGACCGGGTTACTGCACTCAAGAAATTATTTAAAGATTCAGAGGCACTATACGGTCGTTCAAATACATTATACAAGAACCTTCAAGGCAAGTTCAGTACGCAGAAAGACTTATATCTGCAATCTGATGACAGTTTGATTTTAAGGCTTGATCAATTGGCTACCACGTTTGACTCCAGCCAGGTGGCATTTAGAAACTATAAAACAACACTTCAGGCGTTAGGTAAAACAGGATACAATCAGGTTGTAACCCCTCAGGAAATCAAAGATTTTAAAAATGAAGGATCGTCATTAACAGATTTCATGACAGACGATTTAAAACTGTGGGACTATTCAGGATGGGCAAAGAGAACAGTCCGTATTATTCGTGATGAAATTTATCCACTCCGTAAAGAGCTAGTCACCTTTGATTCTGATATCAATAAGTTGCGCGAAAAAATTAAAAAGGATTCGGTTATTGTTAATACTGAGGAGCTACGAAATAATAGTTTATTTGCCGAGTTAAAGAAGTTGGATGCCGATCCCATGCCATCATCCTTATTTCAAATGAAGATTGCCGAGTTGGCTTATGCTTCTGATTTAGTGGCAGGAGCATCCCTAAAGGGCCTGGCGGATATTTCAAAAAAAATTAGTTTGATCAAACATCAGCAGGTTTTATTAACAAATCTTGATAGTCTATCCCTCGCTCTTGTGAATCGTGATTGGAAAAAAGACGCAATCAATTACAAAAACTTTATTACCAGTGCGTATGGAACTTCTTCAGTCTTGAAGAACCTAGGTAAAGCCACACAGGATTTTGCAAAGCGAGAAATGGTCATCAAGAAAAAGGAGTTGGACGATAATATGAGCTTGCTCAAGTGGGTAATTTCAGAGTCAGACTCCATTCCATTATTCAAAGATGTGCCAGATGAATCCAAATACAAACCTTTGGTAATCACTGAAAATCATACTGCAGGTGTAACCATGTTAGACTCCAGGCTAGTAGGATATTTTTATACCGTTACACCTTCGCGCACGGCCGACTTAAAAATTAGTTTTCATGTGGATTCGATTTCAATAACGCAACGAGACTTGCCCTTAATAAAAGGACTTTCTCTCGATGTTGCTAATCAGACTTATTTTGTTCTGTTTTATTCAGAAAGCAAAGTGGAAGGAAAGATACCAATAACGCTGGCAAAGATTACCAAGCTGGCAGGATTGGAATGGTCTTCTATTTTCTCAACAGAATTCACACCTGTTGAATTGAAATTTACATCCAATACAGGTGAGTTGTCCATTAAAACCACTGGTTCTGGCGGAGATAATAAAATGGTGGTGATTGATAAAACGGGGAAAAGACTTCAGTAAGAGTTGTTTTAATTTGTTAGCGGGTTGTTTCTTTATATGGTTTTATCTCAGCGATCACAACTTTATTATTTTTCCTGTTGATGTCGGCCATGCGTAGGCTTGGATCAATTTCAAGACTTTCGATCTCTGTTAACTTTCTATTGATACGTATTGCATAGCCAGGATATACCCAAGGCCATGCTACCAGATCTGTTCTCTTTAAGGATTTATCTTCACTCACTTTTTTGCCCATCATTTCATTAGTGGGTATGTAGTAGAGTTCTTTTGTTCCATCCTTATAGGTAACGACAAGATCAATCGGCATTGGAAATTCACTGATGCGCTCCAGGTCAACAATCGTATTACCGTCTCTTTCTACGATATTACCGATTCCGTAGTCAATATGTTTCGTGGTTTGAATCCAATATCGATAATACCAATGAAGCTGAATACCCGATTCCTTCTCCATTATTCTGAGAAAATCATTGGGTTCAGGGTGTTTCATTTTCCAGGTGTTGTAGTAGCGTTTCATTCCTTTATAAAATGCTTCTTCACCGATGATATATTTTAACTGTTGAAGAAATACTGCGCCTATGCTATAAGCTGCTGTGCTGTAGGCACGATTAGTATTAAAATGATCGGAATGCTGACTGGCAGGTTCTTGCAATCCGCTATTCACCAGATTGAAATAACTGGTATAACTCCCAGCATGGTTTATCGGTTCATTGAATATTGTGCTGATTGCTTCATCACTGGCAAAATCAGCGAAGCCTTCATCCATCCACGCATGCAACGACTCATTGGAAGCTAACGTCATTTGATACCAACTGTGAGCAACTTCATGAGCCATCACGCCATTCAATCCTGCCTGGCTGCCTTCACCTAAAATCAATGTACACATCGGATATTCCATTCCACCATCACCACCTTGTAAGATGGAATAGGTATCGAATGGATATTTTCCAAAATTCTTATTGAGGTGTTGAAAAACTTTGACAGCCACTTCCTCCATGTTTTTCCAGGTAACAGAAGTCTTTTCATTTTTCTGGTAGAAGAAGTGAAGTTCAGGTCCATCGGGTACCTGCTTAATATCATGTGTATAATCAGGATCAGCAACCCAGGCAAAATCAATTACATCTTTGGCAGTGAAATGCCAGGTAAGATTTCCCGAAGGTCTTTTCACGACAGTTCCAGGCTTTTCATATCCATGACCAATCTCATTGGGGTTTTGAAGTCTTCCGGTTCCGCCAACTACAAACGTTGGGTCAATATTAATCGTTACATCAAAGTCGCCCCATACCGCATGAAATTCCCTAGCTACATAAGGATAGGCATGCCATCCCTGAAAATCATACTCAGCCATTTTAGGATACCATTGCGTCATAGAATAGGAGATACCTTCTTTATTATTTCTACCTGATCTGCGAATCTGAATAGGCACTTGTGCTTCAAAGTTCATTTCAAAAGTTGTCTTTGTGCGAGGCAACATGGGCTTGGCAAGGGTTACTTCCAAGATGGTTCCGTTCACTGAATAAGAGGCAGCCTTACCATCTTGCTTTAAGGATAAAATGTGTTGATAGCCAATCTCATCTTCCTTGAGTTTGGAGATCCGATCTTTCACACGTGCATCGGGGTCGGGAAGATTCCGTGATCGTACATCCATCATGCTTCCAGGTTGGAATGCGTTAAAATAGAGATGATAGTAGACTTTGGTTAGCGTATCGGGTGAGTTGTTGTAGTATACCAGCTTTTGTGTGCCATTGATCTTATGAGTTTCTGTATTCAACTTTACATCCATGGTGTACTCCACTCTTTGCTGCCAGCGATAATCCTGGCCATTTGAAAAATAACATAGCAGCAGAAGTGAAGAAGTAATGAAGACTTGTTTCATAGACGATTTTAAAAGTCTCGAAAACTATCAAAACCTTAAGGAGGAACAAACAGGTTTTATGTGATTGGATTAGAATTGGATCCTGCGCGACACACTTGCTGATACGTAACCGCTGTTTTCCAGGGTGATGGTTTCGCCTGGCAGCGCTTTGGGAATATTGTACGTATAACTAAGGATGAAAAACCAGTTTTTAATGGTAATTGAAATGGGGGCCACAAAGGAATAATTTAATATGCCAAATTCAGTGTTTGTTTGTTCGTAATATAATGGAAGGCCCTTGCGCTGTCGGATCAGTGCCCCTATAAGCGTATTCGCGTAAGGTATGTATTCGGTGATTTGCTCACTACCAGTTAACACAGATACCGTTGGGTAAAAGTTTATTCGGGTGATCTTACCCAGATTTCTTTTCTGAATATTAACCATTACCGATGGGTTGATACGATGAGCTTGTTTGTCGCCAAAATAAAATTGATAATCTAATCTGAACGTGAATGGCTTCACATCGAAGAAATTGGAAACACCCACGTTGTTTTTATAAGCGATGTAGATATCGTCACTTACATCGGAATACATGTACCGGCTATATTCAGTCATAAATGACCACCATTTTGTAGGACTGTTCATATAGCCTGCAGAGCCAACCGTCAAGTAGAAATTTGGACTGTACTGTTGACTCCAATAAGAAGTGAGATCGGCATATAATCCAGATTTATGATAATAGGACGCACCGGGAGCTACGCCAAATTGATTGAAACCCAGGGTGCGACTTGCTGCAACAACATTACTATTGTAACCAAGACGGATAATCAATTGTGATTTGAAGGAAGGATCAGGCAGATTAATGATGCTATCAATCAGAGAGAAGAGTTGTAAGGTATCACCTTCTGCCAGCATAGCATCCAGTTCTGCCATATAAGGGTCATTTTTTAACAAAAGGGAATCAGCTTGCTGACCGCGGGCTGCGATAACACAAGCTGAACTTAATAGTAAACCGGCAATAAGGCCCCTTAAAAACACATGAACACGAATTATAAGTTATTTTAATTCTTCTTCTGAAGCTGCTGATTGCGCTCACGAATATTCTCATTTCGTTGTTGCATCATTCTGCGCTGTTGAACTTGCTGTAGAATCATGCGTTGAAAATCTCCCTCAGCCTTCCGTAAGTTTAACATTTGCTGGGCCGAAATAATTTTCATTAACCTGCCTGAATAGTCCTTTTCAAGATCTAATTCTTTTTGCTTGAGTTCCAGGCCAAGTCTCACTTGTTGTTCCTGATCTTCTGGCGTAGGGTTTTGAGCATTACGTTCTTTGCGCGACTTAGCAAATTCCATACGAAGTTGCTTTCGTTCATCAGAAAACCCACGATACACGGGCCAGAATTTCTCAGCTTGCTCAGGTGTCAGACCAAGCTTATCGGAGATATATGCAATGCGCAGGTTTTTAATTTTCTCCTGCACTTTGGGATCTTGTGCACCAGGGTCAACTTCAGGCTGAGCTTGTCCAAAAGCAATAGCAACGCTCAGGAGGTAAACACCGATGATTAATATCTTTTTCATTTCACTTAAAAATTATCAGGTTCAACACTTAAATCTTCTTCGGTTATATCGATGGGCTCCATGGAGGAGATTACTTTTTCTTCCAGTTCAATAAGATCTTCCTCACTCCAGTTTATCTCATCCGTTATTAAATCAGCTGACAAATCGGTTTCTTCGAGATATGCCATTAATTGTTCAGTTTGAATTTCATTAAGCTGATCTTCTAATGAAACCCCTTGGCGGGAAGTAAACCAAACGGTGACCGCTAAAATGAGCGCTACTACAGGTAACGCAAATTTGAAAGCAGGAGCAAACCAAACCCTAGGTTCTGGCTTAGCCACCCTGGCCTGAATTATTCCAGGTAGTTTTTCAAAGTACCCCTCAGGCACCTTGAATATGTTTTCTTTCGATATGTCTTCCAGCTTTTTCATTTTGTTCTAAGACATTAAATACTCTTCAAAGTTTAATCACGCAGTTAAATAATCCTCAATTTTCTTTGTAGCATGGTGATAGCTCGCCTTTAAAGCACCCACACTGGTATTGGTTATCTCTGATATATCCTCGTAAGACAGATCATCAAAATACCGCATATTAAAAACAAGTCTTTGTTTGTCAGGAAGTTGCAATAAGGCCTTTTGCAGCTTTTTTTGGATTTCATCCTCCGATATATCATTCGAGGAGTCAATTTTTGACGACAATTGGGCGCTGATGTCCTCAATGGGTAGAAAGAAACGCCTTCTTTTCTTATTCAAAAAGTTCAGGCACTCATTGGTAGCAATCCGGTAAATCCACGTGAAGAGTTGGGAGTCTTCCCGAAAGGAGTCAATGGCTTTGTGGATTTTAATAAATACCTCCTGGGTAATGTCATCGGAATCATCATGATCAATCACCATTTTTCTCACATGCCAATAAACCCGTTGCTGGTAGGTGCGTACCAGCATATTAAAGCCGTAGCTACGAGTTTCGGGATTTTTGATCTTAAGAAGGAGGTCCTTGTCTTCCAATATTATTGAATTCTGGCCTTAGACTAGAATGAAGGCAAATGGTTTAACTCGATTTAATCTTTTCTAGTTCATCTACCAACTTTTCAAATTGCTCCTTGGAGTGTGCCGGGAAGTTGGCAAACCTAAGCTGGGTTGATTTCTTGTCTCCATAGCCATCGCCAGCTTGCAAACCCTGGGCAGTGAGATGCTGAGCAATTGACTTCGTGTGCTCTCCGCTTTGAGCAACGATGACTGTGTTTGATCGATGCAATGGTTCTGACACAAAGGGTGATGCAAGACCATGCGTAGAAAGAACCTGATATAAGATAGCCGCTTTATATTCAGTTTCCTTTCGCAGGATGTGAATTCCTCTTCGCTGAAAGTCTTCAATCACTTTTCCAAGCAGATAGATTGCTAATACGTTAGGTGTTTCCGGTGTTTGATTTTTCTTGCCATGCTGTAACAGGGTAGGCAGATTGTGATACGAACCGACCGACAAACCTTTAGATAGAAGTTCTTCTGATTTGGCGATGCATCGATCATTGACAATCCACACCCCTAAACCTGCTGGAAGACCAAACCCTTTTTGGACGGAAAAGAATAATGAATCGATTTTTGAAAAATCGAATTGAGGGTAGGGCAGAGAAGAAACTGAATCTACCGCGATCAGTGCGTCAGGATATTGTTCTCTGAATTGATTTATAAAATTCATCGGTAATGAAACACCTGTGCTTGTTTCATTGTGCGTTAAGGCGATCATCTCAACGTCATCTTCGTGAGGAATATCCATTGAAAATCCATGACCAATGGGTACTTCAATTTTCTTTGGTGACTTACCAAGCTGTGTCGCAATTTCATGATATCGTTTTGAAAAGGCACCATTAACAAAGTGCATTGATTTGGTTGCCACCAGATTTTGTATTGATCGCTCCCAGATTTCCGTGGCGGATGAGGTAAAGAAAACATGAAAATGAGAAGGTATGCCAAGAAGCTCTTTTACTCCGTCCGTGGTGCTTTTAGAAATAATTTCAAACTCTCTGGTTCGGTGCGACAACGATGGAATTCCTTCTCGGAATGCTGCGCGAACATGATCTTCGACCGTAAAGTAAAGTTGTGATGGACCGGGAGTAAAATTGACAATTCCTTTCATACTGGGCAAAGCTATTTCTTAACCATCAGCCAGCAAAGCTCTATGGTGATTCTTACAAAAAAAATAGTTTTTAATCAAGCTCCATATGAATGCAACATTTGTATACGTTTGCATCATATTTCCCACTTGAATTTGGGACACGTTTGCTGAACCTAACAATTTTACAATACCGAGTTAAGTTTCAGGACAAAATCAGGCCTCATCTCCTCCTGATAGCTATCGGGATCGGAGCCCTCGCCCACAAAGCAGGTTAACGGTGGAAGATTGCGGCCAGGGAACAGCTCAAAACTTGTCTTTCATGGGGTTCAGAAACCACCACCAAATTCAGTGGGATTTATTTTAATACAATACCCGGAACTTAATCGTGTTTTCAATAGCACGCAGCTCTTTAATCAAATCCTTATTATACTCTTTGTTGATGTCGGTGATCACATAACCGATCTGCTCATTGGTTTTTAAATACTGACCAACAATGTTAATTCCATTGTCGGCCAGTGTCTGATTGATCTTGGCGAGTATACCCGGAACATTATTATGAATATGAATCAAACGGTGAGCATTCTCCAGTGTTGGAAGGGTAATGTTCGGAAAGTTTACGCTGTTGCTGGTGCTTCCTGTATTGATATACTCAAGGAATTTTCCAGAAACAAAGCTGGCAATGTTTTCTTGTGCCTCCAGCGTGCTCCCTCCAATATGGGGAGTCAATAATGTATTCGGAAGACCACGCAATTCAGATTTGAATTCCTCCTGGTTGCTTTTAGGTTCTTGAGGAAAAACATCGATGGCACAACCGGCTACTTTTCCTGAGAGTATGTTTTCTTTAAGCGAAGCGATATCGACTACGTGGCCACGACTTAAGTTCAAAAAGATCACACCCTTTTTCATCAAGTCAAATTCGTGCTTGCCGATCAGGTTTGTGTTTTCTTTTCGGCCATCTACGTGGAGTGATACAATGTCAGATACCTCCAACAACTCTTTCATCGATTTGCACTTTATGGCATTACCAAGTCCTAATTTTTCTTCACGATCATAGTAGAATACTTTCATACCCAACGACTCGGCTAATACGGAAAGTTGAGATCCAATATTTCCATAACCAATCATACCTAATTTCTTACCTCTGATTTCAAAACTTCCGGTGGCCGATTTGTCCCACTTGCCCTGGTGCATCATGGCCGACTTTTCAGCTGTTTTGCGAATGAGAATAATGATTTCTCCGATTACCAATTCTACTACCGATCGTGTATTGCTATAGGGAGCATTGAATACCGCTATTCCGCGCTTAGTAGCTTCTTTCAAATCAATTTGATTCGTACCAATGCAAAAAGCTCCAATGGTCATGAGACGATTAGCGTTTTCAAGAACGCGCGCGGTCACTATAGTCTTGGAGCGAATGCCCAGGACGGAAATATTTTTTATTTTTTCACACAATTCATCTTCATCCAAGCCGGCAGGATATACTTCTACATTAAAACCTTCGGCTTTAAATGCCTCTACGGCAAAGGGATGAACATTTTCAAGCAACAGAACATTGATTCTGTTTTTTGGGTAGGAGATTACTGTATTCAATTTATTCAGGTATAAGAATTCATCAAGACTTGGTGCGATGTGATCGGCTTTATTCAGGACTTTTTCTCTTTCTACATTTTCTGTGAAAGCGAAAAATTTATTGGCAAGTCCGGCATGTTTGATTTCATAATCGGTATAACCATCACCAATAACATAGACATCACCAGGAAGATTGAGTCTCTTCAGTTGTTCTACTTTTCCATTATTAGCTGATAGCGGGTTATCAGTGTCAAAACCAATCACATTACCCTGCTCATCAAAGTGGAAACGGTTGGCCAGAATGTTTTCCGGCTTCACGCCATATTCGGTAACGATGGGATCAATGAACGCATGAAATCCGTTAGAGATAATATAAATGTTATCTGCGTACAGCTGAAAGAATTCTTTATTGCGCTTGAATGATTCTGATACGAGTTCCCTAAGCACCGTCACCAATTTTTCAAGATGCTTACGGTTTGGTGATAATAGCTTGATTCTTTTCTCCAGTGATTCTCGGAATGAGATGGAGCCATCCATACCCTGGTTGGTGATATCGAAAATCTGTTGTCTCCTGGTTTCGAGATCAGGATGATGTTTCAGAGATATATCCGCGAGGGCGTCAAATGCTTCAACTTTAGTAAATGTGCTATCGAAATCGATTACGAAGTACTTATTAATCTTCATGGAGTGCGAGGTAAGCTCAAAGGTAAAACTAAAAGTTTACAGTGCACAGAGTAGAAACACGTGTGGGGTAAAAAAAATAATCGAACAGATGTTAGGAGTCAAGTCACTTCAAACTAAAGAATCAATTTCATCACACGTGCTGATGCAGGACATACTTCTGAAAACTCTGTTGATGACTTGATCTCTTCAGGAACATCTTCACGTTGGATCTCCGTGAAGCCGAATTTCAAAAAGAAAAAGTAAGCCGTAGTGGTTAGTAGGTAAATCTCCTTTTTATTTTTTGCTTTCACCTGATGCAACAGATCCTCCACAATTTGCCTTCCTAACGATTGACTGCGCAACGCCTGACTTACAGCAAGGGACCTTAATAAAGCATTGTTACCATAAAACTCAAGACCTCCTGATCCAACTATTGCTTCATTTGAATCATAGTAGGTGAAGTAGAGGCCATTGGATAAGCTAAGATCATCAGCAGGAAGTTGATTCTCACGCAGGAAGTTGCGCAATGAATCAAATTCTCTTGTTGATTTAACAATTTGCTGGGTAATGAATTCTTTCATGTTGCAAAGGTTGAAACCTTTACTGAAAATGGAAGAAGGAATGATATTAAATTCTATTAACAACACGATGAATCGGGACCACAGCATGCGGCTTTGGCTTGTGCTTTCTCAGTTTTTGTAAGTAAAGGCTTTTCAGCATACACGGTGATACTGAAAATTCCTAACTCATTATTTTTTACACGATTCATTTCCTCCTCGCTTAGGTAAGCAGAAAGAATCTCATCCGGTAAATGAATCTTTTTGTTTTTCTGAATTTCAATGTTATCAAAGCCTGAGTCTTTGATGATTTGTAAGTAGTCATCCTTCTGAATAGCACCGGAAATACAGCCGGCATACATCTCGGCATTTTTACGAAGTCCTTCAGGCAGAGCGCCAATTAATACAATGTCTGAAATGCTAAAGTGACCACCGTGCTTCAGCACACGAAATGTTTCAGAGAATGCTTTATGTTTATCAGGAACAAGATTCATTACGCAGTTACTGACTACAACATCAGCAACATTGGCTGTAACAGGTAGTTTTTCAATATCGCCATAGCGAAACTCTACGTTGTGGTAACCCAGTTTTTCGGCATTGGCGCGGGCTTTGTCGATCATCTTTTCGGTGAAGTCAACGCCAATTACTTTTCCATTTAAACCGGTTACTGATCTTGCCACGAATGCATCGTTACCGGCACCCGATCCGAGATCAATCACCACATCGCCTTCTTTTATTTTGGCAAACTCAGTAGGTAAACCACAACCTAAACCCAGATCAGCATCAGCGGCATAACCACTCAGCTTTGAATAATCTTCCGCCATGATGGCTTCATCAATGGTAGCGCAACCACAGCCACTTCCACAGCAGCTGGTTTTATTTTGATCGATACTTTGATTAGCGATTTCACTGTATTTTTCTTTCACGATTTGTTTGAGTTCTTCTGATGTGGTCATAATGTGTGTTTTAATAGTTATGGTAATAGTGCGATTATTGAAATCAATTTTTTTTAACAACAGTTTTCGTTTACTTCCTGAAACAGATCGGTTAAGAGTTTCCTCGCCCGTGTCAATACTTTCATATCAACACAATAACAAACGGTTGGTCCATCAATATCACCTTTGATCAATCCTACTTTTTTAAGTTCTTTTAAGTGCTGCGATACGGTAGATTGGGAGAGGGGCAGCTCTTCAACGATGTCACCACAAACACAGGTTTTACGTTCTGCCAGGTATTGCAGTATAGCCACCCGGGCAGGATGACCCAATGCTTTCGCCAGAGAGGCAATCTCATTTTGTATTTTAGTGTATTCTTCAGTCTTTGAAAGTCCCATGTGCTTATAATCGTAATATTACGATAAAGGTTTCCGATTGCTTAAACTTTTTTCAACTTATTTTCCGAAGGGGATTCTCTTCAACGCAATTTGGCCATTGCTCATCACGAATAGTGCATCCTGAAGGTATCGGATTTCCTCTAAAGGATTACCTGGAAGTAATACAAAGTCAGCATCATAGCCTTTATCAATTCTTCCGGTGGTGTTATTTACACCGAGAAGCTCAGCTGCTAAGACGGTTGCGGACTGAATCGCCTCAAAGTTGGACATGCCCATGCGCACATAGTGCTGACATTCAAGCGATATTCTACTTGTCGTATTAGCTGTATAATTATTATCGGCACCCGTTACGATTTTGATTCCTAATTCGTGCGCTTTCCTGAATACTTTTTCAGCTTGCGGCATCATGAACTTGCCACGCAATTCCAGAACGGGCCCCGTGTAATCGCCACCGGGTTGGATTAGATCTTCTAAGGTGATGTAGGTAGGCACAAGAAACGTTCCTTTCTCTTTCATCAGCCTAAGCGTTTCATCCGTTAGAAAAGTTCCATGCTCAATACTTTTTGCACCTGCCAATACCGCTGCCCGTGCTCCTTCATCGCCATGGGCATGAATCATGACAGGCACGCCTCTTTTTCCTGCTTCCTGAACGATCACCCTTATTTGCTGCTCCGTATATACTTGTTCACGTGGGTCAGTTTCTGGTCTGCCTGCGCGCTCTGTGCCTCGTGTCTTAATTACTTTCGCACCGCGATCGATATTTACGTTCACTAATAATTTTAATTCTTCATCGGTTTTTACTCCGTTGATGAGTGGTGCCAATCGCGTATCTGCTAAAACAGTTTCTTCCAGATTAGGGGAGACATATACACCGGCAGGCACAACATCGGGCCCGATTATTCTTCCGCTTTTACTAAGCTCCATCAAGGCAACATCCTGAAAGGCTGCTACACCGGCTGTGCGCACCGTAGTCACTCCGGTTTCCAATGCCCGTTTAGCTGAAGCAAGATTATCCATATGCGTATGGGCATCAATCATTCCGGGCATCAGGTAATAACTCATACCATCGATGATCTCATATTCTTTGGGGATTGTATCGCCTTGCTTACCAATTCGTTCAACCTTTCCGGCCTTCACAAACACGATGGATGAAGGATGTATTTTATTTTCGAACCCATTGAAGAGACTCACATTCGTGATGGCATAACTCTTTGGAGATTGTGCATGGGTATGATTAGAAAGAAACAGAATGATTGTGATCGCAGCAAGAATTTTCATCATGGTATTACCGGTTTATTAAGATCGATTTAAGTTGGCATCTTTTGTTTGAACTGACAAATAATACTGTCAAATTTGGCCGACTTAAAAAAAACAAACATAAGATTATGATTTCTACGAAAGGTTATGCAGCGCAAAATCCTAAAGCACCATTAGCTCCTTTCAATTTTCAACGGAGAGAAGTGGGGCCTCATGATGTATTGATTGATATACACTATTGTGGCGTGTGTCATTCTGATCTTCACCAGGTGCGCGATGAGTGGGGAGGATCGATTTACCCGATGGTACCGGGTCATGAGATCGTAGGTAAGATTTCTAAAGTAGGAGATCAGGTGAAGAATTTTAAAGTAGGCGATCTCGCTGGCATTGGTTGCTTTGTGGATTCGTGCCGTACGTGCCCGAGTTGCAAGGCAGGAAATGAACAATATTGTGATGGGGGCATGGCGGGCACTTACAATGGCTATGAGATGGACAAGAAAACGCCTACTTATGGAGGATACTCAAATTTCATTGTTGTGGATGAGAGCTATACGTTGCATGTATCTGATAAACTCCCATTGAATGCAGTGGCTCCGTTGCTTTGCGCTGGAATTACTACCTATTCACCTTTGCGCCATTGGAAAGTTGGGAAAGGCCAGAAAGTAGCCATTGTTGGCTTGGGCGGACTTGGCCACATGGGTGTGAAATTTGCCGCTTCCTTTGGTGCCGAAGTAACGGTACTGAGCCACTCGCCTTCGAAAGAGGCCGATGCCAAAAGACTGGGCGCTCATCACTTTGTGAATACAAAAGATGAGAACGCGGTAGCAAAAGTTCGTAATCATTTTGATTTTATTCTCGATACCGTTTCCGCTCAACATGATGTGAATATGTATTTGGGGATGGTGAAAACGGATGGTACGATGGTGATGGTGGGTGTTCCTCCGGAAGCAGTGCCTGTGCATGCCTTCAGTTTGATTCCAAAACGGAAAACACTGGCTGGCTCTATGATTGGAGGCATTAAAGAAACCCAGGAAATGCTGGATTACTGTGCGGCTAACAATATTGTTTCAGACATTGAAATGATCAACATCAAAGATATTGAGCAAGCCTACGTGCGCATGGTGAAAGGCGATGTGCGCTATCGGTTTGTGATTGATATGGCTACGTTGTAATGCTGGTTTCAAGTTTCAGCCCGTTCGATTTAAGTATAAAGTCAACAGGTTGAAACTTGTAACCTTTTTTTAATCTCTGCTTGGTTCAAAACCCATTCTGCCATACCACATCATCTTGCCTCTTCGTTGACGTAATACACCTGAACATTAAACAATTCAGACGTTATCAATGTTTGCCCGTAATAATTGAATTTGCAATTACGCTAATTAAGATGCGTGTACCATACCCACTCAAGTAACGGAATGAGTATTATGCATTTACAATCACGCTAGTCAGATCCTCGGGAGCAACCTACGCAATACACAGAAGCACTATACTGAATGTGCACTCGCACACCTCACAATGTGCTGGAGTCCCTTACTAATGCGCAGTAGCACTAGACAGGATGAGCCTCGTATGACACGTAATACACAGAAGCACTATAATGAATGTGCACTCGCACACCTCACAATGTGCTGGAGTCCCTTACTAAGGCGCAGTAGCACCATACAGAATGCGCACTCGTATAACGCACAATGTGCAGAAGCACTATACTGAATGCGCACTCGCACACCTCACGTGCGCTGGAGTCCCTTACTGCTGCGCAGTATCACTAGACAGGATGCGCACTCGTATGTCACGTAATGCACAGAAGCACTATACTGAATGCGCACACGCACACCTCACAATGTGCTGGAGTCCCTTACTAATGCGCAGTAGCACCATACAGGATGCGCACTCGTATAACACACAATGTGCAGAAGCACTATACTGAATGCGCACTCGCACACCTCACAATGCGCTAGAGTCCCTTACTAATGCGCAGTATCACTAGACAGGATGCGCACTCGTATGACACGCAATGCGCGGAAGCACTATACTGAATGCGCACTCGCACACCTCACGATGTGCTAGAGTCCCTTACTAATACGAAGTAGCACTATACAGGATGTGCACTTGTATACAACGCGATGTGCGGGAGTACCTTAACCAAGGTAGTGTCTATCTATCTAAGATTAATGTCGTGTAAGAGTACTTAGACACGACCACCTTTTCGAGCAAGAACTTTCTCCGCAGCAACAACAATGTTCTCTTTGCTTAGGCCGTATTTCTTAAGCAACTGTGTTGGCGTTCCGCTCTCACCAAATGAATCGTTGACAGCAATCATTTCGATTGGGGTAGGATGGAAGCGTGACAATACTTGAGCTACGCTGTCGCCAAGACCTCCATTTATTTGATGCTCTTCACAGGTAACCACGCATCCTGTTTTTTGTGCTGATGCAAGAATGGCTTCTACATCCAAGGGTTTGATGGTATGTATATTAATTACTTCAGCGCTGATTCCTTTTTCGGCCAGGATTGCTTCAGCCTCTATCGCCTCCCAAACTAAATGTCCGGTAGCAATAATGGTGATATCTTTTCCTTCGATCATCTTATCGGCTTTGCCTATAATAAAGGGTCTGTCGGCCGTAAACATAGGCCAACTTGGTCTTCCGAAACGCAAGTAAGCAGGGCCTTGATGACTTCCCAAGGCCATGGTCGCTGCCTTGGTTTGGTGATAGTCGCACGGAACAATCACGGTCATTCCGGGAAGCATTTTCATCATTCCGATGTCTTCGAGGATCTGATGGGTTGCACCGTCTTCACCTAGTGTTAAACCTGCATGGGAAGCGCATATCTTAACATTTTTACCTGAGTAAGCAATTGACTGACGAATTTGATCATACACACGACCGGTGGAAAAGTTGGCAAAAGTTCCGGTGAAAGGAATCTTACCACCGATGGTCATCCCTGCTGCCATACCCATCATGTTGGCTTCAGCAATACCTACTTGAAAGAAGCGCTCAGGAAAATCCTTTTTGAAGGCATCCATCTTCAGCGATCCTGTAAGGTCGGCACAAAGGGCTACCACATTGGGGTTTGACTTTCCGAGTTCATGAAGGCCGGCTCCAAAGCCTGAACGGGTGTCTTTTTTTTCGGTAAACGTGTATTTAATCATGATCGTAAATTTCGATGCAAGTTTATGCAATCCCCGGCTAACTTCCGCTTAGGGTGTTAAGGTTTTGTTAAAGAGAATAATTCAACCTCTTTCGATTCAACTTACCCGTATCAGAACCAAAACATCCTTATGTCGAAGTCTGATCGCAACATGCTTATCTTGTTTTTGGTGTTCCTGGCAATGGCGATTATTCCCTGGTTTATATAATGAAAAAAGACCCCGATCTACAGGGTCTTCGTATCGATTACTTACCGTTAATCTTACCGTTGATTTTTATCGACTCTTAATTCGCCACCTCAATCTTCACTTTTGTGTTTTTAAGCTTTTCATTTTTTATGTTGACCAGCACTTTACTGACCAGCGTTCTCTTCACAGAAACATAGGATGAATAGTCGAGGGTGGTTATAAGCCCTATGTCATCACCTTGCAGACCACCTTTCTTAGTAAGCAATCCCACGATATCACCTTTGCTGATTTTGTCTTTCTTTCCTGCGCTGATGTATAAGCATGCATAGCTGGGTGGAGGTGGAAGTTGCAACTTGTCGCTGAGCTTAAGTTCTTCAACAGACTTGTCGATATAACCGGGCAGTGTTTCATCATCGGCCAAAACTAAATAGGCTTGTCCCTCAGCATGCATGCGGGCGGTGCGTCCGTTGCGATGGATGAAAGACTCTTGCTGTAGTGGCAATTGATAGTGAACGACATGTTTGATTTCCGGAATATCCAATCCGCGTGAAGCGAGATCAGTGGCAATCAAGACATTGTGTGCACCTCCTCTGAAGCGGATCAGGTTTTTCTCCCGATCAATCTGATCCATGGCTCCATGCAAGATGCCGTGTTCAAAGGTGTGTTTTGTAAAAAGTGCGCTGATGCGTTCTACTGCTTCACGGTGATTACAAAAGACCAGGCACACCTCCTGATTAAATCCTGCTACGAGTCGCATGAGTGACTCTACCTTATCAGCACTCTTCGTGTGAACGACCCTCAATCTTAATTTTGATTCGGTTTCATCTTTCAGGAAGTTGAGTGATTCGGGTTTCTTAAAGGGCAAAAAATCAGGCCATGCATCGAGCTTCGTTGCTGAAGTGAGTATGTGTTGCTGCTTCCCGTTAAGGGCTTTAAAGATGATAGCGAGCTGTTCTTGAAAACCCATCTGCAATGATTTATCAAACTCATCCAACACCACCATCTTCACGGTGCGGGCATCAAATGATTTCCTTACGATGTGATCGCTCAACCTTCCGGGTGTTCCAATAATCAAGGCTGGTGCTTCGCTCAAACTATTCTGTTCGATTTTCATTGAATGGCCGCCATAACAAACACTTACTTTGTAAGAAGTCTTCATAGCTCTGAAAACCTGTTCGATTTGTAACGCCAGCTCGCGTGACGGAGTCACAATCAAAGCCTGCACACCAGTTGCTTGTGCACTTAATTTATTCACCAATGGAATTAAGAAAGCAAGTGTTTTGCCAGATCCAGTGGGTGATAATAACATTAAGTTTTCAGGAGAAGCAGTTTTTTCAATAAATGCCTTTTGCATTTCATTGAGCTCCTGAATGGATAGATTCTTTAAGAATTCCGCGTTTGCCGCGTTGATTGTGGATTGCATCCCGCAAAGGTAGCCTTATGCTTTCTTCTTTCGATGCAATTTCATGTTAAAGGAACACTTTGTTCAAGTTCTCATTGAGTTGTTCAATGGTAATAATCATTAATTCCATCTTCGAGTGGACGCACTCTTCGCCATGGTGTCTGATTTGCGGAATGTCTCATTGGCAGTTTCTCATACATCTAATGCACTTGCCAACGCGCAGATGCATCGAAATAAGGTGCTCATGGGAAAATGGAAGGTTTGAAACGGCCAACGCGGTAAAGGACTACATCCGATCTGTATTTGGTGTAAGCAGCGAATATGCCAAAAGATTGGGTAAGCTTAAGTTAGCAGCTTAACCCCAGATCTTATGAAACATTGTTTTGTTTTAATCTCCCGTTATGAATGATCGGAGATTTCATTTTTCATCAGACGTCCCGTTATTGATTTTTTTATCTTTTACGCTCAATCCCAGGAGTGAAAACGACCTGTTTTTAATTCAGTTAATCGTTCATTAATTGTAATTCACATCAGTAATCCCCAATAGTCTCCTCCAACTGTGCCAAAGCCTTCTTTAGCTCATCATCATTTGGAGCAACACCATGCCACTTATGTGATCCCATCATGTAATCAACACCAAATCCCATTTCAGTTTTCATCAGGTTGAGTATGGGTTTACCCTTGCCGGATAATGATTTAGCTTTCTCTAAACCAGCTACAACTTCTTCCATATTGTTACCATTGAATTCCACTACGGTCCAGCCGAAGGCTTCCCATTTAGCTTTTAAATCCAATAGCGATAAAATCTTGTCAACGGGTCCATCAATTTGCTGACCATTATAATCTATGGTGGCAATCACATGATCCATTTTATTATGTGCCGCATACATGGCCGCTTCCCACACCTGACCTTCTTGTTGCTCGCCATCACCCATCAACACATAAACAAGATTGTTGTCGCCATTCAATTTCTTGGCTTGGGCAGCACCAATAGCAACCGATAAACCCTGACCTAGCGATCCGGATGCCACACGTATACCAGGCAAATGTTCATGCGTAGCCGGGTGGCCTTGAAGCCGGGTGTTGAGCATACGGAATGTAGCCAATTCCTTTGAATCGAAATAACCAGAGCGAGCCAAGGTGGAATACCAAACCGGTGAAACGTGGCCGTTGGAAAGGAAGAACAAATCTTCTCCTTGTCCATCCATGTTAAACTTAGGATCGTGCTTGAGCGCATGAAAGTATAGAGCCACGAAAAAGTCGGTACAACCCAATGAACCACCAGGGTGGCCACTTTGACAAGCATGTACCATGCGAACAATGTCTCTTCTTACCTGAGAAGCAACTTTCTTAAGATGGGCGATATCTGGTTGTGCCATAGATTGAAACTTTGCGCGAATATAAGGCAGTTTGGAAGGATTACATACCGCTTAGAAATAAAAAACCCGTCATGGGACGGGCTTTCTCTATTTCCATTATGAATGGCTATTTCTTCTTTTTAGTAGCTTTCTTTACGGCTTTCTTTACAACCTTCTTAACAGATTTAACGGCCTTCTTTATTGCAGGTTTGTGTTTAGCTGGAGCCTTAGGGGCTGCTCCTCCTAAAATCTGGTCTGCATGATTTTTAGTATCCACCTTTTCAATGACTTCACGAATGACTCCATTTTCGTCAATGATGAATGTAACACGGGTAGTGCCCATGTACTTTCTGCCATACATGGATTTCTCTACCCAGGTGCCATACTTGCCATGAACAGTTTTATCGGTATCAGACAGAAGACGGAACGGGAGTTTCTCTTTCTCAATAAACCTGCGGTGCGATTTCTCATCATCTGAGCTAATTCCAAAAACTTCGTAGCCCGCTTTTTGAAGGGCTTTGTAATTGTCTCGTAAGCTGCAGGCCTCAGCAGTGCAACCCGGTGTCATATCCCTGGGATAGAAGTATAGAACTACTTTTTTTCCTTTGAAGCTTGAAAGACTAACTTCATTTCCGTCCTGATCTTTGGTATTAAAGTCAGGTGCTTTTGATCCTGCTGTAAGCGCCATGGTTACCCTATTTTTTGTTTATAAATTTTTTCATTGCCGGCATTATCAATCACCTTCAATTCAAAATCACCTTTCAGCAGTTTTGACTTATCCAGTTTTTCAGATTTAATGTAGCCGGTTTTATAATCATAAATCATTAACAGCCACTCGCCATTTATGTTAGCTTCAAAATAAGAAATTCCCGAAAGGTTGTCTCTGATCTTAAATCGGGCAGACGTAGCGTTAACACTAACCGGGGCAATGGCAGGAGGAAGTGTGTCTCTCCGAATAACAAATTCACCAAACTCTCGTGTGGTAAAACGTATGCGATTGTTTTTCCATTCGGCCGGCATATAGCTATAGGTGTTTCCTTCTTTTCGATAAATACCAAGGTCTTTCGTTGGCGTGTAATTAAGATGAGGTTTTAGTGTGATGCCAATCGATTGATGCAATGGAACGAGCCGGCTTCCAATCTTAAAGGACTCTTTCCCTTGCAGCGTATCATAGGAGACGGCCAGGAATGTAGTATCGTACAAAGAACTCTTAGGAAATTCAATATCCAGGAGATCGCTATAATAGGTATAGTCAGTTTCAGAGGGAATGCGATCCTGAAACGAGTAATTGATTAAACCCTGGCAAGTGCTTATCGAATCGGGCAAATAGTGCTGAAGATCGATGAGATAAACAGATTGATTTTTCCCTTTGTAAGCTACATTTATGGAAGTAGATTTTCCTTTCTGCCATACGGCTATTTCTCCTTTTTCCTGCAAACAGGTTTTTACAGAAAGCTTCAATATATTTTCCTGATACTCCGTTTCAAAGGGCTTGCTCATCATACCAAGCAACGAAGTTTCATCAACTGGATTAGATGGCTTTAACGTAAAATTGACAGTACTGATGTTACCACCAAAGTCTTTTAATGTTATCTGTACTGGAGTATCGGCATCACCGATCACGATGCCACTTTTCTTTTCAGTGCCTGAATAGTAATTCAATTGATTACCATCTTCAATATAAAGTTTGTTGTAACGAGCTCCTTTCAACTCCAGCGCTTTATAGTCCATCAACGTCAGGATTCTTCTACTTTCATTCAAATCAATTTTATCAATGGTTTGAGTGAAGATGATCTGATCATTCACTTTCATATCGATATAGTTAATTCCATATCGGAAGCGCGTATTTTCCATTTTATCATGGGCTAATACCTCCACACCAATATTTCCGCTGGCTAAAATTGGGTACGGAAGAGAATAGGTGTTGCCACTACGCACCACAGAAAATTCAAACCGACCAAATTGATCGTTGATTCTTGACTTGCTATCCATGGTTTTCAAAGCAATTTTGAAAGCCAGTGGCGCCACATGATCCTTCACCTCTTCGAATTCATAGATAAGAGGGTTGATTGCCTCATTGTTGTTATTCCGCACTTCAAAATGAAGATGGGGTCCACCAGAACCTCCGGTATTTCCCGACAAGGCGATGACATCACCGCGAGAAACAGGGAATTGATTGGGGCTAAACTGAAGATCGATCTCTGAGACTTTGCGTGAGTAACGTTCACGTCTCACATAATCCCCAACCACTCCCTTAAATTCATCGAGATGGGCATACACCGTGGTATTTCCATCGGGATGTGTGATGAATAGCACATTACCATAGCCACCGGTTGTGCAAGTAGCTCGTGAGATATAGCCATCCTGAACAGAGAGCACATGATAACCGACACCCGGTGTATCAATATCAAGACCTGCATGAAAATGAGTATTACGCAATTCACCCATAGTGCCTGTGATGATCGAAGTAGTGCCCGGACGAATCGGAAATAGATAATTATTCGCTGCACTTCCAGACAAAACAGTTTTATCCGGACTGAACTGAGCGTAGGTGTTTCCGCAAAAAATTAATAGACTAAAAAATACAACTTCACTTGACTTCAAATTCCAATAGCTTCTCATTTTCTATATAAGCGGATAATTTATTACCAATGGCTACGGGGCCTACTCCCTTTGGAGTGCCGGTAAAAATCAAATCACCAGTTCGTAGCGTAAAAAATTTAGACAAATAGGATATTATATACTCAAACGGAAAAAGTAACAGGCTCGTATTTCCCTGTTGCTTCAATTGTCCATCGATCTCTAATTTAAAATTGATGTCTTTAATGTCCTTGAATTCACTCACAGGAATAAACTTGTCGGAGATAGGAGCTGAGCCGTTGAATCCTTTCGCAATATCCCAGGGCAACCCTTTCTCCTTTAGCTTGGATTGAATATCGCGTGCAGTGAAATCGATACCAATTCCAATGGAGTCATAATACTTAGAGGCAAATTTCTCCTCAATGTTTTTTCCTTCTTTACATATGTGTAATACCAACTCAACCTCGTGATGGATATCCTTAGAAAAATCAGGGTAGTAGAAAGGACCATTGTTGCGTATAATAGCAGTATCAGGCTTTGTAAAAATAACAGGCTCATCTGGGCGTTCGTTATTCAGTTCTTTGATGTGCTCAGCGTAATTACGTCCAATAGCAAAAATCCTCATGAGGGTAGATATTATTTCTGCAAATTTAGGAACAAACTGAAGCTAAATGGTCATTTTGTAAGGTAATTTCAATTTTTTAATGTTCGGGTCTTATTAACTTTACGACCGTTTAAATAAAACTTTTATGATTAGAAAATTGATTTCTTTGGTAATGATGGTAGCCATTCTCTACAGCTGTGCCACCGTTCCTGTTACAGGTCGCAAGCAGTTAAGCCTGGTATCCAGTGCTGAGATCAATACGATGTCGGCACAGCAATATCAAGAGGTAATTAAGAAAGGGCCACTCTCTACGAATGTGGATCAGACTGAAATGGTGAAGCGTGTGGGTGTGAGAATACAGAAGGCCGTAGAGAAATATATGGCTGATAAAGGAGTGAGTTCTCAACTTGCCGGATTCAACTGGGAGTTCAATCTAATTAAGGATGATAAGACCGTGAATGCATGGTGTATGCCAGGAGGTAAAGTTGCTTTTTATACAGCCATTCTTCCAATCTGTAAGGATGAATTGGGTGTTGCCGTGGTGATGGGGCATGAAGTAGCGCATGCTATTGCTAATCATGGAGCAGAGCGAATGAGCCAGGGACTGCTGGCAGAGTTTGGAATGAGTACACTAGGTGCTGCCATGGGACAAAACCCTACAGCTACGCAGCAAATCTTTATGCAGGCTGTGGGAGTAGGAACAAATGTGGGCATGCTAAAATTTTCTAGAAGCCATGAGTCGGAGGCAGATCATATGGGATTAATTTTTATGGCCATGGCCGGTTATGATCCGGCAACTGCGCCAAAGTTTTGGGAGCGCATGGCAACCCTAAGCGGTGGCGAACAACCTCCGGAATTTCTGTCCACTCACCCTTCGCATGATACACGTATCAAAGATTTGGAAGGATGGATTCCTGAGGCAAATCAATATTATAAAAAGTAATTTTGAACAGTTTGCGCACAATGAGGTTTTGAATATGCATCAAAATCAATTTGTAAATTACTTATGGTAGAAGCGTATAACTTCCTTTGTTCCTGGCAGTTATTCCCTGAAAAGGGAAACTATGAATTAGGCCAAAGACCCAAGTCCGGCATCTTTAAAATTGAATTGGGTGGCACCGGCAAACAACTCGATATCAGCATGAATTGGGTGTCGCTGGAAGATCAGGCTTTTGCTTCTCAATATACAGCTATCCCGGATGGTGAACTACGTGCCTTCGACAACCAGGAACTGGGTGATTCTTTAAAGTCTGAGTTCCTGGATGCGCAAACTTTTGAAACCAATTTCTTCAGACGTGAGCTCGTGTCACTAAAGGTTAGACATGAGATTACCCCGAAAGGATATCTTAAAGTAACCCAGATACATCACAACGATCAGGGTGAAAAATTCACCAACGAAGAAATCTATCATAAGCAGTTAAGTGTACTTCCGTATTCAGCATCCGTTTCGGGTGCGGTAATTAAGCCAACCGAATTAGGAGTTATCCGCCATCAGGCACTTAGCGCGATGGAGGAGCAGACCAACATGCAACTCACCCAGATAAGACAGCAGATTGAATTACTTGCTATACAGGCAAAGGAGATTCAGAAGCGTAAGGAATTATCGATGATTATTTATGATTCAAAGATCAGTTTCGCCCCCGTGATCGGACAGACTTATTATCTCTACGAAAAAGAAGACAACACTCACCTGGTTTCGATGATCAGTCCGAAGGAGTGGGGCAAGAAAGTTCCCTATAAATTTTTGGCAGCAGTAAAACTTTTGGCAGATCATACCTGGAAAGAAATCTGAGAAAATCTGTGCCTACTTCATTAGACTGCTCAATTTTATCTCGGTGAGTCTTCGTTTGGTATCCAGAGAGAAATCTCCTTTCATCATCCAGTCATAATAGGATGGCTCCTCTTTGAAAACAGTGAGAACAGGTTTGTTTTTATGCTTTCCAAAGTTGAACACAGGTTCACCTTTATCGTTTTTAACCATTCTGCCTGCTAAATCGACCATTTCGGTTGCTGTGAGTTTATTCAACTCATCCATGTCATTTTTGATTACACCGACCTTATTTCCAAGTCCATCCGTCACCTCCTGATTTTCATATCGTTCTATTTGCGCAAACAAGACATCCATGGTTGCCTTGGTGTCCGCCTCTGCGGAGTGGGCATCCGTCATCTCTTTTCCGCAATAAAATTTGAAGGCAGCAGAGAGGGTTCTCTTTTCCATCATGTGGAAAATTTTTTGTGCATCTATCAATTTCTTGCGACTGTAATCGAATTCAACTCCTGCCCTTAAAAACTCTTCAACCAGCATCGGAACATCAAACTTAAGGATGTTAAATCCAGCTAAATCTGCGCCCTCAAAAAATTTTACATAGTCTTTACCAATCTCCTTGAAGGTAGGCTTATCGGCTACATCTTCATTCGTGATGCCATGGATAGCTGTAGACTCTGGTGGAATAGGAACGGTAGGATTAACCAAATTGCTTTTCTTGATTACTTCCCCGCCAGGCATCACTTTAATAACGGCAATTTCAATAATGCGATCTTGTGTGATATTGATCCCCGTAGTTTCAAGATCAAAAAAGCAAAGCGGTATTTTAAGATTCAGCTTCATAGTAAAACAGGTGGAGAAGATTTGAATAAATTATTGGAGGTAAGCTAAGAAGGCTTGAATGCACTAATGGCTTTATAAAAATTACCGCTACTGATTCCGATCTTTTTAAGAAGCTCTTTAGCTGCACTAACGCATTGCAGATCAAGATCACCGGAGAGCTCAACCGGAATTCTTTCTTTCGTGCTGGAGATGAGGACGGTCTTCCCTTCTACTTCTTGATGCTTGTAATCTTCATAAGCAATAGCCTGCACATCAGGTCGTTCCTTAGAACCGATTTTATTCAGAGCAGTATGAGTTTTAGGATAGATGATCGTGCCACCTTTTGGAGTAACATCGGCCAATGTTTGCAATTCGATTAATTCTTCACCTGAAGCGTTGATACCTAAAATTACTATATGATGTTTGTAATCAATAGGTTGAGTTAAATTTTGAATAATGATGACGGGCGAATTAGTTTGAACAGAGGCAGGCTTTCCTGCAATGATATAGTCAAATTTCCGATTATGGAATTTGAGTGAGTGCTCAATAATAGAGCTGATTAAATAACTACCTCCACCAACAATTAGTATTCGTTGTTTATCAATGGATTGCTGGTAAATTTCTGTCGAAGTCAAGATGCTTATATAATTAAAGTGTTAAATATAAAGTAAAATGTTTACGGTTTAAAAGAGGTGTGGTTGTGCCAGCAAAATATTAATAACATAGAGCATCAGGAATTTATTAACAATCTCACACGTTTAATTGTCGATAACTTGTTGAAGGTAGTTTAAATCTTAAGAGTACGTTTGTTGCCCTAAAAGAAACTACGTACAACAACCACGAAGTATGGAGCAAAGATCAACGCCAGTGAGGTTAAGTTCTGTGATGAGCGGAACAGGAAGTAAGTCTAAACTTTTAGTAAGAGACATCTCTGAAAGTTTAGGCAAGCTTCCGCCTCAGGCGCTCGATCTGGAAGAAGCTATTTTAGGTGCACTCATGCTGGAGAAAAATGCACTCACTGCCGTGATTGAATTTTTACGTCCGGAGCATTTCTACACAGAACAGCACAAAGAGATTTATAATGCCATCACCGATCTGTTCAAGGCTTCTGAGCCGGTAGACATGCGCACAGTGGTTGCTCAACTCCGCAAAAGTGCTAAACTTGAAGTGGTTGGTGGTGCCTATTATATCGCTGAGTTGACTTCCAAAGTAAGTTCAGCGGCAAACATTGAATATCACGCCCGTATCATTATTGAAATGGCGATCAAGCGTGACCTTATTCAAATAGCATCTCAGATTCATCATGATGCCTATGAGGACACCACTGACGTATTTGAACTCCTCGACAAAACCGAACAAAATATCTTTCAGATCTCTGACTCCAACCTGAGAAAGAATTACGACAACATGAAGTCACTCATGTTTCGCGCTATTCAGGAGTTGCAGGAGAAGAAGAATCATAAGGATGGATTAACCGGGGTGCCCAGTGGATTTTCGCGTCTGGATCGGGTTACATCCGGCTGGCAGAAATCTGATTTGGTCATCATCGCTGCCCGCCCAGGTATGGGTAAGACAGCCTTTGTTGTTTCAGCGTTGCGCAACGCGGCTGTGGAATTCAAAATACCGGTTGCAATTTTCTCTTTGGAGATGGCTTCACTGCAATTGGTTAATCGATTGATCTCTGCTGAAGCGGAATTGGAATCAGAAAAAATCAAAAAAGGAAACCTCGCAGAATTTGAATGGCAACAACTGGTTCACAAGACAACCAACCTGTCAACGGCTCCTATTTTTATTGACGATTCACCAGCGCTTTCGATACTTGAACTTCGTGCAAAGTGCCGGAGATTAAAAGCTGAGCATAACATCCAGCTTATTGTAATAGACTACCTCCAGTTGATGAAAGGAGAGGCCGGTGGAAACCGTGAACAGGAGATCGCTTCTATATCGCGCGCGCTCAAAGGAATAGCCAAAGAGTTAAGTGTTCCTGTTCTTGCACTTTCACAGTTGAGTCGTGGGGTTGAAACCAGAGGAGGAGATAAACGTCCACAACTTTCTGACTTACGTGAATCAGGATCTATTGAACAGGATGCAGATATTGTAATGTTCTTGTACCGTCCTGAATATTATAAGATTTCGGTAGATGAAGAAGGCATGCCTACGCAAGGGATGGCCGAAGTAATTATCGCCAAACACCGGAATGGTTCTTTAGAAAATGTGAAATTGAAATTCATAGGCAAGTATACCAAGTTTGCAGATTATGATGCACCTGATGGTCTCACCCCCATGAGCAGCATAACGCGCGAGAGCAGGCTTAACTCATCGCGCGATAATCCACCGCCTCCACCAGGGGCAGATGATGAGACACCTTTCTAAATCGATATTATATTTTCCATTCTCTTTAGAACTTTTATTTAGCCTTCGTATCTTGAATGACTATGAAAGCACTTTTACTTTCCGGTCCCGGAGTTATAGAGTTCAAAGATGTTCCAACGCCAACTCCCGGCAACGGGCAAGCACTTGTAAAAATGAAAGCCGCGGCTCTCAACAGAAGAGACGATTGGATTCGTGAAGGAAAATATCCCAATATTCGATTTGGAGTTATTATGGGTACGGACGGTGCCGGCATTGTTGAGGCTGTTGGTCATGAGGCTGATCATCCGTGGGTAGGTCAGGAAGTAGTGATCAATCCAAACATTGAGTGGGGACCAGACCTGGACGTTCAATCAGGAAAATACACCATTCTGGGCATGCCCGTAGATGGCACCTTTGCAGAATATGCTGTTGTGCCAATAGATCGGCTTCACCGTAAACCTTTTCATCTCGATTTTTTGCAAGCATCAGCGTTGCCGATGGGCGGTCTCACAGCATTTCGTGCTTTGTTCCGCAAGGGTGAATTAAAGGGGGGCCAAAACGTGTTGATCTCAGGCTTTGGCGGAGGTGTGGCACAATTTGCCTTTTTGTTTGCCAAGGCAGCAGGTGCCAATGTTTATGTAACTTCAGGAAGCAGCGATAAACTGGAGAAGGCGTTAAAGCTTGGCGCTAAAGGTGCCTATAATTATAAGAAAGAAGCAACCTTTCCGGACCTTTGGAAAACGAAAGGTGGATTTGATCTGGTGATTGATAGTGCCGGAGGTGATCAGATCAATAATTTCATTAAGATTCTGAAACCAAAAGGCAGAATTGTTTTTTATGGTGCTACGAATGGCTTGCCTGCCAAGCTTGACATGTATCGCATGTTTTGGAACCAACTTTCACTGTTAGGCTCTACGATGGGCAACGATCATGAATTTAGTGAAATGATCTCCTTTGTGAGTAAGCATCAGATAAGACCATTAATTGATTCTATACGACCATTTTCTAAAATAGTGGATTCATTTCCGGATATCACCAAGCCCAATAAAGTGGGTAAGATCGTTTTTCAGATCTAACTATCCAGATTTTGAATAACGCTTTGCAACTCGCGCAAGGCTTTGAAGTCTGATTTTCTCTTAGCGAGTTCTATTCCTTTAGCTAATATTTCCATGGCTTTTGAATCATTTGCCTGCCCGGCATAAAATGTTCCTGCCGTATAATATACCGGTAAGTATTCCGGGTGATTGATTAGAACCTCATCAAATAGTTCTGCTGCTTTTAGGGGACTAGTTTGAATATATTCCAACGCCAGAGCATAATAGTTGAACGGATCGGAGGGATCTTCTGCGATGAACTTCTCCAGTAAATCGATACGTGAATGATTCATCCGTTTTTTCAGTTTTTTAGTGCCTTATTTAAGATTTTATCTTATATCTTGAGCCCAAATTTAAGCCTAAAAAGGCAATAGTTTGAATGTCATTTTATTAGCGCATTTATGAAGATATTAGTTTGTATTTCGCACGTTCCTGACACCACCTCAAAAATCAACTTTATTGAAAACAATACGAAGTTTGATACTACAGGTGTTCAGTTTATCATCGGCCCCTATGATGATTATGCACTCGCAAGAGCCATTGAGATAAAGGAAGCAACACCGGGCACTACCGTTACCGTGATTAATGTGGGAACTGCCGAAACAGAACCCACCATTAGAAAAGCATTGGCCATAGGAGCAGATGATGCCATTCGTGTAAACGCAGAACCAACTGATTCATTCTTTGTAGCTGAGCAGATTGCCGAGCATGGTAAAGGTTTTGATTTAATCCTGATGGGAAGAGAATCAATTGACTATAACAGTGGTGTAGTACACGCTATGGTGGGTGATCTGTTAGGCTTACCTTCCGTTTCTCCGGTAATGAAACTTGAGATAGAAGGAACTAAAGTGAAGATGAGCCGCGAGATTGAAGGTGGTAAAGAACAAGTAGAAGCAAACTTGCCTTTGGTTGCAGGGTGTCAGGAGCCCATTGCAGAATGGAAAATACCCAATATGCGCGGTATCATGTCGGCCAGAACGAAGCCATTGAAAGTAGTTGATGCTAAAGCTACCCAATCACAAGTAGCACTTCAAAAATTTGAATTACCTGCTCCTAAAGGTGCAGTTAAAATGATTTCGGCAGACCATATAGCAGAACTTGTCACCAGACTTAAAAACGAGGCGAAGGTACTTTAATTCAAAATCCAGGAATTTATGTCAACGTTAGTATTCATAGAAACATCGGAAGGAAAAATAAGAAAGTCTTCATTGGAAGCCGTATGCTATGCGCAGGCCATGGGAGGATCAGTAACCGCTATTGTATTAGGCCCGGCTGATGCATTCGAAGTGCAATTACTGGCAAAGTATGGAGCACAAAAAGTGCTTCATGCAGCTGATGCAAAATTGGAAAAAGGAATAGCGCAGGTTTATGCGTCTGTATTAACTCAGGCTATGAAGGATGAAAATGCCGATGTTTTAATCCTCGCCAGCTCATCATTGGGCACACCAGTAGCTGCAAAAGTTGCCGTGAAGACAGGAGCCAGCTTTGCTGCTAACGTGATAGAATTACCCAATACATCCAGTGGTTTTGTTGTGCGCAGAAGCATCTATACCGGAAAGGCTTTTGCCCACGTAGAATTAAAAAATCAGAAGAAAGTTATTGTCATACGTAAGAATGCAGCTGAGATCAAAGAGGTGGGAGGCGAAGCGCAAGTGGTAGCTTATGCGCCAACACTAAACGAAAGTGATTTCAATACATCAATACTATCAAGTGAAAAAGCAACGGGTGATATTTTACTTCCTGAAGCTGAGATTGTTGTGTCTGGCGGAAGAGGGTTGAAGGGTCCTGAACATTGGGGCATTTTAGAAGAACTTGCAAAAACGCTTCATGCTGCTACGGGCTGCAGTAAACCGGTGTCCGATATGGGCTGGAGACCCCATCACGAACACGTAGGACAAACCGGAGTGAAGGTTGCCCCACAGTTATATATCGCTATAGGAATTTCTGGAGCCATTCAACATTTGGCAGGTGTAAACTCTTCCAAGTGTATTGTTGTGATTAACAAGGATGCAGAAGCCCCGTTTTTCAAAGCTGCGGATTATGGAATTGTAGGGGATGCATTTGACGTGATTCCTAAATTGACAGCGGCAATAAAAGCAGCTATTTAATTTGTCTATTTTTTAATTGTTGGGGTTTGATATACTTTTTTATAAATTCAATTTTTGAGTGGCACCGTTGAAGAAAATTAAACTTGAAATTTTAGGACTATCCTCCAGTCAATCTCAGACCGGTTCTTTTGCATTAGTGTTGGGCGAAACAGAAGGTAATCGAAGGCTCCCTATTATCATTGGAATGTTTGAAGCACAAGCAATCGCTATCGAAATTGAGAAGATCATTCCCAACCGCCCGATGACCCATGATCTCTTCAAATCATTTTCAAATTCCTTTCACTTTCATGTAGAGGAAATTGTGATTTCAGATTTGAAAGAAGGTGTTTTCTTTGCGAAGATCATTTGCTCTGATGGATTAAAGAAAACAGAAATTGACGCGCGACCATCTGATGCCATTGCCATTGGTTTACGATTTGATTCTCCCATTTATACTTACGAGACCATTCTGGCTGAAGCCGGTATAGTACTCACCGATCAGGAGGAGGAAGAAGAAAAAGTCGAACCTAAAGCCGAGGCAAAGGCTAAGGTTAAAAAAGAATCGACTAAGAAGTCCGGGGAAGATTATAAGAATTACTCGGTGGAAAAATTGAATGACTTACTCAAAGATGCCATAGATAAAGAAGACTATGAGAAGGCAGCTAAAATCCGTGACGAGTTGAGCAAACGCAACTAAAATTCTCATCCAAAAGACTTACGACAGATGGATTACTTACGTGGCCTTGGAGGCTTGATCTTTATTATTGGCGTTGCCTATCTTCTGTCAGGAAATAGGAAAGCTATCGATTGGCGACTTGTCTTAATCGGCATTCTTATTCAATTAACATTTGGATTGATTATCGGCAAGGTTCAGTTTGCCCAAACTGCTTTCATTTATATAAGTGAGAAGTTTGTTATGTTTCTGAGTTTTGCAGCGAAGGGAGCCGAGTTTCTCTATGGTGATCTTGCAAAGAACAGCTCAGGAAACCCAGAAGTAAAACATAGTTTAGGATTCCTGTTTGCCTTTCAGGCATTGCCAACGGTAATCTTCTTTTCATCCGTTACTGCAGGTTTATATTATCTGGGTGTATTGCAAAAAATTGTTTTTGGTTTCGCCTGGATCATGGCGAGAACAATGCGCCTTTCTGGTTCCGAAAGTTTATCGGCAGCCGCTAACATTTTCATGGGGCAAACAGAAGCGCCTTTGTTAGTAAGACCTTTTATTCCACGCATGACCAAATCAGAACTCAGTTGCCTTATGGTAGGAGGAATGGCAACGATAGCTGGAAGTGTGCTGGGAGCATATGTTTCTTTTTTGGGAGGAGGAGATCCAGCTCAACAGGCTAAGTTCGCAACCTATCTCTTAAGCGCCTCCATCATGAATGCACCGGCTGCTATTGTGTTGGCTAAAATATTTATGCCTGAAACAGAGCCTGAAAAGATTGACCGGACTTTAAAAGTGAATAAAGAACAAATTGGAGTAAACCTGATTGACGCCATGGCCAGCGGAGCTGCTGATGGCTTGAAGTTGGCCCTCAATATTGCTGGTATGCTCCTGGCTTTTATTGCGATCATTTATGCCTTAAATTGGGTGTTGGTGGATTTTATTGGTGACATGACAGGATTAAATGATTTTGTTGTTCAGAATACCAACGGTGCTTACCAGGGATTTTCTTTGCAATATATTTTAGGCCAAGTCTTTAGAATCTTCGCGTTTTGTATTGGTGTAAGCTGGGATGAATCGATTTATGTAGGAAGTTTGTTAGGACAAAAAATGGTGATCAATGAATTTGTTGCTTACCTGGATCTTGCTAACATGAAGGCTGCAGGTTTACTTAGTGAAAAATCAATACGTATTGCTACGTATGCGTTGTGTGGGTTTGCCAATTTCTCTTCTATTGCCATTCAGATTGGTGGTATTGGTGGCATGGCGCCAAACAGACAAGGTGATCTTTCCAAGCTTGGACTGAAAGCAATGATAGCGGCTTCACTGGCAACGATGATGACAGCCACTATTGCTGGAGCAATTTTTTAAATTATGAAGATAATTAATTTCATTCTCGCGCTCATCTTTCTGTTGTTTGCCTTCGTGCAGATAAACGATCCTGATCCGATTTTATGGATATTGATCTATGGCAACATGGCTGTACTTTCAGTGCTTGCCATGTTTAAAATGAGGTTTGTCTATTGGTTATTGGCAACTATTGTTCTCTATTCAATATATGCTGCGCTCCTGGTGACTAGTACTTGGCAATGGTTACAGTCCCCAGATCGTTCATTGTTATTTGATGACATTGCCAAAATGCAAAACCTTTACATTGAAGAGACAAGAGAATGCTTAGGTCTAATTATTTGTATTGCCGCTGCTTTATTTCATTTACTTTCAAACAGAAAGAAGGCAATTACTCAATAAGAATTTTCTGAGTCTTACGTAATCCTCGTTGCTCAACTGAAATGAGATATACACCTTTCGGTAATGATTCCACATCGTATTGTAATGTATTTTCTATAAGTGAATGTTGATCACTCATTCTCACTCTTCCTAATAAATCAATGATCTTAATGTTCACCTTATCGGGAGAGCTTTCTGACCACTGAATCATGAATGATTTATCTTTTACAGGATTGGGATACACCGAAAATGAATCAGTTGCCTCTTCATCAATACCCGTAATGACGAAATCAACCAAGCCGGAACCAGGTGATGGCTGCTGTACCGTTGTATAAATGTGAAACTCCCCGGGAGCCAAAAGCATTGACTCATTAACATTGGCTACAGTAATTGAATTATTTCCAAAATAGTCGAACCAGGTTCCTGTTTTTGAAAAGACGGTATTGGCATTTTGATAAGAAACCGAAAAATTACCAACGATAACAACGTCCATGGCTGCTGAAGTAATTTTTATTTGACGCACATTGCCAAGAGGAATCGTTTCCACAGATCCATTTGTAAACGTGGCCTTATTGGCTTGCACTAATTTGTTAACAGACGCAATGGTCTTATAAAGTCGCTGACGATCTGTATTGGTATAATAATTTAAACTTCCAGTTCCCCATGGCAATGGTTTGGTATCAAGGCGACAGTCACTGCTTTCTGTTCCATTGGTGCAAAAATTTATACTCTTATCATAGCCTAATTCTTCAAATTGCCAAAGCATTTTAGGACCAGGAAGGGTATAGAAAAATGCAGCTCCCATCTTCGCTCTGTTAAGTGCAATGTCAACGTTCGTGATGTTATATGATCCAAGCGATTGACCATTTTTTATCAACTCAACCATTTGTCTTTCTTCATCATGACTTTCCATATAATTCACATGGGTGATGCGGTTGGCTAAATTTATGTTCGCATTACTGTTACCTGCCAGTGCACTCGAATACGTGCCCGTCATATTTCCCCATAGCAGCATGCCATTATTGGCGAGCGTTGATTCTTCTGAAGGATCACCTAAATGTTCCAGGATCACGTAAGCCTCAGGTTTCACTTTCCAGATTTCTTTAGCCATACGGTTTAAAATAACTATGCGAGATGCATCATAAGCACTCCAGGCTCCCACATCATTTGGATTATTCTTTTGAGTAAAGCCTTTAGATAAGTCGAACCGAAATCCATCAAAGTGATACTCCTTTAACCAGTAGCTACAAACAGTATCTGCAAAGTCTTGTGTATATAGACTTTCATGGTTGAAGTCGTAACCAACATTGTACGGATGGGTGGCATCTCTGTTGAACCATGGACTATTTACGGCTGGCTTGCCGGCCAACTTATCGAAATACATCTGGACCATCGCATTTTGTCCAAAAGCATGGTTGAGTACCATGTCCAGTATTACGGCAATACCTTGTTGATGGGCTTTTTGAATAAAGTCCTTTAGATCATTTTTTGATCCGTAAAATTTATCAGGTGCAAAGAAATAAGAAGGATTATATCCCCAACTTAGATTGCCTTCAAATTCCATTATGGGCATTAGCTCAATAGCGTTTATACCCAATCTTTTAAAATAGGAGAGCGAATCAGTCAGGTCTTTATACCTGCGTGATCCAATAAAATCTCTAAGTAATAATTCATATACAACCAACTCTTTTTTGTCAGGCGCAACCCAACTGGTTTCGCTTGTCGCCCAATTGAAAGGAGTTTGATTGGTTTGTAAGATTGTGGCTATTCCATATTGAGTTTTGGTGTAGGATGGTAGATTAGGATACGTAATTGCCGGGATAGATGAATCATTGTTCGGGTCAGCAACTTTATCTGCCAGAGGATCTCCGATTTTAATCGTGCCATCTACCCAATATTGAAAAACGTACTCTTGTCCTGCAGTTAATCCCGCTATCTCGATCCAAAATCGCTTGCCATCGGGTGTCTTCTTCATGAAGTAATTGTCATTCAATTGCCAATTGTTGAAGTCGCCAACCGCGTAAACAAATTCCTTTTCTGGAGCCAGCAACACAAGAGTGACTTTGGTCGGATCCACAGAATAATTGATTCCATCCTTCATCCCTGGAGGCAAAGCTTCTTCGATAGTTGAAGGGCGGGTATTAAGCGTGTAGGTGGCAATACTTTCGACCGGAGTTGAATTTATGATCGCTTTAATTTTGACAGAGATGCTGCTGGTAGAAGGCGTATAACTAGTACTGATGGTTGTTGTATTGGAGGCTGAGGCTTTTGTTACATAACCACTTCCTTCATCGATCAAAAGCTCCAGGGATGATGCTTCAACTGAGGTGGAGCCAGAAACGGTGATCGAACCTCCTGCCGGATAAAAAACTTCTGTGCTGGAAGGTGAAGTAATTGAAACATAGGGCGCTGCAGCCAATTTGATAAAGATATCAGGGGTGGTCTGCTTTGAGCCAGAAGCATTTCGGAATACCATTGCCAGCCAAAAAATAGGAGTGCCATCCGGAACACCATAATATTGGCGTAGCGTAGGGGAAAGAGAGATCTGCCATTTGTTTGACTGACCTGTTACCGCACTCATTTGACCAGTTCCATCATCCTTTCCCCAATTACCTTTCACGTATTTCCAATCTCCGCTTCCAGGTGTTGTTGTAGTTGTTGTAACCACGCCACTGTGAAAGTATACTTTCGATTCTCCTGCAAGGGGAGTACCCGTTGCGTCAAAGGTAAGAGTAACTATCTGTTCGGCAGTCGGATTAGCAGGAGATAACGTTACAGTTTGCCCTTGGGAGACAATTGAAGTCGCTAAACAAAAGCCTATCAGTACAGTTAAATTCAATCGTATCATAAACTTGGAATCAATACGTATAAGGTGCCTTTAAGATAAGGCATTTGATTTAATTATTGGGCTAATTTTTAAGCCCATGTCTTTGCAAACGTTTTCTGTCAAAAGTCTTTTAAACGTATCAATTTTTTGTGCATTTTGTGTGGGTATACTATTTAATTACCTTTAAGAAAATGAAAAAAGCAGGTTTTGTTTCGCTTTTATTGCTTTTGGGTTGTGTAACACCAAAAGAGAAAATTCCTTATCCAATTATGGCTCAAAGTAAAGTACAAAAAATGGTCATCTACCAAATGATGACGCGTTTGTTTGGCAATCAAAATACGACCAACAAACCGTATGGTACCCAGGCAGAAAATGGGGTTGGCAAATTTAACGATATCAATGAGACGGCTTTAAGGGGTATTAAAGAACTAGGGGTAACTCATGTGTGGTATACGGGTGCATTGGAACATGCGCTGCTTACGGATTATTCAATAAGTGGAATCCCCCTGGATGATGCAGATGTTGTGAAGGGAAGAGCAGGCTCTCCGTATGCAATCAAAGATTATTATGATGTTAATCCGGATCTCGCAATAGATGTAAAAAACCGGATGAAAGAGTTTGAGCAACTCATCGCTCGCACCCATGCACAAGAACTTAAAGTGATTATTGACTTTGTGCCAAACCATGTGGCACGTGGTTATAAGAGTGACTCAAAACCTCATGGCGCAGAGGATCTGGGTGAAGGAGATGACTTAACGGTATCCTTCAAACCTTCTAACAATTTTTATTATCTGCCAGGGCAATCTTTTCAACCTCCCGCAGATTATAATTCACTCGGTACCAATCCCTTTCCTACGAAAGACAATACGTATAATGAGAGCCCAGCAAAAGTAACGGGCAACGATCAGTTCACTGCAACTCCCGGAATTAACGAATGGTTTGAGACCGTGAAGTTAAATTATGGTGTTGATATTCAAAATGAACGTAAAACTTATTTCGATCCGATTCCCGGCACATGGATAAAGATGAAAGATATTTTGGTGTTTTGGGCGAATAAAAAAGTAGACGGATTTCGTTGCGACATGGCTGAGATGGTGCCGGCAGAATTTTGGAATTATGCAATACCTCAGGTAAAGGCAGTTAATCCTAACATTATTTTTATTGCTGAGATCTATAACCCTTCTCAATACAGAAACTATATCGATCAAGGTAAATTTGATTACTTGTATGACAAGGTTCAACTCTATGATACGTTACGATTATTAATTAACAAGAAATCTAGTACAGCAGATATTCATACTATACAACAAAGCCTGAATGGAATGAACAGGAATATGTTACACTTCCTGGAGAATCATGATGAGCAGCGTATCGCGTCCCCATTTTTTGCAGGCGATGCCTGGAAGGCTGTTCCTGCCATGGTCATTAGCGCTACCATTGATCAAGGTCCGGTCATGATCTACTTTGGACAAGAAGTTGGTGAACCAGGCTCCGGCAGCGAAGGTTTCTCTGGCGAAGATGGACGCACTACTATTTTTGATTATTGGGGTGTTCCGGAACATCAAAAATGGTTGAATGGAGGAAAGTTTGATGGTGGATTGCTTAGTGTTGATCAAAAAGCATTACGTCAGTTCTATGGTGACATACTCACCTTTGCTTCCAATAGTAGAGCCATTACCGATGGAAATTATTATGATCTCACTAACTTTAATCTTTCACAAGGTAATATTCCGGACGATGTGCATGTTTTTGCGCGCGTTTATAATGAAGAAAAACTTGTTATTTTATCCAGCTTTGCAGATAAAGCCAGGCGCGTAAAGGTTAAGCTATCTGATGAGGTTGTTCAGGCGTTTCAACTTAATCCAGAAGAAGATTATATTGGCCATGATATGTTGCGCAGCAGTGCCGATGTAGGCATGGATAAGTCAAGGACCTTTGAAGTAGATATTCTTCCTTACTCTTCCTTTATCTTTAAGATCAAATAATCCAGCATGAGGAAAATTGGTATCTGGTTTCTTCTTATTGTTTTTGCATTTGTTTTATCATGCAGCCAGGAATTAGAAAATGTGGCTAAGTGGCCGTATGGAGTTAATTATGAAGTATTCATTCGTTCATTTGCTGACAGTAACGGTGATGGCATTGGCGATTTCAATGGACTTACTACAAGGTTGGATTATCTTAAAGAGTTGGGAGTAGGTGGCATCTGGTTAATGCCGATTATGCCTTCGCCAACGTATCACAAGTATGATGTAGTAAATTACAAAGCAGTTGATCCTGAATATGGAAGCCAGGAAGACTTTCAGAAATTAGTAGTGGAAGCCCACAAAAGAGGAATTCGCATCTTAGTGGACCTGATTGTAAATCACACCGGTTCAGATCATCCCTGGTTTAAGGGTGCGATTGAGGGAAAAGAAAATCCCTACAGAGATTATTATGTTTGGGCCAACAAGGATTCTATTCGAGGTCAGCTATCAAAGAAATCCACTTCGCTGGATTCAGATAATATCACACAGTGGCATCCGGTGAACGGAGATACGCTATCGGAACATTATTATGGATTTTTTTATGGAGGTATGCCTGACCTGAATCTGGATAATCCAAAAGTAAGAGAAGAGTTTGTTGAAATTGGAAAATATTGGCTTGGCGAAATGAACGTAGATGGTTTTAGACTTGATGCAGCAAAACATATTTTTCCAACCGAGCGAGCAGCAGACAATCACGCCTTTTGGATTTGGTTCAGGCAAGAAATGCAAAAGATAAAACCGGATGTGTATTTAGTAGGAGAGGTTTGGTCAAAAGCGCAAGATGTTGCTCCCTATCTTAAAGGTATACCTGCTCTTTTTAACTTTGATATGGGTTATGCAATTACGGCTGTAGTGAGAGCCGGAAAAGATACTATTGATCTGATTAACAAATACAAAGAGATCAATGATTTTTATATCAAGAGTACCAACGAATTTATAGATGCTACTTTTCTTAAAAATCATGATCAAAATAGAATACTCAGTGAGTTGGATGTCAATTCGGATAAGGCGCGCGTTGCGGCTGGTATATTATTCACTCTTCCAGGAACTCCTTATGTGTATTACGGTGAAGAAATCGGGATGCTAGGAGTGAAGCCTGACGAGTATATCCGTGAGCCCTTTCTCTGGGACTATGATGCAAAAGACAAAACGCAAACATCTTGGGAGTCACCCGGGTTTAGTAACGATAAAACAGTAACACCATTAGCTAGGCAAAAAGAAGATCCTGCCTCTTTGTATAACTTTTATAAGAAATTTATTCAGTATAGGAATTCCAGTAAAGCACTTACCTATGGAAATATTGAGACAGCTCCGGTGAATATTCGTGAGGTGGTAAGTTTTATTCGTGAACAGGATGACGATAAGCGATTGGTGTTGCATAACATTTCTGATGTAGAAGTTACCATCAAACTTAGCAAAGCACTGGCCGGATATGAGACCATAGAGTTTGATTCTTTCAATTCAGCATCCATTAATAATCATGAAGTTAGATTGCCAGCCTATGCTTCGGTAGTTTTAAAATAGTTTCCATTTGTAATTATAACGATAGATGAGTAACGGAAAAAGAAGAGTAATTATTGAAAATGTTCAGCCTTTGGTTGATGGTGGTTTGTATCCGGCCAAGCGCACGGTGGGAGAGCGTGTCGATGTGAGCGCAGCCATATTTGGTGATGGCCATGATCACCTAAGAGCAGAGTTGCTATATAAAAGAAGGGACGCTTCAAAATGGAATGTGGTAGAACTTAAACCCACATTTAATGATGAGTGGGGTGGTTCTTTTAAGGTTGAAGAGAAAGGTACTTATGTATTTATCATCAAGGCATGGATTGATCATTTTGATACCTGGTATGATGGATTTAAAAAGAAAGCGTACGCGAAAGTAGACGTTGCAGTCGAATTGCAGGAAGGGGCAATCTTCTTAACGCGGTTAGCCGGTAAAAACAATAAAGAGTTATTAAATCTTGCGAAAAGACTTGAAGGCAAAGAAAATTATGCTGAAGCAATTGAGATAGTCCTCAGCGAATCATTTGCTAAAATTGTTCATCAATATCCGTTGAAAGAAAATGAAACTGAACTTGATAAGGAAATTGAAATCAACGTAGAACATAAGAAAACTAACTTCAGCGCCTGGTATGAATTCTTCCCACGCTCTTCCTCACTCGAGGCTGGCAAGTATGGAACATTTCAGGACTGCATTAAACTACTGCCTCGCGTTTCCGCTATGGGTTTTGATGTTCTTTATTTTCCACCCATACATCCCATAGGTAAAATCAATCGGAAAGGAAAAAATAATAATGTTCGTGCTCAGAAAGGCGAACATGGTTCACCCTGGGCAATTGGAAGTGATGAAGGAGGACATAAAGCAATTTTACCTGCACTTGGAACATTAGATGATTTTAAAAAACTGGTACAGGAGGCGAAGAAGTTAAACATTGATGTGGCTCTGGATATTGCCTTTCAATGTGCACCCGATCATCCTTATGTGAAAGAACACCCGGAATGGTTTAAGCAAAGACCAGATGGATCTATTCAATACGCTGAAAATCCTCCTAAGAAGTATCAAGATATTTTTCCATTCAATTTTGAAAATGATAATTGGAAAGAGTTATGGGAAGAACTCAAATCGGTGTTCATCTATTGGATGGAACAGGGCGTTACTATTTTCAGAATTGATAATCCACACACCAAACCGTTTCCGTTTTGGAAATGGATAATAGCGGAAGTGCAAAAAAATAATCCCGACATTATATTCCTCTCTGAAGCATTCACAAGGCCGAAGATCATGGCTGAGTTGGCAAAGGTAGGCTTCACGCAATCCTATACGTATTTCACATGGCGAGTTTCAAAACAGGAACTCACCGATTACATGAATGATTTAGTACACGGACCTTCAAGAAACTATTTCAGACCCAACTTCTGGCCAAATACTCCGGATATTCTTCCTTACCATTTACAAAATCAAGGTGAGAACAGTTTTATTTTGCGATATGCTTTGGCTGCAACGCTTTCATCTAACTATGGAGTTTATGGACCTTCTTATGAGTTCTACGAAAACACCCCCATCGAAGGGAGAGAAGAGTATTACAATTCAGAAAAGTATGAAGTAAGGCATTATGATTGGAAGCGTACAAATCGTATGACAGACATCATGATTTTACTTAATAAGATTCGTAAACAAAATGAAGCCTTTCATTCTACCTGGAACATACGTTTCTGTGAAATTGAAAATAGTCAGATTATCGCTTACCTGAAAGCTACGGAAGATCTTTCAAATATAATTTTAGTAGTGGTCAATCTCGATCCACATGGTAGTCAGAGTGGATTTGTGCAACTGCCAAAATCAGCATTAAAACTTGGTGATAAAATTAACGTGAAACTTCATGACCTGATTACGGATGAACACTATACGTGGACACAGGAATGGAACTTCGTTGATATCAATCCACACAAAATACCCTTTCATTTATTTAAGTTAGAGATTCACGAGTCCAACATGTAACTATGGCAGCACCTGCAAAAAATACAGATCCGCTTTGGTTTAAAGACGCAATCATTTACGAAGTAAGTGTTCGTGGCTTTTATGATAGCAATGGCGATGGCATTGGAGATTTTCCGGGACTCATCCAGAAATTGGATTACCTGGAAGATCTTGGCATCAATACCATCTGGCTGTTACCATTCTACCCATCACCTTTAAAAGATGATGGGTTTGATGTAACGGAACATTGTGACATCCATCCCGATTATGGAACGCTGGCAGATTTCCGTCTCTTTCTTAAAGAAGCACACCGAAGAGGCATTCGTGTAATCACGGAATTGATTCTTAACCACACTTCTGATCAGCACTTATGGTTTCAAAAGTCCCGTAAAGCACGCACAGGTTCTCGATACAAAGATTACTATGTGTGGAGTGATACACCAGACAAATACAAAGAAGCACGTATCATGTTCATGGATGAAGAATCGTCAAACTGGGCTTGGGATAATGAAGCAAAGGCTTATTTCTGGCATCGCTTCTATCGTCATCAGCCTGAGTTGAATTTTGATAATCCAGAGGTGCAGCTGGAGATGATTAAGGTAGTTGACTTTTGGATGAAAATGGGGGTTGATGGATTCAGACTTCCCTCAGTTCCCTTTTTGTTTGAAGAGGAAGGAACCAATTGCGAGAACTTGCCACAAACACATGCGTTTTTAAAACGACTAAGAAGTCATATTGATAAGCACTACGAAGACAAGATTTTAATTGCAGAAGCAAACCTGTGGCCCGAGGATGCCGCGGAATATTTTGGCGAAGGTCAGGAGTGTCACATGAATTTTCATTATCCACTCATGCCACGCTTATTTCTTGGCTTGCGCACAGAAGATACATATCCGATCATTGATATTATTGAGCAAACTCCAACAACTCCACCAAACAGTCAATGGGCTTTGTTTCTTCGTAACCACGATGAGATTGGATTGGATATGGTTACCGAGGAAGAGAAAGATTACTTATTCAAAGCATATGCAAACGATCCTCACACAAAGCACAATCTTGGCATCAGAAGAAGATTGGCTCCCTTGCTGAATAATGATCGCAGAAAAATTGAATTGCTTTACACGATACTATTCTCCTTGCCGGGAACGCCCGTTTTGTATTATGGGGATGAGATTGGTATGGGTGATAATATTTACTTAGGGGACCGCTTTGGTGTGCGCACACCCATGCAATGGAACATGAATATCAATGCAGGATTTTCAGAAGCCAATCCTCAAAAATTATACTTACCGGTAATTACCGATCCTGTGTATCGCTATGAGTCGGTGAATGTGGCAACGCAGGAAGAGAATCCATCATCGTTGATGTGGTGGATTAAGAATGTATTAGCGATGCGGAAACGTTTAAATGTTTTCGGTAGGGGTGACCTTAAGTTTATTAACAGCTCAAATTCAAAAGTACTTTGCTTTGCACGCACGTATGAAAAGCAAAGCATTATTGTTGTAGCAAACCTTTCACAATTCTCTCAGGCAACCACCTTAGACTTAAAGTCTTTCAAAGATTGTGATATCACCGAGGTGTTTAGTCAGAATAGATTTATGAGCGTGACCGATGGGGAATATCCAATCACCATTGGTCCGTATGGATATTTTTGGTTTCAGGCAGATGCTACGGAGAAAAAGGATGCTTCTGGTACTCCCAATGAAATGTTTTTATACAAATCTGATCTTTCGTGGGAACGACTATTCGCCAACTACAACGAAGTGCGAATTTTAGAGCGAAAAATCCTTCAACCCTTCATGAAGAAGTGTCGATGGTTTGGAGGTAAGGCTCGTGCTATTAGTAAGATGAATATTCATAAAGTCATTCCACTAAAAGTGGAAAAGGATACTCATTTTTTATGCATCATTGAAGTGCACTATGTGCAGCGGCTTCCGGAACTATATTTCTTGCCGATGTCCTTTGCGCCATCCGATACGCTCTTCGACAAAGTAGAGTATACCACAATGAGTGTGATCAGCAGAGCGGAGATTCAGGGTAAAGCAGGCTTTATTTTAGACAGCAGCTATGATAGAACCTTCCGCGACTTTTTGTTTTCCAGCATGGATCGTAAGGTTCGGATAAAGGACGATGACGGAACGTTGGAATTTAATTCAAGTGTATTTGCAAAACTCAATGCCGATAAGGTTGAATCAAAAATTTTAAAAGCTGATCAAAGCAATACGGCCATCATTTATAATGATCAGTATTTCTTTAAGTTCTATCGCAAAATAGAGCAGGAAATTAATCCTGATCTTGAGATCGTTCGCTTCCTTTCTGAGAACACGAACTTCCGCAATGCACCTAAATATGCAGGCAGTGTTGAGTACCGTGATAACGAAGGTAACACAACAGTGCTCGGATTATTACAAGAAAAAGTGGAGAATCAGGGAGACTCCTGGGTGATGACCATCGATTCAGTAGGACGTTTTTATGAGCGTGTGATGGCGAAAGCCAAAAAGGAGAAAATTCCGAAACTCATAAATAAAGATGCTATTAAATTTGAAGAGGCTCCGGAGCTTATCCAGGAATTTATTGGGAGAGGATTTTATGAACGTGTAGTGAGATTAGGACAACGAACTGCTGAGATGCACCTGGCGCTTGCTTCAGATCATACAACACCTGCATTTGCACCTGAATATTTCACATATAATTATCAGCGATCATTATATTCTACCTTACGAAAATTGACTCGCGATCGCTTTAAACTTCTTGAGCAGTCAATCGATAAGTTGAATGCAGAAACACAAGAGCTCGCCAAGAAGGTGCTTACCATGGAAGATGAGGTGCTGGAATGTTTCAGCGAAGTTTACAAGACAAGAATCAGTGCAATCAAGACCAGGATTCATGGTGATTATCACTTAGGGCAAGTTTTATTTACGGGCAAAGATTTCATTATTATTGATTTCGAAGGTGAGCCCGGATTTAGTTTCAGCGAACGCAGACTGAAGAAGAACCCATTGAAAGATGTAGCCGGTATGATGCGTTCATTTCATTATGCTGCCTTTGGTAAAATAATGCTCAATGAAAATTATCGGGAGAAGGATATTGAGTTTCTGGTGCAATGGGCGGAGCAATGGCAACACTATGTGAGTCGGTTTTACCTGGGCTCTTATCTTGAAAAAATGGGTTTGAACAGTTCTTTGTCAGATCAGGATGAGGTGCTGCTAAGAACGTATTTATTAGAGAAAGCAATTTATGAATTAGGATACGAACTCAATGGAAGACCCGATTGGGTAAACATTCCGTTGAGAGGAATTTATTATCATATGAATCGTTATTTTCAGGCAAAAGAAGAAAGTAAAAAGAAAAACTAAACATTATGGGCAAAAAAGCGATTTCAAAAATTAATTCTGAAGAACCGGATAGCTTTAGCCTGTTTTCGGATTTTGATATTCATCTGTTCAGATCAGGAAAGCATTTTAAACTTTATGAAAAATTAGGTGCACATCTTACCACATTCAAAAAGCAAGAGGGAACCTACTTTGCTGTTTGGGCACCAAATGCGCGCGCGGTTTCAGTAATTGGCAACTTCAACTACTGGAATAATAATGATTATAAGCTTTCTCCGCGTTGGGATGAATCCGGAATCTGGGAAGGTTTCTTTCCGGGGATAGGTAAAGGTGAAGTATATAAGTATGCCATCCATTCCAACACAGGAGAGTATTTAGAAAAGGCAGATCCATTTGCATTCTTTGCCGAAATAGCACCGAACACCGCTTCCATTATATGGGATCATCACTACAAATGGAATGACAAAGCCTGGCTTAGTGAGCGGAAAAAACAGGTTAGCAAACCTAAGCCATACTCAGTCTATGAAGTGCACATTGGAAGTTGGAAAAGAAAATTTGACGATGGAAATCGTTCATTGAGTTATCGCGAATTAGCCAAAGAGCTTGTTGACTATGTAAAGGAAAATGGATTCACCCACGTTGAGTTTCTTCCGATCATGGAGCATCCATTCTTTGGATCTTGGGGGTATCAATTGACTGGATACTTTGCGCCTACGAGCAGGTTTGGTGCGCCTCAGGAGTTTATGGAATTAGTAGATGCATTTCACCATGCAGAAATTGGAGTAATACTGGATTGGGTTCCCTCACATTTTCCTGGCGATGCACATGGACTTTATAATTTTGATGGAACTAATCTCTATGAGCATGCCGATCCACGTAAAGGATTTCATCCCGATTGGAGTAGTTACATATATAACTACGGAAGAAATGAGGTAAGATCTTTCCTGATCAGCAACGCGTTGTTCTGGTTGGATATTTATCATGCCGATGGACTTCGCGTTGATGCGGTAGCCTCCATGCTCTATCTCGATTATTCAAGAAAAGAAGGAGAGTGGATACCTAATGAACATGGTGGAAATGAAAATCTTGAAGCCACCAGCTTTTTGAAGGAATTTAATGAAGTAGTCTATGGCAATTATCCGGATGTAATTACGATTGCTGAAGAATCCACAGCATGGCCAGGTGTTTCAAAACCTACCTACCTTGGCGGTTTAGGCTTCGGGCAAAAATGGATGATGGGATGGATGCACGATACACTGAGTTACTTCAAGCAGGATCCTATTCACCGTAAGTATCATCAGAATGATATTACATTTAGTATCATGTATGCATTCACAGAGAACTTCATGTTACCACTTTCGCATGACGAAGTAGTGCACGGCAAGGGTTCCTTGTTAGGGAGAATGCCAGGAGATGAATGGAAAAAATTTGCAAACCTTCGCCTGATGTTTTCATATATGTTTACTCACCCGGGCACAAAGCTTATTTTTATGGGTGGCGAATTTGGCCAACCGGGTGAATGGAATCATGATCGTAGTTTAGATTGGCATTTACTCGATTATGCACCGCATCAGGGAGTACTCACCATTATGAAAGATTTAAATCATTTATATAAATCTGAACCTGCACTTTACGAGTTTCCTTTTAATGAGAAGGGCTTTGAATGGGTAGACTATTCTGATCGTGAGAATAGTGTAATGATATTCATGCGAAAAGGTGAACAGCGTGAAGACGCACTGATTGTTGTTTGCAACTTTACTCCAGAAACCCGCCAGTTATATAGAGTAGGAGTTCCATTCCGTGGCACCTGGACAGAAATTTTTAACTCAGATAATTCTAAGTATGGAGGAAGTGGTGTACTCAATCCTGGTTTACAGTATACCACACCGGTTAAATATCACAACAAAGATTATTCTGTGTCAATCACTTTACCTCCTTTAGGTATTTCAGTGTTTAAGTTGAAAGAGGAGATGGCTGAATTTGACATCGAATAGAACATGATTTAATTGAATAAATCTGATTTTTATTAAAATGGCTGATTCAGCAAAAAAATTCATCTGTATTCACGGGCACTTTTATCAACCGCCACGTGAAAATGCATGGTTGGAGGTGATTGAGCTACAGGATTCAGCGCATCCCTATCATGATTGGAATGAGAGGATTACGGCTGAATGCTACGAGCCAAATGCTTCCTCTCGTATTTTAGATGAGAATAATGTTATCAAAAACATTATTAACAATTACTCGCGCATCAGTTTCAATTTTGGCCCCACGTTGCTTTCATGGATGGAGTCTTACGCTACAGAAACGTATGAGGCAATTCTGGAAGCCGATAAGCTAAGTATGTCAAATTTTGGAGGACATGGTTCGGCTGTTGCCCAGGTCTATAATCACATCATTATGCCTCTCGCCAACAAGCGAGATAAAGAGACGCAGATACTTTGGGGTATTCGTGATTTTGAATCCCGCTTTAAGCGAAAGCCTGAAGGTATGTGGTTAGCAGAAACTGCTGTAGATACGGAAACGTTGGAGTTGTTAGCTGAACATAAAATTAAATTTACCATCCTAGCTCCAAGGCAAGCAAAGGCAGTAAGAAAGATTGGAGAGCAGGAGTGGACAGAAGTAAATGATCGTTCTGTCAATACAAAAAAAGTATATCAATGCGATCTTCCTAGTGGAAAATCGATTGCTTTATTCTTTTACGATGGTGATATCTCGCAAGGAATTGCCTTCAATGGTTTACTGAATGATGGAAAGAGATTTGCGGAACGCCTTCTTAGTCCTTTAGATTTTGAGGATCGTGAATCTCAACTGGTGCACGTTGCCACGGATGGAGAAACCTATGGACACCATCATAAACATGGTGAAATGGCATTGGCATTTTGCTTGGATTTTATTGAGAAAGATGACCGTGTACATCTGACGAATTATGCTCAGTTCCTGAGCAAGAATCCACCCAAAGACGAAGCTCAGATTATTGAGAATAGCTCATGGAGTTGTGTTCATGGTGTTGAGCGATGGAAGGCAAATTGCGGTTGCAACGGTGGTAAGCCGGGATGGCATCAGCTTTGGCGTAAACCACTCCGCGAATCATTGGATTGGTTGCGTGAAAGCGTTTCTGGAATTTTTGAGCGCGAAGCATCGAAAGTAGTAAAAGATCCATGGAAGGCACGTAATGAATACATTAATGTCGTTCTAAAAAGAAATGATGACAACGTCAAGCGATTTTTAAAAGATCATGCATTAAGTGATGCTCATCCAAATCAGATCTTGAGAATCATGGAAATGCAGCGGCATGCTATGCTCATGTATACAAGTTGTGGTTGGTTTTTTGATGAGATCTCTGGTATTGAAACCATTCAGGTGATGCAGTATGCCTGCCGGGTAATTCAATTAGCAAATCAGATTTGCAGCGAGGATCTCGAATTAGAGTTTATCAAAAGACTTTCTGAAGCCCCAAGCAACGCGCCTGCTTATGAAACAGGAGATGAGGTGTATAAGAAGCTCGTCCTTCCATCACGTACAAACTTGCAACGTGTGGGAATGCACTATGCGGTATCATCCATTTTTGAAGATGAGCCGGAGTCACTGACCATTTTTAATTACAGTACATCCAATGAAGCTTTTATTAAAAAAGAAGCGGGAGAACAAAAACTTGTTTTGGGTATCACTAAAGTAAAATCATTAGTGACCCGATCGGAAAAGAAATTTGCATTCGCTGTAATCTACTTAGGCAAGCATAATATCATTGGTAATATTTCGCTGGATATGGAACCCGATGAATTTGCCAGTATGCAATTCAGGATGGTGAAGGCGTTTGAAGAAGGTAGATTGGGCGAGATGATTGGATTGATTCAGATGTATTTCGGTCCCGACAAATACACGATCTGGCATCTCTTTCAGGATGAGAAGAGAAAAATTCTGGATATGATAGCGCGCGAAAGTATGGCGGAGCTGGAAAGTTCATTGCGAAGGAGCTACAATCGCGATTATCCACTGATCAATGCTCTGTCAACGAACAATATTCCAATACCACCGGCCTATAAAACCACCTTTGAATATATTTTGAATGCCGATCTGGTTAGACTTTTACAATCTGACAAAATCAATATCAAGGAAATGGAACGTATTGCTGCGGAGTTGGATCGATGGAGCCTCAAGATTGAAGATCCGGATAAGCTTTCGCGTATGGCAGGCGAGAGCATCTACAAAGAGCTTAAACGAATAAGTAGTGAACGGGAGAATGTGAAAAGGATTCAACGACTGAATAGAATGTTCCCTATTCTTGATAAGTTCAATCTTGATCCCAACCTCCATAAAAGTCAGAATCTGTATTTTGAGATCTCGATGGAGAACAAAAAGAAACCGGTGGAAGAAAAAGAAAGTGAATGGGTAGATTATTTCGATCTCCTCGGTGCTAATCTCGGTGTTAAAGTGGAATAAAAATTTTAAGCCACCTCGGCCTTCACCTGCAACTTATCCAGATAATCCCATACCAGACTGCTTGCCCCTAAAATTGGCGCGGCCTGATTTTGCATGGCAGAAGGAAGGACTTTTATTTTTCCTCTGAAGAGCGGCATCAGGTTGGCCTCCATGTGTTTAATGGTAGGACGAAAGATTAAATCACCGGCCATGGATAAACCACCAAATAAGAAAATTGCTTCAGGGTCTGTGTGAACAACCGTTTCAGCCAGTTTCATACCTAAAATTCTGCCTGTATATTCATAAGCTTCTTTCGCAACAACATCTCCACGGTTGGCGGCTTCAGTGATCATCTTGGTATTAAGATCTTCAAAACTAATACCTCTCAATTCACTTGGCTCAAGGTGATCGGCCAATAATTTATAGACCGTCCTTTTTATGCCGGTTGCTGATACATAGGTTTCAAGGCAACCACGCTTGCCGCAATTGCAATAACGTCCATTTGGATTAACTGAAGTGTGACCAACTTCTCCCGCAATACCATGATGACCATTGAGCAGGACTCCTCCACAAACAAAACCACTTCCAAGGCCGGTGCCAAGAGTAATCACCACGAAGTCTTTCATGTTTTTGGCATTGCCGTAAATCATTTCACCAACTGCTGCTGCATTGGCGTCATTGGTCAGGATACAAGGAACCCCAAACTCATCCTTGAACATTCGTGCCAGGGGTAGAACGCCTTTCCATTTCAAATTGGTTGCACGCTCAATATTCCCAGTGTAGTAATTTCCATTCGCTGCACCAACCCCAATGCCGACAATACGTGAAGAAGAAGGAATTTCTGAAATCCCCTTACGAAGCGCGTCTGCCATAGCATCAAAATATTCTTGAAACTGCTCGTATTGAGGAGTGGGTATATTACCCTGATGCAATACATTTCCTTCTCGATCTACGATGCCGTATTTCGTATTAGTACCTCCGATATCAATGCCGATGGTTAAATCTTTCATGGCTATGGTTAGATGGAAAGAATTTTAGCTATTCGTAATGACTCGCTATCAATCTCATGAATGTGATTAATGATCGTATCAAAACTGTTATACACGATTACATTATTTCTGATGCCGACCATGACATCCTTTTCGCCTTTGATTAAACCTTCTACGGAAGCAATACCCATTTTACTGGCTAATACGCGATCAAAATAAGTAGGAGTGCCTCCGCGTTGAAGGTGGCCAAGAATGGTGACCTTGATATCAAAATAATTATTTCTGGCTGAGAATTTACTGGCAAGTTCCATCGCTCCACCCAACTTACTCCCTTCAGCGACAACAATCAAACTTGATTTTTTATTTGTCTTTCCACCTTCATCGAGTTTATTGAAAAGCTCTTCCAGCGTAATTGATTCTTCTGGAATAATGGTAGCAACAGCGCCTCCGGCAATGCCACAGTTAAGAGCGATGTAACCTGAATTGCGACCCATTACTTCAATAAAGAAAAGACGATTGTGCGAGATCGCAGTATCGCGTATTTTGTCGATTGCTTCTACAGCAGTATTGGTAGCCGTATCATAACCGATTGTATAATCAGTTCCCGCTAAATCATTATCAATAGTGCCCGGAATACAAATGGATGGAATGGAGTATTCTTCGTAAAACTTATGGAGACCGGTGAATGTTCCATCACCACCAATGGCAACCAAGGAATCAATGCCATGTTTTTTTAAATTAGTAAATGCCTTTTCGCGACCTTCTGGAGTGCGGAACTCAGCACTTCTTGCTGATTTTAAAATCGTGCCACCACGTTGAATAATGTTACCAACAGATCGCGCCCCGAGTTTCACAATTTCGCCACTAATCATGCCTTCGTAACCTTGCATGATTCCGTAAACTTCTTTTTGGTAATAGATAGAAGCTCTTACTACAGCGCGTAGTGCGGCATTCATTCCGGGAGCATCTCCACCAGAGGTAAACACTCCAATCTTCGAAATTTTTGAATCCATTCGTTTAGTCGAAGGTTCAAAAATACAGCTAAAAGAATGTTTTACAAGAAGATTAAAAGTTATTCAGATTTCAATCGTTTGAAATAATTGATCAGTCCGTTGGTTGAAGCATCATGAGAAGAAATTACGTCCTGTGAGGTGAGTTCTGGAAGAATTTTCTTTGCTAATACTTTCCCTAGCTCTACACCCCATTGATCGAAACTGAAGATATTCCATATCGCACCCTGCACAAATATTTTATGCTCATATAATGCGATGAGGGCACCAAGAGTATGTGGGGTAAGTTTCTTGAACATGATTGAATTAGTCGGTCTATTACCACTAAACACCCGATAGGGAAGATGAAACTTTATGTCTTCTTTGCTCATTCCCGAAGTAAGAAGTTCTTTCTCTACTAGCTCCTCTGTCTTTCCAAGCATCAACGCTTCGGTTTGTGCAAAGTAATTAGACATAAGTTTGTCATGATGATCTCCGATCTGATTGTGACTTATTGCCGGTGCAATGAAATCACAGGGTATTAGCTTAGTGCCTTGATGTATCAACTGATAGAAAGCGTGCTGTCCGTTAGTACCAGGCTCGCCCCAGATGATTGGGCCAGTTTGATAAAGTACAGGTTGTCCATTTCGATCAATGGATTTGCCATTACTCTCCATGTTTCCTTGCTGAAAGTAAGCAGCAAATCGATGAAGATATTGATCATAAGGAAGTATAGCCTCCGAGTGTGCGTCAAAGAAATTTGAATACCATACTCCTAAGAGGGCGAGTATAACGGGTATATTTTTTTCAAAGGGTTCATTCTTAAAATGACTGTCTGCTTCATGAGCTCCTTCAAGCAACTGTTTGAAATTATCAAAGCCGATGGTACAGGCGATAGATAATCCAATCGAAGACCACAACGAATAGCGGCCACCTACCCAATCCCAAAATACAAACATATTTTCAGGGGCAATACCAAAAGCAGTAACAGCCTTTGTGTTGGTTGAAACTGCTACAAAGTGCTTAGCTACATCGCCTTTGCCAAATGTTTTTTCTATGAACCATGCTTTAGCAGATTCTGCATTCGTCATCGTCTCCTGGGTGGTGAATGTCTTTGAGGCAATGATGAAGAGTGTAGTATCAGGATTTAATTTTTTTATTGTCTCTGCGATGTGCGTGCCGTCAACATTGGAAACGAAATGTGGGATGATGTTTTTGTGATAAGGTTTCAGAGCCTCGGTAACCATGAGTGGTCCTAAATCGGAACCACCTATGCCAATGTTTACAATATCCGTAATTGCTTTCCCTGTATACCCTTTCCATTCTCCGTTTAATAATCGACTTGAGAAATTCTGCATCTGATCAAGCACGGCATTAACCTGGGGCATCACATTTTCTTCATCTACATAAATAGGAGTATTTGATATATTTCTTAATGCGATATGCAGCACCGAGCGGTGCTCGGTCTGATTGATTTTATCTCCATTGAACATCCCATCGATAGCATCCTTCAATTGAATTTCATTTGCCAAATTGAAAAGTAAATTCATTGTCTCTTCAGTGACTATATTTTTAGAATAGTCGATAAGAATATCATTGAGTCTTAATTGAAATTTATCAAATCGCTTTGGATCTTCCTCAAATAGCTCGCGCATAGGTGTGGCCTGCATCGTTAAAAGATGCCCGGTCAACAGTTGCCATGAAGTTGTCTCTGCAGGGTTAATGGAGGGTAACATAATCTGGTTAATTGGTAATAGAAAATAGGATAACACTAAAATGTGATGTCCACAAAATTAGAAATTGGAGTTAACTTTTGAAGAGAACTTCATCAATAAAGAATGCGTATTAACCGCCTACAACCTTTTTGAGGTTTTCGATCAATCCTTCCCACAAATCTTGTAGCTCTTCCAGGTCATCAATCTCAGAATAATCGATCACCTTGAGAAAAGTGGTTTGTGTGAGTTCGTTTATTTCTAAGCGTAATTCGAAATAGGACGGATCCTTTTCATCCTCTTTTGTTTCAGGAAGATATTCAAATCGTGCAAAGTGATTAGTGCGATGAGAAGACATAATTGCTTTATGCTCTTCATGATCCCAGACAAAAGTGAAAACTTTCTCAGGACTTATGTTAACGTCATCGGCAAACCATTCTGATAATCCACTCGCAGTTTGAATGTACGGATAAAGCATTTTTATCGAAGCATGGATCTCAAAATCGGCATTGAATAGTTTTTTAGTTCCTTTAACCATATGGGCTTCGTTTCGATTTTAATTTAGATGAATTTTTGTTTAACGACAAATTAATACACAAAATCCTACATTAATGTGAAAAAACATGAGAGATGTCAGGCGACCAGCCAAATTAGCAATTGATTGGATACGAAATAGAATGGAATCAAAGATCTTTCTTATCAGATCTTCATGAATGATTGAATGAAGTTTACCAAACGGGTATAATAGATTCAATTAAAGATAATTTCAACTCAAACTCAAGACTTGATCTTTAACCAATATAAATTTTAGGTAAACAACGGTGTAGTGAGAGGACATAGACAGCGAACACTATAATAGGCATTAAAAGCGAAATGGTTAACTAGCGCGGGGGGAGTTGAACCACCGTCCGCCAGCTGGCGGATATAAATCCAACTAAATGCTAGTTGATTTAATAAGGTTTCAAACAAACTCTCTTCCTTTAGCAGATTTGAGTTCTTTCTCTCTTTTTTGAGCCTCTGCTTTGGTGGTGAATTCCTCACTATAAACTATTGCCCAAGGTCTAAATCGGTGAGTATATCCTTTTCCGTTCTCGGCATTGTAAGCAGACAATCGGGCATCAAGATTTGACGAGAATCCAATATAAATTTTATTGTTAGCAACGCTGAACAGCGCGTATACTTTGAACACACCAGGATTGTTAATGATGATTCGAGAATATCAAGTAGCGCGGGGGGGAGTTGAACCCCCGACCTTTGGGTTATGAATCCAACGCTCTAACCACCTGAGCTACCGCGCCATTTACTTCTATTCTTTAGTTGAACTCTCGTCCGCCAGCTGGCGGATATGAATCCAACGCTCTAACCACCTGAGCTACCGCGCCATTTAAAAATTAGAAGCACTTTTCCCGACTGACCAGTACACTACACCCTAATTTTGAGGCGCAAACATACAAACTTTTCTCATTATCAAAATACATCTATCGATGGTGTGTGATATTTTCTTAAAAAAATAAATGGCCTCGTTTTTGAAGTTATCTTTGTCTCGCACATGAAAAAAATTGATAAGCTAATTTTGGCTTCTTTTCTAGGTCCATTTATTCTCACCTTTTTGGTTGTGGTATTTATACTCCTAAATATCCACATGCTCAAATATTTTGATGATATCATAGGTAAAGACCTGGGCTGGGATGTTATAGGTCAGTTGCTTTTCTATTTTGCCATCTTTAATACCCCTGTGGCACTTCCTTTAGCCGTGCTACTTTCTTCATTAATTACCTTTGGTAATCTTGGTGAGCACTTTGAGCTGACAGCTATTAAAAGCCTGGGGATTTCATTGCTACGAAGTCTTCTGCCAATTTTTGTCTTTGTCTTGTTTGTAACAGGGGGCGCTTTTATTGTTGGTAACTACATGGTGCCTAAAGCAGCTTTGGAAGCCTATAGTCTATTATATGACATCAAGCAGAAAAAGCCAGCGCTTGACTTACGGCAGGGAGCATTTTATAATGCTATACCTGATATCAGTATTAAAGTCAACGAAAAATTACCTGATGAAGGCATTTTAAAAGGCATAATCATTTATGATCATCGGAATAGAGCAGGCAACAAGGAGGTGACCGTAGCTGATTCAGGAAGAATGTATACGTTCTTGAACGATCAATATCTGAAGCTGGAGTTATTCAATGGCTACAATTATATAGAGGGAATAGGCTCAGGTACTGATATTTCTTCAGGTCAAGGTAATGAAGAAACGTATCGAAAGACCAAGTTCTCTAAAACGCAAATTGTATTTGACCTTTCCTCCTTTGGCTTAAATCGTACTGACAAGAAATGGTTTCAGAGCAACCGAATTATGCGCAATATGAATGAGCTTAAGTATGATATGGACTCAGTAACCAGAGAGATTAAAACACAGAAGCTCGGTATTTATATAAGCAGTAGCCAGGTGTTTAATTACCATTTGAAAAAAGATACGGTTGTCTGGCCGGCAGAGATCAAGAAACTTAAACAGGAAAGGGACTCACTGGCACAAATTAAAAGCGAAGCTAAATTGGAAGGTGTTAATACTATTAACCAAGTAACGGAGGCTGTTCGTAAATCATGGAAGGGGAATATTCCTATTTCAGAGAAGGTAAAATCAGCGTCTGACAGCATATTTAAAATACCATATACTCGTAGCGAAATAAGTGTGGCATCCAACCAGGTGCGAACAGTTAAAAGCCAGCTTTTCAATTACAATGAACAAATCAAATCCCATGGTGATAGATTTATTGAATTTGATGTACAGTGGCATAAAATACTGGCTAATTCCATTGCCTGCATTGCCATGTTCCTGATCGGAGCCCCGCTAGGATCAATTATTAAGAAAGGGGGATTGGGCGTGCCGGTGTTAGTCTCTATCTTATTCTTCATCGTTTTCTATGTTCTATCATTGATGGGTGAGAAATGGGCCAAACAGGGTGTTCTTGCCGTAGGTGAGGGTATGTGGCTTGCCAACGCTGTACTAATGATTATTGGATTGTTGTTCTTAAAGCAGGCCAGAGCAGATGCTCGTCTCTTTGATGCCGACTTCTATAATGTGGTTTGGGACAAGCTAAAACGCAGATTCACCAAAACTGCACCAACGAACTTTGAGATATAACTTGCTTTTTAATGCTGATAAGGATACTTTTGCGCGTTAAAAATAGAAAAAGATAAACTTTACGAGAGATGTACCTTAATTCAGAAAAGAAGCAGGAGTTGTTTAGCAAGCATGGCTTCGCTAAGAAAAAGAATGATACTGGTTCACCAGAGTCACAAATTGCCTTATTCACGTATCGCATTAATCACTTGACCGTTCACCTGAAGGGTCAAAAGAAGGATTACTCTACCCAGACAGGCCTTTTGAGATTGGTAGGACAGCGCAAAAAGTTGCTTAACTATCTACAGAGAACCAACATTGAAAGATACAGATCAGTTATTTCAGATCTGGAGCTAAGAAAATAAGCATTCACTTTAAGCAGATAGGGAATCAATTCAGATTCCCTTTTTGTTTTTTTATAAACTATTTGAAAGGCTGTGAATTGTAGGCCTTTCTCTATAACTCATACCCAATGAACTCAACTATTATTACGAAATCATGTACGCTCCCTGATGGACGTCAGATTACAATTGAAACTGGAAAACTTGCCCGTCAGGCCGATGGTGCTGTTGTACTTCGCATGGGCAATACAATGCTACTGGCAACTGCAGTTGCTTCACAAACTGCCAAGGATGGAGTAGACTTTTTGCCTATGTCTGTTGACTATCAGGAAAGGTTCGCTTCTACAGGTAAAATACCTGGAGGCTTCCTGAAGCGTGAAGGAAGACTTTCTGATTACGAAATCCTGATTAGCCGTTTGGTGGATCGTGCGATTCGTCCTCTTTTTCCAGATGACTATCATGCTGAAACACAAATAGCTATTCAACTTATTTCGGGTGATCTCAATGCGTTGCCTGATGCCCTCGCTGCTTTTGCCGCCTCCGCTGCCCTGTCAGTTTCTGATATTCCTTTTCAAGGGCCAATTTCAGAAGTGAGGATTATCAGGCTTGATGGTAAGCACATTATCAATCCTTCATTAGAGCAAAAAGAAAAGGCTGATTTTGAATTTATCGTAGCTGCCTCCATTGATAATATTTTAATGGTGGAAGGTGAGTGTAAAGAAATCAGTGAGACCGATATGCTTGAAGCATTGAAACTGGCCCATGATGCCATAAAGGTGCAGTGCCAGTTGCAGCTGGATCTCGCTGAAGCATCTGGAAAAACTCAGAAGAGAGTATATCAGCATGAAGTGAAGGACGAAGCTTTTAAGGCAGAGCTTTTCAAATTGCTTTATGATAAGGTCTATGAGGTAGCCCGGCAACAGCTTGCCAACAAGCATCAGAGATCAGAACTGTTTGGTAAGATCGCAGAGGATTACCTCGCCTCACTGCCAGAAGATACAACAGTAAGTAAGGACCTCGTAAAGAAGTATTACAAAGACATACAAAAGGCGGCATGCCGCAATCTTGTTCTTAACGAAAAGGTTCGTTTGGATGGCCGTAAGACAAATGAAATCAGACAGATAACATCTGAGATTGACTATCTGCCTTCTGCCCACGGATCTTCCGTTTTCACACGTGGAGAAACTCAGTCGTTAACTACAGTAACACTAGGTACTAAGCTGGATGAGCAGATGATTGACGGTGCCATGTTTGATGGAACCAACAAGTTCATCCTGCACTATAATTTCCCTGGATTTTCAACCGGAGAAGTAAAACCAAACCGTGGTCCTGGAAGAAGAGAAGTTGGTCATGGAAACCTTGCCATGAGAGCGTTGAAACAAGTTCTCCCGAATATGAGCGAGAGCCCTTACACGATTCGTGTGGTTTCAGATATACTGGAATCCAATGGTTCCTCATCGATGGCTACGGTCTGTGCAGGTTCACTGGCTTTGATGGATGCGGGTATTAAGATTTCATCTCCGGTATCAGGTATTGCAATGGGTATGATCTCCGATAGCGCCACAAAGAAATATGCTATCCTTTCCGATATCCTTGGCGATGAAGATCACCTCGGAGATATGGACTTTAAAGTTACAGGTACTGAAAAAGGTATTACCGCTTGTCAGATGGATTTGAAGGTTGACGGATTGACTTATGATGTTTTAAGGGAGGCGTTGGATCAGGCTAAGGAAGGTCGTCTTCATATCCTTAATGAAATGAAGAAAACCATTTCTGAATCCAAAGCTGATTTGAAGCCGCATGCTCCTCGTGCTGTAACCATCTCTATCGAAAAAGAAATGATAGGCGCGGTAATCGGGCCAGGTGGAAAAGTAGTTCAGGAAATTCAAAAGACTACCGGGGCTACCATTGTTATTGAAGAAGTCGGCAACAGGGGAATCGTCAATATATTTGCTACTAACCAGGATGTTATGGATGCTGCCGTTAAGCGCGTAAAAGCGATCGTTGCAGTTCCTGATGTTGGAGAGGTATACGATGGCGTTGTGAAATCAATTATGCCATTTGGTGCTTTCGTGGAATTTATGCCTGGCAAAGACGGCTTATTGCATATCTCTGAAATTAAGTGGGAACGCCTGGAAACTATGGAAGGCGTTATGGAAGTAGGTGAACAGGTAAAAGTAAAACTGGTGGAAGTAGATAAAAAGACAGGCAAGTATCGTCTATCTCGTAAAGTGTTACTACCTAAGCCTCCCAGAAAAGAAGAAACAGCTTCGGTTTAAACTTGCGAATAAGGCTTTTTGGAACTAATTTTTCGACTTTACGTGTTTAGAATTTAACCACTAGATAGCGCAATGAGACAATTAAAGATCAGCAAGCAGATTACCAACCGCGAAAGCCAATCGCTGGATAAGTATCTTCAGG
>JAYVTC010000189.1:0-32430 GCA_043774745.1 Cyclobacteriaceae bacterium | reverse complement strand
CTTTTCCAATTGTGTTGCCATAGAATAAACCGATAGAGTTGGCAACAAAGAAATGACCAAAACCACACGCTAGCAAGATGTACTTGATCGGAGGGTTACATTACTGTATCAATTGTCGCGCTGTTTGTACTGCTCTCAAGTTTGGAGATCTGCGCCTTTTGAACACCAACAAGTTTTCCTAATTCTTCTTGAGTCAAGTTTCGCTCCTGTCTCGCTGCTCTAATCATCTTTCCTAAAACGTCCATACGAAGTTCATATTCGTACTCGTCCCTTTTCTTTGTCCCAGCTTTACCGATGTACTTATCTTTCATCTCGGCAAGCGTGTGCGTTTTCATTCCTTTTGCCATAGTGATTTACTTTTTTGTTTTCCTCTCAAAATACCTTTCTCTAATTCTCACCGCTCTATCAATTTCATTTTCAGGAACTCTGTCAACTTTTTTTATAAACCCATGGGTCGCTATTACCAAGTTTCCTTATTGTCCGTCTTATCCCAAAATGCTAAAAGTCGAATTTGAAGTCCTTCATACTTTGTCCTAAATTCCCAAATATCTTTCTTAAGCTTTTTAAAAAGTTTTGGGTCATTTGTCTGTTCCGCCAGATCAATGTTATATAGTATTTTCTTAACGGTCTTTGGCTTTTGTACAGCTATGAACTAATCCGCCTGGTGTCAAAATATCTCATTAACTGTATCTTAGTCCAGCGAGGCAAAGGCAATAAGTGTTTCCAATTATAGAAACTATATTTTTATCAATTCGAAGTGGAATCTTTCTTAGAAAAGCTGACGCACAACATTTACACCACTCACAATATAATTACTTCCCCGCTCCATCCGCGCAACAGAGCACAAAAAAACCACTAGAGGCGCAAATTGATGCAGTCGTGTGTAGCTACTTCAACACTTAGCCATGACAGAAAGGAAATGCTTAGCTTTCTTTCGGAACAAAGCTTAGTAGATTTCAGAGTGGCGTATTTTGAAGTGTAGGGCCAGAAGTATAGAAATTCAAATTTTCATTTTCTCAGTTGAGTCTCCGCCACGGGACTTTATGCCTACGGTAAACATATCCCTCGATGATGGGTGATTGTTATAAAACACTTCTTCGTTTTATCTTTTACGCTAAGCAGTGTTCCCGAGGAGGGAGACTCCTCTGGGAATTGTTGTTTGGTACTTTTATTCATACAGATAAGGTTCATTGCTATATGCCATCTGTTTTACATTTTCCAATACTCTCTTCATGTAGGTTTTCCAGAATGTCTGGGCAAAGAGGAGATTTAATGGATACAGCAAAGCATTTTCCGAATGAAGTGTAAACGTGTATTCCACTAATATTTTATTCGGTTCCATTTCAGTTGTTCTCCATTCACCGGCAAACTTATAAAAACCTAACATCCAGGACTGAAATTCGCTTACTTCAAATTTCCAATAGCTATTTTCAGCTCTTTCAATCACTCTATCCACAGAAGCAAAACCTCCTTTTTGTGTCAACGATTTTGCCGCATACACTTTTTTACTGGCACCGGGTTGGCCCCAATGTTCGTCATCCGTACAATGCGTTACTTTCGGCATAATACCATAGCCGGTATGAACCTTCGAAACATCACAAAGTATGGGTGTTTTAAAGGCCCGTTCCAAAGAGCATTCGTAAATGGTTGATACGTTAACTATGAATACCATATTTTAACTTTTCCTTTCTCAGTGGAGTCTCCGTCTCATGACTCCACGCCTATCGTTAACTAATCACATTGCTGATAAGTGAGTGCAATATAGCAATCCTAATGATTACCCACTAACGGTTTAATGTACTCATTTACACAGACAGATTTACAATTACGAATTTTGCCTTTCATTCTACGCGGAGTCTCCGAGGCGGAAGAGTCCGCTGGGAATTGCCGGTATGAACCTTCGAAACATCACAAAGTATGGGTGTTTTAAAGGCCCATTCCAAAGAGCACTCGTAAATGGTTGATACGTTAACTTTGACAATCATATTTTTCTCCTTTCTCAGTGGAGTCTCCGTCTCGGGACTCCACGCCTATCGTAAACCGCATTGTGCAAACATTTTTTGTTGTGCGTTCGTGCTGCTTATCAAATGTTTTCTTTCAATTACATGGTGTCGTCTAATTCTGTAGATACTACCATGGGCCATTCTGCTTAACTTGATAAAATCGTTTGCCATTAAACCGAAAAAGGCCTTGTCCCGAACCCCACCACATATTTCCTAACTTATCTTGATACATACTTTGAACACAACACGTTAAACCGTTGGCGGATGTAAACACAACAAACGCTTTTGGATTTGGTAAGGGAATGGAAGGATCAAATCTCGTAGTACTACCTCGGGCTGTTATCCAAATGATGCCTGACTGCTCTATAATTATTCCCCAAAACTCAGTTCCGCCTAAGCCGTCTTTGGATGTGTACTCTGTAAAAGTCTTACCGTCAAATTTGCAAATTCCTTTTTTCATAGTAAACCACATGTTGCCCATTTTATCTTGTGCGATGCCTCCGGCATAGTTCTCGCTCAAACCTTCTTTTCCATTGAAGTTTATAATCGTTGTGCCATCATAACGAAAGACACCTTTATCAGAAGAAGCAAACCAGATATTTCCCTGCTTGTCTTCCATAATGCCGGCAACATTTATGGATGGGAGTAATGTAAATCGCGAGAAACATGGACGTCCATTTCTATCTGCTGATGGATCAAATTGGTAGACGCCACCGTGTGTGCCTACCCAAATTGTACCCAATTTGTCAACAAGAATGCTTTTTCGACTTATATCGATATGATCGAGTCCATCTTTCGCATTATAATTTCTAAACGACTTTCCATCATATTTATAAACACCTTGGTCAGTCCCAATCCAAATATTACCAGTTTTATCTTCATTAATAGCAAATACACTTTTGGAATTAAAACCTTCAGGATTAGCAAAGTAGGTTAATGTTTTTACATCATACCTCACTACGCCCTCGCCTATTGTACCAAACCATAAATTCCCTTTCGAATCCTGAAAAATACTTCGGATATATTGACTGACTAGGGTAGTGTCAAAATCGGGAGCCATTGCAACTGTCTTAAAGCTTCTTATTACTGTTGGACTTGGTTTGGAAGTATTTGGGGCATTAGGTGTATCTGTTTTTACTTGTCCGTTGCAAAAAGTAAAAAATATCAAAAAGCTAAAAACTAATATTTTATTCAATGCCATAATTATAATTTTTACTGATTTAAAATTTTGATGTGCTCAATGTTCTTACCCTGCATGACGCACAACGTGCGTGCATATCGCGTGGACACAAAACGTCCTATATACCCGTTGCCATACCCAATATAAAAACTTCTCTACTCCCATACCCGCAAGCCCATAAATAAAAACCTCCACAGTAAATACCATGGAGGTTTTCTAAATTAATTTTTCTTATCTCTTAAATCTTCTCACCCAACTTCACCGCTTTCATTTCTTCTACCTGGTTGAAGGGTTGGTTGTATAAACGCTTACCGGTTGCTTTAAAGATTGCATTCGCTACGGCACCTCCGGTTGGAGGCAACGCAGGCTCACCTAAACCAGTAGGGTCAATACCATTGTCAACAAAGTGCACTTCTACTTCAGGCACTTCTTTGAAACGAATGAGGCGGTAGTTGTTAAAGTTGCGTTGCACGGCTGCTCCATCTTTGAAGGTGACTTGTCCGTATAGGGCGTGGCCGAGGCCGTCTACAATACCACCGGTCACTTGCTGCTTCGCGCCACTCATGTTGATGACAATGCCACAATCTGATGCCGCATAAATTTTCTTCAACACAGGCTGGCCTTTTTTCATTTCTACTTCGGCCACCTGCGCTACATACGAGCGGTGTGAGAAATAAACACTAAAGCCCTGCGCCAGGTTTTTCTTGGTGCCCCAACCTGATTTCTCAGCAACGGTTTGGATCACCGTCCTCATGCGATCAATATCATATTTGATAGCGCCAACCGGAGATGTTTTGGCACGATCTAATAATTCCAATCTGAACTTCACCGGATCTTTGCCCGCAGCCAATGCTACTTCATCCAAAAATGCCTGCTCAGCAAATGCAAGGAAGTTTGTGATGGGCGCACGCCATGCGCCTGTGGTGATTGGTGATTGATGTTCATGAGAGTCAATCAATAAATTATCTACGGCTCCGGAAGGGAGGTTGTCTTCACGTGTAGGATTACCTGAGTTGATACCCACACCACGCAATTTATATCCCACCAATTTTCCTGTCGGATCAAGTGCTGCTTCAAAACGATAACGCACAGCCGGGCGATAGCTTCCGCCCATCATATCATCTTCGCGTGTCCATGTTACTTTCACAGGCGCTTTGATGATGCTTGAAAGTTCTGCCGCTTCCAATGCATAGTCGGCCTGCAACCTACGACCGAAGCCACCACCAAGTCGTGTTAATTCTAATGTAATTTTTTCAGGAGCAACACTCAGTAGCGTAGCAACTGCATTTCTTGCTCTGTCCGGAGTTTGTGTAGGACCAACTAATTCCACACCATCGGCACGCACATGCGCGAAGAAGTTCATGGGCTCCATGGGTGCGTGTGATAAGAACGGGCATTGATACTCGCGCTTGATCACTTGTGCTGCACCTTTAAATGCGGCTTCTACGTCTCCATCTTTGCGTCTTACGGTTGCTTCCGGTTTATCCAGCAACTCTTTGAAAAGACGATCATGATCCGTAGTGCTTTCAATGTTTCCTTCTTTCTCGTATTCAATCTTCACAGCCTTGCGCGCCTTCAATACTTCCCAGGTAGATCTACCTACCACGGCCACATTGTTTTTAAACGTCACCACATCCACAATGCCAGGCATTGCTTTCGCGACAGCGCTGTCGACTGATTTTATTTTCATACCGAATGACTCGGGGCGCGTGATCACGGCATGCAACATTCCTTCTCTATAGAAATCCAAACCATACAAGGGCTTGCCGGTAACCATCTCTTTGTTATCAACGTTGCCTACTGCAGTGCCGATGAGTTTGAAATCTTTTTTGTCTTTCAACTTTACGTCCGTTGGCACGGGAATCAGCGCGGCATCATTCGCAAGTTCGCCATAGGTAAATGATTTTCCGTTGGCGGGATTGATCACCTTTCCGTTCTCGGCTTTCAATGATGAAGCAGCCACGCCCCATTTTTTGGCAGCAGCTTCTGTCAACATAAATTTTGCTGTAGCTCCTGCTTTGCGCAATCGTTCCCATGAATGGGGAACAGCACCACTGCCACCTGTTAACTGGCGATCATATTTTTTTGTGTCGAGATGTGCCTGCAATACTTTTACTTTCTTCCAGTCTGCCTCCAACTCTTCGGCCACCACCATCGGAAAAGAAGTTTTTATATTCTGACCCAATTCCGGATTGGGTGAAAATATGGTTACTACATCATCGGAAGAAATGGATAAGTAGATATTGAAATTTATATCACCCGCTGGCAATGCCGATCCGTTGATCACCTCCATGCCCATTGCCGATGAACTGCTCCACTGAAAGCCCAATACCAGACCTCCACCTGCTGCCAAACCCAACTTTAAAAAATCGCGCCTGTTTGTTTTTGATATCGATTCCATACAGGTGATTATTTATTCAGTTTTGATGATGCCAACACAATTGCTTCCTTCACACGATGATACGTGCCACAGCGGCAAATATTACCATTCATCGCAGTCTCGATTTGTGCATCCGTAGGTTTGGGAGTTTTTGCTAACAATGCAGTGGCTGTCATAATCTGTCCTGCCTGGCAATAGCCACACTGGGGCACATCCACTTCCATCCAGGCTTGTTGCACAGGATGATCACCTTCTTTCGAAAGTCCTTCAATGGTAGTGATGTTTGATTCTTTCACAGCAGAAACCGGCAACGAACAGGAGCGCACAGCGGTGCCATTCACATGCACGGTACACGCTCCGCATTGTGCAATGCCACAACCATACTTGGTGCCCACCAGGCCGAGACTATCGCGAAGCACCCACAACAAAGGAGTATCGGGTGATACATCCACGGTGCGCTTCTCTCCATTTACATTGATTGAATAGGATGCCATATGAAATGTGTTTATTGTTTTAAAAATGGGATTGAAAAATCAAGGAAGTAAGGTAGGGATTTTTGGGGTTTTTAGGAAGTATAAATATTTGGATTGCTGGACTCTTACGAGGAAGGACTTTCCTCCGTGGCTTCTCTGTGTCCTCCGTGGTAAAAAGGGGGATTAACCACTGAGGAGACAGAGGTTTTCACGGAGATAACAGAGAGGATTTTGTTTAAGGTTGACGCTTTTTTGCACCTCGTACTGCTTCCGCAGTCCATGGGTCTTCGGGCCAATGATGACGAGGGTAGCGCATTCGCAATTCCTTGCGCACTTCGTGATAGGTGGTTTGCCAGAAACTTTTTAAATCTTGTGTTACCTGCACGGGTTTGTATCCGGGAGAGAGTAAGTGTAATAAAATTCTTGTGCGACCATCATTTACGGTTGGTGTTTCGAGTAAACCAAACATTTCTTGTAAGCGAACTTCCATAACGGGCGAGCGACCATCATTGAAATAATTTAGTTTAATGAATGAACCGCTGGGTACTTGTAATCGCGCGGGAGCAAGTTTGTCGAGCTTAGCGTTGAGTTCCCATGGAATTAGTCCTGCAACAATATTGCGTAGTTCTAATCGCTGAAAGTCGATGCGTTTAGAAACGTTAGAAAGATACGGTGCAAGCCATTCTTCGGTAGTGTTCAATAAATTTTCATTACTGACATCGGGCCAGATTTCTTCCGGTCTCCAGGTGCGGATGCTTAATACGCGTGCTTGCCATTCGCGTTGCGCATCATCCCACCCTAAAAGTTTTAATCCTTCTTCGCGAACGGTATCGCATAAAATTTTTATGCGTTGCTCTTCGGAAACTTTTGATATAGACTTGCTGGAGAGCACCACATTGCCTATTCGTTTTTCAAGATTAGCAGTGATCATTCCTCGCTCGGCATCCCACTTTACCACTTCGGTTTCAACGGCTCGATGAAGAAGATCATCTTCATTCAATGGTGCTGCTAAAAATATTTTTCCTTCTCCGCTTCCGGCATCGAGTTGAGCAACAGCCAGCCAGGTTTCTCGCATGAGCTGATCATGATCAGGCAAGCGAACGATTCTGCCATTGGCCAGTTTATAGCGAACACTTTGCTTGTCTTGTTGCCGTGCGATGCGTTCAGGATATGCTTCGGCTACTAACTTTCCTACTTCCGCATCTATTGGATTGGAATTATCCACTTGCAGTTTAAAAATTCTTCGCCATGCTGAGGCGAGTCGCTCGATACGTTCCAGCACATTTCGCTCTGCAGAGACGCGATCGCCTCTGCGCCATTTTCGTAACACTTCAACACGCAAACTTAAATCGGCTCCAGATTCTTTTGGAAGTGGATCACGTTCTTCTAAGATCGAGGCGATGTCGGTGGCAAGACATACTTCGGTTGTCTTAGCTACTGAAAGCAACATGTGTGCTATCCGCGGATGCGTGGGCAACTTCAACATGTCTTTGCCACGGGGTGTGATTCTATTATTTTCTAATGCTTCGAGGTTGTGCAATAATTCACGTGCTTGTTTTACGGCTCCTTCCGGAGGAGAAGTAATCCATGTGAGTTCATTCAGGTTTTGTATTCCCCAGTTTGCTAACTCTAACATGAGTGATGCCAGATCGGCTTCGAGAATTTCAGGTTGTCGTGCTGGTTGCAACATATGATGCGTTGCTTCTGACCATAAACGATAACATACACCTGGACCTAATCTTCCTGCACGACCTGCACGCTGATCAGCTGCATCTCGGGTAACACGAACCGTTTCCAATCGGGTGAGTCCGCTGCGTGGATCAAATCGCGGCACACGCGCAAAACCAGAATCGATTACGGTGGTGATGCCTTCAATGGTCAACGAAGTTTCTGCAATAGACGTGGCCAACACAATTTTACGCAAGCCTTGCGGATGTGGAAGAATAGCTTCCTGTTGTTTTTTGAAAGGCAGATCGCCATACAATGGAACGACCAGCGCAGAAACATTTTCTTCTACCAGCGACTTCTGTACGCGTTGTATTTCTCCTGCACCGGGAAGAAACACGAGCATATCACCGGATTGTTCGCGCAATGCTTTTCTGATCACACGACTTGTCGCTACTGAGATATGAACATCTTTTTCAGGTGCTGCATAGTGAAACGTTACCGGATATTGCTTTCCTGTGCTGGTGATAATCGGAGCACGATTGAAGAGTGAAGAAATCTTTTCCCCATCGAGTGTAGCTGACATGATGAGGATGCGCAAATCATCGCGCAATAATTGTTGTGCCTGATAACACAACGCCAAGGCAAGATCAGCTTGCAAGCTGCGCTCATGAAATTCATCGAAGATTACTAAGCCCACACCTTCCAATGAGCTGTCGTGTTGAATCATGCGCGTGAGGATTCCTTCCGTCACCACTTCAATGCGCGTTTGTTTGCTCACCACACTTTCGAAGCGCACGCGATAACCGATGGTGGCCCCTGCTTCTTCGTTCATTTCTTCTGCCATACGCAAAGCAACCGACCGAGCGGCCAATCGTCTTGGTTCAAGCATGATCATCTTTTTATTTTTCAACCAGGGCTCATCCAATAATTGCAAGGGAAGCACGGTACTTTTTCCTGCACCAGGTGGTGCCTGTAAAATCACGACAGGATTTTTCTCAAGTGCCTGTTTGAGCGATGGAATAATTTCTAAGACGGGATACTGATTGGTCACGGTAGCAAAGGTGAAACTAAAATCTAATACTAGCTGCGAGTTACGAGCTTTGAGCTGCGAGTAGGTTTCTCGAAGCTCGCAGCTTTAAATATCTACATGATACACATCCAATTCATTTCGCTTGATGCCCTGCACATAAAATCCTCCGGCTTGAGGAATATCTTCAAGCAAATCAAACACGGTACAATCTTTTGGGAGTGCTGAAAAAATTAAAAGGAAGGAGAACGTTCCTTTTTTTGGGATCATCGTCCACATAGGGGCGTAAGAAATATTTTCAATATGAACCAGCTCTGAGCGTGAGCCGGATGCCCGATCGATGAGATACGTAGATCGCCATATGCGGATGAGCATATCATCGGATTCATTCTCGAAATAACAATGTACATACACAAATGAATCGTCCAGCGTGGATGGATCAATTGCCGCCAGCACCTCACTGTCAATTTCTGGTTTTGTTTTTATAGGAGGATTCTGAATGCCTCCTGCCCTTACTTTTATTATTTCAATAATCAAGATTTTTTTGGGAACCACGGAAAGAAAGAATTCGTGTTGCGAATATACGATGCGTATTCGGGCTTTGTCGTCTTTAATGTTTTCTCAAGCAATGCAACACCAGAAACTTTTAACAATAAGAACGTCATCAGCACACTGCTCAACACGGGCACATAACTTCCTGCTGCCACGCTGAATAATGCAAAGCCCCACCATGCGCAAGCATCACCAAAATAATTGGGATGGCGCGTGTACTTCCAAAAACCGGTATTCAATACCTTGCCTTTGTTGGCCGGATTATTTTTGAATTTTGTTAGCTGATAATCGCCACCGGCTTCAAAGGCAAAACCAATCAACCAAACGATTATGGCTATCACATCTAACCATCCGAAAGGATGATCACCATAATATTGGGCCGATAACAGCGGAGCAGAAATAATCCACAATAAAATTCCCTGCAGCACAAACACCTGGAAGAAACTCACCCACCAATATCTATGGGGTCCATAGTCTTTTCGGAATTGTGCATAGCGATAGTCTTCGGGCTTTCCATAGTTTCTCCAAAACAAATAGAGAAATAATCGCAATCCCCAGATACAAACGAGCACCAGCACGACATCTTTTCTCAACGCATCTCCGGAAGAATTGAAATAATAAAAAACCGCTGCTATCACAAATCCCAACCCCCAAAAGGGATCAACAATGCTGGCTTTCTTGAGCATGGCACTGGCTATCCACAGCACAGTCATCAGACTCATTACCAATAGAAAACCTTTCAAATAAATCGCTTGAAATTCCATAATTATTTAGTGTTTAACAGGCCGTGCAGGTGAATAGTTAGAACTCTCCATCATTTAACGATTACATTTTGATTGTTGAATTTCTTTATATTGTACGAAGTTCAAAAGAAATTATCTCTTTATGGCCGCTTTAGTGATCAGTAGTTTTGAAGAATTTGAGACCTACCGGGGCAAAGAACTCGGTGTATCGGAGTATCTCAAAATAACACAGCAACAAATAAATTTGTTTGCGGATGCCACGCTTGATCATCAGTGGATTCACACCGATCCTAAACGAGCTGAAGCCGAGACCGCTTTCAAAAGTACCATCGCCCATGGTTATCTCACGCTTTCTTTGGTGCCACACTTGTGGGATCAGATTGCTGAATTTCATAACATCAAAATGATGATCAACTACGGAATTGAAAAACTAAAATTCAATCAGCCCGTGTTAGTCAATCATGAGGTGCGGTTACGTGCCAAACTACATTCCATTGCCAACCTTCGCGGCATTACCAAGTTTGAAGTGGATGTAACCCTGGAGATAAAAGACAATGCAAAACCTGCCTTCAATGGACTGTTGGTTTTCCTTTACCATTTCCATTAGTCCGTCTTTATTTCCCTAGTCTAGTCTTCGTAAAATTCAATCAGCGAACCGAAATACACATCATTCCATCCGTCTATAATATCCTGATAGTCAGTATCGGGTATATTGGTGTGGCGCAATTCGACAGAAGTGCCTTGTGCATGTGGATGTAGCTTAATCGTAACAATGGATTCCTCACGCTGTTCCCCAAAGTACCATTGTTGTACAATCTTATTCGGAGGCTCCAACTCAAAAAATTTACCTACAATACTTCCATCCCATAATGAAAACTCGCCTCCCGATTCTGCCTGAATATCAGCCTGATCACCAGACCACAGTTGAAAAGTAGCCTCGTTTGTCAGAGCAAGATAGACTTGATCGGGCGGTGCAGAAATAATATAATACTTCTTGAAATCCTTCATAATCTCATAAAGGTAGTTCTTTTATAAAATCCAATATTAAAGGTATTTTTGGATTTCTTCTCAGACCTTAATTCTATGGATTTCTATGTAGTGATTGTAGTCATTCTAATGGCCACAGCCGTTGTCGACTTGATTGTAGGTGTCAGCAATGACGCAGTAAACTTTCTAAATTCAGCTATTGGTTCGCGAGTAGCGCCTTTTCAAATTATCCTGACTGTAGCCTCACTGGGCATCGTGATGGGATCGCTCTTTTCCAGCGGCATGATGGAAATTGCCAGGAATGGGATATTTAATCCAGGGTTCTTCACCTTCGACAAAGTCATTATTGTATTTCTGGCGGTGATGCTCACCGATATTATTTTATTGGATTTTTATAATTCACTTGGTTTACCCACCTCCACCACTGTTTCATTGGTATTTGAATTATTGGGAGCTGCTCTGGTGACTGGATTGATGATCGCGTTCGATCGTGGGCAGGGATTTGAAACATGGTCTGAAATAATCAATTACTCCAGTGCACTCACGATCATTTCCGGAATTTTTCTTTCAGTATTCCTTTCTTTCATTTTCGGTTCAATCGTTCAGCACATCACCCGGCTCATCTTCAGTTTCAAGTTGAAGAAAACATTAAAAAGATACGGAGCCATTTTTAGTGGTCTTGCCATTTCTGCCATTGTTTACTTCCTACTAATTAAAGGGGCTAAAGGCAGCGCATTCATTACCGATAATCAGATTAAATGGATCATGAGTAACACGTGGCAGATTATGGTGGTCTCGGTGGTATTCTGGTCTATATTCATACAGGTGCTCATGTGGTGGAGAGATATCAATCCATTGAAAGCAATTGTTTTGATGGGAACATTTTCGCTGGCCATGGCTTTTGCCGGAAATGACCTGGTGAATTTTATTGGTGTGCCGGTTGCAGGATTGATTTCATTTCAATCGTGGTCAGCGTCAGGCTTACCTGCCAATCAATACTCGATGGAAATTTTAAGTTCCAAGATTGTAACTCCTTATTGGCTTTTACTCAGCGGAGGTTTAATTATGGTGCTTACATTATGGTTCAACGCCAAGAGCCGAAAAGTAACCGAAACCGAAGTGTCATTAGGAAGACAAGATGAAGGCGATGAACGTTTTAAATCTAACGTGGTATCAAAAGCATTAGTGGGCAGTGCTATCTGGGTAGGCCGCAAAATGGAAATGGTAATGCCCAAAAGTTGGTCTCTGATATTGTCCAATAGATTTGAACAGGAAACCAAAAGTACCACACCGGAAGAATCCGATATGGCTTCGTTTGATCTGATCCGTGCCAGTATCAATCTTATTGTGTCCAGTGCTTTGATTGCTTACGGAACATCCAACAAACTCCCATTGAGCACCACATTCGTAACGTTCATGGTGGCCATGGGAACTTCTTTCGCAGATCAGGCGTGGGGCCGCGAAAGTGCGGTATATCGTGTTGCCGGTGTTATTAATGTTATTGCAGGTTGGTTGATTACAGCCGTGGTTGCATTACTAGCCAGTGGATTGTTGGCCTTCATCATGTATAAAACTGATGTAGCAGGACCGCTCGTGCTGTCGGCTGTAGCAGCGTTCCTTCTCATACGGAGTCACGTAGTTTTTAATCGTGACGAGGCAAAAGCGAAAGAGGAGAATAAGTTACTGGACATAAAGCAGTTTAACGTTCAACTGGCGCTGAGTGAAAGTAAATTCAATTCAGTAAAAGCATTGAAGACCGTGCAGTTGGCGGTGGCTCATAGCTTAAAAGCATTGATGAGTGAAAATCCGGACCTACTCCAGAAATCCCGCGCTGAATTAAAAAAATTAAAAGAGCAAAATGATAAAGTCGATACGAAAATCATCAAGCTCGTTCGAAAGATGAGCAAAGGTAATTTGCCTACCGGCCGACTTTATATTCTTGTGTTTGACAAAATGCAAGACCTTTATCAAAGTGTGCAGCTGGTGAGTGATATTATTTTTACACACGTTACTAATCACCACTCCGCTCCAAAGAAAAAATATGCTGAGTTGATGAATACACTTGAGAAATCATCCAACGAGTATATCGGGCTGGTTATTCAATCTATTGAAACCGGTAAAGCTATCACCCCGGAACTGGAAGGAAAATACAATGCACTGATCTCGTTACTCAATCAGTCATTAGATAACCTGATCATCGATGTGCAAAAAGATGACATCGGAAATCGAATGGGCTTGCTTCAAACAAGATTGCTGCTGGAGTTCAAGGATATTATTGAATGCGTACACCGGCTCCCTACGCTTTATCAGGAGTTGGATGCATTGCCCGCACCTTCTGAAAAACCAACCACACCACTTAGTCAATCCTAGTAGCGTTGGCGTTTCTTGAAAAAAATCTGATCATTAAGAAGTCTGGATTACCCAAGGCGGGAAAAGGACTGTTTACTAAAATCGATATTCCAAAAGGAACACGTGTTGTCGAATACAAAGGTCGCATACAACCGTGGCGCGAAGTGAAAGATCAGGATGGCATTAATGGTTACCTGATGTATATCAATCGAAACATAGTGATTAACGGATTGGCGGCTGTAAAAACACTAGCCCGTTATGCCAATGATGCAGGAGGATTAGTTCGCCTGGAGGGTATACGAAATAATTCAGAATTTATCAGCGAAGGCAAACGATGCTTCATTGAATCCACGCGAAACATCAAAGCGGGTGAAGAAATATTCGCGAGCTACGGAAGAGAATACTGGACGCTCATGAAGCGATTGGCCGCTGCCTCAAAAAATTAACGATCACCTCATTAGCTCAAATAACTCTCACAAGTTTTCAACGGTCTCAATGGCCTCCTTATTAATTGGGCCGAATACATGAGGAAATAATTCTCCGTTCATTGCCTGTTCATCCTTCAACAAAGCCGTGAGTTTACTTTCATCTATGTGAAGCAATATCAAATTCTTCGCGCCCGCATAGTACCGTTGCAATACACCAGGCACTTGTTCTTTGGTACTGCAATGGATAAATCCTTCTTTCGGAAAAGCCTGAGGCTCATAGGTTGCATTGGTGAGATGCAAATTCCAATCTTCCGAAGTAGCGATATGATAAATCATGAGGATGCCAGTTGTTTGACAATACTCAACGCCTTATCAATTTCTTCAGGGCTATTAAAAATATGAGTGCAATGACGTACGCCAAATACATCACCCGAAGCCCGTGGTCTCATTTTTGCCTTTTCCCAATATGCATCCTGAAGTTTTGAGCCGGTAAATCCATCAATATTATAAACCGTGATGCCTGCACACATGGCATTATCCTGAGGAGAATAGATTTTTACTTTATTAATTTTTAGCAACCCTTCGCGCAGACGATCACCTAAAAATTTGATACGCTCGTAAGCCTTGTCTGGACCGATCTGAAAGTAAAAGTCCAACGCAGCATCCAACCCTTCGATCATTGAAAAGTTACCTGTGCCTCGTTGAGTAAACCGAAATCCTTCATCTTCGTGATTATCCCAACGATAGCTGGCTACGGTTGTCCAGATGTCTTTGATGTACTCCGGTTTTACAAACATATAACCCGTTCCGGCAGGCGCACCAATCCATTTATGAAAACAACCAACGTAAGCATCACAGTCAATATCTTTCAGATCAATCTTAATGTGCCCTGTTGTTTGTGCTCCATCTAATACTGTGAAAATACCGCGCTTCTTTGCTTCGGCACAAATTTCCTTAGCAGGAAGTATCGCACCGCTTCCGGATATCATGTGCGATAACATCAACACTCTTGTTTTAGAAGTGAACGACTTCACGATGATATCAATGACTTCATCTTTGCTATGTATCGGCTTTGGAATCTCTATCATTTTCACGACAGCCCCATCGCGCTTCTCACGTACTTTCCAGGAAGATATTCCACCACCGTGCTCCTGGTTACTCGTAATAATTTCATCACCTGATTTTAGATCCATGCCTTGAGCGATATAACTCATGGCATGGGTAGTATTATCGGTGAGAGCGACATCCTTAGCATCACAATTCAGAAGTTTACCCACTTTATTTCGGATGAATAGCAAATGCTGATATCCCGTTATGAAGCGTTCGGCATTATCATCTTTGTAGGCCCAGTCGGCTGGGTTAGTCGCAACATAATTCATGTGCCTGGTCACACGATCTACAACAACCCGTGGCATCACTCCTATCGTACCCGGGTTAAAAAATACCTGTTCCTTCGAAAGCATGTATTGATCGCGCACACCCTGCCAGAATGCAGGATCATTTGCATCAGGAAAAGAGGATGATGCCGATAAATCGGATGCCATTGCACTGCCGGTAATTGCAGGCAGTGATAAGGCCGTGAGGCCAAGTGATTTAAGTACTCTTCTGCGTGATATCATATAAAAATTATTTCAATCGATTTCTAAAAGGTACAAAAATTTCAATACAATGACAGTTGTCATAGAATTTTGTGATGCTTCAAAAGCAGGTAATTATATTTTTAAAAACACAATTCAAAACCAGTTGAAATCAAAGAAAACACTCATCAAATACATAGCTTTGTTGAAGTACTCCATAAAATGATTCAGCTATGACTAACGCCATATATCTCACCACCACCGAACCCTTTTCAGGTAAATCCATTATTGCTCTGGGGCTTATGAATTTGCTCGCGGGCAAAACCGAAAAGATTGCTTACTTCAAACCGGTAGTCAGCACACAACGAACCGAAACCGATACGCACCTCGATACCATTGCCAAACATTTTGAGCTAAAGACTCCCTACAATGAGATGTTTGCCTTTACCCGCGATGAAGTAGTGAAATATCAAAATGCAGGCAAAGAATCATACATCATCGATACCGTCATTGAGAAGTTTAAAAAACTTCAAGAGCAGAACGACTTTGTGGTAGTCGAGGGTACGGACTTTATAGGTGGAACCACCAACCTGGAATTTGATGGCAATATTTCTATTGCTAAAAACTTAGGATTGCCGGTAGTGCTCATCCTAAAAGGCGAAGGAAAGTCCATGAAAGAGATTGCAGACATTGCGGTTACGACTTCTAAAAGTTTTACTGACGAGGGTGTACAAATTCTTACGGTGGTGGCCAATAAAATTGAGCCTGAAAGAGAAGAGGAAATAAAAACTCAACTGGAAAAATCATTACCGAAAGGGATCATCACGACTACCATTCCGCAAAATAAAGATCTTGGTAGTCCAACGATGAAAGAAATATTTGAATCGGTTGGTGGCAGAGTATTATTTGGTGAACACTTATTGGCTAATCAGGTAGATCATTCTATTGTGGGTGCGATGCAATTACATAATTGTCTTACCAGGCTAAATAAGAACACATTAATTGTGACCCCCGGTGACCGTGGCGATATCATCATCGGAGCACTGCAGGCGAACATTTCTAAAAACTATCCTAAAATTTCCGGTATTGTGCTCACCGGTGGATTAGAGCCAGAGTCTACCATTTCAAAATTGATTGAAGGATTGGATACTGTTGTACCCATCATCGCAGTGAAAACCGGAACGTTTAAAACGGTGTACAATGTGGCTAACACGCAATCCCGCATATCGCCTGATAGCAAAGAAAAGATAGCGTTAGCCATCAGCATGTTTGATAAGCACGTAGACACGAAAACCATCGAACGAAAAATCTTCGCCTTCCGCACACATAACATCACACCGCGCATGTTCCAATACCAGATTGTAAAACGAGCGAAGGAACAGAAGAAACATATTGTGCTTCCGGAAGGTGATGATGATCGTATCCTGATGGCTGCAGATTTGTTGGTAAAACAAAATGTAGTGGATATCACCATCCTCGGCATCAAAGAAAATATTGAATCAGCCGCAAAGCGTTTAAATATCTCTTTCGACTTTAGCAAAATAAAAGTCATCAACCCGGCTACCTCTGACCGATTGGAAGGATACGCTCAAACGCTATGTGAACTTCGCAAAGCCAAAGGTCTGACTATGGAAATGGCGCGCGACCTGATGCATGATGTTTCATACTTCGGCACCATGATGGTATTTAAAGATGAAGCGGATGGTATGGTTTCCGGTGCTGCCCATACTACCCAACATACGATACGTCCCGCATTGCAATTCGTAAAAACTAAACCGGGTATCGCAACAGTTTCATCAGTGTTTTTCATGTGTCTTCCTAATCGTGTTTCTGTGTTTGGTGATTGTGCGGTAAATCCTAATCCTACTTCAGAACAACTCGCAGACATTGCAATTTCATCTGCTGAAACCAGTAAGATGTTTGGCATCGAACCGAAGATTGCCATGCTCTCCTACTCTTCTGGTTCTTCCGGTGAAGGGGAAGATGTAGACAAAGTACGCAAGGCCACGGAGATCGTGAGACAAAGAAGACCTGACTTAAAAGTGGAAGGTCCAATTCAATATGATGCCGCAGTTGATCCAAGTGTTGGTAAAAAGAAATTGCCTGATTCAGAAGTGGCCGGCCAGGCGAGTGTGCTCATCTTCCCTGATTTAAATACGGGTAACAATACGTACAAGGCCGTACAGCGCGAAACAGGTGCACTGGCTATCGGTCCGATGTTGCAAGGATTGAATAAACCTGTGAACGATTTAAGTAGAGGCTGCACGGTAGATGACGTATTTAATACGGTTGTGATTACTGCCATTCAGGCTCAACAGTCTTAGTAGACAGCAGGCAACAAAGGAATTAAGTAATTGATTTTGTAATTTATAAAGATGAATGTATTTGTAATTAATTCCGGAAGCAGTTCCATCAAGTATCAATTGATTCGCATGCCTGAAGCCGAAACCATTTGCTCAGGATTAATTGAGCGGATTGGTTTAGATGGCTCGGCCATAACTCATAAGACTTTTATCAAAGGATCAGAGCAATCACGAAAGGAAAAAGTTTCCATTCCTGATCATGCTACCGGATTGAGGGAAGCAGCACGATTACTTACGGATAAAGAGATTGGTGTAATCAAACGTCCGGAGGAAATTGAAGTAGTTGGTCATCGGGTCGTGCATGGTGGTGAAAGTTTCTCCAGCACTATGATCATCAGTGATGATGTAAAAAAAGAAGTGAAAAAACTATTTTCATTAGCACCGCTTCATAACCCTCCCAACTATCTGGGCATCGAAGTAGCCGAAGAAATCTTTAAATCAGCCACTCAGGTTGCCGTATTTGATACTGCCTTTCATCAAACAATGCCACCCGTTGCGTATCGCATCGCTATACCAAAAGAATTTTATTACAAACATAGCATTCGCAACTATGGATTTCATGGCACCAGTCATAAATATGTATCAGAGCAAGCAGCTGAGTATTTACAAAACAAAAAAGCCAAAATCATCACCATACATTTAGGTAATGGATGCAGCATGACGGCTGTGCAGAATGGAAAATGTATCGACACCAGCATGGGCCTGGGCCCGATGAATGGATTGATCATGGGCACACGCACCGGAGACATTGATCAATCAGTCATCTTTCACCTAGTAAAACAGTTGGGCTATTCATTAGATGACGTCAATAATATCCTCAATAAAAAAAGCGGTATGCTTGGCCTTACGGGATGCAGTGATATGCGCGATGTGCAGGCTGAAATCAAACAAGGAAATGACGAAGCAAAGCTTGCGTATGAAATGTATGCCTATCACATCAAAAAATATATTGGTGCCTTTGCCGCTGCATTAAACGGTGTTGATGCATTGATCTTCACTGCGGGTGTTGGTGAAAATGATGCGTTAACCCGAAGCCTGTCTATGAATGGCATGGAATACCTGGGCATTCATTTGGATGAAGATAAAAATATTTCCAAAGGAAAGGGGATTTATGAAATCAATAAGACAGATGCTTTGGTGAAGATTTTGGTGGTGCCGACCAACGAAGAGTTGGAGATTGCACGGCAGTGCCATACGCTGTTAAAAGCATAGCACCATTTCACCCTTCACTCCGATAGTTCTTATATAACGGAACAATACTTTTTTGATCTGATTTCTCTGCTGAATTTAAATGTAGACGATACAAAAAATAGCCTAAACTCATTTCAGGTAATGAGTAATGTAATGATATCGTATTCAATGTTCCATTCACATCGATGGAGCCTGGTGAAGGTAAGAATATCCGATGCGCTTCATCTTTCAAAACAAAAAAGGAAGATTGAAAGGATGAATCTTTGGTCAACGTATGTTGTAACGACACTTCAATGAGTAGCGTGATGCTATCCCGCTCGTTGAGTATGGTGAAATCTTTCACAGCAAACTGAACCGAATTTATTTCAAAAGAATCACCTACTTCCCGATAGTATTTTGTGTCAGCAATATCCTGTAATTCTTGTTCCGTTTTCGGAGTGCTATCGGCCAGATTAAAACGATTGATTCTCTCCACGATAAAAAAGGCAACTCCGATAAAACCTAAAATAACTATAGCACCAACTATTTTCTTCATGATGGATTCAGTTTAGCCGATAATTGCTTTAATAATAGATAATTCATTATTAGACTTATTCTCGTCTGCTCATGCGCTAACAAGATTCTCAATCAGGTAGGATTCAATTTTCTCAGACGCTCTTCTTGTTACACCAAAATCAAACATTCTATTAGCCCTGAATTGATCACCTTTCTGAACGTTAAATAAAATCTTTTGAGTATCAACATAAAGTCGGAGGTCTACTTTATTTCCAAATTCATTGACATAAGAAGTATCCAAAAAATTATTCTTTCTCGATTTTGTTTCAGCCTTCCGACTGGAAAGATATTCGCGTATTACTTTTAGTTTGACGCTGATATCGGCTTTAGATTGAACGATCACAACATCAGAAGTCCGGGGTATCCTCCAAAAACCATACAACCCCATGGATACTATGGCGGTTGGAATGATCAATAAAACATACGCCACATCAGATTTAGCCATAGTAAGTATCTGATAATAGAAATAAAACCCTGCCATAATGAACCCAATGCACATCAGGTAATTGGAAATATCTGCAAACGGATCTTTCCTTTTAACTTGCTCTTTAAACTGATCGATGGTCATTTGGTATTCGTTGAAGTTGGTGAATTGAAGAACTTATAATCTGAAATTTAAACCATTCCTGATGTTTCCATCACAAAATCTGATTCAACACTCGCTGTGCATTTTCCCCCGCCACTTTGCGTACTTCTTCTTCCTTTAATCCTCTGGCCTTAAGCGCTTCAATCCATTGAGGCATTTGAAGGTAGTTGGAAAAAACAGGTTTAAAATTCGCATCCATATCAGAGCCAAGACCAACGTGGTCTATACCCACCGCATCAATCAACCTGAAGATGTTGTCAATAAAATCGTCAAAACTTTTATTTAATCCCGATGGCCACGCGCCAATTATACCGCCTGTCTGCGCCACTAACTTTGCATGTTCAGAAGAAATAGTTCTCCGTGCTAATGGATGATTGCTATCGGTAGTTAAAAGGCTATGTGAAACAATAATAGGATCGCTTGATATGGCAGCTACACCCTTGGTTGTTTCTAATGTAGCATGGGCCAGATCAATGACGATACCCAGTTTATTCATTCTTTTTACCGCTTCTTTTCCAGCCATTGATAGTCCGTTGTGCAGAGGTGGCTCCGTTTGCAAATCACCGAGCTCATTAGGATGGTAATGAACCAATTGAAGCGATCGTATTCCATCCTCATACATTTCCTCCAGACGTCCCGCATCACCTTCCAAAAAGTCTCCTCCCTCACAGGAGCAAAAGGTAGCAACCTTACCTTCTTTAAAGCACTGATCGAGCTGTTCACTTCTTGTGGCTATTACTGCTGACCCCGAACCTTTAATAATCTCTTTCAATCCATTGACCTGACGCTTATAATCAACCCAGGCTTCACCCGGTGAAAAATTCCGAGAAGGCTTTACACCATCAGGCCCTACCTTAATTGTTTTTACATCGGCAACCATAGCGAAGAATGCACCGGTAAGATTTCCTTTTTGCATCTCACTAAGCGTTTTGTTCACTGCGGCATCTCCCGAATAAGTTTCTAAACCTTTAGTAAAGAAATAACCAGGGTGAGAATGGAGATCAAAGCTTAAAATATTTTTTGCATCCGTAAACGATTCTTCGTGCTGTTGAAAACCAAACAAGGCAGCAGCACCTCCCACGGCTAATGTGTTTTGTAAAAACGTTCTGCGCGTCATCATAACATTGTGTTCGAAGTAAGCTAAAATTGAACTATCACGAAGATATTAAATTACTATGGCATATCGTTTTAATCATTAATTTTATCAACGTAAATTCAGATCCCTATGGCAACCCACGAATGGCAAAAAGAAATACAGCCGCTGATTAAAAAATACAAAGGCAAAAAACACCCACTCGATTATAACAATGCGTATGAACTCCTTGTGGCAGTCGTTCTTTCTGCACAGGATTCGGATCGGCATATAAATAAAATTGCCCCTGATTTTTTTAAGGCGTTCCCTGATATGAAGGCGCTCTCTAAAGCAAATGCCGAATCACTTTTTCCTTTCATCAATGATGTTCGAAACTTCGGTAACAAAACGAAGTGGTTGATAGAATTAGCCTCCCATGTTAAAGAAGATAAAAACATACCCACTACTTTAGAAGGGTTAATTGAATTGCCAGGCATCGGAAGGAAGTCGGCTAATGTGATCATGCGCGAAGCAGGCTTGAAACCTGAAGGAATTATTGTCGATCTTCATGTCGTGCGTGTGGCTCCAAGACTTGGCATCGCACAGGGAACCGATCCCAAGAAATTGGAAAAGCAAATGATGGAATTACTGGATCCCAAAGATTGGGGCGAAGCGGGCATGGCCATTTCATTTTTGGGTAGGGAAATCTGTCGGCCTTCAAATCCTAAGTGCTCGGAATGCATAATGAATGGCGTTTGTGACTATTTCAAAGCAAATTGAAAATCAATTCAAGTTCTATAGGAACGGGACATCTAATAAGCGAAAGGTAAAACCAGATGGGCCGAGCCAACGGCTCTAATCATGATAAGGGATGGTTCAGGATGGACTGAAGTCTATCCTTACAAAATAGACCGAGCCTAAGGTCCTACTGAAGTCTATACGTTTGGCCTTCAAATAACATCTTTAAATTGTCTGTCTACTGATCAGAAATCTCGAGTAAATTCATTGAAGAACAAAAGTGAATCTTCAATATAAGTTCTCCAATAATCCCATTGATGGGCTCCTGAATTTTCCTTATAAGTATGCTTGATCTCATTTTGCACTAAACTCTGGTGAAGTTTCCTATTGAATTCAATCAAAATATCTTCCGTTCCACAATCAAAATAGAAATGAGAAAGTTTCGCTTTATTGGCAAGTATACAATCCAAAACATTATCTTGCTTCGTAACTAAACCGGTTAGTCTATCATATTCACCTTCTTCCAGAAATATTTTCATCTGCGAAAATTCTGTAATGGATGAGAGACCGCTGAATGAACGAAATACATTTGGATACTTTGCGCCTAATCGCAACGCTCCATATCCACCCATAGAAAGGCCGGTGATAAAGAAATTAGATTTATGATTTACACCTGCAATCTGCTCTTGAATTACTGCAATCACATCTTCAACAATCCATTTTTCATAATCTGAAGTTTGATGAGGCAAGTAGCCGCTGCCATCACCATAAAGACCATCGGAAGGCATGACCAAAACCATCGGTCGCATTTTTCCTTGTTGGATCAACCGATCCGTTGTTTTGTGAACTCCAGCATTCATAGCCCATGCCCAATGCGAACCATAGACACCATGAAGAAGGATGACTACATCCAATGAAAGATTGGTATCAACTTTTTGAGGAATGTAAACCGTGATATCAGCTCTTCTTTTTAACGCCTTACTTTTTACAGTGATAAAACGGAGATGATCAAATTCATTATCAGGATTGGAAATCTCTGTGGTAAAAAATTTAGACATGATCAGTAAATTAAAAGATGATAACTCCTTTTGCGTTGAGTCCATGGTGCATATCTGAAAAAGCTTTTTGAAGTTGATCGAGTGGATAGGTTTGCGTCACCATATTATCCAGTTGTAATTGACCGCTGGCATAAAGCTCCTGCAAAATTTTAAAATCAATTTGTGGCCTTGCTTTTCCGTAGAGTGGATTGATATAAACTTTATCCCACTCGAAGAGACGCATATCTATTTTGATTTCCTGTTCAATGCCACTTACCTGCACCGCTGTGCCAGCATTTCTAATCATAGCAAGCGGTGCTGCACCTAATGATGGAATCGCAGTACATTCAAAAGAGTAATCAGCACCGCGCTCGGTAAGAATCTTAACCTTTTTTGCAGCTTCCAATAAACCTTCATCATTCTTTGAAGCAAGAATAGTATGCGTAGCTCCATACTGCTTCGCCATTTCAAGTCGTGAACTATTTATATCAATGGCAATAATTTTTGAGGCTCCAGAAATTCTTGCGCCTTGAATCACATTAAGACCAACCCCACCCGTACCCAGCACCACTACGGATGATCCAGCCTTCACTTTCGCTACATTCACCACGGATCCATAGCCGGTCATTACCCCACAACTAATAATGGCAGCCGAAGGAAATGGTATATCCACTATTATTTTAACACAAGCTGATTCTCGTACCAGCACATACTCCGACATCGTGCCAAGACTAAAGGCCCGTTCTAATGGTACACCGTTTAATGTGCTGGCTTCAACACGCGCATGACCACTACTTACTCCATTTCCCGCAACTACGGCTGAGTTGACCTCACATAAATGTTGGTTTCCTTCCTGGCATTGAAAACATTGGTAGCAAGGAACAGCCCAGTTGAGAATGACAGAATCACCTTCTTTCAAAGAAGAAACTTTGGAGCCAACCTTCTTAACAATACCGGCTCCTTCATGTCCCATGATTAATGGCTTGCCCCACGATTGCGAATCCCAATCCGTATGACAAATGCCTGCCGCTTTTAGCTGCACCAGCACTTCATCACCTTGAGGATCATCAATCTCTATTTGTTGAATGGAAAAATTTCCTTTTCCATCTGCAATGGCAGTCTTTGATTTAAGCATAATTAATTATCTTGTCTGGCTGTGCAGGTAATTCAAAAATAACACTTTCCCGCTGGCGATTTGCTTTTTCTGAAATTGATATATAAAGTTGCTATTCCTGATTGACTATTACCCTAAAACGCTATGCGAATTCTATCCTTTCTCTTCATCGCTTTGTTTTCATTGTTAATGTCGTGCCATCAAAAAAAGATCACCAACGATTTGTTTTTGCCGGATGATCTCGAAGCTACCTTATGGGCGCAGTCTCCCCTATTTTATAATCCTACCAATATGGATGTCGATATTAAAGGTCGCATCTGGATAACGGAAGCTGTCAACTATCGCAACTTCAATAATGACTCAACGCACTTTTTACATCATCCGAAAGGTGATCGTGTCATGATCTTGCAAGACACGGATGGTGATGGTGAAGCCGATGATTCAAAAGTTTTTGTAGAAGATAAAGATTTGATTTCACCATTGGGCATTGCTGTGATTGGTAATAAAATATTTGTATCGTGCGCGCCTCATTTAATTGTTTATACGGATGCCAATGGTGATGATAAACCCGATTCAAAAGAAATTTTTCTCACGGGGTTCGGAGGAAAAGATCATGATCATTCACTGCATTCGTTGGTTGCCGGACCTGATGGCAATTTTTATTTTAATACAGGAAACGCAGGACCTCACATCGTGACCGACAAATCCGGATGGACGCTTAGGTCAGGTAGCGTGTACACCGGTGGAACACCCTACAATCTCACCAACCAGGGAAACATGAAAAGTGATGATGGACATGTGTGGGTAGGCGGTCTTGCATTACGAGTTAACCCTGATGGAACAGGACTAAAAGTAATGGGTCATAACTTCAGAAACTCATATGAAGTGATGGTAGATTCCTATGGAAATCTTTGGCAGAATGATAACGATGATCAGGTGGTTGCATGCCGCACATCATGGTTGATGGAAGGAGGAAATGCCGGCTACTTCAGCAGCGATGGCACACGCTATTGGCAAGCCGATCAACGACCCGGACAAGATATCTTTGAAGCACACTGGCATCAGGATAATCCTGGAGTAATGCCTGCTGGAGATCAGTCAGGCGCGGGCTCACCTACAGGCGTGGCCGTAAATGAAAGTGATGCATTAGGTGAGCAGTACCTCGGCATGGTGCTCAGCGCTGAAGCAGGTCGCAATGTAATTTTTGGTTACAAGCCAACACTCAAAAACTCAGGCTACGACATTGGCAAGAGAACGAATTTAATTACATCACTGCCACAGGAAAATGAACGCTATGTGTGGAATGACTCAGCACAAAATGCCAGCAACACTAAATGGTTTCGCCCCAGCGATGTAACCATTGGTACGGATGGAGCCATCTACATTGCCGACTGGCATGATCCCGTTGTTGGCGGTCATCAAATGCAAGACTCCGTTGGCTATGGAAGGATTTATCGGATCACGGCCAAAGGTAAAAATCCGAAAGCCCCCACCATAGACCTCACCTCAACAGTTGGACAAATAGAAGCATTAAAAAATCCAGCGATTAATATTCGCTACCAGGGTTTTGAAAAACTAAAAGCCCAAGGCGAACATGTAATCAATGATGTAAAAGTTTTATTGAACAGTTCCAATCCTTATCACCAGGCACGTGTGGTATGGTTGATGTCTCAATTGGGCGAAAAAGGAAAAGATGAAACTTTCAAACTTCTTAACCACTCCAATGCTGAAATCAGAACTGTTGCTTTCAGAGCGTTACGACAAGTAGAAAAAGATATCATTCCAGTGGCTGAAAAACTTTCTGATGACCCATCTGCATTTGTTCGGAGAGAAGTAGCTGTTGCTTTGCGCGATCTTCCGTTTGAAAAAACAAAACCTATTCTTTTGAAGCTGATTGAAAAATATGATGGTCAAGATCGTTGGTATCTCGAAGCAATTGGCGCGGCCTGCGATGGTCATGCCGAAGAACTATATCCTGAATTAAAACAACTCTTTGGTAGCACTAACCAAAAACCAGAAGAATGGAATGCGCCACTGGCTTCAATGATGTGGCGATTGCATCCTGCTGCTGCAATTGCGGATTTTGAAGCACGGGCAGTTTCTTCCAAACTTTCATCGCAGGAAAGAATGGCATCGGTTACAGCTTTGGCCTTTACTTCCAAAAAAGAATCTGTGCTGGCCATAATTGATCTGTCAAAAAATAAAGATTCAGTCATTGCCGAACAAGCTACCTATTGGCTTGCCTTCCGCCAAAGCAATGATTGGTTTGATTTGATTAACTGGGGCAAAGCAGGTGCTGGCATTGATCTTAACCATGCCCGAGCAGTGAGTGCGATGAAAGTGAAGAAAGGAATTATTTTAGATGAGCGTCAATCGTTCGATGAAAAAAAATGGAATGCACAAGCGATGGCTAAGGATGTTGTCGGTGGCCAGATGCTGTTAAGTATGCGTGCTGAAAATAGTTTGCCATCAGAATTATTTCCCGAGGTGGAAGCATTGATTTTCAATAACCCTGATTTGGGAGTAAGAGTGCAGGCAGCCAACTATTTTAAGAAACCTGGTTCTGGCAAAACCTACTCTATTGCTTCAATTGCCAAAATGAAAGGCAATGCTCTATCGGGTGATTCTCTCTTTTTTAAGAATTGTAGTTCGTGCCATCGCGTAAAAAATAAGGGGATGGATATCGGTCCTAACCTTACCGAAATAAAAAACAAGTTTCAACGCGAAGCTTTACTAGATGCAATTGTCAATCCCAACGCAGCCATCGTGTTTGGATATGAAGCCTGGCACATCACCACGAAAAGCGGAGATTCATTTTTTGGATTTCTCATTGCCGATGGAGCACAGGCCGTAGTGATTAAAGATTTAAGTGGCATCAAGCATACTATTGCAACAACAACAATTGCTTCTCGAAAAAAGCAATCCAACAGCCTGATGCCAGAACCGTCTTCACTCGGATTGTCTGATCAGAACCTGGCGGATATTGTGGAGTATTTGATCGTGATGAAATAACAAGTCGTATGAGTACTCTAATGATTATGGGTGTGGCGTTAAGAGATGAAGGCCCGGCAGACAAGTGACGTATCAAATGCCGGCAACTATGAAGGACATTTACCAACGATTATTTTCTAGTTAGGCCTCACCAATACCTGGCCTTGCACAAATCCATCGGAATGGATGACTGCCCGCTGATCCTGACCTGAGTAACGAGTCACTGTCGTTCCCCTCGCGGGGATATCGCAATGCCCTTGAGGTAGTTGGAAAGTTACGTCAACCATATAGAAACCTTTGGCTGATGTCATACTCCTTTGGGTGAGTGCGGGCACATAAGTCGCAACGCAGTTGTCAGCACGCCAGTAGTACGTTACCCCATCGTCAATAGTAATAATATTTCCTTGGTCGCTTTTAGTCTTAAATGAGAAAAGAACACTCATCAAAGCAAGGATTGCTCCATACGAAATTAGCTTGCTCATATTATTTGGGTCTTAGTTGGAATCAGAAAATAAATTTATCAATTAAATACCTAAGAGTCAATAATGAAGATGGAGGCGATAATGCGCATTTGAAATTTCTATTAAATTGAGACGCCATAATTAAAGGCATTTCGAAAATAGTTAATGAGGGTCACTCTGTACGCTAGTTTATTTTTCTTCTGCTGGCTGCTTAGGTTATCGTTGTAGCGTTAAGAGAAAAAATGTCATATTCGTAACCGGCAATAAGAGAGGCCATAATCAAAGATAATATTTGAAGCGAGTAAAATTATCAAACGCCTAAATCAGTCGTTTTTTACTGACGATTTTTATTTAGCGTTTTAGTTGAACCAACGGAAACTTATAATACTTTTTCTTTTCAAATTCGACCGGGTCAATTCCTAATTCCCGGAGACGCGCTGCCAAATTAGGTGTGGCACTCAAATGAAAGTTCAATCCGTAGGCTACGATATTAAAGCTAAGCGAGGGATGGCCCAGAAGCCGTTCGTCAATAGTGTGAGCCAATGCGTCTGCTTTATCGTATTCGCCAATCGCATTATAAATTTGTATGGGGCTTAGAAAATTTAAATTACTAATATCAAAACCAATTGAATCAATAGAATGATTTAATTGACGATAAGTTTTCTGGTATTTGCCCGCGAGCAATTCAAATAAAATAGATTGGTAGTTTTTACCAAAATCACTATTTGTCCATAGATCAAATCCTCGCTCATATTCCTTTTTATGGAGCAGTATTAATGATTCCGTTAAAACATTAGTAAAATTTCGGGATGAATTTGAATAAAGAGCCAAAGCACTATCCAATTGATTCTTGGCAATAAGCGCCTGGGCTACTGAACCCCTGGCAATGTCATTAAACTGGTCTACTTTAAGTTCTCTATTATAAAGATTATAAACAAAATCCGGTGAGATAAGAATTAAAGAGCTCTCCCATCCATTTGGCCGATCATATTCGTCTTTTAGGAGGAAGGCTGGAATTTGACTCCAATCATTGGAAAAAAAGTTTTCAACGAACTCGTAACCTAATTTCCTGTTGGGCAATTTAGTATAACGAATAGCCGTTTTAATATCGTTATTCATCTGATCGTACAAGCGTTCATCCGAAAGGCCTGTTATTGTTTTAGCATTTTTTCCTCCTATACTATGGATGTATAAATCCGAGTGTTGATAATAAGCTTCTGCAAATTCTTTATCCAGCGCCACCGCTTTTTCAAAATGGATATTCGCCTGGGCCAACAATTCGAATTTACCACTTACATGAGCTTCGTGATAGATGGCTCTTCCTTTCAAAAATTCTTCATAGGCCTCTACGTTGGTTGTGCCGCTCCGAAACATATTTTCCTTCTGGGCGGGATCTAAGAGTATGTTCAGCGCATGCGTAACATTTTTAGCGATGTCTTCCTGCACTTTAAAGATTGAATCTTTTTTATAATCATAGGTGTGCGACCAGAGATGAGAATCGTCACTGGCTTGAATTAATTGTACGGTAATGCGAAGCATGTCGTTTGCCTTCCTAACGGATCCCTCCAGCACATGTGAAACATGTAACGAGTCAGCAATTTTCCTGGCCGATAACCCTTTGCCTTTAAAAGAAAAGGCAGTGGTTCTTGAAATCAACTTCAATTCAGAAACGGTGTACAGTCCATTTAGTAATTCTTCCGTCAATCCATCGGTAAACCATTCCTGATCTTTGTTTGGCGACAAATCTTCAAAGGGAAGAACAACCAGGGATTTGCTTACACCCGGAGAGGAAGGTGTAGTGGCCTGTTTTGTGGCAGGTAATAGCCAATATATAAGTACGGAAAGAATAACAATGCCTGAGGCAACGAGGAATATTTTACTTTGTTTCTTTCCTTGCTTTGGCTCTGATTTAAGCTTAGTGTTTTCTACCGCAGGACTTTGGTTTGCTGCTGGGGCCTTCATTGCCAGGATGATTTCCTTAAGAGCATTCGCAACTTTGTTAACCTGATTTCTATAATCAGTTTTATTTTGATTATCGGTTTTACTGTCGGTCGGTTTTAATGGCCGATTGACTCCTGCTTCTTTGTAAATAAACTCAATTGCTCTCAGCGCACCTCCTATTTCAGTTTCAATTGCTATCCTATCTTCCACATCAAGGTCATGGATTTTGATCGGAAGAATCCTACTAGTTACATTTCTATTGCTCAACTTAATATCTCTCCCAAATTGATCTTCATTTGCCAACTTATTAAACGCCACAAACTCATGTTGCCAGGCAAATGATTTTGGATCGCAATACGTTTGGGAAATAATGGGAATGAAAATAAGGCACTTCAGTTTACCTTCCAGGCTTTTGTCTACGTTGTGGGTTTCAAGCAAGCCATCGTGGGGGTTCTTATCGAAGTAAATGGTGAGCGGCTCTTTGATAGTTGCCGCTAATTCTTCTTGCAAGGCTTTTACAAACTCCGTTACCCAGTCGCTTCGATTATCATTGTGGCGATAACTAATGAAGATGTCGTATCTGTCTGTCCGGTAGGCAGGTTCGGAGTGGGGGATTATGGAAGGCATCATTCAAATATACTCTTTTAAGGCTATTTTGGTTAATTTGCACGATGCCCAATCTTTATGTCATTGCAGGTTGTAATGGAGCCGGTAAGACAACCACATCATTCACTGTTTTGCCTGAGATGCTTAACTGCAAAGAGTTTGTTAATGCCGATGAAATTGCGAGAGGGCTTTCCCCCTTTCAGCCTGAGACTGTTTCGTTTCAGGCAGGAAGGATCATGCTTAATCGCATTAAGGAATTATTGAAGGAAGGAAAGGACTTTGCTTTTGAAACCACACTTTCCACTAAAAGTTATGTTTCCTTTTTAAAGGATGCACAACAGGAAGGCTACTCCATTCTGTTGGTCTATTTTTGGCTGGAGTCTGTTGAACTGGCAAAGAACAGAGTTATTGAAAGAGTAAAGAAAGGCGGGCATACTATTCCTCCATCCACGATTGAAAGACGGTACTACCGGGGGATAAAAAATTTCTTTGGATTATTTCAAAATGCCGTTGACACTTGGGTTATCTATAATAATTCCAACGCCACACCTGAAATAATTGCCAGTGGAGTTGAGAAACGTGCAACTACTATTTATAATTCCGATATTTGGAGAATCATTCAATCTCAAAAATGAAACAGTCAGAAATTGATGCCACGATAGATAAGATTACCAAGGGAGTAAAGCTTTCCATTGAACGACTTATTGAACAGACTAAGAAAGAAGATGGCGAACTGGTTATTTCAGAAAACGGAAAAGTTGTTCGTGTAAAAGCGCGTGATATTCAGACTTCTGCACCAGATAAGTAGCAGTACACAAAGGGTCGTTATCTAGTTGCTATAACCACCTTTGTAATTCAAGCATTTAGATATTGATGAGACCGCTGCCTTGCTCTCGCGAAAGCAGATGACTATATTTTTTTGGGCATCACGCATCTTGAGATGATAGATCCCATTTCACAAATCATTTGGCGGGAAAGGTACTTTCTTAATGAAATCTTTGAAACGCGGATGATCGCGAATAATATCAAACTCAGGATTAAATCGAATGGTCTGTACATCAAATTCTTTTTCTGCATAGGCAAGTTCCAGCCAACGAAATCCCTCATCGTTATGCCCTAACCAAAATTCAATTTTTGCCCTTGCTGAATTACTCCGAGAAGTAGCAACTTTCGAAAAATCCATCAAGGCATAAACTTCTCCTGCCTCTTTCACTCTGTGTGCTTTCGTAAGCGCCCATATACGCAGCTCATCGCCATCGATACCCTGATCGAGTTCCCCAACTTTCTTTAAGTTTTCGAAGGCCATTGGAAAGTTGCCTTCCATGATGTTTAAATAGGCAAGGCCCCGATAAGCCAAAGCCTGATAAGGATCGATTTCAATAGCTTTATTAATCATTTCTTTAGCTTTGACAAATTGATGGTCAAGGGCATATACTTTCCCTATCAATCTCAGGTCAACTTTATTGATGGGGTCAGACTCCAGTCGAATATTAAATTCTTTAATCCCACCTTTAAAATCTCCCATAATCTCTCCTCTGAGCTGGGCATGGCCTGCCAAAGGCCGTGGATTGATAGCCATGTATTTTTTATATTCTTCGTCCGCTAATTTCCAATTCCAGTTGCAGTTGCTCTGAATCACATAAAATAAATAATGTGATTTCTCGGATTCCGGATCCAGCTCAAGAACCTTTAGCGCGAGCGGCATCATTTTTTCAGCACTTTCCGAATAGCTCAGTTTCCATGAAAAAAAATAAGACCATGCCAATCCGGCATACGCATCGGCATAGGTTGAGTCAAGTTGTATCGCCTTTTCAAAATACGGCTTGGCCTGGTAGCCCTTTGAAGGCGCCAAAATTTGTTGCCCTCGCAAATAATTTTCATAGGCCTCAGTATTAGCGGTAGGCCTTTCCTTATTGTGTTGCGTATTTCCTAATAAACTGATCTTCATTTTATTCGAGATCGCTTTTGAAATCTCATCCTGTATGGCAAAAATATCATCCATGTCTTTATCGTACCGCTCCGACCAGACATGTGCACCATCACTGACGTTGATCAACTGTGCTGTAATGCGAACCCTATTTCCCGATTTCATAATGCTGCCTTCCAGCACGGTCGCTACATTTAGTTTTTCACCCAGATCACGTAAGTCAATCTTTTCTCCTTTAAACTGAAATGAGGATGTGCGGCCAATCACTTTTAGTTCTTTGATGCGTGACAATGCTGTAATGATATCTTCTGCAATGCCATCACCTAGGTATTCCTGGTCTTTACCCGGGCTCATATCAACAAAAGGAAGCACAGCAATGGATTTATCAATTACCAAGTCCTGTCCTTGCGATGAAACAAATTTTGGATAAAGTAAATAGCCAGCAATAAGAAACAGAAGAATGGCCACGCCAGCAAGAATA
>JAYVTC010000188.1:0-3296 GCA_043774745.1 Cyclobacteriaceae bacterium | reverse complement strand
GTTTAATCATGGAAATAAAATTAGGTATAGCCGAGGATAATCTCATATTTAGAAATGCCATTACATCTCTAATCAATTCAGAAAGTGATCTTAGGGTGGAGTTGCAAGCTGAGAATGGAAAAGACTTGCTTGAAAAGCTAAACGAGGTGGCTGTTGATATTATTCTCATGGATATTAGAATGCCAGAGATGGACGGCCTGGAAGCTTCCACTCAGGTAAAAGAGCGCTTTCCTGAAATAAAAATTATCATTCTGTCACAATATGATCTGGAGGAGAACATTGTGAATTTATATAAAAGCGGTGTTAAGAGTTTTATTGGAAAAGATGACAACCCAACTGAGCTCATTAAAGCCATACGCACTGTTTTTAATGGCGGATTTTATATGACAGATCGTGTAGGCGAGGTTATACAAAGACACCTTGGCGCAGCACCGCCTGTTGCAGGTATGACTATATTGACGAAAGAAGAAAAAATCTTGCTCACCGCACTTTGCAAGGGGCACAGCAGCACTGAAATTGGAGATATGATTTTTAAAAGCCCGCGCACGGTGGAGAAGCATAGAGAAGATCTGTACAAGAAATTTGGTGTATCCTCCAAGGAGGAACTGATTCTGCTAACTTCTAAACAAGGTTTGATCTGAGCAAAGGGCGATGTAATGTAAGTATGAAAATAGAGTAGATCTACTATGAAAGTATAGTAGATCTACGATTGATTAAAATAAGAAATGCCCATACGTTTGTTGTGAAGCAAAGAAAAATTGGGTGTAAGTTTATAAGTAAAACCTTAACCAATTATGAAAAAAATTGCACCCCTGACCGTTATCAAAATAGTGCTGGCTTTGTTGATTCTTTTGCCTGTTGTAGCATCAGGACAGAAAGGAAAAAAGGATTTGGCTAAGGACACAACCAGACAGTTGGAAGTTGGTGTAGATCTCCTTTGGCTAATTAATAAAAATCAAATTCCGGCAGCAACATTATTTGGTCGTTTTAACTATGTGAGAAATCAATTGAGTAAGAGAGCCTGGCGCTTTCGGTTAGGTGTTGATAACAGAACTTATGATTCAGCCCAGATCAATGATCCAAGGAATAATGAAATGGACCTCATTGCTCCTTATTTGAGAGTAGGCTACGAGTTTCAAAAAGACATTAGTGCAAAGGCCTCCTATTTCTATGGTGTCGATTTCAGTGTATTTTACTCTTTGGACAAAGCTAAAATGGTAATATATCCAGGACCTAACCTAGTACAGGTTACGGATAAAACTTTTGAAACTGGCCTTATGCCTTTTCTGGGCTTTAAATATAAACCGGCAGATTGGTTAGCCATTTCGATAGAGAGCTCAGTAGGTTTTATGTATAGAATAAGAAGGGAAAAAGACAAAGTAACCGATATTGATTTTCCTAATAGCCCTGGGTTCAATGGTAAAATTGATATTAATGAGTTCAAGGTCAAATTCTCACCCATTACTGTTATCAACATGAGTTTTTACTTAAACTGAAAATAAACCCTATGAAACTAAAATTATTAGTCATGCTTTTCAGCACGCTGCTTTTTTTTCACGCAAATGCGCAGAGCCTAAGCTTATCTCCTAACGAAGTTTTTGCTAAATGTCCTGGTGAATTTATAACCTATACAGTAACCAATACATCCACAGCAGCATGTACTTATAATTGGACAGTTACAAACGGTGAGATTACCGGAGGTATATTGAATGGTAACGTTTCCACTTTTACTGGAGGAAATATAGTTCAAATAAAATGGGTTAATACTACAAGTAGCGGATCAGTTCAAGTTGTAGGGAATTGTAATCCAACTACTGGAAATGCTACAAAAACTTTGGCAATTCCGATTCTTTCTATAAATGGGGTAGTTCCAGGTGCAATTTCTGGAGTTACTTCTATTAATGTTAATGTAACAAGCAATCAGATTTATTCGGTACCTCAAATTAACTATCCTAACATTGGCACTGGTGATGTTTCTCCGAAACAAGTCGATAGCTATGAATGGGAGATACCCGCTGGGTGGATTGTTGTTAGTGGTGGCACAACTCGAACGATCACAGTTACTCCTGATAATTGTACAGGAGGGGTTATTCGGGTCCGTGGTAAGAATACAAGCTGTACCGCAGGTCCATTTTATTCAAATTGGAGCACAATTAATTTAGGACGAACAGTTCCAACGCCAGGCACGATTACAGGACCAATTAGTGTAATTTGTACGGATTTATCTCAAAAGACTTATTCAGTGACTAGCGTGGCTGGAACTACATATACCTGGACACTTCCAAGTAATTGGCAAGGCACAAGTTCCACATCTTCAATTACAGTCACGCCAAGTGGTAACTCTGGAGGGGTAATAACGGTTGTGGCCAATGTTTGCTCTCTTCAGTCACAGCCTAGAAGTTTAACAATCGGTCTTGATAAATTTAATCCTGCCACGCCACCACAAATTTCCGGAGTTAATTTAATATGCAACACCGGACAGTATGTTTTACAAAATCAACCCGCAAGTACTAGTGTTGTTTGGACAACAAGTAATACAAGTGCGCTAACAATTGATCAACAGGGCGCGGTGGTTCGACAAAATGCTTACAATGGAACAGTTGATATAATAGCTAATATAACGGGGCCATGCGGAGCTCTTGCACCAGTAACTAAGTCAATTTACGTTGGTATACCATTAGCAGATAACACGACTCTTATCTACCCAAATGGATATCGTGGCGTTGATCCTGTTTCGTTGTGTTCAGGTTGTACTTATAATTTTCAGGTTGATTTTGTGCCTGGCGCTACTACCTATTCATGGGTATTGCCTTCTGGGTTTTCATTTGTCAGTGGCAGGAACACAGCTACCCCGGGTATAAGAACGTCTGCTACAAATGGTACATATGTTTTATATTGCTCTCCTTCGAATACATGCGGACCTTCTTGGACACACTCTTTGACAATTAACGTAGGTGGAGGTGCACAGCAACAGAGAATTCAGGCATTTCCAAATCCGGTGCAAAAGGAATTGATCATTGAAGATGTGTTTTTGCAAGACAGTAATGTAACCACCATTTCAGATGAAACTATACCACAAGATTTTTCGATCACGCTATTCAACTCTCAAAATAGCAAAGTGAAATCAGGTCTAAGTGCTAAAGGAAAATTGATTTTAGATGTACAGGACTTACCAAATGGACTTTACTACCTCCATGGTAACCCTCCGATCAAGTACATCTTGCTAGCGTGTGGTTTTGGTCATTTCTTTGTTGCCAACTCTATCGGTTTATTCTATGGCAACACAATTGGAAAAG
>JAYVTC010000187.1:0-25522 GCA_043774745.1 Cyclobacteriaceae bacterium | reverse complement strand
TTTTCTTGATCTCCTCTAAATTGAATTGTCCTTTCTCTTTCATTATGTGTCAAAGTTAGTGTTTGTCTTACTTTGACACAGTTCAGTTTACAGCCTCATAAATTGTTTCAACAACGGCAATAATATTGACTTCTTCCATTCTAAATCCACCGGGTGGCAGATCGAATCGAAGACGACCTTTGTTGGTTGCTTCATCAACAAAAATATTATAAAGATCTTGTGTGATACACCCATCAGTTAATTTGCCAGTGTAATATTTTACGTCTCTCACTTTTTCAGACATAGAAGTTTCCAAAATATAAACACCATTTTTTTCCAATTGATCAATCGGAGTAATGTTGATTTTGGGATATTCTGTTTTTAACGACTTGTCTTTGTAATATTCTTTGATACCCTGGCAAGGGAGATCTTTTTCATATCGGGCTTCAGACATCAGATCACCATTTTCACGATACTTGATTTGTAAACCATCCTTGAGATTTTCTTTGTATTCGGTAGTCTGATACATCTGCTTCCCTCCTTCATAATATTTTTTTGAGATGCCTTCCTTTTTGTCGTTGACATAGGGCAACTCCAACATCAAAGCTCCTTCTCGATCAAACGACTTTGACATGCCATTTTTCTTTCCGTCTTTGTAAATGACCTCCGCTTTAGTTTTCCCATCAGCATACTTGCTTTTAATAACTTTACTCCCACCAGGATTCGTTCCGGTTTCTTTTTCTTTCTTCTTTTCCGGATTGCAGCTAAAAATAAGAACCGATATCAAGACAATAAATATTCTCATAACCTGACGTTTATTGATGTTATTTAAAAATACAAATAAATGGGCTATCTGATTATTTTTCATTTGAATTTCATTCCTTGAACAGTCCAATACCGTTCAATAGAACATGCCAGGAATTTATATACGTACGATTACCTTGCCCCGCCAATGAAAACAACTTGTGGATCCGGCAAAACTAAACTGGTTTGGTTAAAGGGACAAAGAGAAGATTCTGAAAGGGCCTTGGCAGCTGGGCTATGATGAAATTATTTTGCTTGATGCCGATGGTAACCCCATTGCAACCAGCAGAAGGACAACTGAAAATAAAAGTTGAAGTCGCAAAAAAAAAGTCAACTACGAGCAATGAACGGCTACTATTTCTTCAAAGATAGCCGGTGACTAATGTCACTACTTTCTAGTTTTGTGAGGATTTATTAACTAACGTCTGCGGCCTTGCTCACCTTTCTATACACATAAGAATGATAGATGTGTCTGCGGGCGAAGCGATCGGGGGTTTCTGAATGCAGAAACTTGTTGTAGATATTGTGGGGCACGCCAAAGTATTCATAGCTGCTGCCATCCGCAAAGTTCACCTGCAAGGTCTGAGACTTGAATAGAAAGTCAATAATTTTTGAAGAGGTGATTACTTCGGTGTACTGCTCCAGCTGTTGGGCGTGCGTTTCAGGCGCAACGCTTACCAGCAGGTGATAGGCTTCAATAAAAGCTTTGCTTTTTTCTTCGGCTGCCAGTTTGGCTTCGTGGTCATTATGGAATTTATCCGGGTGCCAGTCCTTCATAAAATTCCTGTAAATAGCCTTTAATTCCTTCAATTCAGCTGTTTTATCAACACCTAATAACTTCCTGGATTCAATGATTTTTTTCATGCGGGTGCAAAAATATGACTTTTGCCCCACTTTTAATAAGCGCGCGCAATCTTCGCTTACCAATACACACTATTTGAAATGATAACATGAACGAAAAACAGGGAAAATGCTATTAATTCTTCTCGAATGTCAGATAATCGGTGCCATCACCGCTTACATCAATCAATTTTATTTTGGTGTCGGTCATCTCTGGTTATCCCTATCGCCTGATAAATCTTCAAAGTTGGGCGGTGTTGTAAATAAAATATTGAAATGCAGATCATCTATGGTGTCATCGTTGCTGTTGCCATTGGTAGCGGTAAGTGAAGAACTAAATGTGAAATTATAGTCTGTAAAGTTGGTGGTTTCTTCTTTATCGGTATCGTAAAAGTACGTGATGTCAGGTGCCTGAAGCTATGGTGTTGACTACCTTTGTCTGATTTGAATTTGTTGAATCCTCATTTTTGCAAGTCACTGCCACGATTAATAAAAGAATAATTAGCCGGATTGATTTCATAATGTTTAGCTTGATTGATGAATAAACAATGCTAGTAATATTTTAGTGCGAAGGTAAATTATGTGTCATTTTAAAATGATGACTTAGTCACCACTACACAATTTTTTTATCATTGTAGTACTTGATCTATTCCTGGAATAGCTGATGGAGTTCGAATCATAAAAAAATCGAGCATTCATCTGAATGGAAAGAAACCATTTCGTAATTTTAATTCACAAAACACACCCATTTATGGCAAAGCGATTAGTTAGAGGCGAAAAGAAATTATTTGGTGTATGCAGTGGGCTGGCCAACTATTTTGATATTGACCCCACCGTTATGCGCGTTCTCTTTTTGGCGGCATTCCTCTTCTTTGGCACCGGGCTTCTACTCTACATCATTCTCTTTATCGTGATGCCTGAGAAATAAGGAGGAGTCATTGGCTTCCTCAAGTCTGAAATTGAATGTCACATATTTAATACGCCTTGATGGCACGTACTGCAACATTGGCCGCATCACTTGAGTTATTGAGGTGTTGTTCGCCTGTTTCAAAATCCTGCACCCACACATAGTCAAAATCAGCTTCCGTAGAACTTCAACAGATACGGGTTCAGAAGCCTGCAATAGTAGTTTTCTGTTGAAATAGTTGATCCAAATTCATTCTAGAGGGCAGATACCAATCGGAAAAATTCCCTCCCGATAGCTCGCTGCAGGAGCGATTGAGTTACTTTAAAGAGATCCAAAAAAAATTATGATGGAGTAATCACCACTCCCCCGCATTGCGCATAATGATTTCGTTGTGCTCCTTCAGCAGTCGATCGTAAAGCCCATCTTCCTGGGTGTAGTTGATGAAGGTTATTCCTTGTTTGGTGGAGTTCTTATTGGTTACGGGCAGAATCACGCTCGTTACATTCATGCCATCCTTTTGCATGCCATGCGTTCTGTTGCTGAACGAATTGTCGTTTGACGCTTTACCGATCACCTCAAAGGTCCGTTTGTTGTCATCCTTAATAATCAGCCAGCATTTTGCGTACATATGTTGTGAGGTAAGTGAGAGTACAGCCGTAAAGTTAATGGTAAGATTGTTATAAAGTGTTGCGGGTTATCGGCCGGGGTAATTACTCTGCCTATAACAACATCGGGTAAAGAAAGAATTCCTCAGCTTACTTTATCCAACCATTGGCCGCTGACTTTCGGGAGAACCAGATAAGGAATAGTCCAAATAGTAACACCATGATGGGCATAGCCAAACCACCTGGTCCATATACTTCCATGGATTTACTCATAAGTAGGTTGTAATACATCAGCACCAGAATTCCCGCAAAGGCAAGAATCAATACTGAGGTAGCGAGCTTTTTACGCATCAGTAAAAGAATACTACCTAGCGTGCTTCCCCATACGGCAATAGCAAATGCACTAGTCGCCCACGCGGGCACAGATTCAATCAATGTTCTTTCATTTTCAGGCAATGCCTGAAGCGCTTCCGGGCTCATGGTCACTTGCATGATGTAGGTCATCACGCCCATTAAGTTCCATATCAGTGAAATTCCACTTACTACCCAGAACCAGGTAGCGGGTTTAGTAGTTGTAGTCATATCTTTTGGGTTAGGGGGAAATGAAAATGTTATTCAACTTAAGAAATAAAACGCATTTGTGCCAACGAGCTTCATAGCTCCTTCAACATCGCGACTCTGGTGCACAAGGCACCATAGCTTCAGCTGGCTTGGTGCGGTGTTACGAAATCAGGCACTCATTAAGGTAGCCTTACTTAAATACGTTACTTTGCCACCACAGCCGGAATGATCCTGTCTTTCAATGCATCATAAGAAGAAAGAGGATTCTCATTGTAGTGTATATTCCATCCATTAAACACGACAACAAGATCATACTCCGGGGCCACCATCAGAAACTGACCACCGTATCCATTACACGCAAAGATGAACGGCTTCACAGAAGGAACCCACCATTGATAACCATACCCTGAGTCAGTCTTTTCGTTTGATGGATTTACATCAGTAACAACCGGTGTTGTGGATTGCTTCACCCAACGCTCCGACACGATTTGCTGATCACCCCAGGTGCCGTTGTGCAAAAACAAATAGCCAATGCGCGCAAGATCCTGAGCGCTTAAGTATAAACCTCCTTCCGTATCTACTTCATTATCGGGAGTAGGCTTCCAGAAATAATTCTTAATCCCCAATGGCTTAAATAATTTTTCTTCTGTCCATGCATCTACCCGTTTACCGGTGCTGATACTCACCAGTTTACCCAGCAGCATACTTACACCACTGTTATAATCCCATTTAGTTCCGGGGTCTTCGCGCATGGAGCGACTGAGTACATATTGAATCCACGCATCGCTTTTCTCCATCTGAATGCAACTGTTCTCATCATTCTCATACGATCCTGCTTCGTTCCAATCGATACCGCTGCGCATGGTGAGCAGGTCTTCCAACGTAATCGCTTTTCTGCGTGGGTCTGTAAAATCCTGCTTATAGCCGGTGAATAATTGCATCGGATGGGTATTCACATCGCCCAGTTTGCCTTCATCCATGGCAATGCCCAACGCAACAGAGGTTACACTTTTGGTTACGGATTGCAGTGAATGCAGATTGCTGCGGTGATAATAAGGATGCCATTCGGGATCATCATAGTTATACATGTTGGGTATGGTGTCATACTGCGCGGCAATGGAATCATAGTTTTGTTTGTACTGATGGCTGGCCACTACTTTGCCATGACGGATGAGCAGAAACTCATCAATCAATCCGTATTTACCATTCGTAATATCAGCATGGATGGAATCGATCACCGCGGCATCAAGCCCCTCTGCTTCGGGTGTTGATGTGGCCCATGATTCACCGGGCCAGGTGGTTTCTTGTTGCTTGTTTGGTGGCGCGCATTGTTGCAGCGAAAGAAAAAGTAAAAAGAAAAAGGCGGGGTTTATATTTTTATGCATGACCATGATACGTTTATTTTTTACTCTCCTTATTTTCCGGGTAAAGATATTCCATGAGCAACGTGTTGTCAGCATGTTCTTGGAAGGTGTCAAATTCAAAGTAGTATCCTTCCGGATCGTAACCGACAAATGCGCGGTACTTTGATTCGGGCCCGGTGCTCACAGTGTCTTCACGCAGCGTGAAAGACTGGTTACCCTTCACATACTTAAACCAGCCATCAAGATCGTCCATGATGAAAGAAACATTCACGGCTTTTTTCTCGGTGAAACTATGCATGCCCCTGCGCTCGTCCACGAGACCAACGTAACCACTTTCCGAGCCTTTATAAATTTTTGCCCAACCCTGGTCAGCCACACGCGTGAGGCCCATTACTTCCTGATAAAAATTTTCCATGGCTACCATATCTTTATAATACAGCCAGGTTACAGTAGCCTTGAACCCCAACTCACTGGGTAGGTTGCCAGCTGCTATCGTTTTGAGTTGATCAAGCTGCGGAAGGAAGTTTTCGTTTTCAGGATGCGCATTAAATCGTTCGAACTCCAACAGATATCCTTCGGTATCGTAGATCACAAAGCCATCGTGTGCACGATTGGGTTTTAGATTATAGTCATATTTTATTTTTACATCTGTTGTTTTAAGATAAGCATACCATTCGTCTAATTGATCGGTGATCAATGCCAGCGCCACGGTCTTAGGTTCTTCAGTCGTGTGCATTCCTTTTTTGGCGTCTACCAAAATAACATAACTGTCGCTTGTCATTCGGAAAATTTTGGCCATCGTGTAATCGGCCACCAGCTGCATCCCCAATGTTTTTGAATAGAAGTCAGCCGCCTTGTCAAGGTCTTTATAATACAGGAATACGTTGGATGCCCTTACACCAAAATTAGCAACCGTGCGAAAGGAAGAATTGGCAGTCAATAGTTTATTGATATGGTGTGGCGGATAGCCCAGCAGTCGTCCCATGCGTCTTGCTATGGACTCGCGTGCTTTGCCCGTATACAATCCTGCTACCACCAGTTTTCTGGCGTCTTCTTTTAGTTGGAGATACTCCTCTTTGGCCGTTCCCTGATAAATCAATAATACGTCCTTTCCTTTGGTCGCCTCAGCGGGAAAGAGATCGGTTACGAGCAGATCCGGTTCGCGGAATACTTCCACATGATATTGTTCTGCCACGCGGGTGGCGTCTTCCATGATGTTATCCATTTCTTCTGGTGACAACGGGGCGCTGAGTGCTAATTTCTTCACACCGGCATTTACCATTTCTCCAGACGCATCGATAGCTCCTAGCACATTGGCAGTATCTGCGTCCGTGATTTTAGTGTTGGAACAGTTTGCCAGCAACAGCACAGTAATGAAGCAAGTAAAACAGGAACGAATAAACTTATGATTCATGGAATAGTGAAATAGGGTAAGTTATGTGTAATAAGGCACAGCCAAGTCATGCCTGTAATTCAGCAACCAAAGATAATGACTTAATTAGATCACGTGCTTGTAAAAAAATCGGCCGTTAGTCATTCCATGAATAACGTACAAATGATTTTCACTTCATCGGGATTCAGTCGTGGACTGACAGGCACCGTGGTCTACTTGTCAAATTTCTTGAATAGCTCAAATTCTTTTGGATCATACCATTCTGCACTAAGATCTTTCCATTCAGGATTTGTACTCTCTATTAGTTCTTCTTTCCATGCGCGTTGGTATTTCTTCAATTGCTTTTCGCGATAAATTGCGACCCATTGCAGATAACCCTGTAGGGCAATGCCATTAAGTTAAGAGTGCTAATGGATGTTTTTACCACAAAAATGATGGTTAGCCCTGAAAGGGCGTAATCTCCCAACATGGGGTGCAGCCCCATGCTTCTCCTACATCACCAGACTTAAGCCCTGAAAGGGCGAAATCATTAATCCCACACATAGCGCACTTCGTATTCCGTTTCGTATTTCTTTAGGAACCCCATTGATGTGGATTTAAGTTTGCATAAAATATATCGCCCCTTCAGGGCTTGAATTTGATTTCATTTACTCCGAGCGATGGGCTACGCCACATCGCTATGTGGATCCCGCTCTTTCAGGGCTTTGTGTGTCAACAAAGGAAATGTCGTTAACCTCTTCAGGGTTATCTATGAGGAGCGCTCCATAACACTAAGCATCTGAACCCGCGAAGGGATCATTAAGTTAAGAGGAGGTATTAAGAAAAGGGCTAGGCTTTAATAGTTTTGAGATGTCGAATCTTAAAACTTCAAAAGCGGTTTAACCCTTTTTTAACTTTAAACCCGCTTATTAATGATCCTTAACTTAATGACATTGCCCTTAGGGATGGAATATTTGTGGATAAAAGGATTAAATAAGAAAATCCCGCGCCACGGTAACGTTAAGATAGCGCTTCACCTTTATTGGCGCGGAACGTACCCGTTAGCTATGAAATAAGTTTACTGCTGATGAGATCGCGGATCCCCCGATCCATCGGGGCCGTGATGACAGCGTTGTACTTTACGTTACGTAATTTGCGAACTGAAAGAAATCAAAACCAGCATTCCAATATCCATGCTCATTAAAAAACTAGCCGTACCCTTCATTAACGATAAGCTGCTGCAACAGGTAGAACATTGTTACATCGCCACAGCTGCCATCTCCGAAACTGGATTCGATTTTATCAGAAGCAGAATACCACCCAAGTGCAAGATGGAAATCGTGACCGGACTGGATGTGCCCACCTCACCTGAGGTGCTGAGAAGAATCTGGCGCAACTATCAAGGTCGCATCACGCTTAATATTTATACAAAAAACTTCTTTCGTGCCAACGTATACATTTTTGATTTGCCCTTTCGAAAAGCGGTTGCCTTTGTGGGCTCGGGTCATTTTACGTTGGATGGCATTAAAGACGGTGAGGAACTCTTCTACAAAATCACCGATCCCAAAGAAATTGAAAATCTGAAATCGTGGTTCATTGGCTATTATGAATTTGCCGAACCGCTCAGCGAAGAACTCATTCAGGAATATGAATACCTCTATCCTACATTAAAGCAACGCGACATTGCATCGCGACAAGAAAAAAAACAATTCATTGCATTAACCACCGCAGGCTTTAGTTGGGATCACATCAAGTTTAAGCTTCAGTATTTTAAAAAGGAAGATTACCTCGCACTAAGTAGCAGCAAGGCCCGCCTGACTACGCCAGACATTCAGGCAGAACGCGAAACGGTAAAAAATAAATTGCTACAACTTCACACGTTGATCAGCGATCACGTGCATCGATTAAAACTGCATGAAAATCATGATCCGAACCAGATCGTGAGCAGTCTCGATCCTGCGGATCATCCTGATGGCAAACTTAGCGCAATATGGATTGCCTATGGAAGAAGTGAAGCCGGGTTGAAAAAATATAATCCTCCTGCCACGCTCGCGGAGGTGATGCAACTTCAAATCATCCTTCAGCAAAAAGATTTCGGCATCTGGCTAGTGCCGGGCAAACCCAAGACAGGCAAAGCCGATCGCGAAAGTTTTAAGAACAGGATGAACGAGGTGGAATACCGAAAAAAATTCTTCATGCTACTGATCAGCTTGGGTGCTGGATACTGGATTGAAATAGCGGGCGACAAAAAAGCCATCGACACGTTTCAAAACGAAGATGTGCTGTGGGAGTTTACCAAAGCCGATGACTGGATGCATTATGCATTCATCATTGGGAAAAACTATTCACCCGCAGATCATGAAATCAACAACGAGCATATTGCGCCTACGATCATGAAGGAATTTGATAGACTGGTTTTGGTTTACAGGCACATGAAAGATGCTGGTGTGGAAAAGAAAATGTAACTGACCGGGTGAAAAATATCCGCGGTCGGTGAAAACTTATATCGCGAATTGCGATATGCGATATATAAATGCAGCGCCATGCTCTACCCATAGAAAAGATCTTCATGCTACGAAAATGAAGAGGGAAAGAAAAATGTAAACACTGTGCTCAATCCCGAGCCGAATCTCACTGAGCCAATCAAAGCAGTGAAAAACGTTTACCTGAAGTGAAAAACACTTAATTAATTCAACTTCAGGTGAAAAGCGTTTAATGAAAAGGTGGTTTGAAAGCTGCGCTATGATTGGTAGATACTCAGATTTCCTTGCTCTTGCATTATGACCAACTACCCCCAAAAGCAATGATGCGCATCTTCCTCTACTAACTGCACAAAATCCTGAAGCTTCTTGACGGTTGATTTTGGCGAATAGCTATACCACTTCAAATCGGCCCGCTGCCAGAATACTTTCCAATGATTACTTGATTTCACCCAGGTAGTTTTCGCTATGGGATGCTGCCTGATTATTTTAGGATCGTTCCATTTTGGGCGCACTTCATAGATCACTATGCTTTGATTTTCTATCTGATAAGTAATGTCAAGTTGAGGACGTATGTGCTCGGGTGGTCGCTTGCGGTTAAGAAAGTTTTCCATGACCTCAATAATTTCAAGTGTGGTAAGTGATTCGATAGCCATCGTCAAAGATAGAGACGTTCACGATCAGAAAAAAATTATTCATCCGCAGATATTGAAATCAACAGCAAGCATATTGCTGCTACTATCATGAACGAATTTTGTTAAGCTGGTTTTGGTTTACAGGTTTATTAAAGATCATGTATAAGTAATACTATTTTTTACACATGATAACCGGCTCATGTAAAGAAACTATACATGATGTTTTTAGGCATGCGTCCTAACTGATAAATGGGTTAGCCTTACTTCATGCTGACAATCCCGAAGGGATGACATTGTTATAGCAAAGATAATTTGCATCGGATAAAACCCCGAAGGGGTGATATTATGTCACTCCTTCGGAGTTTTGAGGCTACGCTCTGATAATATTCTACAATCCTATCAGCCCTTCGGGCTTGATCTCTCAAACAGGACAAAGCATTTAGTCTATCTTCTTCAACCCCTTCGCTTTATCCTTTTCCTTTTGGTTGGTCGTTTCTGTGTCGGACTTGTCCTTCATTTTCGATTTATCCTTCATCTTCGCCTTCTGTTTGTTTTTGTTTTTATTCAGAAACTCGTCATCATCATTGTCTTCATCGTTGTCATGATCCCAATCAACATTAATGTCATGATCGAGGTCGACATCAATATCCATGTCATCCAGATCAATGATAATGGGTTCGATGTCGATGTTCAGGTTGGGAATGTGGATGTCGATAGGCTTCACGTCCACGTTCAGGTGATCTAATTTTATTTCAATGGGTTCGATGTGGATCTCCAGCTTCTCCAGTTTTTCCAATGTTACTTCAACATCACGCATGGCTTTCTCTATGGCCAATTCTATGTTTGCTTCCAGGGCTTCTTCATCGATGTGGATCTTGAAATCCCAATCGCGCGATGTGCGGGTGATTATTTTTTTCAGGCCATCGGTCCGGGGTTCTTCTTTGATTACGACAGCTTGTGTTTTGATTTCTTCCTTTTTAAGGTTGGCCTCTTGCGAAAAAGCCGGAAGAGTGGAGAGAGTAAGAACCATAAAACCAAGCAGGGTGCGGTATTGGATGCTCATGATGATGGGGTTTATATCACTACAATACTCGGCTGGGTGGAAATGGTTACAGGAAAGGGAGGGAAAAATCACTCAATACTTAAAGTAGAGCCTATTGATCAATATTTAGGCGCATGTGTTATTTCATCTAAAAACTCTGTGATTGAATAATCAACAGTTGTACTCTCCTCTGTTATTTGAATTGATTCATACTCATTCCATGTGTGATCAAGTTCTGGAACCCAATCATCATGCTTCAATCGTTTCACTTTCCAATATTTTGGATCAAAGAACTCTCCATCAATCAGAAATTCTCTTATCCTTGCTTCAACCTCTGTTAAAGAAATGGAATCTGGGTTAGATAGAATCTCACTCCCCCAAACTTTATAATTACCATCATCACGATAGAGGTAATTGAATCTGATATTATTTTTTGAATCGTTCCCGTTCTAAATAACGTTTAATCCCAGGTTCCTTAAATACTCAAACGTTGAATCATAATATTCAGACTTCCGCGTATGGTCACTATTATCGCCTTCAGGGACAACAATTACCATTCCCTGACGTGCTCTTGTAAGAAGTACACGATATGCATTAATCAAATATTTTTTTCGATCTATGCTGTGAATGTTTTGCCATTTATTCCCTTTAAAGGCAAATGTCTTCCATTCATTTTCAGAATATCTCAGATCACCATCCCAAACAACACAAGACCAATCAAGTTCAAGACCTTGAACATGAAATTCAGTAGCAACATCTTCCAGATAATACGAAGATCGAACATCATCTTTCCCATCCAAGAACCAATTCACTGGATTCATTGGTGACTTAACGTCAATAGCGAATGGTTTTAATCTCTGAGCTTGAGAAGAAACAACCATTCCATACCGTTCACTTCCCCTTGCCTTTTCTTTCAACCAAGATTTTGCTTTGTTTAAGTCTCTTGTTAAAATAATAGGGTAGTTTTCAGAAATGCTCCTAAAAGTCTCTTTTGCATTTTGAATATCAAGATCCAGAATATTCTTAATAAATCTTGATAGGTTCTCTGCTCGAAATGAGCGCATTGAAACAGCCAAATGCAAATCCTCGTTAAACTTAACTGTCGATTTATTCTGCAAAAGTTTAATTGAATCAACTGCCGAATACTCGCTGTCAGTAAGATTCGGAGAAATATAAACCTCCCAATCTGAAAACTGAGTGTGGATAGCATTTAACCATTCAGAAATCCCAGCTTCACCTGTATTAATTTCTTGACCTCCTCCGACCAAACAAATGACAACAGCCCAATCTTTATGCCTATTAAGACATGAGATAAGAAATTCAGGTTCAGAGTGATTAAAATTTGGTTGATTCTTTTTCTGCGTCATGAATTTCACCGTCTGTTCCTTATTCCAAGCTCGTTGTGCTTCATCAAAGATGGCAACATGATCATAAGGAGCTTCGGGACTAATCAAATAAGCATCACGATAGTGGTGTATTATTTGAATAAATGATTTTACAGCTTGCTTAGCACTGCTCTTTGTTATCTTTCTTCCTAATTCTTTTTCTCTTACAACATTATCTCTGGCTAAGGCTTCTTGTAGGATTGCAACCAAGGGAGCATTACCCGATAGATAAACACTTGAATGTCCCTTCTCCTTGTCTAAATGAGAAGTTGCAACTTTCAATCCAACAAGTGTTTTACCAGCACCTGGAACCCCTGTAACAAAACAAATTACCTTCTTATTACTTGCTTTAGCTGAATCAATTAATTCCGTAATAGCCGTTGTCGTTTGTTTTAAGTTTTTTGCTTCTGCATCATTTCTAGTGATTGCATCTACTGAGTGATTATTGTATAAGGAAACAGCCGCTTCAATAATAGTGGGTGTCGGAGAGTAACTCCCTCTTGCATACTCTTCACAATTAATAACTTCATTATCTCTAAAAAACTGCAATGTTCCTTTAATAGCCTCCTTCAGGTCATTCTTTGTTGATTTGATGGGTAAAATCAATTTGTCATTATGGGATGTTGTTGAAATCGTAAGGAATGACTCCTTAGCTTCCGTAGAAACTAAGATTGGAGCAAGTACAACGTTATGACTTGGCTTATGAAAGTTCTTGAGATCTAGTGCATAATCCCAAACTTGTTCAATTTGATAATTCAGAAATTTAGTTTCTCCTACTTTGAACTCAATAACAAAGACTACATTATCAATAATGATTAATGAATCAATTCGCTTTCCCATTCGAGGAATTGAAAATTCGAAAAAGATTATTCCATCATAACCTTCAAGAGCCTGCTTCAATATTGGAATCTGCAACTCCCAAGATTTATTTTGAAGTTGTGTTGAATCAAATTGATTTGAAATAGTGATAGAGCCTATTATTTCTTCGGTGCTCTTATGAAGAAAGGATCTTATTGAATCACTGAAATAATAATTTAGCATCAATATAAAGCTGTAGACAATTCTAAAGATAAGCTAATCTTTCTCAACTATAAATTGATAATTACACTCTTTGTTCAGACATTCATGAATCTGAGTTTGATTTGTTGTGTGAGATAGGTCTAGAACTATATCTGTTCTCACTCCACACTTTGGGCAAGTTATAGGCTGATCACTTGTAATTACAGCCTCTAGAAAATCAATCATGGCATATTGGTTGTGTTGAACAAATCTGAATTGAAAAAATCCTTAAAGCTACATTCAAGTCCATTACAGATGATTTTTTCTAAAGTATCAACAGATACATTTCTTTTTGAATTTTCGACATGATTCATGAATGTTCTATCCACATCAGACTTCCATGCTAGTCCTTCCTGAGTAAGTCCTTTCTTCATTCGAAGTTCTTTGATTCTCACTCCAATTTTAGTTTTTATAATCATAATGAGTTTTTTATCCGGCTCATATTATAACTCCTCACCTCCGGTTCATGCACATCCATGATTAAAGATACGCACTCCGCGTGAGGGATCCGCCAGGAGGCGGACAAGTAGAAACGGAAAGCTCCCGATACGCATTAACAGGCAAAAGCCTTCCAAGGCCAGCTGACTATACTAATAAATAGTTACCTTCACTGCCCATAACATTTTTACCATTAAGCTATTCATAAATATCTTCTGCCCCTTCCTGTCCATCATCACCCTGGTCATTATGTTACAGGCGTGTAAAGAGAATGATGAGCCATCAAAAAAAATTACCGTTGCTAATCTGGTGGTAGAGACCACCATCAGCACGGATGGATCTGGTCTGGTCACCCTTAAAGCATCTGCTGATCATGCTGTCAAGTTTACGTTTTACTTTGGCGAAGGTCTGGATGATCCATTTACTTCCACCAACGGAACTACAACACATACTTATCTTTCGTCTGGAACATACCCTGTTAAAGTACTGGCTTTTTCGGCAGACAATTTTTCTGTTGAAAAAAGTCAACCTATTTCTGTGGTTGTCAATGAACTTCCTATATCACCCGCAGGATATACAACGCCCACCAGTTATACCGGTATGAACCTGGTTTGGCAAGATGAGTTTACGGGTGATCAGCTAAACACGGCTTATTGGAATTATGAGACAGGACCTTTCAATAACGAACTTCAATATTATAAGCAACAAAATACAACGGTACACAATGGCTACCTGATCATTAAAGCCAAGATTGAAAAGGTGGAAAATAAAATCTACACCTCTTCGCGGCTTACTACACAAAATAAAAAAACGTTCACGTATGGTCGCATCGACATCCGGGCTATGATGCCAAAAGGAAAAGGTCTTTTTCCTGCACTATGGATGCTGGGTTCTTCCTTCTCCACCATTGGCTGGCCTAAGTGCGGAGAAATTGATATCATGGAAACGATTGGTGGCGGAGGACGCGACAGCGTGGCATATGGAACGGCCCATTGGGAATTTAACGGCCAACATGTTTCGTATGGAGGCCACAAAGGCTTACAGAATGGCCAGGTGTTAGGAGATGAGTTCCATGTATATTCCATCGTGTGGACAGCCACGGAAATCAAATGGTATATGGATGATAAAAAGTATCATACGATAGACATTACTCCGGCTGATCTGGTTCCATTTACAAAAGACTTCTTTTTTATTTTCAACGTGGCGGTTGGTGGCGAATGGGCCGGAAGTCCGGATGCCACCACGGTTTTTCCACAAAGAATGGTCGTGGATTATGTGAGGGTGTTTCAATGATCTGATGTCAGATAAAAACTGACAGCCTTCAAGACTTGGAAGTGAGATGCGAGTGAGGCAATGAAATTAGCTCGTGCTACGTTCCACGAGATTCAGCCAAAAGGCTGACAGGTGCGGGTCGCGCCAGTGCTTGATCATGATGCACATGCTTGCCCGCAATGACACAGTGAATAAGAAGTACACACTATTTTTGAAATGTCATCGCGGGCAAGTTAACCGGATTTCGTACCTATTAAGTGTTTTCAAAACGCGACCCGCGATCCCCTTGAAGTGAAATGCTTTAAATACTATGAAATCCCTCACTCTGTACTTAACTTTATTCAATGACCTACTATGTCTACATCATGACTAATGATCGGCACACCGTGCTTTATACAGGTGTCACCAATGATATCGAAAATCGTGTGTTTGATCATAAGGTGAAAAGAGACAAACGTAGCTTTACAGCAAAGTATAATTGCAGTAATCTAGTTTACTTCGAAGAGTTTGGGGAAATAAAGAATGCGATTCATCGCGAAAAGCAATTGAAGAAATATCATAGCCAATGGAAGCAGGAGTTGATTGAAACTATAAATCCTGATTGGAAAGATCTTAGTGCAGCCTGGTATGAACCGAAAGAATTTGAGATGTTTAAGAAATTTGATCGTTGAAGGAAGAATGCATTCGTGCTTCGTCCCACGGGATTGCGGGTCGCGTCAGAACCTGATCTTAATGCAGATTAAATTTATCAAAACTCCTTTTTCAATCATCACTATATCACGCTTGCCCGCAATGACAAAAAAAAAAGATCAACAAACTCAATTCCGTTTCACAAACCGCCCAGGAAAATTAGGCACGGCTTTCTGTTCGGAGTAAACCAGTTTACCATTCACCCAAACGTGATTCACACCCGTGGAAATTGCCGTGGAGTTTTCGATGGTGGCATTGTCGATGATGGTATCCGGATCAAACAACACCAGATCGGCAAAGTAGCCGGGGGCAATGAGGCCACGATTTTTGATGCCCGCATTTTCGGCAGCGAGGCTCGTCATTTTCTGTATCGCTGTTTCTAATGGCATGAGTTTTTGTTCGCGCACATAGCGGCCGAGCACACGCGTGAAGGCTCCGTGCCCGCGCGGATGCCCGCTCATGGTGCCATCGGTGCAGATGCTGCTATAGGACCACTTGATAAAATTGCTGATATCCACTTCACTCATGCTCTTCGCTACGATGGTAGCGCTCTGACCTGGTGCTGCGCTTTCGCGGATGATGCGCAAGAGACCTTGTGCCGGTGATTCGTTATTGAGTGTAGCTATTTCCGTTACGGTCTTTCCCTGCCACCCACGGTTGGGGGAATAGCGCACCATCACCGAAGCTGCGGGATCGAACAACTCATGTGTAGCAAACTCGGCACTGGCGAGGTTGGCGAAATCTTTTTTAGGAAACAACACACGCGGTGTGGAGTTCCACATCGTGTAGGGATATACATCGGCTGTGATGTTGATGCCTTCGAGGCGCGCACTTTCCAGTTGGCGCAAGATGCTGGCAGAGTTACCCCACTTGCTGCGCATAGCAATTTTGAAATGCGTGATCTGAACAGGAATTTTTGCTTGTCGCCCGATATCAATGATTTCATCAATGGCTTCTTCCAGGTTCAGATCTTCGCTGCGCAAGTGACTGATGTAACGACCGCCCTTGGATGCCGCTACTTTGGCGAGTTCTATTACTTCATCGCGTGTGCTATAAAATGCAGCTTCATATTCGAGGCCGGTGCCCAAACCAAGTGAGCCTTTGTCCATCTCGCGGGCGAGCACCACTTTCATGGAATCAATTTCTGTTGGAGTGGCTTTGCGTAACACACTCCCTTTCATAAACTTTTCGCGCAGCCATGCCTGGCCGGTGTAAGAAGCAACATTTACACTGACCGGAAAACTTTTCATCGAAAGCATGATGGAGTCGATGGGTATGGAGCCTCCGTCTTGCCCAACAACAATAGTCGTGATGCCTTGATTGGTAACGGCTGTAGCCGATGGATTTTTATCAAGGCCCCAGTCGTGGTGACTATGGCTGTCGATGAAACCGGGAGCGAGTATTTTTCCTTTTCCATCGGTGATGCTTTCATTGGGGAATGGCGTGAGTGGACCAATGTCGCGGATGCGATCGTTAAGGATTCTCACGCTTGCCGCGAAGGCGGGCAGGCCGGTGCCATCCATTATATTTACGTTAGTGATTAAATGTGTGGTGGGCAGTGCGATGGGTTTGTCTTCCCAGATGTTTCTTACCAGGGAATGGGCGTAAAAGTTGGAAGAGTTGTCGAGGAGAATGATCGTCTGGTTTTTATCGATGTAGCGGATGATGATCGTTCCAAATCCTACCCAGCCACCCGTATGCGCGAGTGTTTTGCCCGGTTCGATAATGCCCCAGCCAAAACCATATTTGGTTGCTTCACCATTATTTAACTTGCCCGGTGTGATCGCTTCTGCGAACGTGGATTTCCTCACCAGTTTTTCGGTGTAGAGAGCTTGATCCCATTGATATAAATCTTCCACGGTGGAGTACACATTCCCATCACCCACAATGCCATCAAAACGCAGCAGGTCATTGAACACCGACTTGCCTCCTTCATAGTGCAACCCAAACACACGCGAGGGCGGATAGGTTTTCATGCTGAGGTGATAGATGTAGGTATTGCTCAACTTAAGCGGACCCGCTATATGTTGATGAAAGAATTTATCCGATGTGGTGCCCGAAACTTTTTCCAATACCGAAGCCAGCGTGGTGTAGTTGGTATTACAATATTGCCATTGCTCACCGGGTTGAAAAACGAGTGCCGGTTTTTTTACAGCAAGTAACTCCAACATGGATTGGTTATTCAGTGTGTCAAGCAAGGTCATATCACCTTGTGCGATGTCGAAATATTCAGGCAAGCCTGAAGTCTGGTTCATCAGGTGGCGGATGGTAATGTTGCTGTATGGAAATTGTGGCAGGTGTTTTTGAACGGCATCATCATAATTCAGTTTGCCTTGTTCTTTCAGCTGCATGATCATCATTGTGAAAAACTGTTTGGATACGGAAGCGAGGTTAAACGATGAAGCGGTGGTTAATGGCGCTTGTGTTTGCGGGTTGGCGATGCCGAATGCCTTTTTATACAGTACTTTTCCCTTTTCGCCAATGAGCACCGTGCCATTGAAGAGTTGGCGCTGATGCAAGTAGGTGAGCACCGAATCGATACGGGTGATTTTTTTTGAGGGTTGGGAGAAGGCGATAAATGGGATAAGGAAAAGGAGGAAGATGAGTTTTTTCATAGTGTGAGTGATTATAATGCCGATGGGTGAATATAGTAATTTATTGAGCCTGGCGTGATGCCTATGATTTATTCCCATGGTGAGGGAGGTGTCATTGAACCCCTTCAGGGTTCATCTCTTCTTTCATTCATTCTTCCTCGCATTGCATGCGAGGCTATTCAAATTAAATCCCTTCAGGATTTCGGGTTGATCCAGCGTGGATTGGTGAATTGAGTCATTATCCAGAACGGTGAAAAAAATGATATAGCGATTATCCCGAAGGGATAAAATATGAATAGCTCCGGATTGAATCCGGAGTGTCTATGGATTAAAATAGCACAACCCCGAATGGGGTTGAAGAACTAAATCATGAAGATCTTTTTTGTAATCTTACTTCCTCATTACTTCCTTCAGATCTTCGGGCTGTATACTATTCTGGTTAAAGTGAAAAATAACTAACTTTGAATCATGGGATTAATAGAAACTTATAAAGATCAGATTCTAAGACTTTGCAAAAATTAAAATGTCAAAAGTCTGTATTCATTTGGCTCCGTCAATACGACAAAATTCAATGAGCAGAGTGATGTTGATCTTATGGTTGACTTTTTGACAACCGATCCCATTGAGTATACCAATAATTATTTCGACCTGAAATTTGAATTGGAGAGGATACTAAACCGATCTATCGATCTTCTGGAGCATAAGGCCATTAAAAATCCCTTCTTAAGAGAGAATATTGACAAATCAAAAATCCTCATCTATGTACGTTGAGGTAAGGACGTGGCTGAAGGACATCGAACAAGCTATAATAGAAATCAATTCGTTTATTCCGAATGTAAAGGATTTCAAGGATTTCCAAAAAGACTTAAAAACAAAGCGGGCAGTAGAACGAAATATTGAGATCATTGGAGTGGCCATGAGCAGGATTCTTACTGTTGACCCTGTTATTAATATAAGTGATACTGTAAAATAGTGGATACCCGAAACAGAATTATCCATGGATACGATTCGGTTTCTGAAGATATCCTTTGGGGCATTATCCTTAAAAATCTGCCCACTCTTGAAAGAAAAGTGAAAGAACTTTTAGGTTAAGTATTATTGCGTTTAGGCTTTAGATCTGACTTTACCTCTTCATCGCCTTCACAAACACATCAATATCATCAGGCCCGTCATTCAGATAATATAAACTCACCAGGCCTTCGTCATTCAAAAACACGGTAGCCGGAATGGCATTGGCTGTTAACCACCAGCCTTCGGGCAACGTGATCGTATTGTGAACACGTCCAAAGGAACGATCCCACACTAATTCATCATTTGATTTTAAATACCGGTTTGGATCGGTGTACGTTTCTTCAATGCGTATGCGTGTAGTAGTTCCTTTTTTCACTGCAGCAAACCAGATGACAATCACTTCGGCAGTGGGTGAATAATCTGCACTGATGTCAATTCCTTTATCTTTAATCGCCTGACCTACCAATGTTTCTACTTTCAATGGTTTGCCCGTGTCAAGGTTGTAGGCGGAAGGATTTGAAGCTTTGCTTCCGGCTCGCACTACGTTTAAATATTTATTAACACCTTCTTTTGTTTCGGTGTAGTCATGATACAAGCGGAACGAATGGGTTTCGGGCTGTTGCAGGAAATAAACAATCTCACGGGTTTGATAAGCGCGTTCGGGAAAAGAAAATCCCACTCTCGCTTTTGATCTATCTCTGCCTTGCGCCAGCGTGGTGTTGTCTTTCGCAATCATCGGTGCAGCCACCAAAAGGTGAGAAAGTTTTCTGCCTTCGATATGAAGCGGTACCGCTTCCGGTCCGCGATTAACAAAACTGATTTTTACGCGGCCATCGGTTTCTATCATCACTTGAGAAGGATAGTTACACGCAATCAACTCATAGCCTTTCGGTAGCACAATAGAATTTCTTTTGATGCCCAGCGAACGATGAAAAATAATCCGGTCTTCATCCGCATAGTAGCTTTGCGAATCCTTATAGGTTTTATCAATCAACAAACGATATTCTGAATTTTTTGCCACCGGATGATCTAAGTTTACCTGCAGGTAATCTGTGTCCTTATCCGCTGAAGCGAGTCCATTTCGTTTTGCTTCTTCGCCATGCACGATCGTCCAGGTGAGCAGCTTGCCGGAATTTAAATCGATAACACGATCCACCAAATGATCACTTCCTTTGCGAAGTGCATTGTGATAAACGGTTGCATCGGGTGTGGTGGCTGCTACTTCGTATAAGATCCGGAAGTTGTTTGTAAACGGATCGAGCAGTTCGTAGCGCGTGTAGTCATCGATAGTCTGGGCTGAAACACTGAGGGCAGAGAGTAAACTGATCAGTAAATAAAGTTTTTTCATAAGTATCTATGCAATGCTTGAAACTATGATAATCTATGTCAGATTGCAAATACGAAAAGTATCATTTTTTGGTTTGCAGACCCAACCGAAAACGGATATAACATTTTTGAATCCTAATAAGTATTTTTGATGATATGTTGATAGTAACAAAAGTCCGGCTTGCTTTTCTAATCATGATCTTTTTGCCTGCCGCATTGCATGCACAAAAGCCAAGGAATTATGCGGTTGTCACTGCCGAACTATCACAAAAGATTGTAGATGCCCCTTCAGCACCCATCCCTCAGAGTCTGGCGGTAGTGCCTTTCACGGCTACGGCATCTTCCGCAGAGCAATCCAAAGCCTTTGGCGAATACCTGACGGAAACCATCATCGGATCCATCTCCGGCCATCCCGAAAAATTAAAACTCTTTGAGCGCACCCGCATGGATGCAATATTGAAAGAACAGGAATTTATTCTTACGGATCTGATGAAGCCGGCAGCGGCATTAAAGATTGGCCAGCTTGCTCCCATTGATGCATTGCTCTCGGGCACATACACTAAATTGAAATCGTACATCGAAGTAAGCGCACGCATCATCGATGTATCATCCGGTGAGATCACGATGAGTTATGTTGGCCGCATTAAAATGAATAAAAATCTCTCGGCTCTCTTCCTGCTACCAAATAGCTCAGCAACTCCTGCCAATCAAAATAACAATAACACAACACCCGTGCAGATTACGATTAACAATTCGGTAAACGGAAACATGATCTCAAAAACGAAATCACAAGAAGAAATCTGTCGTGAGCGGGTGGCGGAGTTTCGTTCGCGGTTAAATGATTTATCGACACCGGAAAAAATTACAGCGGTGATTCATGAAGCCATTAAAACTCCTTTCGACAACCAATGCGGAAAACTTCACTACGATGTGATGTACTCATTCACCCGCTTCAAGCTTGATCCGATGGAGTATAAGAATTTTCTGTTGGCAACACTTGATACAATCCGATATCCGGCTGGCGATGATCGTGCTTATGAAATAGTCAGGTATATGACCAATGATATGTTTGTTGATGAAAAGGAATGGAAATCTTCTTTTGCTGCGCTTAGCCGTGTTGGTAACTACTCCATTTCAAGTTACATCAACTACCTGATAGCGAAATCCACCAACGGTGAGGAAGAGCAAAAGGCGCGCATCGCTTCTTACTTTAAAATAGCTTCTGAAAATAAACTTGGACTGCCACGGCCCATAACATTTGAAATTGCTTTTGTGGAGATAATGGAAGGACTCAAGAGCACCCAAGCTCTTCGACAATACGTGTATGCAACATACTCCGCCCGGCTGGCGACCGATGATAAACTGAATGCTACGTTGTTCAGCGAACTGTCATCGATGTATAGAGAAGAAACGCAACCAAAGCGCAAGACAGAATTGATGGGTTGGCTCGCGACATTCGTCAATGCAAACGAATATCCCAAAGCACATGAACAGCTCTACGACTTTGCATGGAATTTTAAGATGACCTATAATGAAGGTCAAAACGAATTGATCCGTAAAGAATTTCCGGATGCCGACTTAACGTTGCTCACCCAACGGTGTCATGATAAATTTTCAAGCTATGCGTTATTGACTCCGTATCAAAGTCAGAAAGATGATCGGATCAATTTCTGTGTAAAGTATAACATCCGTATACCCGGTGTGATTCCCACATTAGAAGAAGCCGATGTGATTTTAAAAGGCAGCAACCTGCAAGAACAACTTCGCGTGATGAAACTGCTTGTGTTGATGGAAACTCCCCCGAAGAAAATTGAAAACACACTCATTGCCATATTGAATAAACGCAGCCTGGAAGATCGCGGCACCATGAATGAAATTCAAACACTGGCGATTGAAGGATTAGGCAATTGCAAAACATCTGATGTGAAAGCGATTGAATACATGATCAGCGTGCTTCCGCATTATGGCAACGACACGGAGGCGGCCATGGAGTCATTAGCGAAAATAGGTAAGCCGGCTGTAAAACCACTAACCAACAGACTTGATAAAACTACTGAACAAGATGGAGGACTTCAGTTTCAACTGATCACCTTGCTGGGAAAAATAGGCAAAGATGCTGTGATGGCAGAAAAGTCTATACAACGTGTGTTGTCTATCTCCCGCAACAGCGATGTGCGCTATGCGGCTGAAGCGGCTATTCAATCCATTAAAGGAATGTGATTGTTAAGGCATTTTGGTGGCGAATGAAATTGAATGTATTGAGTATTCTATTCCCGCTTAAACAAATAACAGCCAACTCGCACCGGCTGCTGCAATAATAAATGCCGATACCAGAAACTTCAATGCAAAACTCCGGTTGCCCTGAAGGTAAGAATACAATGACTTGCTGAACAGGTTGGTGGTATTCACCATCAAAAATGTAAGGAAAGCAAACTCGAAGGTGATAGTATTGCCAGCCATATCTGCAAGGTTCACGATGATGGCATCGAGTCCTGCAAAGGAAGCAATCATGGAACTGATAATAAAACCCGATTGACCAAAGAGGATCAAACAGATTTTAGTAACAATCTTGATCACAATCAGCAAGCCGGCAAACTTCAGCGCAGGCAACAACGAAAATATTGCCGTTGCCTTTTTACCTTGTTCTTCTTCCTCACCCTTCGGTTCTTTCTTCTTAAAGAAAATATAAGCGATAACACCGGCTGTCAGTATCATGATCAGAATACTGGGTGCAATGGCCATCAGCCATTCGGTGTTGAGTGGTCCTACCAGTAAAAATATTTGCAGGAAGCTTGCAAGGTTCGCGAGAATGGCGGCTCCCACCAGATGATTTACAAACGGAGTAGTATTACTGCGTTGTGCCAAGGATTGTGTGGCCGATGTAGAAGAAACAAAACCGGCCATAAAACTGGTGAGCGCAAAACCATTTCGATTGCCAACCAGGCGACCCAGTATATATCCAAACACATCAATGCCCGTGATCAGCACAACAACCATCCATATTTTTCTTGGGTTAATCAGGTCCAGGTTATCAAATTGTCCTAACTCCACATTTAATCCATGCAGTATGTCTGACAGAACCGGTAAATCTTTAAGCTTGTAGGCGTAGTCGGGCAGCACCGGCAAGGCCACCAATGCAATAATGGCATAGCTGATGAATGATTGCACCTCCTGACTTGAAAGGCCTGCTACCAGTTGCGTGGTTCTGGCTTTCAGCGAAAGCACAAAAACCACCACCACAAAAATGGCCACAATAATCTGCAACGGAATGATGCTGAGCATCACCATCAGGCCAAGTATAAACGTAGTGATGGCTGAAAGTTCACTCGTGATCCCAAAATCTTTTGTGTGAACAGACTCAGCCACATAATATGAAATCAACAAGAGGAAAAACCCAATGACAACGATCAATGCCAAAGATTCATAGTGATGCTGATAAAAAATACCAGCCAGTGCGCCCGTTAAAGAAATCAATGAAAAGGTACGAATGCCACCCACATGCGGATCGTTGGGGTTGTTGCTCTCTCGCTCCAGACCAACGGTGGCACCAAAAACAAGAGCGAGTAATAAGTTGGTAAACAATTCTGAAATCATGTGCAGCAACAATTAGACACCGACCAATTTCTTTTCACAAGACTACTAGATCGTTATTCAAGTTAAGGAGGAATTATTTCATTTCCATTTGGTAAGATAAAAGTAAGCTGACTTTGCCGCAAGAAGAATGATATTGATCATGAATTCTGGAGATGAACTTGTGGAGCTCTACCTCATATCACTCTAAGAATGGAAATTAAATAATCTGTAATCCACTGATAAAAATCATGGTTTCGTGATATGTTTGTTGCGTCATTGCCCGATCTTATATTATAAACTCCATTGTCATGCTTTCCCTCACCAAAAAAAATCTCTTCACTCTTGCCTTCGTCACCGCTATCGCTATAGGCTGTTCGGTATCTGACACCAAAGAAAACAAAACGTTAAGTATAGCTGAAAGGCGTAAACTGGAACGGAGCGACAATCAAGACAACGAAAAGAAAATTGATGAGCTGCTCAGCCAGATGACCATCGAAGAAAAAATTGGTCAGATGACCCAACTCAATAACTCCACCATTGTGACGGAATCTAATTGGGGAGCCGGCAGCGATCTAAACATCACAACGAAAGTGGACACCGCCAAGCTTGGAAAATTTTTGCGTGAGTATCATGTAGGCTCATTCCTGAATGGTGTTGCAGAACCTGCAGAAACCTGGTATCAGTTTTATAAAGACATTCAGGAGATGAACATGAAGATCTCACGCCTGAAAATTCCAATTATCTATGGAGTGGATCACATGCACGGACCTAACTACCTCAAAGGAGGAACGGTTTTTCCTCATGCTCTGAACACTGCGGCCACCTACAATAATCAATTCCCTGCCGACATGGCTCACGTTACCGCTATCGAAACTGCCGACATCGGACATCAGTGGCTCTTTGCACCGGTACTTGACATTGCACGCACTCCACTGTGGGGACGCTATTATGAAACATTGGGTGAATCACCGTATGTATCGAAAACCATGGCTTCAATTTACGTGAAGGCCGTGCAACAGGAAGCAGACATTGCGCCCTATAAAATTGCGGCAACGGCCAAACATTTTTTAGGTTACTCCGATCCGAAGTATGGATGGGATCGAGGGGAAACCGATATGTCGGAACAAGCGATGTATGAATATCATGTGCCTTCTTTCAAAGCCGCGATTGATGCGGGAATCATGAGTGTGATGGTGAACAGTGGAGAAGTGAATGGCGAGCCCGTGCATTCTTCGTATCGTTTGCTCACACAACTTTTGCGTGATGAATTAAAATTCAAAGGTGTTGTGGTAACGGATTGGGAAGATATCATTCGCCTATATCGCAACCACCGCACTGCTGTGGATGAAAAAGACGCTACCTACCAGGCCATCATGGCGGGTGTCGATGTGGCGATGACTCCGTACACAACCAATTTTGGAGATCACATGCGCGTCTTGGTGAAAGAAGGTAAGATCAGCGAAGAGCGGATTGATCTTTCTGTATCGCGCATCTTAAGAATGAAACTGGAGATTGGCTTATTCGAAAATCCATATCCGCGCAACGATCGTTTCAATCGGATTGGCACACCAGAAAATCGTGCGAA
>JAYVTC010000186.1:0-18552 GCA_043774745.1 Cyclobacteriaceae bacterium | reverse complement strand
CTGTTGGTATTGCATTGATGACCACATTAGCACTTGCGGGTGAAATACATCCTGTAGATGCATCAGTTACGGTATAGTTAAAGGTGGTTGACGGGGTTAATGATGTTAGCGTGGTGGTTGCCCCACTTCCTGCGATAGCTCCTGGGTTAATCGTCCATGCTCCTGCAGGTAATCCGCTCAAGATTACGCTACCCGTTGGTGTTGCACAGGTTGGTTGGGTGATCGTTCCTACAATTGGAGTTGCTGCTATTAGTATTGCATTGATCACTACATTGACACTGGCGGCAGAAACACATCCTTTAAGCACATCGGTTACGGTGTAGTTAAAAGTAGTCGCAGGAGTCAGTGATGTTAACGTAGTTGTTGTTCCACTTCCTGCAATCGCTCCAGGGTTTATTATCCATGCGCCTGCAGGCAAGCCGCTTAAGGCCACACTTCCTGTTGGAACAGTACACGTTGGTTGAGTGATGGTGCCAACGACTGGTGTTGCAGTAACAGGCACAGCGTTGATCACCACATTTGCACTTGCGGGTGAAATACAACCCGTAGAGGCATCAGTTACTGTATAGTTAAATGTGGTTGCAGGAGCTAGTAATGTTAAAGTAGTTGTTGTTCCGCTGCCAGCTATTACTCCCGGATTTATGGTCCATGCGCCTGCAGGTAATCCGCTTAAGGCAACACTGCCTGTGGGTACAATACAAGTTGGCTGCGTGATGACACCGATAGCGGGGGCATTTGGAAAAACCGTATTTTTAAAGATCGTTACATTGGTAGTTCCAGCGCAGCCCGTATCATTATTGGTCATCTCTACGGTATAAGTGCCATCAGGAAGGTTGCTTAATGTAGTGGATGATCCGGAGATTGTGCCCGAATCGTTAATAAGAGGACCTGTGAGTACATAGTTATATCCGGTTGCCGGCACACTGGCACTGATAAGTATACTTCCATTATAATTTGCATTACAAGCGGTATTTGGAGAAGATGACACGGTTAGCGAGGGCAATACGCTTGCGTCAAGGATTGTCACTGAAGTGTTGGTCGAGCATCCTCCGGAAGTATTTGTTGCTGTCACCGAGTAGTTTCCTGCAGCAAGGCCACTGATCGAAGACGTTGTAACTGCAAGCGGATTTAAAGAAGCATCAAACCATTGATAGGTATACGTGCCCGCAGGGCTTACGCTTACGCTCGCACTTCCATTGGATGGGAATGGGCTGCAAGTGGTATTAGGAGTTGGCGTGATCGTCAATGTAGGATTGACACAACTTAAGTACGTAATGGTATTATCGGCACTGGTGCTTGCGGTATTTGTATTACCGGCTACATCTTCTAACACACCTATTCCGATAGAAGGAATTATCGTTCCATCGCCTGTTGCTGTAATGGTTAATATCCAGTTAATGTTATCTGACAATGGGTTAGTAAGACTGGTTACGGATTGACCCAATGCGGTTCCCCCTAAGGTGATATCTGCAGAGGTGAATGTAGCCGGATTAACAGCCTTATTGAAAACTACATCAAAAGAAACCGGTACTGTGCTGGCGGGATCAGTTTGAGAAACGCTTTGGTTGATGGTAACGTTAGGGTTTCCCGTATCGACTGTTATAGTCAAACCGCCTGAGGCTGGACTGTTATTCCCAGCAGCATCCTGGGCGGTTGCTGTTATGCTATATGTTCCACTGCCAATATCAAAATCAAATGTGTAGATCCCACCGGTTGCCACGGCCGTGCCTAAAATCCCCAGGCCTGATTCAGTGAAAGTAATTGTGGATCCGGCTTCTGCTGTTCCTGATAAGGTAAGGCTGGCATCATTAGCTGTTATGTTATCTGTATTTGATAAACCAATATCATCAGCAACATCTAAATCAGGAATTGAAGGAGCAACAGGAACAATCCCATCAATCACGATGGCCTTGCTTGCTCCCAATGATCCTGCCGCTCCGGGTACCGCTAACGTGAGTATTGCATCATTGTTAGTAACATCTTTGATTGTTCCGGCATTTAAAGCAAGGGCATTAGTGCTTAAGTAATTCAGGTCAGCAGATACATCACCAGCCTGAACAGTGTAATCAAAAGTCAGGGTGTTTGTCCCAGAGCCACCGGTATAATTAACAACGCGGTCTGTTGCGCCAGTCTCTAGGGTGATAGTGGGTGTGCCAACGACATTGACCACTTTGTTGAATAAGACTGTAATAGAAATTACTGATCCAATTCCATAAGGGCCATCTGTATTGGACGAAGAAACGCTAGTGATCAACGGGCAAGGAGTATCACCAATGATTGTCCAGCTATAGGTGTTGATTAGCTCAGCTCTTTCTGTCGATGACGAGCAGTAACTTAAACCATTTGAACCTAAAATAACTCCGGTAGGTATTTTAGTTTCTCCAACATCCAAGGTAGCCCAGCCAATTAATGTAGCATCATAGTTGGCAATAGAAATCCCACTGTTATCGAGCATATTAAAACCTCCTGGAGGCAAGCTCGAAATGTCCCAACTGCCAAGGCTCTGGTTAAAAGACGTGGCATTGTTGAACATGAGGTTCATATTACTAACACCGGAAACATCCCATGCACTTAAATCCTGGTTAAAGGCAGTTGCTCCGTTAAACATAGACTCCATGGCGGTAGCCGCACTTACATTCCAGCCGCTGATATCCTGGTTGAAGGAAGTACCATTTACAAACATCGCTATCATGGTTTGCACTTTACTTACATCCCAGTTGGTAATATTTCCATTGAACAATGTTGCGCCCTCAAACAGGTAATACATTGTCGTGATTTTACTGACATTCCAATTGCTCAGGTCTCCATTGAAAGAACTGGCACCCTTGAACGTTCCGAACAGAGAGGTTACGTTGGTCAGATTGGGGGCATCGGTAGCGTTGTGTGTTAAATTACTGCATCCATAAAAGGAATTTGTCATATCTGTCCATATAATATCACCCCATTGCTCGATGGATAAGATTTTTGATTTATCTCCTGCGTTGTTAAAATAAATAGTTGGGAAGGCTCCCGAGATAGAAACGGTGTACGTACCTGCACTTGCGTAGGTATGCGTGATATTTCCAGTGACACCAGAGGAGGTTTGTCCATCACCCCAGTTAACGGTGTAGTTATAACAACAGCCATTGGTGGGAATGGTGATCTGGTTGCTGGCAGAGGTGCCTGCATTATCAGTTTTCCAGGTGGTGATGAAACCAGTAGACGGGGCAGTGACGATAACAATTGCTTTAGTAGCTCCTAAAGATCCTGCAGCTCCAGGCGTTGCCAACGTGAGTATTGCATCATTGCCAGAAACATCTTTAATTGTTCCGGCATTTAAAGCAAGTGCTATTGCACTTATATAATCCAGATCGGCAGAAATATCACCAGTCTGAACAGTGTAATCGAAAGTAAGTATAGCTGTTCCACTTCCACTCGTATAATTAATAACGCGATCTGTCGTGCCTGTCTCTAATGTTATAGTCGGTGTGCCAACGACATTGACTACTTTGTTGAACGTAGCCGTAATTGAAATCACGGCCCCGATTCCATAGGTGCCGTCTGTGGTGGAAGAAGAAACGCTGGTGATCACCGGGCAGGCAGCACTTTGCCCTGCATCTGTAATAGTCCAGTTGTTTGGAGCTGATGTGAGTACTCCTCTGTCTGCCTGGTCACAATAGGTCAGTCCAGCAGCACCAAGCGTAACATTAGGTTTCAGGGTTTGAGCTGCCCAGCCAGCCAATGTGGCATCATAATTATTGGTGGCCAGCCCGGAATTGTCAAGCATGTTAGCCATGTTAGTGACCTTGCTGATATTCCAGGTAGCCAGACTTTGGTTGAATAAGGATGCTCCGTTAAACATATCAGGCATATTGGTAACGTTACCAACATTCCATGAACTCAAATTTTGATTAAATGAAGTTGCGTTAAAAAACATTCCGTTCATACTGGTTGCTGAACTCACATTCCAGCCTGAAATGTTTGCATTGAATGAAACCGCACTCCAGAACATGTGATACATGTTTATTACATTGCTCACATTCCAACTGCTTATATCCTGATTAAAAGATCCCGCACTTTCAAACATTTGATCCATGCTGGTGACACTACTCACATCCCAACCGCTGATGTCCTGATTAAATCCCGAATTAAAAAACATGATAGACATAGTGTTCACATTGCTCACGTCCCAGCCATTCATGTTGGTATTAAATGAGGGTACACCCAAAAACGCAAACCCCAGATCCGTAAGATTAGATAAGTCCGGGACATCTGAAGCTTTAACATTTAGATTGGAACATCCTTGGAAGGCCTGGTTCATTGAAGTCCATGCAATATTCCCCCATTGTTCTACCGTTAAAAGTTTTTGCCTATCCCCTGTATTAGCAAAATATATTCTCGGGAAAGTTCCTACTATAGAAACGGTATACGTTCCTGCACCAGCATATGTGTGTGTGATATCTCCTGTTACACCAGAGCTAGTTTGTCCATCGCCCCAGTTAACGGTGTAATTGTAACAACACCCATTGGTGGGTATGGTGATCTGATTACTGGAGGATGTTCCCGGGTTGTCTGTTTTCCAGGTGGTGATGAAACCGGTGGATGGGGTGCCGTCAATAACAATGTTACTAATATCGCCTAACGATCCTATCGCGCCAGGTGTTGACAAGCTGAGGCTTGCATTGTAGTTGGGGGCATTGGCATCTTTAATGGAAGTTCCGGCAGTAAGTGACCAGGCGATGTAGTCAAGATCAGGGGAAGTATCACCACTTTGCACGGTGTAATTGAATGTTAATGTAGTTGTTCCGCTTCCGCTGGTATAATTGATAACACGGTCTGTGGTGCCTGTCTCTAACGTGATGGTTGGGGTGCCAACAACAATGACCGCGGTGTTGAATGTTACTTGAACCGGGATCACCGATCCTACTCCATAGGTACCGTCTGGTGTTGGAGAAGAAACCTGGGGGATATAGGGGCAACCCGCATTTTGCCCGGCATCTGTAATAGTCCAATTGTTTGGAGCAGCCGTAAGTTTATGTCGGGCAACGGCATTGCAGTAGGTTAGCCCTGAAGCACCAAGGGAAAGTCCAGACAGCACGGTTTGTGCGGCCCAGCCGCTTAGCGTGGCGTCATAATTATCGGTTGATAGCCCGCTATTGCTAAGCATATTGGTCATACCTCCGTTTATAATACTACTGACATTCCAACTGCCCAGGTTTTGGTTAAAAGCAGTAGCTCCTATGAACATATCGTTCACAATGATCACGCTGGCTGTATTCCAGCCACTGATATTATTGTTGAAGGATGTGGCCCCTTCAAACATATAACCCATGCTGGTAACGCTGCTCGTATTCCATCCGCTGATATTACCATTGAAAGAAGTGGCGTAGTCGAACATGGAGTTCATTGCGGATACATTGGCTGTATTCCAGGAGCTGATATTGCCATTAAAAGAGCTTGTTCCGTAGAACGTGCCCGCCATATCGGTGATGGTAGCGGTATTCCAATTACTCAAGTCTCCATTGAAAGAGGTCGCTGCGAGAAACATTGAATTCAATGACGTGACGTTGGTCAGATCCGGGGAATCAATGGCATTGTAAGTAAGGTTGGTACATGTATTGAAAGCATTTACCATACTCGTCCATGCAATATTTCCCCATTGATCAATCGTTTTGATTTTCAGCCTATCGCCACCACCGTTAAAATATATCCTCGGAAAAGCGCCTGCAATGAATACCCGATAGGTGCTTCCATTTTGCAAACCGGTAATTGTATAATTACCCGTTTGGCCAGTTACAGAGCCCTCGCTTACGCCAGGGTTGGTCACGTTTGACCATATGACATCATAGTTGTAACCTCCACCTGTGGTAGGGATCGTTATTGTTCCATCTGTAGTTACCCAAGTGGTGATGAAGCCTGGATGGGTATAAGAAATGGCGATCTGGCCATTGGCGCCCGTGCCACCCGAACCACCACCATTGTTTGAACCACCACCACCACCTCCACCAGGAACTGACCCCGCAGATGCGTTTGGAACCCCACTATCTCCACCTTTTCCTCCATTGCCACCACCTGAGGGAGCCGTGCCACCGACAGCTCCGTTAGCAATGGATGCATTTAACCCAATGACACCATCGGCTGAGGTCCCTGCTGATGATCCTCCTCCTCCTCCGCCCCCTGCACCACCACCTCCAGCACCAATGCCCCCTGAACCACCGCTGAATTTAACTGTTCCAACTCCAGCAGAAGAGAGGCCACCTGTTCCTGGATTACCAGAAATACCGCCTTGTGCCAATAATGTTGAGGCATCAATAAAATATGTTTGACCGCCACTGGCTCCGGGAGTTCCTCCACTTCCGCTTTGGATGCCACCAGGACCACCAATACCAATTTGATAGGGATAACTATTTCCAGGAATAACAGGAATAACACTTTTACTATATGCACCGCCACCACCACCAGATCCAACACCAGCACCACCATTGCCTCCTCCACTACCTCCACTACCTCCACCCCACGCTTCAACGGTTATCGAGGTTACTCCAGCGGGAACAGTAAATGATCCTGATGTTGTAAATGTTTGCTTTACCACATACTGTGCATGAGCAGCTAAGAACGCCAGCATTAACAACAACCCTAAACTTAATTTCTTCATCAACTATTTATTTTCGCTCAACTATTGATTTTTGTCTGATTAAAATATCCCTATAGATTTTGTGCTCACCTTTTCTTCTTCCGCACAGGGTTATACTTGTTTTTCTTAAATGCACCGGCACCCTGTTTTTTCTTCTTCGAGCCGTACTTGTTATAGCTGGTGCTGAATTTTTTACTCGCTGATTTTTTTGTTTTGCCTGATATCTTCTTCCCGGCACTCAACCTCTTCGTGTCTTGATAGCGCTTACTTGGAGAATACGGAGCCAGCTTCTTTTGAGCTTTATGAGCTTGCTGAGGGCTGCGGCTGCCAGCGGATTTTTTTGAACTGCTCAGGCTGGCACTGGTCACACTTTTTTTCCGATAGCTCATCGCACTTTTATAATCAGCTCTGAAGTGTTTCTTATTGGCGCGATCGGCAAAGTCTACCCGCAGTACAAATTCATTAGAAGTTCCTGTATAGCCGCCCACGCTGCCCATGATCATTTCGCGCGAGTAGCCCACCATCAGGTTCTTGGTGAGCTTATAACCTAAGGTAGCATTGAGAATGCTGCCACTGCGTGTAGCAACACCAGCAGTAAGTTTATTGTCGTAGGTATAATATATGCCCAGGTCTAAAACATTATTGGACTCACTGAATTTGCGGTAAGCAACGTACGGTTCAATCACACCGCGTCCATCCTGTACTGGAATGGTGCCCTGCAAAAAACCAGAGTAGTAATTGGCCAGGTTTCTTGTAGAGTCTTTTTCAAACCATGCTGTGTAAAGCCGGTTTGCCGACACTCCCATCTTTAGTACACGGTTTTGGTATGCCATACCAAAAGAGAAATCGGGTTGTGCTACGCCACCACTATAACGATTCAGTATGACATCGCTTCCATCGTTTTGAGCGATGACCTCATTGCTCAGTCTTGTATTATTATACTCACCCGAAACCCCGAAGGACAAAGAAGAAAGACTGTTTAAGTTAATGTGGTAGGCAAAAGCCCCGCTGGCATAAATCGATTTTACCGCGGCTACTTCTTCCTGAAATACATTGAAGCCTGTGCCAAAACGATAATTTGCAAAGGGCGTGTGCAGACTGAGAAAATTATTGCTCGGTGCACCATTTACTCCTGAATAATTATTGCGATGCGATAACGTGAATGAACCCAGACCAATGCCGGCCATGGCAGGATTGTAGATGAATGAGTTGGTAAGCTTTTGGCTGAATAGGGGAATATCCTGACCCTTCACTGTCAAACCAATTAATAATAACATTAAGACAGTAAAAATCCTCATCATAAGCGGGGGTTGGGTTATCAGCTACTTGGGGTCTTTAAACATAAGAAATTATTTGCGGATTATTCATTTGGGTTAATTGAAAAATAAAATGGGTAAGGTATAGGCGCCCCACTCAAAGTCAGTAAGAATAAAAGAATGGTGCAGATAAAGCCTTTGCTGAAATTAACTTGAGTTAATCGTGATCCATCACATTTTATAAATGTGTTTAATTGAAACAATCCATCAGTAACCCTGATGGATTTTTTTTCTCTGACGTGCACGAAGAAATCAGGATTGAGTTTCTATTCCTTTTTACGGGGCACAGCAAGAGGGAAGTCCATTCCGTTTGACCAGAATGTAGGGTATTGCGCAGCGCCTCCATACTCCAATGTTAACTCCTGCACGCGTTCGTCCATATACAATCTAACTTCGCTGATGGTTACCTGACCATCACCACCACGGTCGGCCTTGCCTTCCAGCGCTTCCAGCAGTGCATAGGTAAATGTGCCATGCTTGAGCACTTCAAATTCTGTGGCATATTGCTTCGTGCCACTGGATGCCATCCATACAACACCCGAACTCCTCGCCAGTGTAACCATTGCCTTTTCATCAGAGCCACCAGCACGCACTTTCATATTGGCAACAGCGGCCCCTGAGTGACAAGCGTCCATAAGTACAATTTGTTTCTGGGCCTTCACCAGGGTGAAACTATTTTTTAATTCATCATCAGAGATGGCCTTCATGGCCAGCTGTTCCGGATCACCATAGAGTTTGGTAACATCGGTAGGCACAATATAAAACCCATCACCTTTTTCTTCATTTAAAGATCCGTGTCCCGCATAGTAAAAGACAAAAACATCCTCGGCTTTAGCCTTGGCGATAATGCTCTTGAATCCTTTCATAATATTAGCACGGGTAGCCTGACCGTCATAAATCTCGATGGGGTGAATGGCTTTATAAATACCTTTATTCTGCTCTACCACTTTATCAATGAAAGCCTTTGCATCGGGTTGTGCATAATTGAGATCATAGGATGAATTCTGGTATTTGTTAATGCCAACAGACATAATATAAAGCGAAGAAGTGGCGATAATGGCCCCATTATAATGAAGCGTGAAAACATCTGCCCGTGACTCAACCTTGTAGTGGTTAAGCACCTTCACTCTGAATTCATTTTTACCATTGGTCATTTCCAGTGTATACGATCGCACTACTTTGTCGCCTTCTCCTTTTGTAACCACCGTGGTGTCGCGAATAATAAGCTTATCGTTGTGATAAATATTTATTTCTTTCACACCACCTCCACCATCATAAATCTCAATATTCACAGGCATGGTTTGCGCCTGCGTTACAAGTTCTCCATTTACGTAATGAATCAAATCAGTAGAGTCTAAGGAGGCATAACTTTCAAAGAAGCCAACCGAAGGGCGATGCAGTCTACCTAAATCAAAAATCCGTTCACCGGTTTCGCGCAATATGTCCTCTACACGTTTACCATCGATAATGCTTTTTGCCATTTCTTTGGGACGATAAAGAATTTCAAAATATTGATCGGCATCATAAAAATCAGCCAGCTTTTCTATGCCCCGATTGGTATGCCAACCGAAATATTTTGCGCCTGCTGAAGAGCAACTAAAATAACCTCGTGGTGTCCAGCAAACCCATTCATTGTCTTCAGTAAGAAAGAATGTGGCATAAGGAATCAGAATCTCGCCAAGGGTTTTAAACTTGGCATCTATTTCCTTATAAGTCTTCTGCTTGTTGTCCTTCAGGAAGGCGATCACATCCAACCAGGCTTTCTTGGTGTTTTCTTTCGTTAAGGAATCCACGGGTAGCGAACTGAAATAATCTGACCACTCGGGGGTATCGAAAATACTACGCATGCTGGGAGCGGATCCGGTTTCTGAGAGTCTCCAAAGGATTATAGATTGGTCTTCGCCACCGGATGCAAGGTACTTTCCATCTTCGCTAACGGTCACCGTGCGCACAGCTCCTGAATGCCCTATAAATTCCTTACTTAAATAGCCATTTTTATCAAATAGTTTTAGGGAATAATCACTGGCAACGACTATACTTCCATCGGGAAGAGCACGGAAATCAAGAATACGACCATCAACATTTTCATCAGTTTGTATCATTTTGCCTTTTGACAGTGCAATGGAATTAATTCCGGTTTGAATGACGTCCTTGGGTAGCGGTGTAATAGCAGGAGTTCTTGTTGGATTTCGGTTAACAACAAATGAGGAAAAATCAAAACTGCTTTTGAAGTTCGGTTTATCATTATTACTCATCTCTCGTGCGATAAAGAGTTCATAGCCTTCACCAAAAGCAAGCTGATTGATGGGGCTTCCTTTTCCTTTTATTTTCCGTATCGTTAAGCCATTGATCGGATTCCAGAGAATAATTTCATTATTGTTTCCTCCGCCAGAAGCAATCATGTAGTTGCCTGTGGTTGATGGTGAGAATACTGCACTGAACACCGTGTTATCATGCCCCGTAAATTCAGTTAATTTTGTTCCCGCAGGAACGGTATACGTCATTCCTTTACCTGTTTCATCCAGTGCGGCAAGAATTTTTCCATCAAACGAAAAGGCAAGTGCTGTAATGGGGTGTTTCAACTTATCAATATCTTTCACTACCGCTCCTTCCGCATTCCATAAAATAAGCTCATTGTCAAGACTGCTGCTGACCAGGAAGGCGCCATCAGGGGAATAAGCTAATTCATTTAAAATGCCTTTATGCTTGTGCAGTATTTTGGGTGTAAATTGTTTTTCTCCTTTGCGCAATCCGCTAAGGGCATAGATCAATAGATCCTTACTCTCACTGGCCACAGCCAGGTCCTGTGTCATTCTGTTGAAACATAGGTTAGATACAGGCGTTCCAATTTCAAGGGTGGTCGTGGTAATTAATGTGGGGAAATTTTCCATCTTCCAGATGCGGACGGTTCCATCAGCGCTGCCGCTGGCCAGAAACTGACCCGAACCACTAAAGGATAGACTGTTAATTACATCGGTGTGGCCAATAGCAGTAGCCACCTGTTCGCCTTTTTCAATATCGATGATGATTACATAATTTTCTTTTTCTGCGCTTACCTGATAACCCCCCACGGCCAGCAGTTTTCCATCAGGAGAGAGAGCCGAAGCATACAACATTCCTTCGTAGCCATCGCCAATTTGAGATTCAAATTTCTTTAGCTCTACACCTGTTTGTACATTCCATATTCGAATGGTTTTATCTTCAGAAATAGAGATGAGACGATTTCCATCCGGTGTGAAAACCAAATTATGAACTTTACCAGAATGCCCCTGTGGATTAATCACAATGCGAGGAGCTTGGGCAACCAGGCTAAGGCTCATTACCCAAAAGCAAAGCGTAATGGATATTGATTTAAAGGATTTCATAAGATAAGTATCTGGGTATTAAGTAAAAGTACTGATTTTATTACACAGGTAAAGCCCTCTTTCTAACTTTTCAATTTGACCTCAACACATTTCAGTCGTATAAGGATTAAATTACTTCATGGCAGATAGGGTTCCTCTTGAGATTATTAATAAAGCCGGAAATGGCGATACTAATGCCTTTCGTGAGATTGTTGATGAGCATCAGGCTTTTGCCTATATGGTTTCTTATCGGTTTTTAGGCAACGCAGAAGATGCAGAAGATGTGGTTCAGGAAGTCTTTATCAGGCTTTGGAAAAACCTTAAAAACTACAAGCCTGAAGTAAAATTAACCACCTGGCTCTATCACATCATTGCCAATCTGTGTTTGGATTTTTTGAAATCAGTTAATGGCAGGCAAAGAAAAAACAAGGTAGATGTGGAGTATATTTTACAAGACACAGCGGGTTCAGATCAATTAATACTTGCAAAAGAATTCAATGAATTAATACAGGAAGCAGCGGCAACATTGACACCAAAACAGAAAGCGGTTTTTATACTGCGTGATCTGGAAGACTTGTCGGTAGAAGAAGTATGCGCCATCCTGTCTATGTCGGCCGGCAATGTAAAGGGCAATCTTTATTATGCACGCCAGCAGATGAGTGAGAAATTAAAGAAGTATTATCAAACAACAGATAAAATAACAACGATATGAACTGCAGCGAATTTGAAAAGAGAATTTATCTGTATCGCGAGTTATCAGCAACAGAAAGGAAAATTACCGATGAGCATGTTGCACAATGTGAATTATGCAACGCAATAGCTTCGCGTGTTCTTCAACAAGAGGAGATGATAAATAAAGCAAGGTCAGTAAAGCCCATGATCAAAAACCCTGAGTGGCTGACGCAGAGTATCATGAATTCTGTTGAAGGAAAAGAGAAGCCCGTGAGTCTGTTTAATGGAATGACCTCATTTTTAGATCATCTTTTTGTTCGATATGCTTTTAGTGCTCTTTCCATTTTACTGGTCGCATGGTTTTACACCGAACAGCAAAATGCAAATCCTGCGCAACCCGTAGCTAAAGTTGAAATCAAACAGGGACCAATTTTAAACACTAGCGCATTTTTAAAAACGCATTTAATGAACAGACAGAAAAGCGAAACAACCATTTCAATTTCAAGATATTCTTATCATAGACCGGAACGAGCAGTAAAAACATTGTAACCATAAAATTATGAAATCAGTATTAAGCATTTTGTCTTTGATCGTCATGGTGATGGCGTTCAGCGCCTGTGAACATAAGGTGTATATGGAGACGACAGTACATGAGGATGGATCAATGGATAAAACCATTGTGCTTGAAACAGGCGACACTACTAAAAACTTTATAGGCATAGGCACAAGCAGCGGATGGACAACGATGACCCATGCCATCGAGGATACCACGAGCAAGGACAATAAGAAATGGAATATCACCTATCAGAAAAAATTTGCTTCTGCCGATGAGGCGAATGCAGAATTGGCAACAGCCAGCGATACACTTTTTAGGGTGAGCAGCAAGTTTGATAAAAAATTCAGATGGTTTTATACCTATCTGAATTATTCAGACACGTATCACACCATCAACCGCATGACTTTACCACCCGATGATTATGTTGCCCAGGAAGACTATGCGTTCATTGACAGATTGCCCGCAGAAGGCACCACCATTTCAAAGGCAGATAGTCTGTATCTGACAGAGCTACACAAAAAGATTTTTGATATCTATGGTGTTCGCGCTATCTATGAAGCACACTACAGCCTCAATGAGAAATTGATCCGTGAAAGTGGTTTGGAAAATAGATGGCTCGATACACTTAAAAAACACAAAGAAAATATGTATCAGTGGCTGGTGAAACACCAGAGTGTGCCGGATGATTTCATGTATAAGAGCATGGATAGCCTGGGCATCCCCATTTCAATGGAAAAAACGCGCAGCCGCTTTGATGAACTTTATAGGCTGGAAGATGCCAGAACAAATTTTATTAATCATGCCAGTGAAGGAAAGTATACACACGTGATCAATATGCCCTGGACGGTAGTGCGAACCAATGCCGATTCCATTGCCGGAAAGCGACTTCAATGGAATCCTCCATCGATAAAATTTTTATTGAAAGATCATACTATGTATGCGGAGGCAAGGAAAGTAAATTACTGGGCCTTTGGAGCTTCTTTATTGGTGCTAGGCTTTACCGTGTATTTGTTCACTAGAAAATCGAAATGAGTTAGATTTCCCCATTCAATCACCAGCTACTGCTCGCTCCGCCACCTCCTGAGTCGCCACCTCCCCAACTTCCCCCTGAGTCGCTGGAAGAGGATGATGAACTGGAATTGGAGGACGAAGAGATCACAATCATCGGTATCGTCTCCGTTGACACGTGCCGATGATTGCAATATTTGCAAGTCTTCACAATTTCGTTTTTGCCCGAATGACTAGTTGTAGCAGCTACTTTCGTTGTTGAGCTACTGGTATAGAACGCGTGAGTCTTGCACTTGGGGCATTCACTGTATTCCGTCTTCTCGTTGATGTAAGCCTCAAGACTTATTTCACCACACGCATTGCATTTCCAAACATCGTAGTCAACGGATTTTAGGGTCTCTTCAAACTGCGATTCTTTGGAGAGATATTCATCTTCAGCAACTTCATCTAAGCGATTGCTCTTTTGTCCGCAATTCTTACAGTCTCTTGGTTTTGTTCGGATGGATTTGATTTTGTTTTTCAAAAGCCAATAAACAAAAATGAAAGGTAGCGGGAAGAAAATGGCCATCGCAAGAACTGCTTTTTTCTGATCGGAGAGAAAATAATGCACGGCATGGTATTCTTTTTTTTCAAACCACGTATTGGCCTCTTTCGAAATTCGTGCGTATTTGCCTAACCCCAATAAGACGATGTAACCATAGATGCCACCGAAGTAAACCCACCAACTATGATTGGGAATGAGAAAGAATAGTATGGCAAGAGGAACCAGGTAACACCAAAGTAACCACTGCCACGAACTCATTTTAGAATGAGGAATGTCAGAAGAAAAATTCTTCGCATTTGAAAATCCTTTACGCTTGAAAAGAAAAACAATGATTCCGATTATGAACCATCCAAAAGCCATGAAGAGACTAGCATCGCCAGGATCTAAATTTTCTGATTTGCTCGTTGCCTCATTGATTTCTTCCGTATAGTTAGGGTCAGCTATAATTTTCGCGACCTCTTCTATTCCAGCTTTCATGCCCGCATCAATGTTTCCATCTTTAAAAAACGGAACCATCCTTTGTGTTTGAATGCGCTTGCAAATAGCATCGGGCAAAATACCTTCCAATCCATAACCGGTATGAAAGCGAACCGTTCTTTTATCCTGAACAAATAAGATCAGCAACCCATTATCGTTACCGGATTTGCCAATGCCCCACTTTACAAACAAGGATTGAGCAAACTCAAAAATATCTTCATCCCCAATGGAATTTAGCATCACCACCGCTACTTGTGCCGAAGTTTTCTTCTCTAATGAATCGAGCAACTGATTGATTTCTACAACAGCTTGATTGCTTAACACGTGGTCAGGATTACTGACATAGCTGTTGCTGATGAGTTTTGTGTTGGGAACAGTTTCTATGGTATAGGACTGTGCATGAGCAGTAGAAACAAGAGCAATCAGCAGAAAGAATAGGGTGGAAAGTCTCACAGTGAAGGTGTTAGATGCAAACCAAGGTAAGCAACACAGGGCTACTTTCAATGATGGGACCCTCGGAAGGCTTTTTCCGCAATGGTTTTCTGAAAAAAATTTTATTTGGCAATGCCTCCTTAACAACCGTTTTCGCTACTGTCTGTTAGCCATTTCGGAAAATTTTTTTGAAGAAACCCGTGATAATTTGCATCAATTCTTTTGCAATCATTTTAACTTGTGAGGCTGTTAAGTCTACCTAAATCAAAAATCAAATTGAAAGTACCAGAACAACAAGGATTATATCATCCTGACTTTGAGAAGGACTCTTGTGGTGTTGGATTCATCGCCAACATAAAAGGAAGTAAATCCCATCAAATTGTAAGTGATGCACTCACCATGCTTGAGCGCATGGAGCATCGCGGTGCCTGCGGTTGTGAATCGAACACGGGTGATGGCGCGGGTATTCTCATTCAAGTGCCACATGATTTCTTTAGTAGCGAGTGTCGCAAGCTGGGTTTTAAATTACCGGCTTACGGAAGCTACGGTGTAGGGCTTGTATTCTTTCCGCGCGATAAGAAAGTGCGCGAGGAATGCCGCACGGTATTGAATCGGAAGATCAAGGCAATGAAAATGACATTGCTGGGATATCGCATCCTTCCAACGAACAATTCGGATTTAGGTGAAACAGCATTAAAGGCTGAGCCGGTGATGGAGCAAGTGTTCATCAAACAAACCGACAGCATCTTAACTCCGGATGAATTCGAGCGCAAGCTTTTTATTCTTAGGAAATATTCAACACACATCATTACGGAATCTGTAAAGGGTGTTGACAATCAATTTTATTTCTCTTCACTATCCTACAAAACCATCGCGTACAAAGGGATGGTTACCTCAGGTCAGCTGCGTCCGTACTTTGCGGATCTGGAGCATGAAGATGTTGTTTCGGCACTGGCCGTTATTCACTCTCGTTTCTCTACCAATACATTTCCTTCCTGGAGATTGGCCCAGCCATTCCGTTACATCGCACACAATGGTGAGATCAATACCGTGCGGGGAAACATAAACTGGCTGAATTCAAAAGAGGCTTTCTTTACTTCAGAATTCTTCAGCAAAGAAGAATTGGATATGATTCTTCCCATCTGTAATCCGGCACAATCCGATTCATCGAACCTGGATAACACCGTTGAATTGTTAGTGCATGCCGGTCGTTCGCTTCCCCATGTGATGATGATGTTGATTCCGGAAGCATGGGATGGCAACGAAGGCATGAGCCAAGAGAAGCGCGACTTCTATGAATATCACGCCAACCTGATGGAGCCGTGGGACGGTCCTGCCTCGATCACATTCACCGATGGAAAAATTGTTGGCGCTACACTTGATCGCAATGGACTTCGCCCTTCGCGTTTTGTAGTGACTGATGATGACATGGTGATCATGGCCTCGGAAGTAGGTGTGTTGGATGTCGATCCCGCCAAGGTCGTTACGAAAGGCCGACTGCAACCCGGCAAAATGTTTGTTGTAGATCTGGAGCAAGGTCGCATCATCAGTGATGATGAATTAAAAAAAGAAATCTGCACACGCCAGCCTTACGGGAAATGGCTGAAAGAAAATAAAGTGAGACTTCAGGATCTTCCTGAACCAGGTGGAAGTTTTCATAAGTACGATCCGATCACATTCTTAAAGCGCCAGATTTCATTTGGATATACGTCTGAAGATTTGCGCATCATTCTTACACAAATGTGTGAGACGGGAAAAGAAGCATTGGGTTCGATGGGTAATGATACTCCGCTGGCTGTGCTTTCAAAACAAGCGCAACACTTGTCCAGTTATTTTAAACAACTCTTTGCTCAGGTGACAAATCCTCCGATCGATTCAATCAGAGAGCGCCTGGTAATGTCATTGGCATCGCATGTGGGAGGTTCATTGAATTTATTGGAAGAATCTCCGGAGCATTGCATCACGCTTGAGTTGCCTACACCGGTTCTTTCGAATAACGAACTGGAAAAAATTCGTTACATCGATCACCGGCACTTACAAACAAAAACCATCTACACCTATTTCAAAGCCGATGGTCAGCCGGGCTCGTTGGAAAAAGGATTGAATCGTGTTTGTCAATATGTAACCGATGCGATTGAAGATGGTTTCACGATTATCATTTTATCAGATCGAAGTTTTGATAGCGGTCACGCACAGATTCCATCATTGCTTGCCACGGCAGCCGTGCATCATGATTTGATCCGCAAAGGACTTCGTGGAAAAGTAGGATTACTAGTTGAGGCCGGTGACGTTTGGGAGACACATCACTTTGCTACTTTAATAGGATTCGGTGCATCTGGTGTAAATCCATATCTCATGTATCAAACGATCCACGACATGAAGAAGCGCAATGTATTGAGTGAAGAACTTACTGAAGAGAAAGCAATTTATAATTATAAGAAAGCAGTAGCCGGTGAATTGCTCAAGATCATGAGCAAGATGGGTATCTCCACACTTCAGTCGTATCATGGTGCTCAGATTTTTGAAGCTCTCGGAATTCATAAAGAAGTAATTGATCAATATTTCACGGGTACAGTATCGCGCATTGGGGGATTAACATTGGATGACATAGCTAAAGAGGCATTGGCGAAACATTCACTTGCCTTTCCGGAAACGGCAAATGCCACACCGAAGCTTGAGGTGGGCGGAGTATATCAATGGAAGCAACGAGGTGAAGCGCACCTGTTCAATCCGCAAACCATTCACTTACTGCAACACTCCACGAAGACGAATGACTATGGTGTCTTTAAAAAATATTCTTCCTTCATCAATGATCAAAGTGAAAAAACAATTACGCTTCGCAGTTTACTGAAATTCAAAAAGGGAAAAGCGATTCCAATAAGTGAAGTTGAATCAAAAGAAAACATCTTCAAGCGCTTTGCAACAGGTGCTATGTCGTTCGGATCGATATCTCATGAAGCACACAGTACGTTGGCTATTGCCATGAACCGCATTGGTGGAAAGAGCAACTGTGGTGAAGGTGGCGAAGATGAAGCACGCTTCATAAGAAAGCCAAATGGTGATTGGGAGAACTCTGCGATTAAGCAAGTAGCTTCAGGTCGTTTTGGTGTAACGAGTTATTACCTCACCAATGCAAAAGAACTTCAGATCAAAATGGCGCAAGGTGCTAAGCCTGGTGAAGGTGGACAGCTGCCAGGCCATAAAGTAGATGAGTGGATCGGTCGCGTGCGTCATTCAACACCGGGTGTAGGATTAATTTCTCCACCTCCGCATCATGATATTTATTCCATCGAAGATTTAGCTCAGCTAATTTTCGATTTGAAGAATGCGAATCGCGAAGCACGTATCAGCGTGAAACTGGTTTCAGAAGCAGGTGTAGGCACGATTGCATCCGGTGTTGCGAAAGCGCATGCTGATGTGATTTTAATTGCAGGTCATGATGGTGGAACAGGTGCATCGCCAATCAGCTCTATTCGTCATGCAGGCTTGCCTTGGGAGTTGGGATTAGCGGAAGCGCATCAGACCTTAGTAAGAAATAAACTGCGCGGTCGCGTAGTGTTACAAACCGATGGACAGATTCGTACCGGTCG
>JAYVTC010000185.1:0-4681 GCA_043774745.1 Cyclobacteriaceae bacterium | reverse complement strand
TGGCGAGGCAGATTAATACCCAAAGTACATCCGCCATCTCGTCACCGAGGTCTTTGTTTTTGTCGGATTCCTTTTCAGATTGTTCTCCATATCTTCTTGCTATGATGCGCGCTACCTCTCCTACTTCTTCTGTAAGCATGGCCATGTTAGTGAGTTCATTGAAGTATCGAACGCCATGGTCTTTGATCCATTGATCGACTTGGGTTTGGGCTTGTTGTATCGTTAGTGACATACGTATTGGGATATATGCATCTACTTAAAATTATGCATAAATAACAATACATTTCTTTTGAATTATTTAACAATGATCAGTTTTTCAGTTTTGTTGAATGAGACTGATTGAATTCTTATAAGATAAACGCCAGGTGGAATATTTGAGATGTCAATTTCCAGTTCATGCGACCCTTCCTCAAAGTATCGATTGATTGAATTTGCAATGACAATCCCTGATATGCTAATAATATTTAAATCAACTTTCTCCGTAACAGCAAGAGAAAAATTAATAAAGACTTTCGATATAGCTGGATTAGGATAGACTGAAATAATCTTTGTTTCCTCCGTTTGTGTTCTCTCACCATCTGTTCTACTTCTTGCGCTTGCAGATAGATTGGCTTTGTATGAACTGGCAGTACAATTTATAGCACTTGGAACAAGATAGTAATTAACGGCTTGTGGATAAACATTACTAGTAAAAGCATTCGGAGGGTATACACCAGCTTTGAGTATAAAATTCCTGCCAATGGTAACGCCAGGCTGAACAACTACATTGCCAGCTGCCGCAAAAGTAACCGGATTGATTACTGGACTTGAGGTTTGATTACCTGTAATATTAATGTTTTTCCATACGGAAATAGTCTGACTTTGATAATAGCTGGTTGCGCCTATCGTTTTATAATTTTCATAACCGGTTATAATTAAAGGGGAAGCGGATGAAGAGTTTATTATTTTAACAGGATAGGTTAAAACCATTAATGATCTGTTTGGCTGGCCAAGCCTGTTTAAATCCTGAAATTCTAAATCAAGTAAAATACTCAAATTTGGAGTTTTCATATTACCAATACCATCATACTCCATTTTAGCAAATATCATGGATTCTATTGGTACAGGTGTAGATGAGTATTTAGTTACTGACTTATTGGAATTAGAATTATATGAAGTGTATGCTTCGAAAAAATTCTTACTGCTTGTCGCTCCATAGGTCTCTGCTTCAAAAGATGTATACACTCTGGAGTTATTCAGATTAATCTTCACCGTAGGGTTAAACATGTACTTAAGCGGAGTAGCCAATTGAAAAGTAGTAGTATAAATACCATTCGCAACGGTGGTGTTTAAACTAATTTCAGGTGTTTCAAGTAAAGCAAATACTCCTAAGACTTCATTATACATAGGATAATTTGGCCCAAGAGTGCAACATTCAACAGCGGCTTTACTGTTTAAACTGCCGGGATTAGCAATGGGTATAGATATGTGTTGATCAACGCTATTTGTGATTAGGCCACTTAATGTCATTTCACCTTGAATAACTGTCAATGCGGAGGATGGGATTCCCGGTTCAGTTGCAAAAAAATCTGAAAACAGAGTAATAAAATTTTTTAGAAAATCTGATAGCCCAGATCCTGAAGTTGCAACGCCAATGGCTTGCCCCATTAACTCTAAACTTTTCTTTATTTCTTCCTTATCCTTGGTTGCTTCGGCAGACAATTTATAATCACGAACCAGATCATCCATTGTTCGATAATGCAACATGCCTGCTGTTACCTTTTTGTAATCAATTGAATTAATCTCGTCATTGTTATAAACAGAAGTCAAATAGTTTTTATCATACAAAGCGGTACTGCCAGTTTGAACTAAGTGCTCAGATTGATTAACCGGTTTATTAATTGCCAATAGCCTTACATAAAGATCAATATTCATGGTAGTCACTTTATTGAATTCTATTTCGAGATTGGAGTCAAATACACAAGTGCAGGGGTCGTATGCCAATTTAAAATCAGCAAAAAATGGTACCAGTGGGTCGCCCGTTAATGCGGCTGAGGTTGTAGCATGATTTGTGGCACGCTGGTCTAATGGTTTTGCCAGCGCATTATAAAATGAAAACAACCCTGAAGTTTTGCCGTTATCTTTGAAGCCCACTTTTACATTTACCGTAGGAAAGAAACCAACTGCCGTGGCCGTCCATCCAATCACCCTTAACGTGCCCGAATATTTGTTATACAGAACATAGTAGGGGCCAATCATTGCCTCGTTGGTAATAGTACTTCCATCGGCCCTCAGGCCAAAATTCTTGCGTATTAGCTCCCAGCCATCCTGAGGATAAAAATCATATTTATCTGGATTCCCCTCCCCTTGTGCAATTCCCCCTAGCGCTACGGCTGTCGCCCCAAAATAATAAGGTGATGTAACTTGTGAATATGGAAAAGATGGAACGCTTACTGCAAAATGCTCCTGCCGCCAATCAAAAAAATTGGTGCCGCTATTCTTTTTGAAGATAGCATCATAAGGAGGGTTTTCCCATATTGTTTTATCGGGATTGGTTGTGGTATTATTTACAGGGCACTGGGCTGATGCCTGAATAGTGACCATCATAAATAAAATTCTTAACGTACTTTTCAATGGAGAATTTTTAAGGTTTTCTAATTCCTTTAAATATTTTTTTTATCCGTGTCGTCTTATCTTCCGAATCGAAATATTTTTCGATAGTCACGGATTTGTGGTCTATGCTTAAAATAATAGTATGCCCAAGTAGTAGTGTATTGGTGCAGGGCTCAATACCACCCCATAAAGTGCCAGTGGCTACACCCCGATAGCCAATAGTAGGATTAATGGATTTTATCCAGCAGTTTAGTTTTGATTCTTGCACATAAAGTTCAAGATCAACTTGAGGCTCTGTAGAAGGGCGTACCTGCACTTCTATGGTGTACTTATCCTGTGGTGCATCGGTATCTGCTCCTTCATAAATTCCTGAAACAACTGTTTCTAAAGGTTCAATAAAATGGAGGATATGAGTAACCGTATCTACACCATTATCATTTGGGAAACACGTAAGGTTTGGTTTTTTATGTATTATTAATTGAATGGGTATATTATTATCAGTTGCATTGTAAAAATTGAGAGTAAAACTACGGGTAGTATAAACCCCCGCACCAATATGCCACTCGTAGGAGTCCGCCAGCGAGTCAACCGCTTTAAAGAACAATAATCTTATCACTACTGTATCAGAGGAGTAATCAAAGAATCTGCCGTTGTTCTCGTGCTCTTGTATTGTAAATTCCGCAGAGGTTTCGGTTAACTTCTTGCACGGATCTACTGTTTCATCTGAGCCACAGCCACTCATCCACAACAGTGCCACTGCAAGAATTAAACTTGGTACACCTAAAAGATTTTTAAACCACATGCTATTTGTTCTCTATTTTGCCTAAGCGGAGACTCAACGCTTCATATTCTTTTTTTAATTGTATCATATAGAGTGTTAATTCCTCCACCTTTTTCAATAAGATAATATTCATTTCATTCAAACTCATACCATCCCTTGCTACTTCTGCCGCGGTGGGTACTTCTGATAGGTGACCATGCTCCTTTATAAACTGCTCTGTTTGCTCTAACTCGGGCAACAAATAACCTGGTTCAAAAACGTAATCCGGAAAAGAAGTAGTATTGATATCAAATACCCTTACTTCTGCACTGGCAGCAATTTTCCCAGCCACTGCCAGCATGTAAGTTCCAGGCACGCGCGTACCAATGCCAACATTTCCGTTGGTGAGAATAGTAACCCTATCTACATTATTAGAGAAAAGTGATAATGGATAGTTAGATCTGCAACCTACGCGAGTTTCTGAAGTAGTAGGTGACCAAACTGACTCAAGCGCACCAATAAGACCCGAACCATTAATTTCTAAAATTGAGGGGTTGCCACCACCAGATCGAACCTGAACTTTCGTGATTGAAGAAATTGAAAAAACGTCTAAAATGGAAGTTGGAGTGGTGATGCCAATACCTACATTTCCTGTTGCTGGAAATGTATTCTGTCCTGTGCAAAATTTACTTATGATAAGTATGGAAGCGATAAAAATGATTCTCATAAAGTTTGTGCTGAATTTTTTTTATGTAATCTACCCCCCCTATTTGAATTTCCTAATTTTTAGAAAATTCAAATAAATTCTTTATACATTTTTTTAAACACTTCGGTGAGGTTCACAACGGCTTGGTTGATTAGACAAATCAACACCCACAGCACATCGGCCATCTCATCACCAAGGTCTTTGTTTTGGTCTGATTCTTTTTCGGATTGCTCTCCAAATCTTCTTGCCATGATGCGGGCAACTTCACCTACCTCTTCCGTGAGCATGGCCATGTTAGTGAGTTCATTGAAGTATCGAACGCCATGGTCTTTGATCCATTGATCGACTTGGGTTTGGGCTTGTTCTATTGTCATCTTAATAGTTGTTCGTTGGTGGTTGTTTGTTATTCGTGAGATTCTATAATCAGTGTCTCACAAATTACCAAACTCGCAGTGTTCAATAAATCCAAATTTCATAAAGTGCCGTGTCAGTAGCGAACAACGATCAACCAACAACTATTCATCTAGCTCTTCAAAATCAATATCCAACACCTCATATTGCTTCCACCCGATAAAATCAAAGTGCCACCACTCCGAGCTGTTTACTTTGAAGCCGTACTTCTC
>JAYVTC010000184.1:0-22690 GCA_043774745.1 Cyclobacteriaceae bacterium | reverse complement strand
GCAAAAAAATTCTGACCCCAGTCATCAAAGGCGATACCCCAAGGATTAGGAATGGCTAACTGAGCGGTGCGTTCAAGGTGATGTCGCTGTGGAGTATACCGATAGAAGCCACCGTTTGTTCCGCGCACCGGACCATAGGATGTTTCTACGTTGGTGTGTAAGAATACTCCTTCGGCCAGGTAAATTGCACCTGACTCATCCGTTGCATAGGCGCTGTGGGCATGATGTGTATCATGATCATCAAAACCACTTAATATAATTTCTTTTTTATCTACCTTGTCGTCTCCATCGGTATCGGTTAAGAGCACCAGGTTAGTACCTTGCGAAACATAAACTCCTTCGGGGGCAAATTCAAACCCAACCGGAATGTGCAACCCATCCGCAAAGGTTATCTGCTTATCTGCTTTTCCATCAGCATTGGTATCTTCCAGTATAATAAGCTTGTCGTTTGGTTTACTATCACCCGGTTTGTAGTGAGGATAACTAGGCATGGTGGCTATCCAGAGGCGACCTTTATTATCAAAGGATAGCTGAACTGGATTTGCTAAATCAGCGAACTCTTGTTCTGAAGCAAAGAGCTCGATCTTATATCCAGACGCCACTTTAAATTTATCAAGCGCATCTTTTCCATAGAGATATTCAAGGCTGCCATTTTTTTCAGGATTGTAATTAGTCTGTACAGGCGGAAGCTTTGAGGTTTTTAGATCAGCCGCAGCGAGATCCATGTTCTCACCTTTGGCAGCACGCCATATGGCGGTATCGCGGATGGCAGTAAGTTCACGAATTTTGGTAAGTTCAAAAGGATAATTGTCGGGACCAAACGGATCATACCTGCGACCGAAAACATGAACTCCATTGGGTATCTTGTAATCATTATGCCACATCCAGTTTTTTTCAAGCACTGCCGCATGGACCAGATCGCGATGTGATTCCGCTTTGGCTTCTGCCTTTCCAAAAACTTTATCGGCAAGAAGTATCGAGAACTTTGCGTAACCTACATCATTAAGCTGCGAACCATCAATGGTCAATGGTTCATCACTTTCTTCAAACCATTCTTTTGAGGGATCGAACGCATCGATATAGAGTACTTTGTTTTGAGCGGCAACCTCTTGCATTGCCTTCGCATAGAGCGATAGATTTGTATTCTCTTTCACTCCGTTGGGAAGATCTTGCTTGTCGGAAAGGTCTTCGAAAGCGATGGGCGAAACAATGGCCAGCAGAGGCGCTGACTTTCCATTATAAGTTTGGGCTTGCGTATGCTTTATAAAAGCGTCCAGTTCTGCTTTGTAGTTTTCAAGTCCGCGTTCGCCCTGATACGATTCGTTGTAGCCAAAGAAGGCGATGATGACATCAGCCTTCAACCGGGTTAGCCATTGGTCAGGTGTTTCAAAATGACCTTCACTGCCTGAATTAGTAGCCAGTTCAGTCTGAAATTTTTCTGCCCCAGGAAATGCCCATGGTGACACACGCCCTGAGTGAGGCCTGAAGCCAGGAGTATCGCCACCATCGCACATGTTACGGATGAAAAGTAAACTGTCAGGATAGCGCACCTGCATCTCTGTTTCGAAATAACCATAGTTCATCATCCTTGATCCCAGATTATTACCGATCAAAAGAATGTGGGCATCCTTGGTAACCTTTAATACGGTATCAGGTTGCGTGCACCGAATAATGCTGAATCCGGCTAGTATAAAAAATATAAACTTAAACGCTGTTTTGATATTCATTTCATTCAAATATTAGTGAAGTAAGACTTTAGCAACATGTGGCAGTTTTCTAAATGTAATGAGAACCATCTGAAACTAAATAACCGCTAATCAAATTCAAGTGTCAAATTGGAGTTCTTAAGAAATTGAAAACTATTTTGCTAATATAAACGATTTTCCATTTTATATTAGTCAATATAGTTGGAAACGTAAAGTCTTAAAAGTTGCTCAAGCCAATATCAATATAAAAAAAGAAAAATCACCCACCAGCGGACGCAGAAATTTCTCAGAATCTGGCAAACCGATTCCAACCTTAAAGGATATGACAGTCATAAGGACTTCAAGGCAATTATATTAGAACAGAAGTCGGCTCGGGTAGTTATTCCTTTATGGTGAAAAAATAATTAATTTCTATCCATCCTATTTCTGACCATAGTAAGTTGTGAATTAGCAATCCAGGGGAGAGTAATAGAACAAGTAAAAAATCGTTAACTTGTTTGACGTTGTACATTCCTACAAATGTTAATTTCATAATATGATACGCAATTATTTATCCATTGCTCTCCGCAATCTTTTTCGTAATACTGTATACTCCGTCATCAACATTGGGGGTTTGGCAGTTGGGATTGCATCTGCTATTCTGATTTTTCTTTGGGTTTGGGATGAAATAACGTTTGACCGCTTCCATAAAAATGCCGATCAGCTCGGTGCTCTCATGCTGCATAATGTCTATAGCGACAAAACGGTTACTACAGGATCAGTGCCATTACCGCTCTATGAAATCTTGAAATCGTATGACCCCAAAATTAAAAATACATGCATTTCGTATTTTGGGTGGAAGGAAATCCTTAGTGCTGGTGAAAATAAAATAGCCCGGGAAGGAAAAGCAGTAAGCGAAGAGTTTTTGACAATGTTTCAATTTCCGTTACTGAATGGTTCAGCTGAAAGGGTTTTGAAAGAGCCAAACTCCATTGTGCTAACGGAGGCTGTGGAGCAATCGCTTTTTGGAGATAAGAACCCGATCGGTCAGTTTGTTCTCGTTGGCATTCAGAATCAGATGAATTTGAAGGTAACGGGCATTCTAAAAAACCTGCCATCCAATTCGAAATTCAATTTCGAATTTTTAGTTTCGTGGACTATATTTCGAGCGCCTCAATGGATTCTAGAAAAGTCTAACTGGGATGATGAATCTGTTCAAATTGCCATCGAGCTTAATGAAGGTGCTAACCAACAAGACGTGAATGCCTCGCTAACAAAACTCATTCGTGAAAAACGGGGTAGAGAAAATAAAAGCGAATTGTTTGTGCTTCCCTTAACGGATTGGAGACTGCGATCAGATTTTAAAGATGGCAAACAGGTTGGTGGTCTGATTGATTATGTAATATCGTTTTCGCTGATTGGATTTTTTGTATTAGTTATTGCGTGTATCAATTTTATGAACCTGGCAACCGCGCGAAGCGAAAGAAGAGCGCGCGAAGTAGGAGTAAGGAAATGCGTAGGATCAAGTAGAAATGAATTGATTGTTCAATTTCTGGGAGAGTCGGTAATCATTACCACATTGGCCTTTTTAATTTCGTTAATGCTGGTGCAACTATCGCTACCATTTTTCAATAATCTGGTTGGGAAGAATTTATTTATCGGCTATGCTGATCCTGTTGTTTGGTGCTTGTCCATCGCTTTCGTTCTCTTCGTTGGGATCATGGCAGGTAGCTACCCTGCTTTTTATTTATCCTCTTTTAATCCTGTCAAGGTATTGAAAGGCAATTTGTATGTAGGGCGTTGCGGTGTTGCTCCCCGTAGAGTTTTGGTGTCTATACAATTTTTCTTTTCTATTCTGCTGATCATTGGCACGATCGTGATTCTCATGCAAATAAATTTTGTAAAGGCCAGGGATGTGGGATATGACCGCGAGAATTTGGTGACAGTTACCTCCAATAGTGAAATGATAAAGAACCTTCCTGAAATAGAGAAACAACTTCAAGCCTACGGTATAGCAAAATCGAGCACGGTATCGGGCAGCCGGGTTACTCAAATAGATAAGCACAACCAACTGGATTGGCCAGGCAGGCCAAGTGAACAGAACATTTCTTTCGCCAGAGTAATGACGGGCTACCATTACACAGAAACTTTGGGTATAAAAATTCTTGAGGGACGCGACTTTTCTGAAGAGTTTGTGAGCGATAGTTCAGCGATCTTGTTAAATAAAACAGCGGTTGAGGCAATGGGTGTAAAAAACCCTGTTGGTATGCAAGTGCAACTCATGCCATACAAAAAGAAATGGACGGTGGTGGGCGTAGTGGATGATGTGATAATGGATTCTCCCTTTGCTGAGGTCGAACCCGGTTTCTTTACGTGCATACCCACATGGATTGAAGATGTTACGATACGGCTTAATAAAACCAACAATATGAGTAAGACCCTTGCAGGTATGGAATCTATTTTTAAAAAATTAAATCCATCCTATCCTTTCGAATACAGTTTTGTTGATCAGAAATTCGCTAAGAAATTTTCTCAAATAAATATTGTCGGCACGTTGGTTTCCATTTCTGCCTTCCTGGCGATAGTGGTTACCTGCCTTGGTATATTTGGCCTTGCAGCATTTACAGCTGAGCAGCGTACAAAAGAAATTGGAATACGAAAAGTGATGGGCGCCAGTACGTTCAGCATTGTAAAACTATTCACAAAAGACTTTTCGCGTTTGGTATTTTTAGGTTTTATGCTCGCGGGTCCAGTAGCATGGTGGGCCCTTAACGAATATTTAAATCGATATACCTACCATATTGATTTCTCGTGGTGGATAATACCGGCTGCCGGCATTACCGCATTGATGCTAACAGTGCTTATCGTGAGTACACAGGTTATTAAAGTGGCATTGGGCAACGCTATAGAGAGTTTGAGAAATGAATAACCCTAAAATAACTAAAAACATTATTTTGGAATTACAGGCTGAACCCATGCCACCTCAAAATCTTCATCGTGAAATGGATTAGTCTGAAGTTTGCTGGAAGTTATTCTAGCCCGAACAAAAAGGTATTCATTTGTTACTTTAAGACTTCCTGTCGTTCCATCTACCGTTTTTAACACATGCGATTCAGTACTTTCCTTTAAACATCCTATAAATTCAATTCTATAATTCACTTGCTCCTGCTCAGCTACTTCAATCTTTAATTCATTACCAGTAAAAGAAATTTCCTTAAGGATCACTCCCGTTGAAGCATAAAATTTTCCAGCTTCCATCGCGGCAATCAACGAAGCAGCATTTAGGTTCTCCGCCTGCACCATCACCCATCCTCTGCCTGCGTTAGCAAAGGAACTTCCGAATTCATGATAGTTATGACTATCATCCGTAGCAAGTCCGAACATCAGGGGTTGATTTCTATTGGCGTATGCGATATTGACTTTATCCCACATGGCTTCGGTACTCATATGTGCCGAATCACCATAATTGTTCACCAGGAAATGCCCGTTATACACTTCAAAAAAAAGATCACCCTTGAGACTAATCATGTCTTCTAGTGTAATAGCCCATCTGAAATTAGGATGGTTAATATGTGGAAACATCGGCACACCGGTTTCTTCGCGTTGTTTTAATACGGCATCTACTGATTGTTGCATAGCTTCTGCAACCGTGTTTCCATTGGGAGCAGGTATCAGTTCCTGAATATTAGTGGCATTAACATGCACCGGTATCTTGTTCACATAGTTGGAAATTTCCTCAGAAGGAATGATGAGAAACCCATCAACCTCCATCTTCCTTTTATACTCATCGAACGTTTTCAATTTCACTTGAGTGCGGCCTGTGTCTGTTTTGTATTGAACCCACTCCGCACCAAACTTATTCAGATAATTCTGAAAACTGGTTTCATACAACGGACTCTTTTGAATTACCACCCATTTCTCCTCGCGGGATACCGTATTGTGATCGGAGAGCGATACAAAATTATAGTCTTTGGATTTATACCAATCCAATACCATCTCCGGAAACTCATCGCCATCGCTCCAATAAGTATGGGTGTGGAGATTGCCTTTATACCAGGTTAATTGTTTTGTCTCTGGAGATTTGCAGGTAATTAAGAATAATCCTGATAAGAGAAGCGAGAATGAGAATTTGACTTTCATATTAAACTAGCTTTTAAAGCATCTAAAAATAGTAATAAGCGCGCAAATACTTGTTGAGCGTGCAGGATGGACCATGACAGTTTATTGAATCTGGCTCCCGAAATCTAAAATCCCAATCAGAAAGCAGAAAAATCAAATCGTTTTCCTCAATTCGAAACTTTTGCTTTGTTATTGCGTATATTTTACACATTGAAAATCATTTACTACATTTGCAGCCCTAACCAACCCACATGAAATTTCACCCACGCATTACCAACGGATTAACCATGACGATCATCGCACTGATCCTGATGACTGTTACGATAAGTAGCAGCCCTGTAGACAAACCTCTGATACTAGTTTTCTCAAAGACCGATGGATTCAGACACACTTCCATCGAAGCTGGTAAAACAGCCTTTCAAAAGATGGCTGGAGAGAAAGGGTTTGATGTACAATTCTCAGAAGACGCATCACACTTCACAGCAGCTAACTTGAAAAAATTTCGCGCCATCGTGTTCCTGAACACAACAGGGAATATATTGAATGCTGATCAGCAAGCCGAGTTTGAAAGATACATTCAGGCGGGCGGAGGCTATCTCGGCATCCACGCAGCTACTGATTGCGAATATGAATGGCCATGGTATGGAAGATTAGCCGGAGCGTTCTTCCTGGATCATCCGAATCCAAATAATGTTCAGAAAGGAAAATTTTATGTGGTACAAAAAGATCATTGGGCTACGAAAGGAATGCCTGATGAGTTTGAACGCACAGATGAATTTTACAGCTTCAAATCCATCGATCCAACTATTAACGTGCTCGTGAAGATTGATGAAAAATCATATCAAGGTGGCAAGAATGGTAATGACCATCCCATGAGTTGGTATCATGAGTTTGATGGAGGCCGCGCTTTTTATACCGCCATGGGTCACACTGATGAAACATTTTCAGAACCACTTTTTCTGAATCATGTGTGGGCCGGCTTGCATTATGTAATGGGTGGCGATACTCCTTCTCCATTGGATTATACGAAAGCAAAACCAGAAGAGAACCGCTTCTCCAAAGTTATCCTGAAAGAAAAATTAAACGAACCCATGGAGTTGAGTGTACTCAATGATGGCCGTATTCTTTTTATTGAACGTCACGGTGCTGTTCGGATTTATAATACTAAAACAAAAGTTTTAAAAACGATTGCCACCATACCGGTGAGCACGCAATACAAAGACAAAGAAGGTAAGACTTCGGAAGCAGAAGATGGATTGCTGGGCTTAAACAAAGACCCAAACTTCCCAGTCAATCATTGGATTTATTTATACTATTCTGATCCAGCCAAATCACAAAACATATTAGCGCGATTTACCTTGACAGGCGATGTACTGGACATGACATCAAAGAAAATTCTACTTACTGTTCCTGTGCAACGTGAACAATGTTGCCACACAGGAGGAAGCATTGCGTGGGACAAGCAAGGAAATCTTTATTTGTCAACCGGAGATAATACTAGTCCACGTGAAGGGGCTTATGCTCCCATCGATGAGCGCGAAGGTAAAGGTCCTTGGGATGCACAAAAGTCTTCATCCAACACGAATGATCTTCGTGGAAAAATCATTCGCATCAAACCATTACCCAATGGAACGTATGCTATCCCGGAAGGAAATTTATTTGCTAAAGGAACACCACTCACCAAATCTGAGATCTATACGATGGGTCATAGAAATCCATTCCGGATTTCGGTTGATCAGAAAACAGGTTTCGTGTATTGGGGAGAAGTAGGGCCAGATGCCAATGCAGCGGATTCATTGCGCGGTGCCGCAGGTCAAGATGAAGTAGGGCAAGCCCGTGAGGCGGGAAATTTTGGATGGCCTTATTTCGTTGGCGACAACAAACCGTATCGCTATTTTAATTACGCATCGAACCAGCCCGGACCATATTATAATCCAGAAAAGCCGATCAACAATTCTCCAAACAACACGGGGTTAAATGAACTTCCTCCTGCGAAGAAAGCCTTCATCTGGTATCCTTATGGTGAGTCGAAAGAATTTCCATTGGTTGGTTCGGGTGGAAGAAATGCCATGGCGGGTCAAGTAATTTATAGCGAAGATTTCAAAACTGCTGCGCGCGCCTTTCCAAAATATTATGATGGAAAGTTACTTACGTATGATTGGATGCGTGGTTGGATCATGTCTGTAACGCTTGATAGAGATGGTAACTATCAATCGATGGAGCGATTCATGCCAAGCTACAAATTCAGCAACCCGATGGACATGGAGTTTGCCGCCAATGGTGATTTGTATATGCTGGAGTATGGTTCAGGTTGGTTCTCTGCCAATGATGATGCACGATTGATTCGGATTGAATACAATGGAGGCAACAGAAATCCTGCTATTCAGTTGAATGCCGATAAATTAGGTGGAGCTATTCCGTTCAGTGTTTTACTTTCTTCAGAAGGAACCAAAGATGATGATATGGATCCACTCACCTATTCATGGACAATCACTTCGAAGACCGGATATTCAAAGACCATCAAAGAACCCAATGCAAATTTATCACTTACTAAAGCGGACGTATACAAAGCAACACTTACCGTTTCAGATGGCAAAGGTGGCGTTTCTTCACAGTCATTGGAATTAATTGCCGGTAACGAAGCTCCTGTTGTCTATTTTGATTTGGAAAAAACGAATCGCTCATTTTATTCTCCCAATAAAGTTTACACCTATAACATTAAAGTAGAGGACAAAGAAGACGGTTCGTTAGTGAATGGCAAGATTCGTCCGGAAAATGTGATTGTCAACATTGATTATCTGCCAGAAGGTTTTGATAAAACAGAAATTGCACAAGGCCATCGCACCGCAGAAGCCTCTGTTCCCATCTCAACAAAAGGATTAAAGTTAATGGAGGGTAGTGATTGTAAAGCCTGTCATGCGATGGATAAAAAATCGATCGGCCCAGCCTATCGCGATGTGGCAGTAAAATACAAAGGCAAACCAACTGCGCTAGAAGCGCTAACAAAGAAAGTTATTTCAGGAGGTACTGGCGTGTGGGGAGACGTGCCGATGGCCGCACACCCACAACTTTCTACAGCAGATGCATCTGAAATGGTGAAGTATATCCTGAGCCTGGGCGATGATAAGCCGAAAGTAAAATCACTTCCTGTAAAGGGAACCTACACGGCAAAAACAGCGGCCAATGACAAAGGCGATGGAGCGTTCATTTTCCGTGCAGCATATAAAGATCGCGGAGCACTTGGCCTGGCAGGACTCGCCTCCGAAGATGAATTTGTTCTTAGAAGTCCAGTCATTAATACATCGAAATATGATGTAACCTCGGATGTAAACAAAATGTCATTTAACAACATGAGTTTTGTGATGGTAACGAAGAATGGAAGCTATGTTGGCTTAAAGCAGATAGACCTTACCGGAATTTCCAACGTGGTGGTGTCAGCTACAGCTCCTAAAACCCAGGTTATGGCATCGGGTGGTATTATCGAACTTCATATCGATTCACCGGAAGGTAAATTAATAGGAAAATCAGAATTCATTGGCGATGTACCCGGTGGTGGATTTGCTCCAACCCCTGCTTCGATTACTATAGATCCAACGGAAGGCGTGCATGATTTTTATATCGTATTTAAAAATCCGGATATGGGAACAGCTCAAGTCATGATGATTGCTTTTAATACGGAGTTCAAAATGGAAGGTGAAACAACACCTGTTGCCGCCAGTACCATGGCCACTTATACAAATGATGAACTCTCTTCGTTCACAGGAAAATATAAAATGACAGGACTGCCATTTCCTTATATTGAAGTAAGTGTAAAGGAAGGCAAACTGATCATGGATGCAGGTGGACAAGCAGGTCCTATAGATCCCACTGCGACCAAAGACAAATTCGATGCGGGTGGAAAAGCAGTGCTTACGTTTGTGCGTGAAAGTGGCAAGGTTACCAAGCTTGTCATGGATGCGATGGGGTTCAAATTTGAAGGAACAAAAGAATAGAAGTCTGTTATAAATTCTGGCTGAGTCATGTAAATTATCTCGGCCAGAATTATCTTAACAAAAAGTTGGGATGAAAACCGAAGCCGAAGCAAAAGACTTTATTGAAAATGGCGAGAAAAAATATTTCTCCAACCTGACCATCGACTGTGCCATTTTTGGATATCATGAACGGCAACTCAAAATTCTGTTAGCCAAGTGGAAGGATCTTAATGGATATAGTTTGCCGGGTGGATTCGTTGGACGAAAAGAAGCTTTATCACAGGCGGCCAATCGTATCCTAAAAGAAAGAACCTCGCTCGAAAAAGTATTCTTACAACAGTTCTATACGTTTGGCGATAGCGAGTATCGCATGGATAACTATAAAAAGTTTCAAAAAAAGTTTCTCCCAGCAAACAACTGGCTTCGAAACCGAACTTTTTCAATCGGATTTTATGCGTTGGTCGATTACTCGCAAGTTACACCTGAGGAAGATATTCTCACTGAAAAATATTTCTGGCAAGACATTGATGATATGCCTACGCTTTTATTCGACCATAATGAAATGGTTGAAAAGGCATTGAACAGTATGCGCCTCAATCTTTATCATCAGCCGATTGGATATAATCTTTTGGGTGATGAGTTCACACTACCTGAAATCCAATCACTCTACGAAACGATTCTCGACAAAAAATTTGACCGAAGAAATTTCCCTAAAAAAATAATGTCATTGGGTTTGATAAAAGACACGAACAAAGTCCGAAACATTGGTCAACATCGATCCCCCAGGCTATATAAGTTTGATATGAAAAAATATAACCAGGCACTCAAAGAGGGAATTGTTTTGGGATTTTAATATTGGATTAAATTTTTATACGACTTTATATGTCATGACAGTACATGACAGTTAAAGCATTGGGTTTCGATAGATTTGTTGATAACACACAGACATATGAAAAAAACGCTCCTCTCCCTCCTGGCAATTTTCTTTGCATTAACAGGATTTAGTCAATCGAAAAAAATAAATCAAGACAGCATTTACAATTCATTTGTAAATCCGCCCCAGGCCGCAAAGCCACGTGTGTGGTGGCATTGGATGAATGGCAATATCACCAAAGCTGGAATCCGCAAAGACTTGCTATGGATGAAACGCTCCGGTATTGGTGGCTTTCAGAACTTTGACGCAAGCTTAATGACACCTCAAATCATTGAGAAACGACTTACCTATATGACCCCCGAATGGAAAGATGCTTTTCTATACACCACCAAACTGGCTGATTCCTTAAAACTGGAAATGGCAATCGCTGGCTCACCAGGTTGGAGTGAAAGCGGAGGTCCTTGGGTGAAGCCCGAAGATGGCATGAAGAAATTAGTGTGGACAGCGGTGCGCGCGAAAGGCGGAACTTCCAATATCAAATTAGAAAAACAGTCAGGCATTACAGGACCGTTTCAAAACATCAGTAAGCAACCAGGATTAGGAGAGCCTGTTGATCCCTCCACACTTCCACTATTTTATAAAGATGTTGCAGTGGTCGCCTTCAAGTTGCCAGTGACTGATAAATCATTGCAAGATATGAAAGCGGTGATCACGTCAAGTAGTGGCAATTTCTCACTGGAACAATTAACCGATGGCGACTTGAATAAATCTGTTCTACTGCCCGCAGATTCAGCAACAGGTTTTGCCTGGATTCAATTCACCTTTCCGCAGCCACAAGCCATTAAAGCGATCACCATGGTTGGCGGTGGCAATCCCGGAATTTTTGGAATGGGTGCAGATGCAAAAGACTCACGCGCGTTGGAAGCAAGTGATGATGGTGTGCATTTTAAACCCGTATGTCTCATACCAATTGGTGCTGTGTTGCAGCAAACCATCAACATACCCGTTACGACTGACAAGTATTTTCGCGTCACTGTAAAAAATCCCGCAGCTCAATTGAATGCATTCATGGCAATGTCAGGAATAAATTTACCTCCGGTCACTCCTCCTGGTACAGAAATTCAAGAAATCGTTTTACATCCGATCACGCGCATTCATATGTTTGAGGAGAAAGATGCTTTTGCACCGGATGCATCATTATATTCAAAAGCGACTGCATCAACAAACGATGTAGTTGAACCATCGGATATCATCGACCTGACTGCTAAGCTCAGCGAAGATGGCACACTTAACTGGACTTCCCCTGCCGGAGAATGGAAAATAGTTCGCTTTGGTTATTCACTGATGGGTATCAACAATCATCCTGCTTCGCCCGAAGCAACTGGTTTGGAAGTAGATAAATTAGATCCCGGAGCCATCAAAAGATATTTTACAAATTACCTTGATCAATACAAAAGCGCCACCGGTGGGCTGATGGGTAAGAAAGGAATTCAATACATGGTCACGGATAGTTGGGAAGCTGGCGCGCAAAACTGGACTGCCAATCTTCCACAAGAGTTTCAGAAAAGACGTGGGTATAGTATGACTCCATGGATGCCTGTACTTACGGGGCAAGTAGTAAAGAGTGCTGAAGCCAGCGAACAATTTTTATTTGATTTCAGAAAAACATTAGGTGATTTAGTCGTAGAACATCACTACGATGGACTTACCAAGATTCTTGCTGAACGCGGAATGAAACGATATTCTGAATCACATGAAGACGGACGTGCCATGATCGCGGATGGTATGGAAGTAAAACGCACTGCGGCCATACCGATGTCTGCCATGTGGACTCCGAATCCCTTTATCAATGAAAATAATCAGACTAAATATGAGGCTGATATTCGCGAGTCAGCATCGGTAGCACATATCTATGGACAAAATATTGCTGCTGCAGAGTCTCTCACGGCACTGGCATTTCCAAATTCAGCGTGGTCCTACTCACCAGAAAATCTGAAACCAACGGCTGATCTTGAATTAGCAAATGGATTGAATCGGTTTGTTATACACACATCAGTTCATCAACCTGTGGATGATAAAATTCCTGGCATTGGTCTCGGCCCATTTGGGCAATGGTTCAACCGGCACGACACATGGGCCGGACAAGCAAAAGCATGGACCGATTATTTAAGTCGCAGTTCCTACATGCTGCAGCAAGGAAAGTTTGTTGCCGATATTGTTTACTATTATGGAGAAGACAACAACATCACCGGCTTGTTTAGAAAAGCGCTGCCTGCCATTCCGGAAGGATACAATTATGACTTCATCAATGCCGATGCCCTGATCAATCTGCTGTCTGTGAAAGATGGTAAGCTGATAACACCAAGTGGAATGAGTTACCGCGTTCTGGTATTGGACGAGAATGCAAAGAAAATGTCATTACCGGTTCTTCGTAAAATTAGTTCGCTTGTAAAAGCAGGTGCCGCTGTAGCCGGAGTAAAACCTGAAGCAACTCCTTCCCTGTCGGACGATCAGAACGAATTCAAGAGATTAGTAAACGAAATATGGTCTTCAACGAATTCAAAAGTAACTGAAGGTAAACCACTAACTGAAGTATTGAATGAGTTCAGCATTACACCAGATTTCGCATGCACTAAAACAACAGCTAACACCAAGCTGATGTTTGTTCACCGCAAAACACGTGATCGTGATATTTATTGGGTAAACAGCAGAACGGATCAGGTAGAAGATCTTGAATTGACATTCCGTGTTGACGGAAAGATTCCTCAATTGTGGTTTGCCGAATCAGGAATAACAGAACCATTATCTTACAGCATTGGTAATGGAGTAACTAAAGTTAAACTGCACCTGGAACCACATGATGCGGTGTTCGTTGTGTTAAAAGAAAAGGCCATAAAACCCTCTGTTGAAATTCCGGCTGTGAAAGTGAAAGAGCTTGCTGCAATAACTGGATCATGGGATCTCAGTTTCCAAAAAGATCGCGGTGCTCCTGCTGCTATAAAATTGGAGGCGCTTTCATCATGGACAACTCAATCCGATACAGGCGTAAAATATTTTTCAGGAACAGGCACGTATACCAAAACGATCACCGCTCCGGCTGAGTGGTTTGGTAAAGAAGAAGAATTATGGTTAAACCTGGGTGATGTAAAAGATATGGCAGAAGTAATTGTGAATGGTAAGTCATTGGGTCTTCTCTGGAAAAAGCCATTCCGGGTAAACGTTACCAGTGCCTTAAAAAAGGGCGAGAATAAATTGGAAATAAACGTGACTAACCTTTGGGTAAACCGATTGATTGGCGATGCGCAACCCGGTGTTACCAATAAAATCACCTACACCACTATGCCATTCTATCAGGCAGGATCATCCCTGTTGCCTTCGGGATTAATTGGTCCATTGAATATTAATTCTGTATCAAGAAAATAAAACACTAAATGAAAGCTACATTAACACTCACCTTCCTATTTGCTTACATCACACTTGTTGCACAACCTTTCGGTGGAATACGAACACCTAATGACACACTTAAGTCCGTAAGAATTATAAGCGGTCAAAAGGTAGTGTTGAGTATTTACGCACCCAAGGCAACGGAAGTGACAGTGGTGGGCGATTTATTAAAGGAATACAAACCGTTACCATTAACTAAAGGTGAACAAGGTGTCTGGTCAGTGCTCATCAGTGAACTTACACCCGATGTGTACACGTATGATTTTACTGTCGATGGAGTAAAAACATTCGATCCAAAAAATCCACAATACAAGGAAGGGGAAAACGGACTGTCCAATATTTTTGAATTGCCCGGCAAAGAAGCCGAATACTGCAATGTAAAAAATGTACCCCATGGGAAAGTAGAAAAGATTTGGTTCTCTTCTTCAGTTACGAAAACCATCGGTCGCTTTCATATCTATACACCTCCCGGATATGAAAAGATGAAAGGCACATTACCGGTTTTGTATTTACAACATGGCGGTGGCGACAATGATGCCGCGTGGACAACCGCTGGAAAAGCAAATTTCATTTTAGACAACTTACTGGCCGAAGGAAAAATCAAACCCATGATAGTGGTGATGCCGATGGGGCAGCCTACTGCTGGTTTCTTCATGGAACCTGGTGTAGATGCTGACCCCTACTACAAACAATTATTTAACGACATCATGCCCTATGTAGAATCGCATTTTAAGGCATCCACCAAACGAGAAGACATAGCGTATGCAGGTTTGTCGATGGGAGGACTTCAGGCTTTGAACATAGCTTTATTCACTCCCGAAAAATTTGGTTATGTATTGCCTTTAAGCACCGGCTACTTTCCTCCTCAGCTAAAAACAATCGAAGAAAAATACAGCGCTCAACTAAAGAATCCTGAAATCAATAAACTTAAACTATTCTGGATTGCCATGGGTGGCGAAAAAGACATCGCCTATCAAAATGGAAAAAATGTATTAGCCTTGTTGGATAAGTATGGAATCAAATACACAACCAATGATTATCCGGCTGGTCATACCTTCATTACCTGGCGACATAATTTAGTTGAGTTCGCCCCTTTGCTGTTTAAATAAAAAACGATAAAATTATTACAAGGATTATGAGCAGCGGTAACAATAAATTCTGAAGCTTTGATTTCCTTTAATTAAAAGTAAGAGGTCGCAGATTGAGCGATTGATAAAACATCCTACATTTAGAAGCCAATCATTGCTATGAAAAAACTAATCTTCCTGCTCGTGTTTGTCTCCCAGATAGCTTTCGCACAAAAAGAAATTCCGCTTTATAAAGGACCTGTTCCTAATTCACAAAAACCATTATCGCCCATGGATACATCAACAGTAACCGTGCCCATGGGCAATATTAAAATCGATATTGTCAATGGTGTAATCAATCCTACACTTACAGTCTTTTTGCCTGATCCTGCAAAAGCAACCGGATCAGCCGTAATTATTTGTCCTGGTGGTGGGTATGGAGTTTTAGCGATCAGCCACGAGGGCTATGATATGGCAAAGAAATTTAACGAAGCCGGTATAGCTGCGTTTGTTCTTAAGTATCGATTACCTAAAGGTGGTATCATGAAAGATAAAAGCATCGGGCCGCTGCAAGATGTACAGCGCGCCATTCAATTAGTTCGCGAAAGCGCAAAGCAATGGAACATCAATCCCAACAAAATAGGCATCCTGGGTTCTTCTGCTGGTGGACATCTTGCTGCCACTGCCGGCACTCATTTTAATGATGCTAAAATTGACAATCCGAATAACATCAGCCTTCGACCTGATTTCTTGATTTTGAATTACCCTGTTATCTCCTTTACGGATAGTTTAACACATCAGGGTTCACGACAAAATTTAATCGGCACAAGAGTTTTTACTGCTAATGAAAAAATGCCGACCAAAGCAAAAGAGCTTGGCATGTCACAGCCAGATATCACTTATTTCTCTAATGAGAAACAAGTAACTTCAAAAACGCCCCCTACATTCATCACCTCAGCATTAACAGACCAGGCAGTGCCCGTTGGAAATTCATTGGCATTCGTTACTGCACTGGAGCAAAACAAGGTGCCGGTAGAAGTATTTTTTTATGATAAAGGAGTTCATGGTTATGGTATGATAAATCCAGAAGCCAAAGAACAATGGATCGATGCCTGTTTACTTTGGCTGAAGAAAAATTTTGATCAACCTCCAATGGATTGGGCTAATCTGAAACGCTTTGTGGAAGACAATAAAAAAGTGGGCTTACCGAAAGCCAGTGAAAATCGCATTGTGTTTATGGGTAACTCCATCACCGAAGGCTGGAGCAATGTTGACCCGGGCTTCTTTAAAGACAAGCCTTACATCAATCGCGGCATCAGCGGACAAACTACACCTCAAATGGTATTACGCTTCAAGCAAGATGTGATAGATCTGAAACCAAAAGTAGTGGTGATCCTGGCGGGCATCAACGACATTGCGGGCAACACCGGGCCAATGACGCTCGAGCAAAGTCGTGACAACATTATCGCTATGGCACAACTCGCCAGGGCAAATGGAATTAAAGTAGTATTGTCATCCATTATACCCGCATTTGATTTTCCATGGAAACCCGGCATGGAACCTGCCGGAAAAGTTATTGCGCTAAACAAAATGATAAAAGAGTATGCCGATAAGAACAATATCGTGTATATCAATTATTTTTCAGCTATGGCCGATGAACGCAATGGATTGAAAAAGCATCTGGGAGATGATGGCGTGCATCCTAACCTGGAAGGATATCAGATCATGGCACCTCTTGCTGAGAAAGCCATCGCGGAAGCACTGAATCAGAAGTAATCTACCAAGTCAATTTTAATCCCTGCTTCAGGGCCTTTGCATATTTCTTCTTATCGAAACGATATAGGTAAGGTGCTTTATGAGCGCCACCTGTTTTGCGCTCCTTCAGTCGTTCTAAAATTCCTATCGCCAAAATTCTCTTTTGAAAATTCCTGCGATCCAACTCTTCGTTCAGAATAGTTTCGTATAGTCGTTGAAGTTCTGGCATCGTGAATTTCTCCGGCAAAAGATTATATCCAATCGGATGATCATTTAAATCCAGCTGAAGCGAATCAAGTGCCTTATCCATAATTTGCTTATGATCGTAAATGAGCGCAGGAACTTTATCAATATCCCACCATTTACACTCGATACTGAGTATATCCGGCCGTGGATTTACCTTTGAAAATTCAACCAAAGCATAATAACCAATCGAAATGAATCGCTTGTTCATCCAACTTTTCTTATCTGGTATCTTCTTCCCCTTTTCCCTCTTCGGATCTCCAAACGTATGAAACTGTTCCAGGTAAATATGATCAAGACCCGTTCTCTCCTTGAGCGTTCGCACTGCGGAATCATCCACTGATTCGCCATGCTTAACGAAGCCACCCGGCAAACACCATGGACCATCGTTCCACTTCAGCAAAAGTACTTTGAGTTGGTTTTCATGAAATCCGAATATCACACAATCCACCGATACATGAGGTAAGTATACCTGGTCTCCACGATCGTAAAAATCTTTTAAAGGTTTAAAATCCATAGGTTGAGTTACAATCAGATAGAATGGCTCTGGTCATCGGTCGAATTCTTTTGGCAATCTATAGAGGTATCTTGAAAAGTCAATACAAAATGGATACTATTGTGTGCTTTTTACACATTGAACTATATTCCCACTCTTATGAAAAAAGTCTTCAAAATATTTCTCTACATTCTTCTCTTCATTGTAGTTCTTATCCTCGGTAGCTTTGTTTACCTGTACATTTCCAGCAGCATTAGCTCAAACAATAATATGGCGCAACTCGGACCGGAAGCCTCAACATTACTCATCGAAAGCAAGACTTATCGCGATCTTAATAAAAACGGTAAACTGGATGTTTATGAAGATTCACGCCAGCCAGTCGAGGCACGCGTGGAAGATCTTATAGCACAAATGAACATCGAAGAGAAAGCGGGTCTCATGTTCATCACCATGACCGCCATTGGCAACGATGGTGAACTCAGTGAAGCAAAAACCATCTTCAATCCATTTTCCCTTCCGTTTCTTGGTAACTCAGAAATGGTGGTGAAGAAGAACATGAACCACCTTAATACACTTCAATCACCCGAACCTAACGCATTGGTGGCTTGGAATAACAACATACAGAAACTGGCGGAGCGCACACGTTTAGGCATTCCGGTTACGCATGCCACAGACCCACGCCATGGTGTACCCAACGCACCCGGAGCGAGCATCTATACGCCATACTTTTCGAAGTGGTGTTCTTATCCTGGCTTTGCCGCCATTGGTGATACCGTGCTGATGCGTGAGTTTGGTGACATTGCCCGTCAAGAATATCTGGCCGTTGGCTATCGTGTTACCTTATCACCCATGGCAGACCTTGCTACTGAACCTCGCTGGTGGAGAATTAACGGAACCTTTGGTGAAGATGCAGAAATGTCTGCGATGCTAACTAAAGCGTACATCTTAGGTTTTCAGGGGGACAGCATTACCAACCAAAGTGTAGAGTGTATGGTAAAACACTTTACCGGTGGTGGCCCACAAGAAAATGGAATTGATTCACACTTCCCTCCCGGCAGACAAGCATACAAAGGAAATAATTTCGATTACCATTTGATTCCTTTTGAGAAGGGAGCGTTTCCTGCCAACGTAGCACAAGTGATGCCCTACTATGGAATTCCTGTCGGGCAGACGAGTGAAGATGTTGGCTTCAGTTATAACAAAGACATCATCACCGGATTGCTTAGAGAGAAATATCATTTCGATGGCATTGTGTGCACCGACTGGGGATTAGTAACTGACCAGAATATCTTATGGATGGAAGGTAAACCAGCCTCAGCGCATGGTGTTGAAAATCTGACTGAGATTGAACGTGTAAAAAAAATTATCGATGCAGGCTGCGATATGTTTGGAGGTGAAGCTATTCCTGAATTAGTTGTTGAATTAGTAAAGTCCGGCCAGATCAGCGAAGAACGAATTAACACTTCAGTACGAAGAATTCTGAAAGAGAAATTCAAACTGGGTCTTTTCGATAATCCTTACATCAACTCAGAAGCGACTTCCATTTTTGGCAATGAGCAATTCAAGGAGAAAGGCCGCGAATCACAAAGGAGATCTTTGGTCTTGTTGAAGAATGAAAATAACATTCTTCCATTAGCGCCCACTGCAAAGATTTATCTCTTTGGATTTAATGAAGAAGAGTCGAAGAAGTATGCCGCTGCAACTACCAATTTAAAAAATGCAGATGTAATCATTCTTAAGTTGAATGCACCTTATGATCCTAAGGTAGCACGCTATCTCGTAGAAAAAATCTTTCATCAGGGCAGCCTTGAATTTCCACAGGAAGAGAAAGAAGAATTATTAAAACTGATTCAATCAAAGCCAACCATCACGGTAATGAATCTTGAGCGTCCTGCTGTATTCCCTGAAATCAATGTACAGAGTAAAGCGGTGATTGGAGATTTCAGCAGTCAGGATGACATCATCCTTGACTTAATCTTTGGTCAATTCAAGCCAGCAGGCAAATTACCTTTTGAATTACCTTCTTCCATGGAAGCGGTGATCAATCAAAGCGAAGATATGCCCCACGATTCAAAAGATCCCCTCTACCCTTTTGGCTTTGGACTTACCTATCAGGAAAAAATAAATCTAAATCGATAAACAATCATGACAAAAAAAATCACACAGCTATCGCTACTCTGCTTCGCGTTTGGTGCGTTGGTTAGCTGCGGCCCTAAATGGACTGAAACCGAATCGGACGGGATTAAAACAGTTAAGAATGAAGGAGGAAAAACACTAGGCTACTCTTCCACTTCGGGTATAACTATTCTTACTATTGATCACTTAGGCTTCAAGGACCTTAATAAAAACGGTCAGCTCGATAACTATGAAGACTGGCGTTTATCAGCTGATGACCGTGCAAAAGATCTTGCTTCCCAAATGAGTGTAGAGCAGATTGCCGGTTTGATGTTGTATAGTCGCCATCAATCTATTCCAGCCGCAAGCAGAGGTTTTATGAAAGCTTCCTATAATGGAAAAGACTTTAAAGAAAGTGGAGCGAATGCCTGGGATCTGTCCGATCAGCAAAAAGAATTTCTTACCAAGGATAATCTTCGTCATGTACTCATTACTTCTGTAGAAAGTCCGGAAGTTTCCGCAAGATGGAATAATAATGCACAAGCTTTAGTGGAAGGAATTGGTTTAGGTATCCCGGCCAACAATAGTTCTGATCCACGTCATGGCACTGTCTCCAGTGAAGAATACAATGAAGGTGCGGGTGGAAACATTTCCATGTGGCCAAGTTCATTAGGATTAGCCGCTACATTCGATCCTGCTCTTGTAGAACAATTCGGAAGCATAGCAGGAAAAGAATATCGTGCACTGGGTTTAGCTACAGCCTTGTCTCCACAAGTTGACATTTCTACCGATCCTCGTTGGTATCGCACCAGCGGAACGTTTGGTGAAGACCCAGCGCTATCAACTGATATTGGTCGCGCTTATATCGATGGGTTTCAAACTTCAACAGGCGACAAAGAAATTGCGGATGGCTGGGGTTATGAAAGTGTGAATGCCATGGTGAAACATTGGCCCGGTGGTGGATCGGGTGAAGGAGGTCGTGACGCGCATTATGGTGTTGGAAAATATGCAGTATATCCCGGAAATAATTTTGCTACGCACATGATTCCATTTCTTGAGGGTGCTTTCAAGTTGAAAGGAAAAACAGGAATGGCCTCTGCCGTGATGCCTTACTATACTATCTCGTTCAATCAAGACACCAAGTACAAAGAAAATGTCGGCAATGGCTACAGCAAATACATTATTCAGGATTTGCTGCGCGATACCTATAACTACGATGGTGTAGTCTGCACGGATTGGTTAGTTACTGGAGATGAAACCACCATTGATGTCTTTCTCACCGGAAAGTCATGGGGTGTGGAAGGATTATCGATTGCCGAAAGACACTACAAAGTGTTGATGGCGGGCGTTGATCAGTTTGGTGGAAACAACGAAGTGAAACCCGTGATCGAAGCCTACAACATGGGTGTGAAAGAACATGGCGAAGATTTTATGCGTGCACGTTTTGAAAAATCGGCTGTGCGTTTATTAAAGAATATTTTCAGAACCGGTTTGTTTGAAAATCCTTATCTGAATATCGGGGAAACAAAAGCTATTGTAGGTAAGCCTGAATTTATGAAAGCGGGTTACGAGGCACAGTTGAAATCCGTAGTGATGTTAAAGAACAAAGCCAATGCACTTCCTTTGGAAAAAAATAAAACGGTTTACATTCCAAAGAAATTCACTCCCGCAGGTAGAAACTTTTTAGGTGTTGAAACTCCGGAAAAACTCGAATACCCGGTAAGCATTGATATCGTAAAGAAATATTTCAAGGTAACGGAAAATCCTGACGCAGCTGATTATGCATTGGTCTTTGTAAGCAGTCCGAACTCAGGAATAGGGTATAATAGCGAAGATGCAAAGAAGGGTGGTAATGGTTACGTGCCCATCTCATTACAATATGGCGAATACACCGCTAAAGAGGCACGCGAAACCAGTATTGCCGGTGGAGATCCACTGGAAAAATTCACCAATCGTAGTTATAAAAACAAAAAGAACAAGGCAATCAATATTTCCGATTTAGGTATGATCAATGATACCTTTAAGAAAATGAAAGGCAAGCCCGTGATTGTATCGGTTAACATGAACAACCCGATGGTCTTTGCTGAGTTTGAGAAAAACACTCATGGAATCTTAGTCCATTTTGGTGTTCAGGATCAGGCGTTGTTGGATATCCTCGCAGGAGTTAGTGAACCTTCTGCCCTATTGCCTTTGCAGATGCCTGCTAGCATGGAGACAGTAGAAAAGCAATTTGAAGATGTGCCACACGACCTCGAATGTTATGTGGATGATCAAGGTAACAAATATGATTTCTCCTTCGGATTAAACTGGAAAGGTGTCATCAACGATGAACGGAAATCGAAATACAAAAAATAAAACCATAAACTAAATCAACATGATTAACCGCAGAAAATTTCTCCAAAACACCGGGGCTCTGGCGTTAGGAGGCTTGGCCATCGCACAACCAACCACGGGCATGTCAATGCTCAATAACCTGGCACCATCACTAGCTGTTGGTATTCAGTTGTACACTGTAATCAATAACATGGATACCGATCTTGATGCCACCTTAAAACGTATTGCTGAAATAGGATATAAAGATCTTGAGACAGCATTCAGTCGCAAGGGCGGATTTTATGGATTGACATCAAAAGAGTTTGCGGCCAAAGCAAAAGGATACGGACTGTCATGGAGAGCTCATCATGTTGGTGGTGCTCCATTCAAATTACCTGCTGGCGCTAAGCCTCCCGTTGGTGCAGATGGTAAGCCAATGGTTTTTCCTCCAATGAAAAATTTAAGAGACAACTTTCAGGAAGTGGTTGACTCAGCTGCTGAAGGTGGAGTGAAATACCTGGTGTGTTCCAGCACTCCGATCGACACGTTAGATGAAATTAAACAGTCGATCGAGGTATTTAACAAGACCGGTGAGGCTTGCAAGAAAG
>JAYVTC010000183.1:0-8417 GCA_043774745.1 Cyclobacteriaceae bacterium | reverse complement strand
GGATGTCCTTTCAATACGTTTTCCAAAATATCCCACACTACAGGATCCTTGCGATCAACTATCTTCTTAGCTGACTTTACAGTCTTAACAATACCTCTTTCGATCAGCTTACGGATAATAAATGGCTTGAATAACTCGGCCGCCATATCCTTAGGAAGACCACACTCATGCAATTTTAACTCAGGGCCAACCACAATTACTGAACGACCAGAGTAATCAACCCGCTTACCAAGCAAGTTCTGACGGAAACGTCCTTGCTTACCTTTCAGCATATCACTCAATGACTTCAATGCACGATTACCGTCCGAACGAACTGCGTTTACCTTGCGTGAGTTGTCAAACAATGAGTCAACTGCTTCCTGTAGCATACGCTTCTCGTTACGAAGAATAACTTCAGGAGCTTTAATATCAATCAATCTCTTAAGACGGTTGTTACGGATAATAACACGTCTGTAAAGATCATTCAAATCTGATGTTGCAAAACGACCTCCATCCAATGGCACCAATGGGCGCAATTCTGGTGGAATCACAGGAACCATTTTAATGGTCATCCACTGAGGACGATTTTCAATTCTTGTATTCGCATCGCGGAATGCTTCCACTACTTTCAAACGTTTCAAAGCTTCTGCTTTGCGCTGTTGTGAAGTATCAGTAGCAGCTTGATTGCGTAATTCATATGATAACTCATCCAGATTCACACGAGACAATAACATCTCCAGTGCATCCGCACCCATCTTAGCGATAAACTTCTTAGGATCATTGTCATCCAACAACTGATTCTCGCGCGGTAATTTATCCAGGATATCCAGGTATTCTTCCTCCGTAAGGAAATCAAGACGGTTAACACCATCTTCTTCTTTCATACCTGCTTGAATAACTACATAGCGCTCGTAATATATGATCTGATCTAATTTTTTGGTAGGCAGACCTAACAAATAACCGATCTTGTTTGGCAATGAACGGAAGTACCAAATGTGAGCAACGGGCACCACAAGTTCAATATGCCCCATGCGCTCGCGTCTTACTTTCTTCTCAGTAACTTCAACACCGCAGCGGTCGCAAATGATACCCTTATAACGGATACGCTTGTACTTTCCGCAATGACATTCCCAATCCTTTACTGGACCGAAAATCCGTTCGCAAAACAATCCACCCATCTCAGGCTTATAAGTCCTGTAGTTGATGGTTTCTGGTTGTGTTACTTCACCGTGAGAACTCTCCAGAATTGATTCAGGAGAAGCTAAACTGATGGTGATTTTCGAGAAATCGTTGTTGATCTTTTTATTTTTTCTGAAAGACATGCTGTGTGTTTTTTCAGTTAACTAATTCTATTATAGTACCTAGTCATTAGTCCTGAGTCTTTAGTATTCGTACTAATTACCCAGGACTATTAACTATTAATCCATTGTGATCTCCAGTGCCAAGCCTCTGAGTTCATGTACAAGTACATTGAAGGACTCAGGAATATTTGGCTTCCTCATGGTTTCACCTTTCACGATTGATTCGTAAGCTTTTGCTCTACCAATCACATCGTCAGACTTAATCGTAAGGATTTCCTGAAGAATATGCGATGCACCGAATGCTTCAATCGCCCACACTTCCATTTCTCCGAAACGCTGACCACCAAATTGCGCTTTACCACCAAGAGGTTGTTGCGTAATGAGTGAGTAAGGTCCGATAGAACGTGCGTGCATCTTATCATCCACCAAGTGACCCAGTTTCAACATGTATGCAATACCTACCGTAACTGGTTGATCGAATTTTTCACCGGTCAAACCATCATACAAGTATGTACGTCCAAACTCAGGAAGATTAGCTTCTTTCAATTCGGCAGAAACCTGATCTAATGATGCTCCGTCAAAAATTGGAGTAGCATATGTTCTTCCTAATTTTTTTCCTGCCCACGCAAGAACGGTTTCATAGATCTGACCTAAGTTCATACGTGATGGCACACCAAGTGGGTTCAAACAAATGTCTACCGGAGTTCCGTCTTCAAGGAATGGCATATCTTCTTCGCGAACGAGACGAGCTACGACACCTTTGTTTCCGTGACGACCGGCCATCTTATCTCCCACTTTCAACTTGCGCTTCTTAGCAACATAAACCTTTGCTAATTGAACGATACCTGCAGGAAGTTCATCACCTACTTCAAGTGTGAAACGCTCACGCTTAAATTCACCGGCAATCACGTTTCTCTTATTCAGATAATTCTTTACCACCTCGGCAATCAGATCGTTGGTGTGATCATCTGTTGTCCAGGCTTCAAGACTGATGTCAACAATCAAATTCACCTCTTCAGGCACATTGTAATTGCTTTCATCACGATAGATGTTCTTATCAGGGAATAGATTGTTTTCAATCACTTTGCCTGAGAACTTCACACCTTTGCTGATCAACTCATCACCAAACTTATGTTTCACGCCTTGACTGGTTTTGCCAGTAAGCAGAGTGGTCAATTTCTTGATCATCTCATTACGTAAATCTGATAATTCTTTGCTATAGCGATTCTTTAATGAATCGAGCTCCTTCTTAGACTTTGTGCGTACATCTTTATCACGCTTTGGTCTTGAGAACAACTTCGTTTCAATAACAACACCTTTCAATGATGGAGGTGCCTTCATCGAAGCATCCTTCACATCTCCTGCCTTGTCGCCAAAAATCGCTCTCAATAATTTTTCTTCCGGAGTAGGATCAGTTTCTCCTTTTGGTGTGATCTTACCAATCAGGATATCTCCTTCCTTCACTTCAGCGCCTATGCGAATGATACCATTTTCGTCAAGATGCTTTACAGCTTCTTCGCTGACGTTGGGAATTTCAGAAGTCAATTCTTCTTCTCCGCGTTTGGTATCGCGTACTTCTAGTTCAAATTCTTCAACGTGAATGGATGTGTAAACATCATCGCGTACAACACGCTCGGAAATTACAATCGCATCCTCGAAGTTATATCCTTGCCAAGGCATGTAAGCCACCAACAAATTGCGACCAAGCGCTAACTCTCCGTTGGCAGTTCCGTAACCCTGACATAACGGCTGTCCTTTCGTTACCCTGTCACCCTTTCTAACCAATGGAGTCAAGTTGATACAAGTATCCTGATTGGTTCTTCTGAACTTAATCAAGGTATAAGACTTCACTTCATCGTCAAAACGAACTAATTGCTGCTCATCAGATACTTCGTATCTCACAACAATTTTCTTAGCATCAACAAACTCAACCGTACCAGTACCTTCTGATAAGACTAATGTACGAGAGTCAAGTGCGATTCTGCTTTCCAATCCAGTACCAACAACAGGAGCCTCTGGTCTTACCAATGGCACAGCCTGACGTTGCATATTTGAACCCATCAATGCACGGTTCGCATCATCATGTTCGAGGAATGGTATCAAAGAAGCTGCAATAGAAACGATCTGGTTAGGAGCAATGTCCATATAGCGGATATCTTTTGGATCCACTACCGGGAAATCTCCTTCAAAGCGAGCTTTCACTTTATCTTCTTCCAAATCACCACTAGGCTTTATTTTAATGTTAGCCTGAGCAATGTTATGTGTGTCCTCCTCCTCGGCAGTTAAGAAGATCACATCTTTACCTTTTACTTTACCATTTTCAACCTTGCGATAAGGTGTTTCGATAAAGCCCATCTTGTTCACTTTTGCATGAACACAGAGAGACGAAATCAAACCGATGTTCGGACCTTCCGGAGTTTCAATAGTACACAGGCGACCATAGTGAGTATAGTGAACGTCACGAACTTCAAAACCTGCACGCTCTCTGGAGAGACCGCCTGGCCCGAGTGCCGACATTCTGCGCTTGTGAGTAATCTCAGCCAATGGATTGGTTTGATCCATGAACTGTGAAAGCTGGTTGGTTCCGAAGAACGAGTTGATTACCGAAGACAACGTACGCGCGTTGATCAAATCAACTGGCTTGAAGTCTTCATTATCGCGAACGTTCATTCTTTCTTTGATGGTTCTGGCCATACGGGCAAGACCTACACCAAACTGAGAATATAATTGTTCACCAACTGTTCTTACACGTCTGTTGCTCAAGTGGTCAATATCATCAACAACCGCCTTGGAGTTAATAAGACCAATCAGATATTTAACAATGAGAATAATATCTTCTGTCGTTAACACGCGCTGATCGAAGCTTAGGTCAAGACCTAACTTCTTATTAATTCTATAACGACCGACTTCACCTAAGTCATAACGCTTCTCACTGAAGAACAAGCTCTGAATAATATCACGCGCTGTTTGCTCATCAGGAGCCTCTGTATTTCTTAATTGACGATAGATTTGCTCTACCGCTTCCTTCTCTGAGTTAGAGTTATCTTTAGCAAGGGTATTGAAGATGATGTGGAAGTCTGCAACGTTCACATCTTCTCTATGAAGAATAATTGACTTAACACCTGATTCCAGGATTGTGTCAACATCTTCGGCAGTGATCACGTGGTCACGCTCCAACAACACTTCGTTACGATCGATCGATACCACTTCACCAGTATCTTCATCCACGAAGTCTTCGGTCCATGTTTTTAAAACACGGGCAGCGAGCTTTCGGCCAACTGTTTTCTTCAATGTATTTTTATTCGCTTCGATTTCTTCTGAAAGTCCGAAGAGATCAAGGATATCTTTATCAGTACCATAGCCAATTGCACGAAGCAATGTAGTTACAGGGAATTTTTTCTTACGATCGATGTATGCATACATTACAGCATTTACATCGGTGGCAAATTCGATCCAGGAACCTTTGAAAGGAATGATACGAGCCGAATATAACTTCGTTCCATTTGTGTGTTTACTCATGGCGAAGAACACACCTGGTGATCGGTGCAATTGAGATACAATTACGCGTTCAGCCCCATTGATTACAAAGGAGCCTTTCTCAGTCATATACGGAATGTTTCCAAGAAACACTTCCTGTTCGATGGTCTCGAAATCTTCGTTATCCTCGTCATTACAAGTAAGACGAAGTTTTGCTTTTAAAGGCACAGAGAAGGTTAAACCTCTATCTATGCACTCGTCCACATCATACTTGGGTGGATCGATGGTATAATCAACAAATTCAAGCACGAAATTTTCGCGTGAATCAGAGATTGGGAAATTCTCAGCAAAAACTTTGAAGAGACCTTCGTTTTGCCTTTTTTCTGCAGGAGTTTCTATTTGAAGAAAATCCTTGAATGATTGAAGTTGGATATCCAGAAAATCGGGATATTCCAATACCTTCTCAATAGATGAGAAGTCAATCCTGTTAGTTGCTGTCTTCTTTGTCAAGGTACTTTATGTTTTAATTTCCTGGACTAGACTTATTTATAAATCCAATTTTGGGTACATGCCTTAAGGTGGCATAAATAGGGAAAGACCCCAGTCCCATCCCGAAAACTATCGGGAGGGAATGGAGCCTAGATTCCGGTTAGACGGTACCCTTCGTCTTCAAGAAGATTACTTCAACTCGATTTCGGCACCAGCCTCAACAAGTGTTTTCTTCAAGTTTTCAGCTTCGTCTTTAGGTAAGCCTTCTTTGATTGTTTTAGGAGCGCCATCAACTACATCTTTAGCTTCTTTCAAGCCAAGACCAGTCAATTCTTTCACAAGCTTCACGATCTGAAGTTTGTTAGGACCAGCAGCCTTCAATACAACATCGAAGTTAGTTTTTTCAGCAACAGCAGCGCCAGCAGCGGCACCAGCAGCAGGACCAGCTACAACAGCAGCCGCTGCAGGCTCGATACCATATGTTTCTTTAAGATAAGAAGCTAATTCATTTACTTCTTTAACGGTAAGTTCTACCAGTTGATCGCCAAGTGATTTTACGTCAGCCATGATTGTAAGTGTTAAATTTTAAGTTCGTTAATTTGATTTTCTTTCTTCCAAAGCTTTTACCAAGCCCGCTACTGTCTGCTTGCCGCTTAATAAAGCAGACAGCACATTTTTAGCAGGAGATTGCAGCAATGAAATGATATCGCCAATGAGTTCATTCTTAGATTTCAACTCACTAAGCGTGTTTAGATGTTCCTCTCCAATAAATAGAGCGGACTCAATGGAAGCAGCCTTTAAACCTGGCTTTCCCTTTAGCTTGGTTCTGTACTCCTTGATAACTTTTGCTGGTGCACTTCCCGATTCTTTCGAGAAAAGAACTCCTGAAAAGCCCGTCAGTGCACCAAATAGTTCTTCATAATTACCTGCCTGTTTTTCTAGCGCCTTACGAATAAGTGTGTTTTTGTAAACACCGTATTCAATACCGGCTTTAAAACACAACCTACGAAACGCGTTGATTTGCGCAACCGTCAAACCGGATGCATCGGTAATATAGAAATGGTTGTGTTGAGAAAACTTCTCAGTCAACACATTAATAATCTGTCCTTTTTCTTCTCTGGTCATTTTAAAAAATATTATAGACCTCCAATCGAACCCTTATCCACAATTACACCCGGGCTCATCGTAGAAGAAAGGGTAATACTTTGTACGTATGTTCCTTTTGATGAAGCCGGTTTTAACTTAACCACCGTGTTAATAAGTTCAGTGGCATTGTCTTTCAACATATCTGCACTGAAGGAAGCCTTACCTATGCTGGCGTGAATAATTCCTTGTTTGTCAATTTTGAAGTCAACTTTACCCGCCTTCACATCCTTCACTGCTTTTCCAACTTCGAGCGTTACCGTTCCTGACTTCGGGTTTGGCATAAGACCTCTTGGTCCAAGTACCTTACCTAGCTTACCTACTTTTGCCATTACTGTTGGCATCGTGATAATTACATCAATATCTGTCCATCCTGCTTCAATCTTCTTGATATAATCATCCAAACCTACGTGTTCAGCACCAGCATCTTTTGCTTCCTGAGCTCTGTCAGGTGTGCAAAGAACTAATACGCGAACCACTTTACCCAAACCATGTGGAAGCGATACAACGCCTCTCACCATCTGATCTGATTTCTTAGGGTCAACACCTAGGCGTATGTCCAAATCAACCGAAGCATCAAACTTGGTGAATGTTATTTCCTTCATCACCTTAGCTGCATCCACTAAAGGATACTCCTGTTCAGGATTATACCTTGCGAGAACCGCCTTTCTATTTTTAGTTACCTTTGCCATCGTCTGTATTATTTATCCCAAGGGGCTGTTCCACTTACTGTTACACCCATGCTGCGGGCCGTTCCGGCTACCATCTTCATAGCTGAGTCAATTTTAAATGCATTCAAATCAGGCATCTTCAATTCTGCGATCTTTTTAATCTGATCCCAGGTGATTGAGCCTACCTTTAAACGGTTAGGTTCCTTTGATCCTTTCTGAATTTTTATCGCATCCATAATCAAAATGGCTGCAGGAGGAGTTTTTATAACAAAGTCAAAAGATTTGTCATTGTACATCGTGATCAACACTGGCAATACTTGCCCTTGCTTATCCTGAGTTCTTCCGTTGAACTGCTTGCAGAAGTCCATGATGTTCAAACCCTTTGAACCTAGTGCTGGACCGATTGGAGGCGCTGGGTTGGCTTGGCCACCTTTCACCTGCAATTTTAAATAACCTGTTATTTCCTTAGCCATTGTATTATAACTTACTAGTCTAACTTTTCTACCTGCATGTAACTGAGTTCCACTGGCGTGTTACGGCCGAATATCTTCACCATTACATTCAATTTCTTTTTGTCTTCAAATATTTCTTCCACTGATCCGGTAAATCCACTGAAAGGACCATCCATCACTTTCACTGATTCACCTTTAATAAAGGGCGTTTCCAGTTTCTCCTCGAATTGGTCGATTTCGTCCACCTTACCAAGGATCCTGTTCACCTCAGATTGCCTTAGAGCAACTGGTTCTTTATTGGTTGCACTTGATCCGTTGTTTCCCAGAAAACCAATAACTCCTGGAATGTTATTCACTGTGTGATACGCCTCGCCATTTGAAAGGTCTGCCGAAACAAGCACATAACCTGGAAAGAAATTTCTTTCTCTCACTCTCTTTTTACCGTTTCTCATTTCATACACCTTTTCAGATGGAATAAGAACCTGCGGAATAAACTCGACCAGTTTAGACCTTTCGATCTCAGTTTCCAGGTAAGATTTTACTTTCTTTTCCTGTCCGCTGATCACGCGTAATACATACCACTTTAGCTCTGCCATTTAGTATGTCTTAATTTAGAATTCTTTATAGAACCAAGCCAAAGCATTCTTAAAACCTAAGTCTACAAAGCCAATAACGATGGCGAAAATCAGAGATGCCACCAACACCAAAATGGCGCTGCTCTGCAACTCGTTGAATTTTGGCCAAGACACCTTATTACGTATCTCGTCAATGGAGTCTAAAATATAATTTTTAACCTTTTCCATCCATTTTTTGCTTTGCACGGGTGGAGAGACTCGAACTCCCAGCCAACGGTTTTGGAGACCGCTACTCTACCAATTGAGCTACACCCGTATAACTGTTCTTTC
>JAYVTC010000182.1:0-37529 GCA_043774745.1 Cyclobacteriaceae bacterium | reverse complement strand
CCCGAAGGACTTAAATTTGAATAGCTCCGGATGAAATCCGGAGAAAAGAAATAAAACCTCATCACAACCCTGAAGGGGTTGAATAAACAACTAACCTGCGTGCTAGCCTTGATAAAATCAAATTGTTGACCAACTAAGTGAGGTTAATCTGCAATGAGAATGCCTGAAGTAGCGGCAGTGCAGCTAAAAGACATGTATCAATTTAGGGCTACGGCCACGCCTGAAATGAAAGAACGTTACCAGAGAATGATTCAAACGGTATGGTCGGATGTAAACTCTTTCTTAGATGGATTTTACAATAAGAAACCAGATGAAAAAGGTGGAAGCAATACAGCCTGGAATTGTTTCAGGACAGTTTTTGATAATGTGAAGTAGATTTGCAGGAAGTACTATTTGATTTTCAAAATCAAATTCACCTGCACTCCACGCATATACTCTCACCGATTTCGGAATGGCTGCATGTTCATCGATCAACACATTTACAAGTTGCTTTTCACCGGCTTCGGAAAGACGATCTCCCTGTTCATTCACCAGCACGAAAGCCTGCATGGTAAAATCCGTGAGCGATTGTTTGAAAGTTAAAGACTGCCACATGAGCAAAGTACGAAGGCAAGCAGAAAATATATTCGGAATTTCATACCGGTGTGTTAGTTACTGATCTTAAAGATGACAGAAGAATAGTTACCATAAGATGATAAAAGTCATTGGATAATGGAAATCGATCAAGGATGACACAGAGCCCCCGAGGCGGGAGACTCTCCGCTTAGAAATGGATGATGGAAATCAATCAAAGATTCAGGAAAGAAGAGACTGAAGTTTGACAATATTTTAAGTCAATCACATTTCCTTGCATTATCTTCGCAGTCATGGACCGCAGTATTCTATCGCACATCACAAGACACGTAACGCTCACCAAGAATGAAGAGGACTTCTTCATTTCTATACTATTACCCGCAAAACTAAAACAAGGTGAGTTTGCCGAAAAAGCCGGAGACATCACCTGTAATTTCATTCATGTGAACTCAGGATGCCTGATGACTTACTTCACCGACAAAGGTGGTGATGATCAGGTCATTCAATTTGCAACCTCCGGCTGGTGGACAGGTGATTTGCATAGTTTAACCACACAACAACCGTCTATCTACACCACAAGATCTTTAGCCGACAGCGAAATACTCATGTTGCCAAAAGTACGTATGGAAGAATTATTAGCAAGATACCCTGTATTTGAACGCTACTTCCGAATTATGTTTCAGAATTCGTTGGTAACCCATCAAAACAGGATCATCGAAGCATTCGCCTTCACGGCCGAAGACCGCTATACAAACTTTCAAAAGAAATATCCCCAACTGGAACAGTTCGTTCCCTTGAAATACATCGCCTCCTATTTAGGTATCACGCCTGAGTTTTTGAGTAAGATCAGGAGAAGGAGAACAGCCTAAAGAAGTTTGAAAATAGGCAATTGGCAGTAGACAAAGTTGTCAACTGTCCAGAATCAACCGTCCTTTTAAAAAGATCTTAATCTAGTTCAAGACCAATTCCCCTCTTTCTTAACCTTGTTCAAGGGCCAGAGTGCCTAGGTCAATCTACCTTTGCATTGCAATTGGGGAGAAAATTCCTAAAGCATTAAAAAGTAACCGCAAATAAAATTTAAAAAATTATGTCAACTGCAACATTAACAGCAACCAAGTGGGGAATCGATACCACTCATACCGAAGTTCAATTTAAAGTGAAGCATCTTGTCATCTCTACCGTTACCGGATTTTTCAAAAAATTCAGCGGAAGCGTAGAAAGCGAAACAGAAGATTTCGATGGCGCCTCAGTAAACTTTAGTCTTGATGTAAACAGCATCGATACTAATCAGGCTGACCGCGATGCTCACTTAAAGTCACCTGACTTCTTTGGAGCAAAACAATATCCTACTGTGGATTTCACAGGAACATTGAAAAAAGACTCTGGTAACGATTATAAACTGGACGGTGCGATTACTATGCGTGGCACAACCAAAGCCGTAGTGTTGACTGCCGAGTTTGGTGGCATAATGGTTGACCCTTGGGGAAACACGAAAGCAGGTTTTGAAATCAATGGAAAAGTAAATCGCAAAGATTTCGGTTTAAACTGGAATGCGATCACCGAAGCCGGTGGCATGGTAGTAAGTGAAGATGTGAAACTTCACATCAACGTTGAATTAGCCAAAGGTTAATATAAGTAGGGGTTAGAAAGAGAAAAGTCCGGATGATCTCCGGACTTTTTCTATTTATAACAATTGAGAATTACTTGAGCGTTTCACGTATTCCTTCCTTATAGAAAGTTGCATTCTCATTCAAAAATTTTGAAGCTTTGCTGCTATCAAAGATGTAATCGTTTTCAAACTGATACATCATCTCCACAAATTCGCGCAGTACGGGAATGAACAATCCCAAAACCTTCACTCCTGTTTTCGAAATGTCCTGCACACCTTTGTTGGGCATGTTCATGATATCGTAAGCCATAAGAATTAATTCCTCACCTGTAATCGTTTCTGCGCTTGTTAGCGCATGCCAGGTTTGATTGTAGGCTTCATCTTCATTGCCTAATAATGCTACGGTCTTCCCTGCATCAGGCGTATAGGTGAATGTATGAATCTTCTTCTTATCGCCAATCCACTGCGCTCCCTTTCCAGCCTTCAATCGTTCCGTCACGGTGGAATGAATTAAACTTAACGTAGCACCCGGTCCATAGAAATCGGCACCACGAATGATCATGGCTTTCAGATTTTTCGCTTTGATCTCCTCCAATAACATGGTGGCGATCTTAGCGCGCACTTCCCCTTTCTTACTGTTGGGATTGAACGGAGTCTCTTCTGTCATCACGCCATTTACCTGGCCATACGCATACACGTTATCAAAAAAAACCAGCTTGCTGCCATATTTCTTGCAGGCATCGATCGTGTTCTTCATCACCACGGGCCATTGCTTCTCCCAGATCTTCGCTTCGTACTTTAAGCCCGCAACCAGGTAAACTACTTTACTGCCTTCCACCGCTTTCTCTGTTTCTTCATAATTCAACAGATCAGCTTTCACAAGCTCATCGGAAGGGTTTACTTTTTTTGGATTGCGGCCTACTTGCCGCACTTGTGACGTTTGTAAAAGAAGGTGTTTCGATAACTCCCTACCGATTACTCCATTTGCTCCCAGTATCGTTTGCATAAGTATTTATAATCTAGTCATACAAATTCAAAAATTATTCTATCGATAACAGATGTTTTTATAAGGACAGTAGTTGCATGTTTCCACTTGCTTTGTCTGATCAAATACTTCTGCCGGATTAAAGATCTCTTCCAGTATTCCTTTCAGGTGCGATTCAAATTCGGTTATCACCTGATCCGTTGCCTCTACAATGTTGCCTCTCTTAATCCTAAAACCAAAATCACCCTTACTGAACAGATGGTCTCGGTTGATTAGCCCAGGGATTACATTGAAACCGGGAGACGGATTGTTGGCTTTATAGAGTAACGCATACAAGAAAGTCTGGAATGCGGCTTTGTTACGATTAACATCTCGCTCAAACAAAGAATCCATGCTATCGAATTCAAGTTTGTCTTTACCCGTTTTGTAATCAATGATGCGCAGTTCTTTGTCTTTACTATCGATGCGGTCAATCTTACCGCTGATTACCGCATAGCCGGGAGCATGATCAATCTTCACATTATATAATAACCCTTGTGCTTCTGTTGCTTCCATGATAAAAGGAGAACGCTTCTTATCAAGGGCAAGAATCCGTAAAGCAAAACGCTGCACAATCTCTTTAACAATTAATCGTTGTCCCCCATAATCCACCTTTTCATTGGGATTCAGTCTATAGCATTCAATGAAAACATCATCAATCAATTTATTAACGATAGGCACCACTCCATCAAAATCACTTTGGTCCACTTCCTTCGATTTCTTTTTGGCGTAAAGATTTTTATAGAATCGTTCCATCACCAGGTGAAGGAAATTTCCAAGTATGCGGGCGTCAGCATCTTCTTCTATTTCCTTCGGCTCTTTAATGCCTGCAATCTGTTTGAAATAAAACTTGAGCTTGCATTCCAGATAAGTGTTGATGGCCGAAGGCGAAATGCCACGAAAGCCTGCTTTGCCTACATTCAAATTTTGAATGACGTTCATCACCTCTTCATTCTTCTGGATGACAATCGGCTGCAAGGCAGTAGGCTGGACCGGGTTGTGCAACACATGCCTGTTTATTTTCAAGCCACTCTCATAAATCAATTGTTGCAAGTATCGACTCATCTCACCCTGACCCAACACATCCGTTTCGGTGTTGTAAAAAAGCGAAACGTTTTCTGCACGTTGCAACGATCGATAGAACAGATATGCATACATGGCATCCTGATGCATCACCGTTGGCAGACCATACGCTCTGCGCACGTTGAAAGGAATGTAAGAACCCTTGCTACCGAACGAAGGAAATACTCCTTCATTCAATGACAGAATAAATATGTTCTTGAAATCAAGATTACGTGTTTCCAGCACACCCATGATCTGCAATCCTTTCAGGGGTTCTCCGCTAAACGGAATGCGTTGAGCGCGAACTAACTGACGGAATAATCGCAGAAAAGATTTTAAAGATCTAACTCTTTCTTTGTCTATAACCGATGTGTCAGCAGGAAGGTCGCCAACCACATCATGGATACGATTAATTATTTTAAGGAACTGAAATGCAAACTCTTTGTCGATATCGGAAATAGTTTCCAATGCTCCAATCTCACGGATGACGGACGTGATGTAAGTCAGCAAACCTTCTTCCTGATCACCGAATATCAGCCGATGCATGGGAGTAGTAGTTGCCAGAAAACTTTGCGGGATGTGTATCCAGTTATGCTGCAAAATTTCTTTTCGCTTGGCATTCGCTTCGGCAGTACCTGCTGCTACGATGTAAGGATGACCTAACAAAGTCATCACCGACCGATGATTGAAATGATCTTTGCGTTTACTGATCTGTAAATCCACCAACAACTCGATCAACCCGAAGAACGGTGTGTTGCTCAATGAATACCCCATCGTAACGTTGAGCTTTTCGGTGAGGGCAGGAATGGCATACAACACCGGCATCAATAACTTTTCATCAGGTAATACGATTAATGTCTCTTCCGGCTTGATCCCCTTGGCAAATTCTTCACTCAACACCTGCGACATTAACTTCACTTGTCCGCTGGGTTGAGCCGAACCGTATAAGTTCACGACTTTATTTTGCCTGAGGTTAGCCGGAAAACTATCCGGGAATGTTTTCTTTAATGAAGTATGCTGTTGATACTCCCGAAAGAAAACACCCGCCTCTTGCTGAATGTTATTCACATAATATTCGTCACCATCCCAATGGAATGAACTGCCCCGATCCGCAAAGAAGCTCAGTATAATTTCTTCTGCTTTCGTAAGCGCATTGAATCCTGCAAAGACAAGATGGGCCGGATTGTATTTTTTTGTTACCTCTGGTGAAATCGCCTCGGCTACTTTACGATGCAACATACCATCATAAGCGAGTCCTTCTGCCTCTAATTGATGTTTGTATGTTTCATAAAGATTAAAAAGCTTCGACCATATTTCGATGAACTTCCTTTTATTCTCTGTGATATTTTCACCAAAGCTTTTCCAGAATTCCATTAAAAAGGCACGCTGCTCATCCGTGAGGTAATCAAAGCCTGATTCAATTTCCTTCAAATTGCGCAGGTCTTTGAAAAGTCCCGAAGCATTGACCATGTATTTATCCAGTTCGTCAAAATCACGCAGCAACATATCGCCCCAGAAATAAAATTGGTCGAACGACTCATTGCGTGAAGAAGGGATGTCGCCCATCACCTCGCGATAGGTGGCATGAAGGCGATGAACAAGGTTTAGTTTATCAGGAACCTTCAATGTGCTGAAACCTGAAATAAAATCTTCAATCGTAATTAAGTTTGGAGAAAAAATGGGTCTGGCAATAATCTCGCTCAGGTGCTTTCTGAAATACAAGGCTGCTCTTCGATTGGGAAATACAATCGTGAGCACATCCGGATTAGGATGCTCCTGGTAAATTTTACGCGCTATCTCTTTTAAAAATGATTCCATCATTATAACCCTAAACCTAATTGACCATCCTTATTATCTTTCACTTTCGATTTCTTACCGGGTGGCACCGAAACCACTTCACCGGTTTTGATATACAACAAGTAACCTTCAACATCAACAAAATTCATCTTACGCAACGTGTCGATATACGAAACAACCTGCTTCTGATCGGCACGAGATGGCTCTCCTGTTTTAAAATCAACGACTACCGCTTTCTTATCTTTGATCAGTAGCCGATCAATTCTATTGTCACCTTCGCCTGGCAAAAGAACCGGCACCTCGGTGCGCACTTCCCAGGCTGTTGAAAACCAATGAGCGATTGTTTCATTGGCAAGCAGCTCGTTGATGAGTGTATGGATCACGGGCCGTTCATCAGCGGTGATTACGCCTTCTGCTTCCATGTTCAGAATGGCTTCGTCTACTTCGTGATGATACTTGATTTTAGAAAGTACTGTATGAAGATGAATGCCATACTTCACTTTCCCCACAACAACATTCTCTTTCGATTCAAAATGTCCCTTCGAACTTTGCTTGATTACCAATTTCTCGCGCCAGGAAGAAGTCTCATAATTTTTTAATTGAATGGGATGAGAAGCATGTTCAGATTTATCTTTTTCAGCTTTAAGACTCCACTCGCCCGAACTCCATAGTTCATTGTTTGCACTCCATCCTGAAGGGAATGCCCGCTGCATCGAGTTGAAAAGTAACTCGCTTACTTTACCACCATAGCCTCTCTTCGTTGACGGATTCGGTACCATCACAATCAAGCCATGCTCGGCCCGTGTGAGAGCAACGTATAATAAATTAAGACTATCCAGATAGCTTCTTGCTTTTTCTTCTTCGTAATAGGAAGCAAATAATGTTTCCTTCAGGATGCTGGAATATTTCACGGGCAGATATCCGGCTTCATGGAAAGCGGAATCATCTGACTTCACCCAAAGTGTAGGCGCGTTGAATGATCCATGATCAAGTTCCCATGAACAAAATGGGATGATCACATACTTAAATTGAAGTCCTTTGGATTTATGAACAGTGAAAATCTGCGCAGCATCTACTTCGCCTGAAACCTGAATGGACTTTTTGCCTTTGTTCACTTCCCACCAGATCAGGAAAGCAGCGAGATCATTTCGCTCGCGCGAAGAGAAATCCAGCACCAAGTCTTGAAACGTTTGCAGGTAACTTAACTCTCCTGCGCATTTTCCTAATTCAAAGAGTTGCACCAATGATTCGGTCAGCTCAAAGAGCGGTAATTTTTTCAAAAACATTTTTTGCTTTGAAAATGCTTCTGGTAAATTATTTTCAAAGGTGGCGCGATTGGTGACAGCAAATACCTCTGCCAGATCATCAAGTTGGTTTTGCATGCGGGCATACTCATACGAAAGTTGAGCACGGGCAATGGCATCATCGGTATTGTTCAGGTATTTTAAAGCACTCACCAATAAGTTTACTGAAGCAGCACCATCCAATCGCAGCGATTCATTGGAGACTACATCATACTTACAATCAGGCTGCGCCCGATCAGAACTTTTGTAATTTAAAAGATGAGCTACAATCTGCTGGCCATCTTCATTCCTTCTCACCAATATGGCAATATCTTTCAATTTCGCTCCAAGGCGTTGAAACTTCTCAAGGAGAAAAGGAATGCGTTCCATCGCTACTTCATTCCACTTCTGTTCTTCGGTCTCTTCAACAAAATTGATTTCAACAAAGCCTTGTTCCTCCTTTGAAACTTTTTGACCAATGTCTTCATAGGCCAGAGAAGGAAGTGGATGCCCGGTCTCCGCTGAAACCGTTGCGGCAGCTTCCGTGAACACGACATTATTAAATTCCACCACCGACTTTGAGCTTCGGTAATTTGAATTCAGGTATTTGCTTTCCACCCGATCCGTGCCAATCAATGCTTCCACTTCCTGTTGCAACAACGAAAGATCACCACCGCGCCAACGGTAAATGGCTTGCTTCACATCACCAACAATAAGGCTGCGATCGCCCTGATCCAGGGCATTCGTAAGCAACGGAAAAAAATTCTGCCATTGCATGCGTGATGTATCCTGAAACTCATCGATCAGAAAATTCTTATAAAACGAACCTACCTTTTCATAGATAAACGGTGTATCGCTGTCGCGGATAACGCCATTTAAAAAATAAGGTGCATCAGCCAATAGCATGATGCTGTTTTCGTCTTTGTATTCTTTCAGCTTGCGGGATATATCAGTAATAAGGCCGAAGGAATAGAAGTTACTTAATACGACTTGAGCCGAGAGCGCGGACTTATAATGCTTCTCTCTGAATTCCAGTATCTCATTTAATAGCGGTATTAACCGATCTTCTGCTAACTTTTGAATGGCAGCCTTATGTGGAGAATCTTTCGCGGGCCAGTTTATACTTTGCTGATAATCGCCTTCGGCCCTCTTCCCTTTTTCTTTCTCATCAAAATCATCAATGGATTCAATCTTTGATACTTTTATCAGGTAGTTGAATGCTCCTCCGCCTGCATATTTAAAATCATCAAAATCGTAATGATTATTTTTGATTAATGAAACAGCCTCGTTGGCTTTTCCTGAAATCGTGCTGATAAATAAATGCTTCTGCTTAGTCAGCACCGTCATTAAGTTCTTAAAGAACTCCGGATCAGCCGTGCTTTTGCCAAGCTCTGATTCGATATCTTTAAACTCATCCCTGAATATCTGCTTGGAAAACTCCAGCAAGCTAGTGCGCACATCCCAGGCCCGTTCGTTCTCCAGTTCCTGGTTAGCAAACTTCACCACCCAATCGGTTAGCAAATCATTACTGCCCAATTCATCAATCAGGTTATCAACCACCTCTTCCATGATGGGATCATTCTCCACTTCCAGCCGGTAATCTCCGGCCAATCCTGCCTCGCGTGTAAACGAACGAATCACACGCTGAAAAAAAGCATCAATGGTGCTGATGGAAAACTGTGAATAATTGTGTAGCACCTGCGCCCGCACTTCTTCTGCATAGTTTTGGAATGTCTGGGCATCAAGTCGTAATTCAGTCTGCAATTCGAGCGACAAATCATTTTGCTTCCCTTGCGAAAAATCATTGAGATACGCCAGGATACGATCTTTCATTTCCTGGGTGGACTTATTCGTAAACGTGACGCCCAAAATATGTCTGAAATATCCAGCCCTTGATTGGAGAGCAAGTTTAAGATATTCTTTTGCCAGCGTTCGTGTTTTGCCGGAACCAGCCGAAGAGCGATAAATGGAGAAAATTGCTGACAATAAGATATTAATTTATAAACACGATTTACAAATTTATCGGATAAAGCCCATCGGCTTAAATGTTTTTCTTATTTCGGCATCATACTTCGATTTAATAGCTGAATTTTAATATCTTGAAGGGCGTAAAGCATGAAAAGAATCTACCTCCTTCTTTCTAATTTATTTTACTCGTTTCCGATTCAACTCTTGTTGAACAACATCAGGCGCAATCACGTGCTCATGTTGTGCTGGATTATTCTTTTTACCATGATCACCGGAAACTTTGGTAAGTACCTGGGAATCCCATACCTGTTTCTCGATCCTGAATATTTAAATAGAGTTGGCTTCATGAGCTTCTTTATCATGGGGTTGTTCACAGCCGGCTTCACGATGGCTTTTCACATCACGTGCTACATTTCTGATGGCCACCGGTTTTCTTTTATTGGAACATTACCCAGTCCCTTTAAAAAATTCACGGTTAATAATAGTGTGATCCCTATGGCATTTCTGATCACTTACGTGTATCAGATTATTGCCTTTCAGATCAATAACGAGTACACCTCAAAACCTGAGCTGGTTCAAAACCTGGGTGGCTTGTTTCTGGGTTACCTGATCATGACCATGTTTTTCTCCATATACTTTCGTCTTACCAACAAAGATATATTCAAGTACATGGTATGTCGCATTGACGAAAAACTCAAGCAGAATGTGAAAGTGACTCGCGCCAGCGCTATGAGAAAGCTGGACATCGCGAAAAAAAAACAGGTGCGGGTTGATTATTACCTGACAGGATATCTGCGACCTAAACGCGTTGACTCTACCACTTTTTACGATCGCAATACAATCATTCAGGTATTTGATCAGAATCACTTTAATATTGTAGTCATCGAGGCGTTCATTTTTATAATTCTTCTACTCTTAGGTTTGTTTAAGGATTATCCTTCCTTCCAAATACCGGCTGCGGGAACCTTCATTATCTTTCTCACGATTTTTGTAATGCTGGCGGGCGCGTTCTCCTATTGGTTTGGTGGATGGTCTGCCACGGTAGCGTTGATTTTATTTCTTTTCGTGAATCACCTGGTAGGTGAAGATTTCTTTGATAAAAAATACGAGGCCTTTGGATTGAACTATGCTGTGTCACCAGCCGAATATTCTACCAACACACTGCAATTGCAACTTGATAGCGTCACGATGGAGCGTGATAAGCAAGCGATACTTCCACAGTTGGAAAACTGGCGCAAGAAATTTGACCACAAACCCAAGATGGTTTTCCTCTGTGCCAGCGGTGGTGGCAAGCGTGCTTCTCTATGGACATTAAATGCATTGCAAACTGCCGACAGTCTTTCCGGTGGCAAGCTCATGAAAAATAGTGTGTTGATTACCGGTGCTTCCGGTGGACTTATCGGAGCAAGTTACTTTCGTGAACTTAAGTTGAGAGAGCAGCATGGCGAATCGATCAATCCCTATGCAAAGAATCATCGAGAAAAAATCTCAAATGATAATTTAAATCCGTTGATTTTCAGTTTGCTTGCCAATGATCTCTTTGTTGGATTTACCAAATTTGAATATGCAGGAAAGGAATACACCCGTGATCGCGCTTTTACGTTTGAGGACCAACTCAATCAGATCACCGAAGGGTTGATGGATAAACGGGTTAGTGACTACGCGAAGGAAGAAAGCCTGGGAAATATCCCGATGATCATTCTCACCCCTACGGTAATCAACGATGGGCGCAAACTTTATATCGCCTCCAGGTCGGTTTCCTTCATGAATTCAGAGATCGAAAATTTTGAAGACTATCATCAAGCCAAAGTAAGTGGTATTGATTTTCACCGATTCTTTAAAGAACAAGATTCAGAAGACTTAAGGTTCCTTTCTGCTTTGCGCATGAGTGCAACTTTTCCTTACATTACTCCGAATACCACACTACCCACAAATCCACCCATTCAAATCATGGATGCAGGCATTTCAGATAATTTTGGAATGTCGGATGCCGTAAGATTCCTCTATGCCTTCAGAGAATGGGCGAAAGAAAATACTTCAGGTGTTGTCTTTGTATCGATACGTGATTCACCCAAGCTTCGTCAAATCAGTGAGAAAAGTTCTCAGACGATCATTGATAATATGACGCAACCTATCAGTAGCGTCTATAACAATTTTGAAAATTTTCAGGACATCACCAGCGATATGCTCATCGGGCAAGCTCACTCCTGGCTGCCATTACCTATTGATCGAATCGATATTCAATACCAGGCAGAGAATTATACAGACGTACTTCAAAAGATGGACAGCATACGCAACAACAGTGCACGCGCTTCTCTCAGCTGGCGATTGACCACTCGTGAGAAACAGGGAATTGTTAATAACATTCACTCTGACAAAAACAGAGAAGCGATTAAAAAACTCGTAAAGCTTTTAGAATAATTTCTATTTCCCAGCAGATCCTTTCAATACCTGGCTACTGCGCACACCGGTATGTTTTCCGTTTTCAACTACTGTTTCACCATTTACAATCACATAAGAAAATCCTACAGAATAAGCATGTGGACTGGTGTAGGTCGCAGCATCTCCCACAGTTTGTTCATTAAACACAACGATATCAGCAGCCAAACCTTCATGCAGTAATCCGCGATCACGCAAATTAAATTTCTGAGCAGGCAGTGAAGTCATCCTGCGAATAGCTTCCTCCAATCGAATTACTTTTTGTTCTCTCACATAACGCCCCAGCACCCGGGCATTGGTACCATATGCTCTTGGATGAGGCATGCCAGAACCAAACTTGGCAATACCAGCATCGGAAGCAATCATGTTAAATGGATATTGAAGAATGCGCGTAAGGTCTTTTTCGTCCATGCTAAAGTAAACCATCTGAGTCCGGTTAATGGCGCCTACCATTTCAAGAATAGTTTCTGCTTCGTAGATGGGTTTTGCTTTTCTTCCTTTCAGCTTATTGATTTCAGAAATATTTTTTCCATTGTAGGTAGTGTCGGGTGCATACCTCGCTACTTGTGCATAAGAATAATTTTTCAGTTTTTTCATTTTCAAGCCGTCTACCATTTCCTTTTTAATCTTATTCCGCATTGCGGGATCGTTGAGCCGAAGCTTCAATGAATCGCGGCCACCGCTAAATGCCCAGGTAGGCAAAGTTGTATCCAGTGTGGTGCTGCTGGCTACATATGGATATTGGTCGATCGTTACATCCAATCCTTCCAACCGCGCACGTTCTACTAACCCAATGGTTTCAGTTGATCGTCCCCAGTTTGGTTTATACGTAACTTTAAAGTGAGAAATCTCCACGGGGATGTTTGCCTCCCGGCCTATAGAGATGGCTTCACTTACCGCTTCATGCACGTTATCTCCTTCATCACGAATATGCGAGGTGTACACACCATTGTATTTTGAAGCAACCTTAGCGAGCGATACAACTTCTGTTGTTTTTGCATACGTACCGGGTACATATATTAATCCGGTAGAAAGACCAACCGCTCCTTCTTTCATCGCTGATTCAACCAAAGCATTCATGCTATTCTGTTCTTCCAACGTTGGTTCGCGTTTCGCATCACCTAACACAGCTCTGCGCACGGTGTTATGTCCGATTAACGTGGCAATGTTAATCGATGTTCTCACTGAATCAATACGTTTAAAATAGTTATTGATTTCCAGATTTGAGCCACCACAATTTCCAGTAACTACGGAGGTCACGCCATCAAAAATGAAATTATCGGCTGTGGGCACAGTCACCTCACCACCTTCAATATGCGCATGCACATCAATAAAGCCAGGGGCCACAATCAGGCCCTTCGCATCCAAGATTTTTTTTGTATCATAACTCTCCCTCTTACCAATGAAAGTGATTTTACCTTGACGGACTCCTACATCACCATAATACCACGAGTTTCCACTTCCATCGATGATCTTTCCGTTCTTGATGACGAGATCAAAAGATTGCGCCACCGACAAACAAGAAATTGAAAGTATGCCAATCAAAAAAAGTAAAACACGCATAATGATTTAAGTTATATGTGAAAATTAAACAAATGGAATAAACCTCAAAAGCGTTATTACACCAAAACCATCATCCCAATTATTGGGTAAATGAATTACCCTGCGTAGATTGAGGCATTATTAGAGTCTATTATGGAATTCCTTTTCAGTACAAAATTCTTAAAGATTGCTTTTACCTCCGCAATCGTATTTGTACTCCTTGATTTTCTTTGGCTCGCTGTGATCGCTTCTTCCTGGTATAGGCAAACACTTGGCTACCTGGCCAATTTAGATCCTGAGGGAAAAATTATTTTCAACATCCCTATGGGGCTTATTGCTCAAGTAGTGATTTCACTCGCATTGAGCGCGGTAATCTTGTTAGCGCTTCATACGGACAATCGACTAGTAGTTGCCCTGGGCTGGGGCGCATTCATTGGATTGGCCATTTACGCTACCTATGACTTTACAAATCTGTCTTTTGTAAAAGGATGGCCTCTTTGGATCAGCTTACTCGATGTTGTTTGGGGCACCACGCAAGGGCTGCTGGCAGGTTTGTATGTTTTTTATCTCAATCACTATTACAGTTAATTTTTTAATGATACCGTTTTAGTCGGCCATCAATTCGAATGGATCTCCGAAAATACATACCCTACCGATTAGTGATTCTTTACCGATGGCTAAAGCGATCTATTCATGAACAGCTTATAAAACAAGGATCATTTAGCTTTCGCGCATGGATTGAGGCCACGTATAGTGTTAGCACTACATTAATACCGATTACCGCATTGATTGTTTTTGGCCTTGTCATCTATGACTTTGGCTTCTTTCCTTTCTATAGTCACGCCCCCGGTTTATATACCTACCTGTACTATACGCTCACCCTTTTTAAAGTACTCCTAATTACCCGGCTCTTTACCGAGTGGCTGGAAATCAAAAGCTGGAAAGCACATCTATACAACTTCGGTCTGGTGCTCCTGATTTTTTATCTTACCCGATTGAGTAAAACCATAGTCACCCTGGATCTGAAACCAACTTCGGGGTTCATTTCTCATAAATTAATTCTTTATGCAGGCGCCACATTTCTTTTTTTCACGGAAGCCGCCAATCTTCTAAAGTTTATATATAGCCGAAGGCAAAATCCCTCCTTTGTCTTCATCTTGAGCTTTGCCTTGATCATAGTAGCCGGAACCTTTTTATTGCTATTACCCAACGCCACTACCCATGGAATATCATTCGTAAATGCTTTGTTCACTTCCACCAGTGCTGTGTGTGTAACCGGACTAGCCGTGGTAGATACCGGCACTGAATTCACTATCCTGGGCAAGGTGATCATCCTGTTTCTCATTCAAGTTGGAGGGCTGGGCATCATGACCTTTGCGGGATTGTTGGGCTATCTCGCAGCCGGATCAGTTTCATTTCATAGCAGGATGGCACTGAAAAGTATGGTCAGTAGCAATCAAGTTGGTGATGTGATTACCATGGTAACACGAATTATTGTGGTTACTCTATTCTTTGAAGCCGTTGGAGCTTTCCTGCTCTACCTGAGTCTGGACAAGAAATTGTTCGATAGTAATATTGAGCGTGCCTTCTTTTCTGTATTTCATTCAGTATCCGCTTTTTGTAATGCAGGCTTCTCCACAGAGTCTGCGGGGCTCTATACAGAATCATTCCGGTTTAATTATTCACTTCAAATGATTATCGCCATCTTAATCATTTTGGGTGGCATGGGCTTTCCTATTGTATTCAATATTTTTTCATTTCTCCGGATAAAATCCATCTCGCTGCTTGCCCGTATCACCAAAAATCCATTTCCCGAAGCAATGACACGGATTATCCAGGTAAACTCAAAACTTGCCTTAACCACAACAATCTTTTTATTGGTGACTGGCTTTATCACCTATTTCTTTTTTGAGTACAATGCTTCGCTAAAAGAACATCATACTTGGATTGGAAAGGTGGTTACTTCTTTCTTTGGATCAGTTACACCCCGAACAGCAGGATTCAACACCGTGGATATGACCAGGCTTTCATTGCCAATAATAATAATCTATCTGTTACTGATGTGGATCGGGGCCTCACCTTCTTCTACCGGTGGTGGCATTAAGACTACTACAGCTGCTGTAGCATTTTTAAATTTGCGAGCTATCATTCGCGGGCACAACAGAACAGAAGTGCATCATACACAAATCAGTGAGCCTTCAATAAACCGCGCCTTTGCCTTAATCTCACTATCCATATTAATCATTGGAATATCGGTTTTGCTTATCTCCATGTATGATGGAGACAAAGGAATTTTGAAAATTGCTTTCGAAGCAGTCTCAGCATTTAGTACCGTGGGGCTAAGTCTGGGTATAACCACCGAACTTTCTGAAGTGAGTAAAATAGTGCTGATTGTAACCATGTATATCGGACGTGTTGGTGCGCTGACTATTCTTATCGCATTTATAAACCAGGAAAATGATCGGGCCTATCAATATCCTGTAGAAGAGATTATGTATTAAGATTAAAGTAATCGTTATGAAATTCATTGTATTCGGACTTGGAAATTACGGGTCATCACTTGGCAGAAAACTGGTTGAATTAGGACACGAAGTATTCGGTGTTGATTCATCCCATGAGTTGGTAGAAAAAATGAAGAACCGATTTACTTACACAGTAGCTATGGATGCTACCAACCGGGATGCTATTCAGGGGCTTCCTCTAAAAGAGGCCGACATGGCCGTTATTGCCATAGGAGAAAATGAAGGCACCATTATATTGTTAGCAGCCTTGCTAAAACAAAATGGAGCTAAACGAATCATCTGTCGAGTCACTTCTCCGCTTCAGAAAGCCATTTTGGAAAGTATGGGGCTTACTGAATTTGTTTATCCTGAACTTGATTCAGCTGAGCGCAATGCCTACACCCTTGACTTCAGGGAAGTACTGGATTCTCACCGGGTCTGCGAACAGTACCAGATGGCTGAGGCACTTTTGCCACATCGCTATGCAGAAGTTAAAATCAGTGCCATTGATTTTGAAAATAAATATAAAATTCAATTGGTCAGTGTGAAACGCGTTGTCGAAGATCGTAACATTATTGGTGTCATGAGAAAGAAAAGAAAAACGCTGGGTAAGGTCGGTGGCGATTTAGTTTTACATGCCGGTGACTCACTAATCTTGTTTGGCGAATCAAAAAAAATCAGTGAATTTCTTTTGGAATAATATGAATGCAAAAACTCTTCTTGCTGATCAAATCCTTACTTTTCTAGTCTCGTTACATATTCCATCATCTTTGCCTCGGGGTGTGAACGTGATGAATCCTTATCTGGAACCATCCGTAATGAAGCTATGCAAACAATTCTACCATAAGTACTATGATGATGATTCTGTTAGAAGGATGATTATAGGAATCAATCCCGGCCGCCTGGGTGGTGGCCTTACGGGAATACCTTTTACCGATCCGGTGCATCTTGAAAAATTCTGTGGTATTGAAAATTCTCTTTCAAAGAAAACAGAACTATCGAGCACCTTTATCTATGAAATGATCACAACTTTCGGTGGACCAGAAAAATTCTATTCGAAACTCTATTTCAGTTCTATTTCCCCGCTTGGATTTACCAAGGATGGAAAAAATTTAAATTACTATGATGACCCACGTTTGCAAAAGAAACTGGAGCCATTCATTTTATCATGCCTGAAAACTCAATTGGATTTTGGAATAGACGCAAGTGTAGCTTACTGTTTAGGAGAAGGAGAGAATTACAAATTTCTTAAGCTACTGAATGACCAACATCAATTTTTTAAAGAAATTATTCCATTGACCCATCCGCGTTTTATCATGCAGTATAAAAGTAAAAGTAGAGCCGACTACATTAAACGCTATATTAAAGCACTGAACTTTATTCCTGAATAAGGTCGCTTCTTAATCATACCTCCTTTAATATCTTTCACACTGTTCTCCACCACAAATGCTTCCGGATCAATTTTAGTGATTTCTGTTTTTAGTCGTTGTAGTTCAAGGCGTGTCACTACGGAATAGATGATGTCCACATTAAAACTGCGGTGTACTTTCTTTCCAGACCCGATTTTGCTCTTTAGCAAAATCAGTACAACCAGAAAGGGAAGATTGATACCAGTAACCACATTGGTTAGTAATGAAATCCCCATTATTCCCCCGTCCAGAAATTTATTAGGCAACAAAAAACCCTTAGTCCAAAATCTGCTGATGCAACACCTAATAAGATAAGGAAACCATCTTTAACAGCCTGCTCAAGATTAATTCTGCGGATGCGAAGCAAATGAAGTTCGGAAAGACACTCCTGCGAACCCATTCAGCAAATTTAAAAATAAACAAAGTGATGCCTAAACTTTTATCTCATTGTTTGCTCCTGCATCTTTGCGCGCCAAATTCCATGATGACTTCCCGCGAACAACTCCAGAAAACACTAACGCTCATACAATTAGAACGCCAGGCCGACCTGGAACAATACCGTCAAAAAGTCTTACTACGATCCATTAGTCAGCGGACGAAGGAGGGCACGACCTGGTATCCTGTTCGCCTGCTTCGCGATTACATTGGCACCGGTGAGCGCATCATCATTGAAGTGGAGAAAACAAATCAACTAGATCAGCCCAGTTCATTTCAAAGTGGAAAACTAGTGAGTGTATTTTCCAATGCAGCAGGCACTCCAAATAAACATCATCAGCAAGGTGTCATTAACTATGTGCGCAACAATATGATGGTGATCACCATTAGTGGCGATGATCTTCCGGATTGGATTGATGCCGGTATATTGGGTGTTGATGTGATGTTTGATGAAATGACGTACAAGGAAATGGAGTTTGCCTTGAAGAGTGTTATTAAAGCAGAAGATAATCGAGTTGCTGAATTCAGAGAAATATTATTAGGAGAGCAGGTTGCCGGTTACGAGTTGCCTGATACCGGTAACCAGCAACCGGTAACTAGCAATGATATCTTAAATGCAAGTCAGCAGGCCGCTTTAAAAAAAATACTATGTTCTCCAGATGTTGCCTTCATCCACGGTCCTCCGGGAACAGGAAAGACTACCACGTTGGTGCAGGCCATCCGGCAAACGATAAAAGATGAAAGGCAAGTACTGGTGTGTGCTCCCAGTAATGCAGCCATTGACTTGCTTGTAGAAAAACTTTCTGAACATGGATTACAAGCATTGCGCATCGGTCACCCGGCCCGTGTAACGGAGCAGTCTCTTAGCAAAACATTGGATGCCCGAATCGCAGCACATCCTCATTTCCATGAGCTTCGTGCGCTAAGAAAACAAATGGAAAACGCGCGCAGTATGGCACATAAGTACAAGCGCAACTTTGGCTACCATGAAAAAGAACAACGCAGAGCGCTCTATGAAGAAGCCCGCACATTGAAAGCCGATGCCGATGTTCTTGAATTTTATATCGTAAACGATTTATTGAATAACAGTGATGCCATTTGTTGCACGCTGGTAGGCTCATCACATCCGGTACTGCGTGGAAGAAAATTCAAAACGGTATTTATTGATGAAGCGGGCCAGGCACTGGAACCTGCCTGCTGGATACCTTTGTTAAGATCACAGCGTGTGGTGTTTGCCGGAGATCATCAGCAACTACCTCCTACTATTAAATCACACGAGGCTGCTGTGCAGGGACTTTCAAAAACATTGTTTGAAAAGGGAATTGAAAAATTTCCGAGCCATTCGCACATGTTGCAAGTACAATACCGCATGCATGAGGCAATCATGAAATTCTCTTCTGATTACTTTTATAAAGGAAGTCTGATCGCACACGTCTCCGTTGCTCATGAATTATTACGACCCAATCAATCACCCATTGATTTTATCGATACAGCAGGAAGTGGTTTCACCGAAGAGCAAGATAAAGAAACGCTCAGCCGATACAACAAAGAAGAAGCAGCACTGCTCATTCAATTAGTCGAGCGGCTGATTGACGACATTGGAATTGAAACCTGGCTTGAACAAAATCTGACTATGGGGATCATCACACCATACAGGGCTCAGGTGGATCAGCTTCATCACCTTGCCGAAGGATCAGCACAACTTGAACCGCTTCATAAATTAATTTCAATCAACACTGTCGATGCTTTTCAGGGACAAGAGCGTGATATCATTGCAATCAGTTTTGTGAGAAGCAATGATAAGGGAGAAGTCGGATTCTTATCAGACATACGCAGAACCAATGTGGCTATGACTCGCGCACGAAAGAAGCTGATCATGGTTGGTGATAGCGCCACCCTCGGATCTCATCATTTTTATACCAAATTGCTTGACTACGTGCAGGCACACGAATTTTATAAAAGTGCATTTGAAGTATAAAACCATAATTAATATTTTTATCCTCTGATCAATCTTCTCATGAAATTAAAAAATCTTCCAGGTCGATGCCTTCACCGACAAAATATTTTCAGGTAATCCGGCAGCAGTCTGCCCGCTTGAGTCATGGCTGCCCGATAGCGTGATGCAGAATATTGCATTAGAAAATAATTTAGCAGAAACCGCCTTCTATGTTAAACAAGGTAATGAATATTTAATCCGTTGGTTCACTCCTATAGTGGAAGTTGATTTATGTGGGCATGCCACACTGGCAACGGCTCATGTGTTATACCATCATGAACAGTATGCGGGGAACGAAATCATTTTTCGCTCACCCAGAAGTGGAGCGCTGAAAGTATATCGTTATGAAAATCTGCTGACTCTTGATTTCCCAACGGATACTCTTAATAAGATTCAATGGTTCAATGAAATGAATGCTGGATTTAATCTTATACCTCTTGAAGGATACAAGGGGAAAACGGATTACCTGCTCGTATTTGAAAATGAAGATCAGATTAAAAATATTCAACCCAACTATCCGGTCATTACAACCTGGAAAGTGCGCGGTGTGATTGTAACGGCAAGAGGTAACCATGCAGATTTTGTATCACGATTCTTTGCACCACAATCCGGAGTGAATGAAGATCCGGTTACAGGTTCTGCTCACACGGCTTTAACACCGTATTGGGCAGAGAAGTTGGGTAAAACAGAATTATCAGCTATCCAACTATCAAATCGAAAAGGATATTTAACCTGCAAATACATGGGCGATCGGGTTCACATCAGCGGCCAGGCTAAAACTTATTTGATTGGAGTGATCGAAGTGGGGTAATAATTTACTGGTGGTTTAAAACTAAGCACTCATTACAATTAAACTTTCACACGCTTATTCTCCTGCACCGAACGATATACGGCTTCCACAACACGAATGTCTTTTAATCCTTCTTCGCCAGACACCAATACGGAGGTTTTATTTTTAATAGCAAGAGCATCTTCATCCATTTGTTTTGCTTGTTGATTGGGGATACGCTCATTTAATTTGATTCCTTTACTTGTAACTCCATCAATACCGCTATATCCCTGAAAAGGTGAAAGTTTATACCAACCCTTTTCGCATGTGACGTACAAATCGTTCATACTCGTGCCAAAACTGGTTTCGCAATGAGCCGAAACTCCGCCTTCAAATTCAAGATCAAATACCATCGTTTCATCTACCTCGGTATAAATCTGTGGTCTTGTTGTCGATTGTTTGGCCGTGACAGCAATAGGTTCAAGTCCGGTACTATATCGGACCGCATTCAACGGATATACGCCCATGTCATACATGGAACCTCCACCCATTTTCCTTATTTGCTTCCAGTGATTGGTTCGGCCATCAAAGTAACCCGCAGCAGCTTCGGCTTTAAGTACTTTGCCATAAGTTAATTCTTTTCGGAAGCGAATGATCTGCTGCGTGTTGGGTTCGTGTTGCATGCGATAGCCTATACTCAGCTTCACCTTATTTTGATTACAGGCATCGATCATCTGCTGACATTCGTTTACTGAGATGGCCATGGGCTTCTCACACCACACATGCTTACCACTCTTGGCTGCGCGGATTACATATTCGGCATGCATAGAAGGCGGCAGCACAATATAGATCACATCGATCTCAGGATTATTCGCGATCGAATCGAAATTCTGATAGTTATAAATATTCTTATCTGTGATACCATAAACTTTTTTCCATGTCTCAGCTTTTGACGGTGTACCTGTCACAATGCCTTTCAATTCACAATGACTGGTGAGTTGCAATGCAGGTGCTAATAAATCCGTACTATAATAACCTAGCCCAACCAGCGCCACTCCCAACTTACTTTTCTTTTGTGGAAGAATAATATTTGCGAAAGCAGGCTGACTAAGATATAGTCCTGCTCCTGATGCCAAGGCTTGTTTCAGAAACTTCTTGCGGGTAATCATAGGATTAAAAATTAAGCTATTAAGTTAACAAGACTCTGTCGCAACAACAAAAGTCAAGTAAAGTAAAAGAATTACAATTTGCTGATGGATAGCTAGAATGTTCTATTGATTGGAATGCTCAGTTGACCAGCAAAGCTTTGCATTTCATCAGCCATCGATTGATATTCCATTTTCCTGGCTAATTCTATTGATTTATTCTGATCATATTCCAATGTGCCGATATACTCATTGAAATCTGCTTGTCTGACGCGTGAGCGCGTAGTTGCGTTATACGTGTGTCGTTGTCTATCGAGCCTGATACAATTCAACTTAATGAATTTAAATTCATTCGATTTTATTTTGATCCACAAAAAATAAAAGGAATCGATGATGATCTTTTTTTCTGTATCAACTTCCAGAGCATACTTACTGGAAAACGAAATCAGAGAGAGAGCAATCAACACGAAAACAATCCATTGATAGTGAGCCGTCAAAAAGAGATAACCACTTACTGAAGCACTACCAATAACGATTGTCCACTTGAGTGTGTCTGAAAAATAATTATCTTCCAATGTTACGCTCATGGTGAGAAGTTGTTCAACAGCCTTGAGGTTTAAGACAACTTAGAAAATCAAAAATCGGTATTCGCTTCTTTCAATTCTAATGGTTTGATCCAGATATTTCTGTACAGCACATCATGACCTTCGGCTTGTAGTTTTAACCCACCCGGGCGATCAGTAATTCCTCTACCTTCATCATTACCTCCATCTTGTCCGGAGTTTGGTCCGCCCCACACCTGACTTACTATTTGATTAGTGTGCGCCTTCTTTCCATTGAAGTAAACGGTCACTATTGGCTTTTCGACCAACTTGCCGTCTTTGAAACGAGCCGCTCTGAAAACAATGTCATACGCATTCCATTTACCCAATCCGTTATAAGCAAAGTAAGGCGACTTACTTTCATTGATCACTGCACCCAATCCATGAGATGTTGAATCTCCATCCAACACCTGAATTTCATAGCGGTTTTGTAAATATACACCGCTGTTTCCTCCCGATTTTTCAATCAGGAATTCCACGTGCGCCCGAAAATCACGAAACTCTTTCTTGGTAACGATATCAGCAGCACCATATAATCCACCAGCGGCAGCAAGGTCATTTGAGTTCATGGCTGTGCCTTTATCAACAGGATCTTTTACGATTTGCCATTTAATAGGCATGGCAGCTTTAAAGCGTGGACCTTCCCAATATTTCCATTTGGCATGTACCATCTTTTCGCTACCATCAAAAAACACTTCTGCACCTTTAGGAGCCTTTACTCCAACCCCTACCTGAGCCACCGCTGTCAGCGGAAGAAATAGACTGGCCATTATAAATCCGACACTAAAAAATTGCTTTACCATTCCGATCATATTTATAGACTTTAACGCATAACTACTTTACCGAATGCAAGATAGATATCTTCTGACTCTCCTCAAGCCGATTAACTGACTAATTGATCGTTTAGTCTTTGAGAATTTTCTGTTGGCTCACTCTTGCCTTTGTTGTACTTTACTTATATTAGATTCCGTAACAAAAATCAAAGCCACAAATAACCCAATAACACATAGAGCAATATTTAACACCAATCGCCAGAATTAAAAGAAAAAATTTAACAATGCAGCTTTTTGAAATCTCTTACGCCCACATATTCCTTGGGGTTTTTACTTATCCATGGCAGTGTATCACATTATTCTTTTTATTTATCACCGGCACCGGAAATCACTTATTATTTATAGTGGAGGAATGTTAATGGTCTTTTTCAATTTTACCTTCCTTCAAGATTCTGAAAAATGGTTCTGGGGATTCAAGATAAATGTATTAACAGACCTCGCAGCCAACGGGGCCCTACTCTATTTTATTTAGTTATGCGATACTTTCCTCCTCTGTGTTTAAGAAATTCATTCAAACATTTGCGTGGTTTTACTTAGCTGGGTTCATTGCCCTCATTCATTATTAATTCTCAACTAGAATTCTATGGAATACGACCTGAAATTATACTTAGAGGTGTAATCTATCTGGTCATTGGAGTCAGTTGTGTAATTGGACTGATAAAAAAAGTCCCCGATTTTCTTTTAATCGTCCTGGCCACACTTTTTTATCTTAACGGCCAAGACCAACACCGAGACAAAAATTGAAGGACTTGAAATGGGTTTAGCCATTCCTTTTTTGTATTCAGAATAGTTGCATTAAAGAAAAAATAAAAGGAGCATTGACCATCGTAAAATAAAGCGATGGTTATCTCCCTTCATCAGATTTCCAGCACTCTCGCTACTTGCCTTTCATTCACCCACGATGGGATGATCCGGAAAAGCGTATTTCTGAATTTAGTGAGCACGGTGTTTTCCAACTGTGCTATCTTCCCTAAAGAAAAACTGGTGTTCACAATATAGTTGACGCGCGATACTCTTCGTTGCTCAAATTTCTTAAATGCCTTCACAACATCTTCCGGCTGCTTCATCATCTCTTCGGCTACAATAAGCGCATCTTCCATCGCCATGCAGGCACCTTGCCCCAGGTTGGGCGTGGTAGCATGAGCCGCGTCACCGATTAATAAAATCCTGTTAAATGCAAATGATGACATTGGTTTCAAGTCAACGATATCACTCCAGATTAAATCTTGTTGTCGCGTACTTTCAATCAACTGAGGGATAGGTGACGCATAGTTTCTGAAGTTATCCGCTAAATGTTTAATGCTAATCTTACTCATCGCCTCATCCTTGAAGAGGGCGTTCTTACAAGCAAACCAATACACCTGGTTATTGCCGATGGGCACATACCCAAACCTTCCATTGGTACCCCAGCTTTCCACTGCATGATGCTGAAGGTTCCATCGGTTGTCCACAACACCACGCCAGCAGGTGTACCCTGAATAACGAGGGGTTACCGTTGGTAATAATTTCTTTCGGATAGCAGAATGTATTCCATCAGCAATGATAGCCGCTGTTCCCTCAGCCATACTGTCATCGCTAAAGTAAATAGTAACACCATCTGGGTGCCCTTTGAAATTAACGACCTTTTTTCCGGTGACGATTTTCTCAGCAGGAATATTCTTCAACAATACCTGGTGCAGATCAGCACGATGGATGGCTACGTTATCCAGGCCATGCTCACGACTGAGTTTTTCAGCATCCATCATGGAAATGCGTTTACCTTTTTCGTCTTCAATGATCATGGAATAAATCAGGTGCCCTTTTGCTTTCACTTGTTCGGCAATACCAATTCTTTTTAAGACACGCATGGCGTTGCCGGCCAACGTGATGCCCGCACCTACTGTTTTTATTTCCGGCACAGCTTCGAAGATGAGGTAGTCGATATTGTGTTGTTGCAAAGCGAGTGCAGTGGTAAGCCCGGCAATGCCACCACCAATAATGAGAATCCTATTTTTCATGATACGTGTAACATTTATAGGCAAGTATACGCGCGACAGAAAACTACGCATTTTACATATGTTAAATTCACCTTCTCTACTGCTTTTCTGCACGTATGCGACTGATACTTACCTGCGTGACGCCCAAATAAGAGGCAATATACTTTAACGGAGCCCTGTTGGTAATTCCTGGATACAATCTTTCCAATTCCCCGTAACGCTCCCTGGCAGAAAAGAAGCGGATACTCTCAATACGCTTTTGCTCTCCATCATACCAAAGATCGACATCTTTCTGGCCGCCCTTTCAAGATCGTGTTGATGCTCACAGAGTTTATCAAATGCCGTGTATGAAAAATATTCGATCTCCGAATCCTCCAGCACTTCAATGGCCTTATGTGATGGCTGCTGACTAACAAGGCTGGCAAGGCACCCATAAACTGATGGTCTATGGCAAAGTAATCTGTCACATCTTGTTCACTTCGAATATAATACAGGCGAGCGAGCCCTTTACCGATAAAAGTGTTGAGGCACCTGTCCCATCCGCACCAACAAATCACCTTTTTTAAATCCTTTGTCTTTAATGATTGATTGTAATGCATCCACCGTTTCCATTGAGAGCGGTTGAATGCGCTGAAGGGCTGCGATAATCTGGCTCATTGCATTTCCATCTCTCACTTACACTTCGATGCCTGATAACAAAACTTTTCTCCATCCAAGGGAATCTTTGCTTTCTTATCCAGGATGCCATCCATGCGCAGGTTGGCAATGGCGGGTCCATCTTCATTGTAGGAAACCAAGGTGATGTGATCAAATGCCATATCACTTTTTGCATCCTGACCACCACTGGTAGTAGCTACCATGATGTAGTCATGATTGTTACGCTCAGTATAGGAATATTTATGCAAGTGACCATTGATCACCGTGAAGTGGCGTTCACCCAGAGCATTTTCGATGCGCGATAAATTACCTTTTCCTTCACGCATCCACACGGGCTTGTGCATCAATACAAATGTCCAGCGCACATTAGGATGATCGGCAATTACTTTTTCAAAGTAAGCGGATTGGGCATCGCTGATTTCACCGGTGGCACGCTCTGGCATCTTAAAGTACTCGGTCTGTTGTGCTTCTTCCTCTTTGCCGCTGTCCATCAACTCGAGCGCATGCTTGCGGGCTTTATAAATCTCCCACATGCGCGCTTCAGCATAGTCTTCAGAGTCCATCATGAGGAACAACACATTCTGATAAACGAAATGATAATATCTTCTTCCGTAGCGATTCTCCCAGTATTTTCGCATAACAGGATTGGTGAGATCATGATTGCCACCTACGTGAAAGAACGGTGCTTTGGCTTTGTTGACACGTTCATCAAAATGATCGTACTCTTTTTTTAATTGGGTAGTGTCTTCCGTACCACCTTCTACGAGGTCGCCAATGCTTAATATGAATTCAGGACGCAGTAGGTTCATCTGTTCCATGGCCACTTCAAATACCCCATCACGTTCGCCACTATTCAGATCACCGATAATGGCAAAGGTAAATTGATCGGTTGGCTTGCCGGTTGGTGCGTACGTCCATGGAGTATTTTTCAATGAATAGTCCTGCTTAAAAGGTGCGGATGGCTTTTGGCTGCAATGAATCAGCAGTAAAACGGGAGCCAGGTAAAAGAGGGTCGAATAGAAATATTTTAATTTCATAAAATGGTGTTAAGATTTAATATCGTTTTAACCTAGTGTGTGCAAGTTGGTGAAAACACCAACTTGAGCAAGGCCCAAAGATTTTGGCTAAAGCCAAATACTTTGTTTTCCTACTTGTCCTCGACCCGAAGACGGGAGCTATTGAATGCAGCAGGTTCATTGTATTGGTTGCTTTCGATATTCCCATTCCCACACATTGCCATCATCATTATCCCACACCACGCCAATAAACTCAAATGAATTGTGCTGAAGGATTTTGGTTGAGTAGTTTGGCTCGGGAAGCGTGCGCGCGGTAATGACCACTTCGGGATCTGTCTTTAACGCCAGTATCACCAGCTCCTTGCAAATGATCTTTCCAACTCCCTGGTGTTGAAAGTCAGGAAAGGTGCCATAGGCGATTTCAACTCGATTGGAAATGGGTTGACCTTTAAAGCCCCCAACGCCAACCACTTTATCTTCCTGCTTTACCAAATAACCAATCCAAGGTGGACGGTATCCTACGATCTTATAGTAATTCATCATCATCGTCATGGGGATCTCGCAATCTGGATTGCCAGCAAATTCTGCATTCTCTTCTTGAGTTGGTCTTATGGGAATTAACAGTGGCATTCTCTCCCAAATTAGTGAATAATCAGCAATCGTTTTTTCTATCTAAAAATCAACGATATAGCTAATCACTGGAATGATGGAAGTATTATAGCCATACGCGATCGTTCCGGTCCATCGGTCGAAATAAGGGCGTTGCGGATTCTGGTAGTTCGTCAGGTTTTGAATGTCGAGTGATAACTTCCAAGAAAATTTTTCTGCGTTTTTCCTTAATGCTATCCGCGTATCTACCCGGAAGTAATTTTTATTTTGTGCGGTGTAAGCTTGCGAATAAACATAGATGGCTCTTCCCGTCTCAATTGATTTTTCAATATCATAAGGTGTATATCGCATTCCTCCACTCCACAAAATACGCCCGCCAACTTCAAGTCGTCTCGAATTTCCCAACTCCCACTCCTTTCCAAAAGTAAGTGCCGTATTGAAGTTTGAGTTATACTTGGTACTATAATATTGGTCAACACCACCATTGTTTGTTTTATACTTCGAATCATATACCGACCCAACCAACAAAAAGAAGAGCCGGTTGCTGAATGATTTTTCAAGTGTTAGTTCTATACCAGCATTGTAACCTGTGCCTGCATTACTCAGACTATCCGCAAAGAAATTTCGATCCTGATTAACTAGCGAATAGGTACTCCAATCGTGAATGCTCACCGGAACATGAAACAATCGCTGATAGTATGGTTCAATTTTCAATCTCACATTTCCAGGCAACTGTTTATTCATGCTGATGGCCACGTGATGTGCGCGCCACATGGAGAGATCGCGATTGGGCTTGCCTGCATAAGCACCCGTGAGCGAATCGGTGGTGACTGCTTCATACGTTTGGAAGGGCAATATCTGGCTGTGCATTCCATACGCCACATTGATTGAACTTGAAGGGAATTGAAACTGCACACCGGCACGGGGCTCTAGAATAAATTCACGTGTATAGTCGAAATACATACCATTCAATCCTCCTTGCACTGTTACCACCTTACTGAGTTGAGAGCGCACTACTGCATAAGGCTGCAACAACAAGGCAGTACCATCGCCATCCATCTGAAGGCGCATGGCTGAAAGCGTGTTGTCATAATCTTCACGAAAAACATGATAGAATAAATGACTTGCCTGAAACCCGGCTTTGAGATTGGTGGACTTTCCCATCTTTCGATTGTATGACCATGCTGTGTTGACACGTCCATTCAGATAACTTTCATTTCTGATACGCGTCTTGATAAAGTCAACGCTAACCGTATCATCATTCTCTTTAATATCGTTGGCTCCTACACTAAGAACACCGTACACATACGATTTATCATTAATGAGATACGTGTAGGTTAATCCGGTCACTCCCAGTTTCGTATAAAAATCATAGGAGTATACTTCGTTATAACTTTTCCATTTTGTTACATCGGGCTCAGGTTTTTTATTCTCCGAACTCGCCCCACCAAAAGCAAAGAACGTGAGGTGTGATTTTTTATTGATTGGAAAGTAAAGATTGAATGACAGGTCATGAAAGGAATTACTGGTCAGTGGGTTCACCACGTTAATGCCCATATTGCTGAGCAGACCCAATGTAGAATAACGATAATTGAATAAATACGAAGCAGATTTCTTCTTTCTCGAGAGAGGTCCTTCGGAAGCAAAATCCAACCCGATCAGCCCTGCCTGAAAACGAAACTCACGATTCTCGCGGTTGCCTTTTTTAAACTTCAGATCCATCACACCCGCAATGGCATTACCATACTCCGGAGGAAATGCGCCTGTAAAAAAATCGGAGGCCCCCAACACATACATACTCAAGGCACTGATGCCACCTCCACTTGATCCTGCTTCAGCAAAATGATTGGGATTAGGAATCTCCACACCTTCCAGTCGCCAGCTTAAACCGATGGGTGAATTGGCCCTCACCACAATCGTATTCTCATTGTCTTGCGATGAAATCTGTGCACCCGGCAAACTCAACGCCATGCGACCCGGATCATTGATACTTCCTGCGAAGCGTTGAGTTTCTTCCGGTGTAAACGACCTGCCGCTAACCATACCAAATTCATTGCTTGATTCACTTGCTATACGTTGAGCTTTTACAACAATTTCTTCGCCCATCATAATAGCTTCGGTCAACTCGATCGCGATGTTCAATTGTTTTGCCGAAGTCAATTCGAGGTAGGGAGAAACCCAACTCTCGTAGCTCACATATGAACAATTAAGATAATGACGACCCACCGGAACTTTGTCTAATGTGAATCGTCCTTCCAGATCACTTACTGTTCCAATAATCGTGGTTTCAGCATCTTCCAGTTTAATAAACACATTGGCACTAGCAAGAGGTTGCTTGCTGGATTTATCAAGTACGATGCCGGTGATTCGCTGTGCTGGCGTTTGAGAGAATACGTCATTAATCAGGCTGCAGAAAAGTAAAATCAAAATCAATCTGCAAACAAGATTCATTATGAAGGGGTCGCGCTAAATATTCATGGTAAGATAATGATATCGCTGATTATTTTAAAAAGTCACCATCGATAATCAATAGCTTCACTCCCTTTTCTGAAACAGAACGATGAGAACTTAGGTTATCCGAAACGATATACGTCATACCTTTGGTCAATCTAAACACTTCACCGTTTTCCATTTCACTTGCAAATTCTCCATCAAGGCAATGCACAATGTGTCCTTTCTGACACCAATGATCAGCGAGATAACCTGCTGAATAGTCTACAATACGAACACGTAGTCCTTCAAACTGAAGTGTCTGCCAAAATGAAGTACCTGTTTCTCCTTTGTGTTCTGTGCTGGGGATATTGCTCCAGTCGATGGTATAAAACGGGATGTTGCTCATTTTATTTTTTGATCACTGGTGGCACTCTATGTTTTGTTCCCTGCTCATACGAGTAAGCCAGTTTAATTAAGGTAGGCTCAGCATACATGCGACCTAAAAACTGAAGTCCTGCAGGCAAGTTTCCTTTAGTAAAACCCATCGGCACCGTAAAAGCGGGCTGGCCAGTGTGTGGAGAAATGATTTGACTGTTATCCCCTTTGTACTCTTCCCGGTATGCGGTTATGGCAGCAGGCTTATTATTCCATGTTGGATAGACAATCGCATCCAGTTTCAATTTATCCATCTCGTCTTCAATCGCCTTACGGAAAGCAACGCGTCTCTGATCCGTGTAGGCATTCAGGCATTCTATCTCCGGATATTCATAACGACCTTGTTGCTCGTTGGATGCGATTACTCTTTCTTCAACGAATTTCAACTTTGTACCGATTCGGATAATGTCTGCCAATGTCTTTACAGAATCATTCTTAACATTCGTCACGAGGTATGATTCAATATCCCTTTTGAATTCACTACACCATTGATTTTTTCGGAGGTTTGCAAAATCGGTAATCACCACCGTATCAATAATCACAGCGCCCAATGCCTTCATATCCATAATTGCTTTTTCGAACAATGCCTTTACTTCATGATCGGGGTCTGCTTCGCTGAGTTCACGCAACACGCCTATTCGTGCGCCCTTCAATCCATCCGGTTGAAGAAACTGAGTATAGTTATCTGGAACTTTGCCTTCTGAATTCTTAGTAATTGGATCGGCAGGATCATATCCCGTCATGATTTCCAACACGCGTGTGGCGTCCTCAACGGTTCTGCACATAGGACCCACCACATCATTTCGAAGATGAAGCGGAACAATTCCACTTCGGCTAACCAAACCCATCGTAGTTCTGAATCCTACCAATGCGTTATGAGAAGATGGTCCGCGAATTGAATTGCCCGTATCGGTACCTAAACCAATCGTTCCAAAATTCGCTGCTACCGAAGCACCCGTTCCTCCACTGGAACCAGCTGGTGTATGATTTAAATTATAAGGATTTAATGTAGCCCCATGGGTAGAGCTCACCGATGACCACGGTGTGAATGCCCACTCGGCCATATTAGACTTCGCAATAATAATAGCACCTGCCTTTACCAGTTTGTCCATGATAAAAGCATCTTCTTCGGGAATAAAATTCTGTAAGGCAATAGCACCCGCTGTAGTCGGAATTCCTTTTGTCTGGATGTTATCCTTCACTATCAATGGTATACCGTGCAGTGGGCGGAGCACCTTGGTTCTTTTATATTCTTCATCCAATTCTTGAGCGATGGCAAGCACATCAGGGTTGATGGTGGTGATCGAATTAATCAGTGTATCGTATTGATTGATGCGGTCGAGGTATGCGGATACCAATTGCCGACTGGTATATTTTCCTTCCTGATAAGCCTGATGAATGTTGGAAATAGTCAGTTCCGTTACATCTAATGGTTGTCTTTCCTTTGGAGATTCGCAGGCAATGAAAAGTGCAATGCAAATGAATATGATTTTTAGTTTTTTCATAATGTTTAATGAGTGACCACCAACGTCAAAAGGCAACACAACTATTATTTAAGGTTGCGGAAATATACTGAGTTGCTTTAGATTTTGTCATTCAACTTTCTTACTGTTTTCCGGGAAAATCAAAAAATGATTCTTCGGCAACAACCGTTAAAAAAACCATACTATGTTTGATACCATCCGTCACAATAAACATCCTTATAGATTCGGAAGTCATCGGCTTTGTAAAAAAATATTTCTTTCCTTCCTCTCGTTCATAAAAATGGTCCCAATAATCTTCCGTCCAACCACTGTTGGGGGTAGCATATTTAAAATACAGGTCTTTGAATCTCTCCTTAGAAACTTCCTCCATGGATAGATTTAATATTTATCAATCCTTCAATTTACATTTTATTTTTTACTCCAATCTATCTATGAAAATGTCTTGCGAACAAAGAACGGGAGCCGTCCCGATATAGCTTGGTTGAAGTGAAGAAGAAAAGGAATTATGAAACGACTAACCGCTCTATACAACTTAAAACAAAATCATGTATCTTTAAACAATCTATAGCCTTACCTGAATGAATTCACAACAGACTGTTAACCCGGAAAATAATTCTCACAAGCGCTGGGTGAAAATCTCACACTGGATCATCACGTTGAGTTTTTTTGCGCTGGTCTTTACCGGAGGGGAGATGATCATGGTGCATCCTCGATTCTATTGGGGCGAAGTTGGAAATGATCTGACACCCATGTTGTTTGAATTGCCCGTGAGCCGAAACTATCAGCATGGTGGCTGGGAAAAAAGTATTCCGTTTTCGGAGGCAGCCGATGCTCCGGTGAGCGCAGCACGCACCTATGATATTTTTAATCAGAATGGCTGGGGGCGCAGTCTTCATTTTCTTGCGGGATGGTTCCTGCTGGTGCCGGGGTTGATTTATTTCATTGCAGGAATTTTCACAGGTCATTTTCGCAAGCATCTCTGGCCAAACGCTAAAGAGTTTTCGTTGCAATTATTTTGGAGCGATATCATCAACCATGTTCGTATGCAGATCCCACCGGCAACAAATGGCCCACATTACGGACTCTTGCAAAAATGTAGTTATGTAGTGGTGATCTTTTTCCTGATGCCTGTGATCGTGATGACGGGCATGACCATGTCACCGGCTATTACTGCCGCTTATCCTTTTCTATTAAAACTATTCTTTGGGGCTCAATCGGCCCGCACCATTCACTTCTTTACTTCCACTGCACTCGTTATTTTTCTGATCATGCATGTGGTGATGGTGATCAAGTCGGGATTCAAAAAACAGGTACGTGCCATGACTATTGGAAAATAACATGAAGAAGAAAAAAATCATTACCAGGCGCAACGCCATTATCACCGGACTGACCACCATCGGTGGATTGTTACTTGCCGGATGCTCCAAGCCATTGCCACCCACATACGGCAACATCTTACGCATGGGCGACAATCTTATGTATGTTGCACACCGCGCCTTGCTGCCCGGACAATCGCTCGCCAAAGAATATAATTATAATGATATCTCTTCGTTTCCGGCTACCGGCACAACCAATCCGGCTTCTTTCAACGAAGACTACGCGCGCTTACAAAAAAATGCATTTGCTGATTGGGCTTTGTCCATCGAAGGAAGTGTATCACGACCAGGATCATATTCGCTTGCCGACCTTCAAAAGTTTCCATCCCACACGCACATCACCAGACATACCTGCGAAGAAGGCTGGACTGCCATTGGTCAATGGACGGGTGTGCCGTTGAGTACGATTCTTCAAAGTGTAGGTATTTTGCCCAGCGCCCGATTTGTAAATTTTTACTCCTATGATGGATGGATCGACAGCATTGACCTGCTTGATGCCTTTCATCCGCAAACCATTCTTGCTTATGGTATGAATGGCCGAGATCTTCCCGTTGCTCACGGAGCGCCAGTGCGGCTGCGTGTAGAAAATCAAATTGGTTATAAAAGCATGAAGTATTTGCAACGCATTGTTGTCACGGATGAATTTGTGGATACAGGTGATAGCGGGTGGGCTTGGTATACAGGGATCTGATTGGTGTTGATCCTTTTTTCAGAAAACCAAAATTGTATTATTAACAAATATTCTTTCCATCGAAATGTAGCTACACTTAGTTTTTAAATTCATTTATACGCCATGAACTTTTTTTTATTGAACATCAGAATAAAAATCCTTATCCTTCTATTTGCTTGCGTGATTGCCGAGACATCTGCACAAACAGTCATGCAGCCTTTCATCTTTGGTGATGCCTTGCCCGATGCACCCGAGTTAGCAGCGAGAGGTGCTTACCCGGTAGGCGTGCGAACGCTTGACTTTATCAACAACAATCAGGTGGATGTGCTGAAATCCAAAGAAGGTGTTGATCCACTTTATAATCGGCCGTTAAAAGTAGAAGTATGGTATCCGGCTGTGCTGAAGCAAGGAGAAAAAGAAATCGTAACCTATGATCAGGTGATGGGACAATTCAATGATCCCAAAAGACCAATCATCCCGTTTACATTTTCTGGGAGAGCTGTCCGCGATGCTGCGCCACAGTTAGCCGATGGTTCATTTCCATTGGTTATTGTATCACACGGTTACACCGGCTCGCGCCTTCTCTTCACCTACCTCACTGAAAATTTAGCATCGAAGGGTTATGTAGTTGTTTCTATTGATCACACGGAGTCAACCTTTAAAGATGCCGCGGCATTCACTTCTACTTTACTTAATCGTGCCAAGGACGATCTATTCATCTTGAATAAAATAGCAGAGTCAGGTAAGCCCGGCAGCAAAAGCTTTTTATCAGGACTCGTGGATGCTGAACACACCGCGCTGGTTGGTTATTCCATGGGTGGATATGGTGCACTGAATGCAGCTGGTGCCGGCTATAGCAAAACTGCAGCTGCACTGTTTGCTAATTTTTCCGGAGGCAGTAAATCTATTGAGGTAAGAACTACGGATCATCCTGAGTTCAAAGCTTCACTTGATGCGCGCATCAAGGCCGTGGTGGCTTTTGCTCCATGGGGTATGGAACGTGGCGTGTGGGATACTCTTGGTTTGCAAGGTTTAAAAGTTCCCACCTTCTTTATAGCCGGAAGTCAGGATGATATTTCCGGATATGAAAAAGGCACAAAAGCAATTTACAAAGGAGCAGTGAATGCCGATCGTTACCTGCTTACCTATGAAAACGCACGTCATAATGTAGCGCCAAATCCTCCTCCGTCAGAATCACTGCAGCCTGGATTGCATTTCGATGAATACTACCGATATGCTGACCCTGTATGGAATGAAAAACGCATCAACAATATTAACCAGCATTTTGTCACCGCTTTTCTGGGCATTCATTTAAAGAAAAAAAATTATAACACGTACCTGGAATTACCGGAGAATTCAAAAGAGAAACCATGGACGGGGTTTAAACCTCGCACGTCTGCCGGTCTTGAACTTTTGCATGCTTCGCCCAGGTAACTCTGCTTAGTATTTATAACACCTTGGATTAGTCATGAGTACCTTTTCCGGCTGAGGCTCCGCCCATGGATAATCGCATGAAGGTTAGTTATGCTTCAATATAAATCTGGCACCACTCTGGTAACACCTTGCATGGCAAAAAACTACAAGCATTGCATATCCAACATCCATTCAATAATTTAGATAAGGGAAAAATACCCCATCCTATGCTCGACACATTCTGCAATTCTATATCCGATGAAGCACAATTAAGAATTGCCCTGACGATGGGCAAACTTGCCCTTCCTGTATGGGAAGATTACTTTAGCAAAAATCCTGCGGCCCTGAGCCAGGTTAACTCGCTGATGAATGAAGCCAACCGAGTGAATGGCGGTTTAGAAAAAATCGACATTGAATTTCCTAAACGGGCTATCGAAAAAATTGAACGGAGTCTTGCGGCAGCAAAAGAGAAATCTGCAGACAGGCCTATACCGATTATGAAAAGCGATGCTACACTTTCACCCATGCTGGCAACGTGTATGCAGCCCTTGCAAAATCCACAATGGGATAACACATTGAATCAATCTGTGCGATTGGTGTTTACTTTAGTGTTTAACATGCTGGTGTGGATTCTCTATAGACGAAAAACTGATTTTAATGAAACCCACATTTATGTGGCCATCAACCAGGGTGCGGATGTACTGCTGCGTGAAGGCATACGATCACAACGAAATATTAATGTGATCCTGAATGAGTATGAACAACACAAAAGGCAAGATAGCGAAGACAGCGATTGGGAAAATGCCTTACCGGTTGGAAGAGGTGAAGGGCCTGATCAAGAAGATCTTTATCGAAAATTCATTGGTGAAAAAGTAGCAAAAGGTCAGGGCGGCACCGCAGTGGGCATAGAGGCACTAAGGCAGATGCGCGAAGAAAAAAAATCCTATTGGAATGAGATGGATGAATTCATGACCGGCACGAGCGTGACCTACTCCTACAATATAGAAAAGCAGAGTTACCAGCGCCACGAGTTTGATGTGATCGTAGGTAGTTTTTCTAACACATATCCCATGACGGAAAGTGAAATGCTCAGCTTTATATCGCAACAAACATTGCCAGATTTACGGGAGGCTGGGTTTGAGGTGTAGTCATAAACAAATAATAAAGATAATGAGCCGCTCTATTTCAAATGCTCAGTTAAAAAGGCAATCACCTCGTTTCTGATTTCTTCCACATCATACATGGGGCCGAAGTGCGGAGCATCTTTAACAATCGTTAATTTATTTTTTACACCATAATGGGTAAGCCACGCGCTGAACAACCTGGATTGTTTATTTGACACGATGTTATCTTTCTCTCCATGATAAATCAGAAAAGGAGGATCGTTTTTATCAATGTAGGTAATGGGGCTTGCCGCTTTGGCCAAAGCTGGCCTCACAAGTGGAGCTGCTCCTATCAATATACCTTCAGGTGATTTTTCATCTTCATTACCCGGCAGCAAAACTAAATCTACCGGCCCATAAAAATCAACGACTGCTTTAAACTGGTAAGGACGAGCGGTGTTCGGGAAATACAAATCATTTACTTTATTATTTTGCGATGTTCCCATCAACGAAGCTAAATGCCCACCGGCTGAAAAGCCCATGAGTGCAATCCTGTTTTTATCTAAACTATAAGTATCCGCTTGATCGTATAGAAAAGAAACCGCTTTGTTACAGTCTTGCAGGATAGCAGGAAATACCGCCTCCGTGGCAAAACGATAGTCAATGGAAACTACTGCCATTCCGTTGTTGAGCATTGCCGAGATGGTATTGGGCATATAGCCCATGTCGGCATATTTATCGTTGCCTATCCATCCGCCACCATGGATGAATACCACAAAAGGTATTTTCCCTTTAGTACCAACAGGAAGATAAATATCCAATAAGTGTTTTTCAAGAGTATCGTTGTTGTAGGGAATATTACCATGAATGATGGTGCCCTTTGGTAAACGAGCCTGTACCTGGCTACCCGAAGGCGGTTGAGCAATGGTAAGCGTAAAGGTTAGTAATGTTAGAATTAGTATCAAAAAACTTTTCATGTTGCTAGTTATATTTTAAAGTTTTTAATATGATTATTAAATGAAAGTCAAGTTTTGTCTTTGCGATGTGGTACACTTCAGAACCTGCATCATATCCCACTGCCTGCCACGCGCTTCGCGTGGAAACCAAACGTAGAGCGAAGATAAAACTTTTAGCTTACACATCACAGCACCATTCAGAAACATTGTGTTGTGCGTTCGGCTTTTCATCTCACACAAGTCTTACGAAGCTGTCTTCAATTTTCACATTAAAATTTATATCAGTTTTTAGCGCTCTGAAAACTTTAATTACTGTGTAACCCTCCGATCAACTACACCTTGTTATTCCACTGGGCAGGCAATAGTTCATGAAGGTTTGTGATTTTGTAATCTTGGATTTTGAAAAGGACATCC
>JAYVTC010000181.1:0-2276 GCA_043774745.1 Cyclobacteriaceae bacterium | reverse complement strand
GGATGTCCTTTTCAAAATCCAAGATTACAAAATCACAAACCTTCATGAACTATTGCCTGCCCAGTGGAATAACAAGGTGTAGTTGATCGGAGGGTTACCAAAAGGCAGGAATTGCAATTAGTGCTTCTGGATTGCCTCAAGTTGGCGGGCCAATTGTTGCTGTAGGAAAAGTATTCTCGATTTCTGGAACAATACTAAATATTGCTGTCAATCTTGCGGAAGGAAATATTTTAAAAGCAGCGACTAATACAGCAGGAGCAATTTTAGATAAAAAGGCAAGTAATGCCATAGAAAAAGTAGTTACAATACAAGGAATGAGCGAACAAAGTAGAAATATCCTTGAAGGAAATAAGGAAATCTTTAAAGAAGTGACTTCTAAGGCTATAGAAGAGATTAAAAAACAGTAAGCAATGTTGGAATACCTTATATATTCTTTGATTTTTCTTTTGTTAGGATTGATATCAATTCTTTGGAGTAGGGATGCTCCAAATATTAGAAGTGACCCATTTCTTATTAAAATTGGCCTAATTATTTTGGGCGTTTTTTCTTTTTTAGCTTCACTTTATCTTTTGTTTAAGTCTTTTTAGAATGAGTAGAGTCATCGCAAACACAGGTATTCTCATAACAATGATTTTTATACTAGGGTTTATAGTATTATTTATCGTTAATCCTCAAACATATGAGGAGTTGAATAATATAAGTTTGACGGGATACAATATTGTTGGTATGAATTTTCGGTTATGGGTTGCTATTGTAATTTATTCGCTAGTCGGGTTTTTAAATATTTTATTTACACTACTACTTTTTTTGCAAACAATACATAAATTGATATCCTTAATTGGCAAAATACTGATATTACTCTGTGGTATAATGTGGTTAAGTTTAGGTGTTTTTCCTTATGATCCGAATACTGAATTTGGAAATGACTTATTGATTATACGCCTTGTCCTTATAATTTTAACATCATCAATAGGACTTCTTTTCATAGGAAGTGAGTTTGATCTGATATTAAAAAATAAATTCACAAAATGGTACACAGTATTATGCGGAGCTTTGATATTGATCTTGAGTTTTATGAGCGTATTTATTTTTAATGATTCAACTTGGATAAGAACCAATTTATCATTTGTGATATATTTTACTTGGTTTGGAGTCATTGGAGTTGAGACTTTACGAACACTCAAAAGTGAGAAATGAAGAGTAAAAATCACCCGCCTCTAGTACTCCGATTCGAGTGAAAGAAATGGACTCATCAATGATAAAAATAATTAGATGGGGAATATAACAACTGACAAATATAAAAACCAGTGAGCACTTGATAAATTTTAGTTGAACTTGGAAAATATAGTTTTGAGAATTAAAGAAATATGAATCACTAATGAAACAGTTATAAATTTAATTTATGAAACAATATTTTTATCTACTCATTCTCATTTGCCCAATTAGTTATGCGTGGGCACAAGCCCCGGCAGTAAAACCCCCTGGCTTTGCTTCTATTTTATACGAGAACTAATAATGAACTGCAATAGAAGGGAATAAATTGAATGTGTAACGCGAATGACATATTGAATTTTGAAACTAACCTCAACCTGCCACGCGAAGTGCGCCTGGGTGCCAAAAAGATTGTATATACCTATGATGCAGCAGGCACCAAACTGCGGAAGATTGCTTATGATGCAGCGGGTGCAGAAATCTCACGCACCGATTATATTGGAGGCATACAATATGAAAGCAATGTGTTGAAATTTATGATGACCTCCGAAGGGCGTGCCGTTAAGAGTGGCAGCGCCTGGCAATATGAATATTTTCATAAAGATCATTTGGGCAATAGCCGTGTAGTGTATGGCTACCAAAAGCAGGTAGATGAATACAAGGCTACCATGGAAAGCCCTACCTCCGTAGCCACCAAAGAGCAAGCGCAGTTTTATAATATCATTACTACGCGTGTAACAGCACTAAACCGCACCCCGGCCAGCATTGATGTAGTTGCCCCGGATAAGAGTGCTGAAACCAATGGCAACCTGGCCGGCAAAGCCATTGGCCCTGCCAAGATGTTACAAGTAACAGCCGGTGACAGAGTACAATTAGAAGTATTTGCCCGCTATGCCACGGGCACGGGTACCAATAACACCTTGATCACGAACCTGGCCAGTGCGGTGACCACGACTTTCCAGTTGGTATCCGGAGAGGCAGCCTTTACTGCGCTGACGAATAACGTGCCCGTGCAGGCTGCCACGATTACCAAAGCGAGCACCGTGCCCAAGGCCTATTTGTTT
>JAYVTC010000180.1:0-7913 GCA_043774745.1 Cyclobacteriaceae bacterium | reverse complement strand
GGATACTGTTTGGAAGGTGGTCGTTACCGCACTGGCAAGATTAGTAATCAATGTGTTATTGGTACCCGTGCCTGTTGAGTATCGTGCAAATACTTCCAGCTGCACACGGTCACCGGCTGTTACCTGCAGCATCTTGGCAGGGCCAATGGCTTTGCCTGTCAGGTTGCCGTTGGTTTCAGCACTCTTATCAGGGGCAACTACATCAATGCTGGCCGGGGTTCGGTTTAGGGCTGTTGCGCGCGTAGTAATGATATTATAAAACTGCGCTTGCTCTTTGGAGGCTATGGGTGTTTGGCTTTCCATGGTAGCCTTATATTCATCTACCTGCTTTTGGTAGCCATATACTACGCGGCTATTGCCTAAGTGATCTTTATGGAAATATTCATACTGCCAGGCACTGCCATTCTTAACGGCACGCCCTTCGGAGGTCATCATAAACTTCAACACATTGCTTTCGTACTGTATGCCTCCAATATAATCGGTCCGTGCGATTTCTGCACCTGCCGCATCGTAAGCAATTTTGCGAAGCTTGGTGCCGGCCGCATCATAGGTATATACAATCTTTTTAGCGCCCAGGCGCACTTCGCGTGGCAGGTTGAGGTGGTTGTATAGCACACCCTTCGGGTCTGGTGCGCTCGGGCCTACTATGCCTTTGTTCTGATCTACATCCATGCTGCCGTTGGCATCATAGGTATATTCGCCTGTAGTCAGCGTAGTTGTTTCAGTAAAACCATAGGGCTTATATGTAGCCGTAGCATTGTCGAGCACGGCATCCAATTGGTTGCCTTTGTATTTATAAACAAGGTCGTCCACCAATGCATTATTAGTACTGTTATGCAGTGACTTGCGTTTGAGTGTGCGGATATTTCCGCTCTTATCATACGTGAGGTTTTCATCAAAGAGGCTTACGTTGGCATTCCACAACGCACCGTTCTTTGTAGCATAAGTTGCATCAGTGAGGCGGTTAAGCGGATCGTATTTAAAACCATAAATCTTTTCGGTGGTCGCATCCACCAGGTTATTGGTCTTCCATTGTATGGCAGAAATGTTGCCATTGAACTGCGCGGTGGTATTCACACTATTAATGCTTACCACATCGTTATATTTTAACTCCATCCCAAACAGGTCGTTGGCATCGTCATTCACCACACCATCATTGCTTAACGCACTGTTGTTGATATTGGTAAGCCACCCGCGTATGTTATAGCGGTAGTCGTTGGACTGCAGAAATGTAGTACCGTTGTCAGTAGAGTGAATATTCTTTTCTACCAATTGCCCCATCTCATTGTATTTATGCGAAGCAATTAAGGTACGTGTTCCGGTTACATCAGGTAACTCAATGTCAATAATTTATTTTTTTAAAATCTTAAACTCCACCCTCCTATTCCGCTCACGGTTTTCATTGGTGTCATTTTCCACAATGGGTATAGTGGGCCCGAATCCCTTACCAATAATGCGATCTCTCTTTATTCCTTTTTTCACCATGTAGTTCTTTACTTCCTGCACACGGTCCTTCGATAATTTCATCAATGCCTCCTTGTTACCCTGATTATCGGTATGACCACTCAGTTCGATTTTCATCGATGGATTTACCTGCATAATCTCCACCAGTCGGTCCAGTTCAGGAAATGATTCGGATTTCAATAGTGCTTTGCCCTGCTGAAAAAAAACATTGCTCAACGCAATGGATTCATCTTCCTCAATGGGCACCAGGTATAAATCCTTTTCCATTTCCGTGTATTGCGTAATTTTTTCAAGCTCCAGAATTTCATTGACAGACAAATAATCTTTTGCTATTGCATGGATTCCATATTTGCCATTCTCCAGTATTAAGCGAAATGACCCCGTTTTAGGATCGGAAATACTGGTTCCCAATCGCTGCTTTGATTCAATATCTTCGAAAGACAAACTGGCAACTATGGGGGTTTTTGTTTTTGAATCAAGTGTCCTTCCAGTGAACAATACAACCGGTTTAGGTTTGATTGCATCAGGTAACTTCACTCTCACCAAATCCGATTTGCCATAAGAATTTTTGTTGCTCACCATATATCCATAATCGGCTGATGCAGCCATCGTAAAGTAGGCGTCAAAGCCAGGGCCGTTTATCTCAGGGCCAAGATTTACAGGTTCGCTCCAATTTGTCCAATCGTTACCCAGTCGCTTGCTCATGTAAATATCATAGCTACCATAACCAGGACGCCCGTTGGTAGCAAAGTAGAGTGTGCGCCCATCAGCAGCAATGAAAGGAGAAATCTCGTCCTCCAATGTATTGATGTGGTCACCCAGATTAATTGGGTCAGACCATACTCCCTCTTTCTTCTGTACAATCACGAAGATGTCCTTTTCTTTTCCTTCCATCTTATAGTGCAAATTCTGCTTGAACTTGGCGGTAAACAAAATAGCCTTTCCATCCGGTGATAAATTGCCTTCCATATTACCTGCTTCGTTAATAAAATTCAGGTTAAGACGCTCGGGCTGAGACCATCCGCCTGGTATACGTTTCCGAATTTGAAAACCATTGGCTTTGCAAAACAATAATGTGTTATCATCTGAGCTAACAGCAGCCAGATTATTTATTTCCCTATCATTCAAAGGATTACCCATATTCGTACTCTTCGACCACGTGATGCCATCTTTACTGGACGTGATCCAGACATCCTCGCCATCTGCGATACCTCCCAGGTTGTCTGGTGAATTTTTGACACCAAACATAATCGCGTTTCCATCTGCGGTGATGTGTGGGCCCACATCATCATATACTGAGTTTACATCGCGGCCCAGATTTTCTTTTACATAACCATATTGCAAATTGGCAGGAAGGGTAATTCCTAAATCCTGCCTCAAGGTAAAATCATCCACCTCAAGCACCATATCCGTATAGACGATTACACCTAATTGTAATCCATGAATGGTAAGAGCCCCGGTCGTTTTTACTTTTTCATTATTGATATAATAATGCCATTCTGAGTTCATCGACTCAATACGAAGTACGTTCACAGAACCTGAAAAATTTACCTTACTCGAAATCCATTGATTGATATTCTCTCCTGACACTGTACTTCTGATCTTGTAATTTCCACTAGAGGCTATGATAAACTCATGATGTTTACCTCCGGCTGCATCACCCCACAATAAACCGAATCCATGATTTACACTTCCGGATTTTTGAACAAAGGTTGCTTCCAGGACAAAATCCTTTCCTTTATCGAAATTAGAATTAATGACCGAATATCGACCCACATTTTTTAACGTGGTGGTGATGACATACTTACCGGCCTCCATGTTCATCGAATGGCTATCGGTTTGTCCTATCCACCATCCGCGTGAATTGTCATTAAATCCTTCTTTGAATACTACCGGTAATTGTGCGCTTGTGGTATAGATGAAAAAATAGCCAAGCACTGAAAAAATATACTTCATAAAGTTTAAAAAATTTCGTGGCTTTTATAAAAGTAGGAATTTATTATTGAAGCTCGTAATCTATTTCGCATTTAATGAGGATGTTAAGTTTTACTTTTACACTATTCAGATAATACATAACATCAAAGAAAATGAAAACAGCACTTATCACCGGAGGTAGCAAAGGCATTGGATTCGGCATTGCTGATTCACTCATCAAAGACGGATGGCACGTTGCTATCACAGGTCGCACACAAGCTTCGTTGGATGAAGCTGTGAACAAATTGCAACTACTAAATAAAGATCATGTCATTGGCATCATTGCCGATGTTCGTGACTTTGCCCAGCAACAAGCAGCCGTAGATAAAACTTTGCAAGCCTGGGGACAATTGGATGCACTAATAGCCAATGCAGGTATCGGTTACTTTGGTTCGATCGAAACACTCTCGCATGAGCAGTGGCAGGAGACTATTGACACCAACCTTACGGGAGTATTTTATAGCATTAAGGCTTCTATACCTGCTTTAAAAAAATCACAAGGTTATATCATCACCATTGCCAGTTTAGCTGGCACAAATTTCTTTGCCGGTGGCAGCGCCTATAATGCAAGCAAGTTTGGATTGGTGGGATTTACCCAAGCTGTGATGATGGACTTAAGATCGTACGGAATAAAAGTGAGTACCATCATGCCGGGTTCTGTGGCCACCCATTTCAATGGGCATACTCCCGTGGCTGAAGACGTATGGAAAATTCAACCAGAAGATATTGGTGAGTTGGTGGCCGATGTATTGAAAATGAATCCGAGAACGCTGCCCAGCAAAATTGAGGTGCGCCCCTCTATGCCTTCCGGAAAATAGTTATAATGAATGCGTGTCGTCTTTTATTAATATTTTATAATCCTCGAATTCAATAGGAAGCCCTTATTGATTATCCGTAAGAAATATTCTCCTGCAGGATATTCTTCGGTGATTAACGTGCTCTCCTTACCTCTCATGCCCTGCTTATCCACCAGTTTTCCCGACATATCAAAAATCATTACCTCTGAAACATCGTCATCTTTCACTCCGGTAAGTTGAATGTTAATGGACTGACGAGCCGGAACAGGAAACAGTTTCAAACTAATGGGTTCTACATCCGCCACAGCAGTTACCATAACAGTGAAAGGTGCTGACAATTCACTAGTACAACCATCCATGTTAGCTTGAACCTGGTACACCCCATTATCCAAAACTGCGAAGGTTGTCGATGTCGCTCCCAGCATGGCAACTCCATCCTTAAACCATTGATTACCATTGGCAGCTGAAGAATTAAGCAACACGTTCTCTGTACCAATTCCCGTTGCTGTGATGGTAGGCTTGGGTGTCGTTTTAATCGTCACAGTTATACTTGCCCGTTCACTTTCGCAACTTGTAGTAATGTTACGTTGACTTACATAATAGTTAGTCGTGCCGGTGGCCGTTGTAAAAGGTATCGGTGCAGTAGTGCTCGAAGTACCTCCGGTGGCATTAGCGCCATACCATAATAATGTATGACCACCTACTGCTATCGCAGTTAATGATGTGGCAGTGGTATTCTGGCAATATGCAATATCCAATACAACCGGTGGGGTTGGTAATGAATTTATGATGACACTAATCTTTGCCCGTTCACTTTCTCCAGCACACCCTCCGCTAGTGCTAAGCTGACTTACGTAATAATCAGTGGTGCCAATGGCCGATGTAGATGGTGTGGGGGCAATCGTACTCGAAGTTCCTCCGGTCGCATTCGTACCATACCACAACAAAATATGACCAGGGGATGCAATTGCACCCAATGACGAAGCCGTAGCATTCTGACAAAAGGCTACATCAGATACAACAGGTGCGGCTGGAAGGGCATTTACTGTCGCACTGATACTGGATCTCTCACTTTCACATCCAGTAGAGGCGTTAAGTTGGCTTACATAATACTTTATTGTGCCTATGGTTGATGTAGATGGAGTTGGCGCGATCATACTTGCACTGCCTCCGGTAGAATTCGTTCCATACCATAACAACGTGTGACCACTAATCGCTGTCGCAGTTAAGATATCAGCGGTAGAATTCTGACAATAATTAATATCGGATACAACCGGAGAGGTTGGTATTGAATTTACCGACACCATAATACCAGCTCGCACTCCTTCACATCCGGTTGTATTGTTCTTCTGACTTACATAAAACGTTGTTGTTCCTGTCGTAATTGTTGATGGTATTGGTGCAGTAGTGCCCGCATTTCCGTCCGCAGCATTTGTACCATACCATTGTAAGGTGTGGCCACTTAACGCGGTGGCTGTTAATGCTGTTGCTGCTGCGTTCTCGCAATAAGCAACATCAGAAACAATGGGTGCAGCAGGTGTTGCCGGCTGTATATTGATTAACACATTTGCCGATGCTACTGAAACACATCCGGATGTATTGGTTACCGTGTAAGCATATGTACCCGCTGTAAGCAATGATATTGTTGTACTGGTTCCTGTGCCTGTAGACGTTATGCCTCCAGGGGTTCTTGTTAATGTCCATGTGCCTGATGATGGTAAGCCACCTAATGCTACACTTCCCGTTGCTACACTACATGTAGTTTGTGTTATTGCGTTTACGGTTGGAGCCGTTGGCGTGGACAATGAAGTATTGATAACCACATTTGCTGATGCTGGTGATACACATCCGGCTGGATTAGTTACCGTGTAAGTATAGGTGCCCGCTGCAAGTAATGATAGGGTGGTGATGCTTCCTGTTCCCGTAGTCGTTACTCCACCTGGAGTTCTTGTTAATGTCCAGGTACCTGATGATGGTAAATTACTTAATACCACACTTCCTGTTGCAACACTACATGTTGGTTGAGTAATGGTTCCAGCTGCCGGGGCAGTTGGTGTTGCCGGTTGGGCATTGATAACCAAACTAGCCGATGCTGGTGAAACACATCCGGATGCATTGATCACCGTGTAAGTATAGGTTCCGGCTGCCAGTAATGATAGGGTGGTACTTGTTCCTGTACCTGTTGTAGTTACTCCACCGGGAGTTCTTGTTAAAGTCCACGTGCCTGATGAGGGTAATCCGCCTAATACTACACTGCCTGTTGCAACACTACACGTTGGTTGAGTAATGGTTCCTACCGTTGGAGCAGTTGGTGTTGCTGGTTGTGAATTAATAACAACATTAGCTGATGCTGATGAAATACATCCGGATGCATTAGTTACCGTATATGTATAGGTTCCGGATGTCAGTAATGATATGGTAGTACTGGTTCCAGTTCCAGTAGTTGTGATTCCTCCGGGAGATCTTGTTAATGTCCAGTTGCCTGATGATGGTAAGCCACTTAATACCACACTGCCTGTTGAAACACTACATGTTGTTTGTGCAATTGTTCCTACGGTTGGGCCTATTGATGAAGCATTCACCGTAAGCGTAGCAATGGCTGATGTTGCATTGCTAGCACCACTGCAATTGGTTACATAACAGCGATACTGATGACTTCCCGCGGCTGAAATTCCAGTCACATTTAGTGTTGCTGTGGTTTCATTTGCATATGACGCACCTGCAGGAGCACCATTTGACACACTTGCCCATGTACCTCCATTACTATATTGCCATTGATAAGTAAATGGAGATGTACCGGCTGCAACTACCGTAAAGGAGGCATTTCCTATTGAACACATAGCGGTATTTGTTGGTTGTGTTCCTATCGTAACAGGTAAACAGGTAGACGTGACAGTTACTATTGCAGTAAATGTTGATCCAACGCAGACTCCCGATGTTGGTGTTACCGTATAGATGGCAGTACCAGTTCCTGTAGGAATAGTTAAGCTTCCGCTGATAGTTGATTGTGCAGTCGACTGTTCACTCCCTCCGGTCACTCCGCCTATATAGGTTGGGGTTGTCCATGTATACGTGGTTCCCACAGGAACTCCCTTTGGAATTACACTAAAAGTTCCGCCAGCTAAAATTGATGTTGTTTGATTAGTGATAACTGGTGTTGCTGGTTGCACATTGATAACCACATTGGCAGATGATACTGAAACGCAGGTTGAGGCATTGGTCACTGTGTAAGTATAGGTGCCGCTTGCAAGTCCTGATATCGTTGTACTGGTTCCGGTACCTGTGGTCGTGATTCCTCCGGGACTTCTTGTTAATGTCCAGGTGCCTGATGAGGGTAAGCCACTTAATACCACACTGCCCGTTGAAACACTACATGTTGGTTGTGTAATGGTTCCTATTGTTGGGGCCACTGGTGTTGCTGGTTGTGAATTAATAACCACATTAGCCGATGCTACTGAAACACATGTTGATGCATTGGTCACTGAATAAGTATACGTTCCCGCTGCGAGTCCTGATATCGTTGTACTGGTTCCGGTTCCTGTGGTCGTGGTTCCTCCGGGAGTTCTGGTTAATGTCCACGTGCCTGATGCCGGCAAATTGTTTAATACTACACTTCCGGTTGCTAAAGTACATGTTGACTGAGTGATAGTTCCTACGATTGGAGCATTTGGTGTTACC
>JAYVTC010000179.1:0-15570 GCA_043774745.1 Cyclobacteriaceae bacterium | reverse complement strand
ATAAAAAAAATCCCATCTCTGGACTTGGCATCGATGACGCTATCGCAGCCAATGTGGGAGTGGCTTTATTAACACTCCCCTATTATCCAGTGATTTTCGGTTTGCCGGAAATCTCAGGTGAAATTCGCCTCTGGTTATTTCAACATGCAACCCAATATGTTGAGCGTATCTTGTATGCCAATGGTAGCATTCTGTACAGAAATAAAAGTAAAATTCATTTCACAAGCGAGGGGGAATATGCACAAAATGCCTGCTATCTGGCTGGAGCCAAAATTCAATTTAATCTGGACCTCTGGCTATTAATGACATCCCATTATAAATCTCGCGAACTATGTAATCTCTGCAATGAGCTGGTGAGACATGCTGCCCTTTCGTATAAAATACAATCCGATCTGCATTCCGTCAGATCGTGGTTAACGAATACTCAAAACCCTGAAACCGGTTTTGAGGAAGCTAGCAACTTTGTTCTGCTATATCTCTCCAAAACGCTAAACATTGAAAATCTATATAAAGAACCTTTAACTCATAAAAGACTTTCAGTTATGATTAATGAAACGAATTCAGATCACTATACTTCGGAAGTTTTATCCATAAGTAAAGTAGCAACCGATCAGATCATCGGACAACTGCCCTTTCAATCCGATTACAAAGAGAAAATTAAAAACTACATTTCGTTACTGATTAATTCCAGTCTTAACAAGAAATGAAGGAAGATTTTCAAAATGCCATGAGGCCAGTGCTTCGTGCTTACTATGCCGATACCATAAAAGACATTCAGAACTCACTGGAGCATATTTTTCCAGATGAGACATGCTATGCAGAATGGTTTCAGCCGGGCCTCAACGATGACCAGTTTATCTTTAACCAGCAACTATCAGAATCCGCGTTATACAGACCCATGCGGCAATATATAAAAGCGAGAGGTAAACTATTCAGACCCATGTTAAGTAACCTGCTGATTGAAGCCTATGGAAAAAATCCTGAAGATTATAAACCAATCCTGGCCATCTCAGAAATAATTCATTGCTCATCACTCATTCTCGATGATATCGTTGATCGTTCGCTTCTGAGACGAGGTGAACCGTGTTCACATATACTTCATGGAGTGTCACTGGCCGGGAACGGAAGTATGGCTGCAACCTTTTACGCATTCAGCCTCATCAATAATGAATCTATGCCAATGAGTGACATTGACCGACTGAAATTATATGAAATCTTGTACTGGGAACACTATGGGTGTAGTATTGGAACAGCCCTAGACCTTGGGTGGAGCAAAGCAAAACTGACTGAAATAGATGGGGATCAATACATCCAACATATCGTTTATCGGTCATGCGCCTATACATACCGGGTAGCTGCCCGTATTGGTGCGCTTGTCGGAGGTGCAGGCGAAAAAGATATGGAAGCTATTTTCAATTACAGTACACAGGTTGGAATCGCTTTTCAATTTATTGATGACATTCTTAATTTAATACCCGAAACCAAAAGCTGGGGAAAGACTATTGGCGAGGATATTACTGAAGGGAAGCGTTCACCCCTTATACTCCATACCCTAAAAGTAGCCAGCCTAAAAGAACAAACCCGCTTGCTCGAAATCCTTGATTCAAAAACAAGTGATCAGAAAGTTATTCAGGAAGCCATTTCAATCCTAAAAAGAAATCAGGCCTTTACACAAATACGCAAGGAAGCAAAACAATATATTGAATTAGCTTGCATGGAAGTTGACAAATTGACGATCTCAGATTATTATAAGTCACTGCTAAAAGACTTTGCCTTATATGTACTGGAAAGAAAAATATAAAGACTACTGCGGAATGAGACTCTAATTGCCATGGAAACAGTTCTAATAAAGATTGGTGGTTCAGTAATAACAAAGACTGGCGATAAGCCGATTAACATTAATGCCATCAAAAGAATCGGGAATGAGTTAAGAAACTTAAAAACCCGGGTTATTATTATTCATGGCACCGGTTTTATAGGCAAACCACCGGCCATTGAACATGGTTATGTAAACACGGGATATCTGCCCAAAGAGAAGACAGAAATAGCACTTGGCATCCGTAACGACATAATCAGCATGAACCATATTTTCACTTCAACCTTAAACAGGCTTGGAGTTCCTGCACTATCTATAGATAACTCCGTGTTCATGGGATACTTTGAGGAAAAATGGAAAAAAAAATCCTTGAAAGAAATGACTATTGCATTAACTAGCCAAGGAATAATCCCGGTATTTTATGGCAATTTCCTTCCACCAGTAATAGGAAAGTTTAGGGTTTTATCAAGTGACGAACTGGTATTTGCTATATCCAGCCTGGTGAAGCCATCGAAAGTACTCTTTCTTACAGATGTCAATGGCATACTGGATCGTAATAACAACTTAATATCGGTATTTGATTCCATGATGTTACTAGAAATTCAGGATAGTCCATACGATGTTTCTGGAGGAATGAAAACAAAAGTTAAAACAGCCCTAAACCTAAAAGGTCATTGTTCGCATTGTTTCATCGCTAACGGGAATAAAAAAAATATCTTAAAATATTTTTTATCGGGAGAGAGCGTTTCTGGGACATGTATTTTTTAAAATCTGATTGATGTACCCAATCTATTCATACTTCAAGGTCTCCGCAGGATTTATAAAGGCGGCTTTGATGGCGTGGTAGCTAACCGTTAACAAAGCAATACACAATCCAGCAAGCACACTGATCGTGAATAGTTCCCAGCCCATGGTGATCTTGAATTGAAAATCAGAGAGCCACTTGTTCATCACATACCATGAAAATGGAATGGCCAGTGCATAGGCAATCAACGAAAGACCAATGTATTGCCGGTTGAGCAACACAAAGATGTTTGATAACTCTGCACCCATCACTTTTCTTATTCCTATCTCTTTGGTGCGGTTCACCGCATTGATACCTGAAAGCCCGAATAAGCCAAGGCATGAAATTAAAATGGCAAAACCTGTAGCGAGGCCCATGACGTTCATCCATCGTTGGTAAGACTCATATTGCTTTGCCACATCTTCATCTAAAAAGGAATAGTCAAAAGGCTTGTTGGGGTTAAGTTCTTTCCAGATCGATTTAACTTTCTCCACCGAAGCAGGAAGGTCCTTGGAAGAGACTTTCACCAGCATGGTGGTTAAATAGCCAACATTTGTTTTATCCATCGATAAGAACATGGGCTCAAAATTTCTTTCCAGAGAAAGGAAGTGATAATCTTTTACCACACCAATCACTGGCGAGCCTAGTCCAACGCTGTCCTCTCTCCAATTCAAATATTCGTTGAGCGGATCAGTCCACTTCATATCGAGTACCAGCGATTCATTGACGATAACACCACTGGAGTCGCTGACAATGGCTGCATCAAAATTTCTGCCTTGGACCATTTCAATCTCCATGGTTAGAATATAATACGGATCAGCCGCATACACATAAGCTTCCTTTTGTTCTTCTTTGATTTTATAACCATAGCGTGAATATCCCTGATTGAAAGAACTGCTGGTTCCGGCTACTGATTCAATGAGTGGCTCTTGTTGTACTCTATCTCGAAAGCGTTGCACAGTCTTATCTGCTTCAATATTCCAACCCGCATGTGTGGGTATCACCATGATTTGTTCTTTGTTATAACCCAGGTCTTTAGTGGTGATATAATTCATCTGACGATACATGATTACCGAACTGATGATCAGAAAAGCCGACAGAGCAAATTGCACCACGACCAACGGCTTCGTGAAACCGGCTTGTAGTTTAGAAGTGAATCCTCCCTTCAGCACAAGGGCCGGCTTGAAGCGGGATAAAAATATAGAGGGATAACTTCCCGCAATCAATCCTACCAGGATCATCAATCCAGTACTTACGAGAGTCATCTGTAGCAGACCAGAGGAGGTTAGTTCAATACCCTTGTTAGTAAATTGATTAAATGAAGGAAGAAATAAGATCGATAGCCCGATGCCAATACACATTGAAATTAATGACAACATGAGTGATTCGAATCCAAACTGATACATCAACTGATTTCGTTGTGCGCCCACCACCTTACGAATACCTACCTCCGTTCTGCGCGATGCCGAAGTAGTTAGCGCCAAAGAAATGTAATTGATACATGCTATTAAAAGGATCAGTAAAGCAATACCACCTAGAATCATCGAATATTTTGGATCACTCACTTTATCCCAATCAATATCTGTTTTTAAATGCCAGTCGGGTAATTGAGTAAACTGATACTCCATCATTTTAGCTTCCGCTGGGATGGGCACGGTAGATTCATCTCTCCACTTCTTTAACTTATCGCCCATGTATTTATTGGTAAGTTTATCAAGATTAATTTTGAACGAAACCAAATCTACATCAGGTCGCAATTGTACAAACGTTGGTGTATTGAAGTTTCCCCATTGTGTCATATTACGCTCGTAACCCCAGCGGTTTTCCTGTGGCAAAAGAATTTGATATTGGATGCTTGAGTTGGCTGGATACGGCTCAATAATGCCTGCAACGATAAATGATGTTTCTTTTTCAAGACCAATTTGCACCGTTTTCCCAATGGGGTCTTCGTCTCCGAAATATTTCTTTGCTATTTCCGGAGTGATCACAGCGTCCGACTTATTTTTAAATATTTTATCTGGATTTCCTTTCAACAGGGTGAATGAAAACATGGAGAAGAAATCGTCATCAACATAGGTCAGTCTTTCTGTGAATACTTTTTCGCCATAGCGAAATACTGCGGTTTCACCATAAGTATAGCGTGTTGCTTTTACCACCTCGGGAAGTTCATCTTTCAAAACCTGCTTAAGACCGGTTTGTATCCACGCTGATCTGCGATAAGGATCTGCTGAATCGTGTTTCCACGTATCAAAACTCTTTTCTTCAATACGATAGATGTGCGTTTTATTCTCGTGAAACTGATCAAAGTTTTTTTCATCCATGATAAAGAGGTAGATGAGCATGCAGAAGGCGATACCAATGCTCAATCCAAAGGCATTAATGAATGAATACAGCTTGCGTTTCTGAATGTTGCGCACCGCTACTTTAAAATAATTTCCTAACATAATGGTGTTTATTAAATCAAATGAGAACTTATTCCGGAGAACGATGGAGGGATGCAAGAAACGAATCGTATTAAAGATGAATTTTCGCTTTGCTTTCTTAAGGCCCAGCTCCTTCACATCTGCATCGAACTGTTCGACCAAGTCGCCTTCAATGCCTTCGAACAAATCGCGAGGGCAAACACGCGTCAATATGCTAAGTACGAATTTTGGTGGTGATATGACTTCTTCCTTCATCATAATTTAAGTTACCTGTTTACGGTATCCGGTGACCGGCAACTAATAATTGAATTTAAGTTGAGGCACCATCTTCCATAAATCAATTCTGGCTTCTTTCAGTGAGCGCAAAATAGCGAGACCAGCATTGGTAATGGTGAAGATTCGTTTGCGTCTTCCGCCACGGGCATTGGTGGCCCCTCCCATTTTCGACTTCACAAAACCTTTGTCTTCAAGACGATAGAGCGTTACATGCACGGCACTCAGGTTTGACTCACGATCAAGCCGGGTCCTAATTTCATTGACGATGGCGTTACCATAGGCCTCTTGCTGAAGGATTCCGACCATCGTGAGAACCAGTTCTTCAAATTCACCGAGGTATTCTTTACTCATTTGTATATATTTTGTAAAACTAATATACTCATAAAGTCAATATTTGTTACACTTTTGTCAAAGAAATATCAGGTCAATTAAAAGAAATGGTTAATTATTCATACTTCAGTGTCTCGGCCGGGCGGGTCCATGCCGTTTTGATAGCCTGATAACTGATCGTGACCAAGGCAATCATCAATGAAAGTGCACCAGCCCAAACAAACACCTGCCAGCCAATGACAACACGATATTCAAATGACTCCAACCATTTGCTCATCATGTACCAGGTGATGGGTACAGACAACAGCAGAGAAACCATGATCAGGAAAACATAGTCTCTAGTAAGCAACACAAGCAGCGATTGTTCTGTTGCCCCCATGACTTTGCGGATAGAAATTTCTTTAGTTCGGTTTTGCATAGCCAGTGATGTCAACGCATATAAACCCAAACTTCCTATGAGCATCGCCAGTAGCGTTGCGATGCGAACGATCTTACCAAGGTTTTGATCGCTCCGATATTGTGCAGCCAATGTCTGATCAACAAAATCAAAAGTAAATTCTTCACCGGTTGAAATTTTCTCCCACACTGTTTTGATCCGATTTATTGTGGTCTGCATATTACCTGGCTGTAAGCGCACGATCAACTTGGGCAATGGACTATTTTCGATGCTGATGTTTTCCACTCCACTTAAAATGATGGAAGGATCCTGTACCAGCACCAGGGGTTGAACTTTGGTGTAAAGGGAAGCAAAGTTAAAGTCCTTAACTACGCCAATGATTTCATGATCTAAAAAATTCTTACCTGGTATTTTTTTTCCAACGGCATCAATCCAACCATACTCTTTTGCGAAAGCTTCATTAACAATGACTCCTCTCCTTCCATCCGATAGAATATCTTGAGAAAAATTCCTGCCTTGCACCAAATCCATTTTCAGGGTTGGGATGTAATCATCATCAATGCTATTCAAATTAAAATTGCGATAAGTGCCCTTATCATCAGTGTAGCCCACGCTGGTCCAGTTACCATTGCCAAAATCATGCGAAGATGCGCAGGTACCATTAATATCCGGTATTTTGCTGAATTCCGTTTTGAAAAGTTCTGCTTTTTCAAATCCCAACTTTACTCTTTCAGGTAATCGACCTCCACGAGAAACGTTCAACCGGATGACGGCCAATTGTTCTTTATTGAAACCAAGATTTTTGTTTTGTAAAAAATCAAGTTGCTGGCTCATGATGAGTGTGCTGGAAACCAGAAAAATAGAGAGTACCAATTGTACACCTACCAACCACTTCCGCATCTGTTGTTTGCTGCTACCAGCCTGCAAGCCCCCTTTCAAAATAGAAATTGGCTTGAAAGCCGAAAGAACAAAAGCGGGATAACTTCCTGCAATAAGACCAATAACGATTAATAAACACAGCATGACAAAAACTAAAAATCCATTAAACGGAAGGGTCAATTGCTTTCCTGATAATTCATTAAAGGTTGACAGACTCAACCATGCTGCGACCATCCCCATCATCAACGCTGCGAGCGTAACGATCACTGCCTCACCAATAAATTGCGTAATCAACTGACCACGCTGAGCTCCCACTACTTTTCGAATGCCGACTTCTTTTCCACGTTTTATTGAACGCCCTACCGATAACGTAACAAAGTTTATGCAGGCAACAATCAAAATGAGCGAGGCAATAGCTGCCAGAATCAAGCTGTAACGTTGATTGCTTACGGGTGCAATCCCAACAGGATAATCTGTATTCAAGTGTATATCAGTAATCGGTTGAAGGCCCGGTGCATACTTACTCTGCTTGAATTCCTCTTCGCCTAAAATCGTTTTGAATACCGAAGGAAACTTAGCCTCGATTTGTTTTGGATCAGCACCGTTCTGCAATAAGACATACGTTTCCGGGCTTATATTAAACCAAGCTGAAGTAATGGTGCGCTCATCAAACACTTTATTCAAATTCAAATCTGAAATTAAAATATCATATTGAATGCTGGAGTTAGAAGGCACATTGGAGGTAACTGCCTTCACCGAAAAGGCTTCGAAGTTTTCACCCAGTTGTAAAGATATCACCTTATCGATTGGGTTTGCTTCTCCAAAATATTTTTTTGCAATACGTTCAGTGATCACTACACTACTTTGGCTTCGAAGTGCGTTTCGATCTCCGTTGATCACATCAAAGTCAAACACATCGAAGAAATCCTGACCTCCAATGATCACCTGTTCGTTGAATTGAACATCTCCTACTTTTACCTGCGAACCTACTGGGTTGATTCGCACATGCTTTTCCACTTCAGGAAAATTCTCCTTTAAAGCCGGGCCCATAGGTAGCGGTGTTAGCGTAGCAAAAAATTTCTGTTTATCGCCCCAATCTTCCCGTGCATATACGCGATAGATACGATCTGCCTTAGTATGAAATTTATCAAAGGTCCACTCATCGTGCACAAACAGCACAATCAAAATACAACATGCTACACCCAGGCCCAGGCCTAAAATATTAATCAGGGAATGAACCTTACTTCTCCACAATGATCGAAGGGCAATTTTGAGGTAGTTTTGCAGCATAGATGTATTCTTTACTATTAAGGGTATAGAAACCAATTATTTCTAACTTGGAATAGTTAGATGAACATAATATGAAAAAAGTTCTAAAACCCTTTGCTGGCAACTTCTCATTAGCCAAATGGCTATTCTACAATTTTCAATTTTTCCACCAACATAGGAACATCTATTGCTCTTATTCTTCCAGAAGTGAATCCTGACTCGGTAAACAATTGTTCTTTCCAGGGATTTCCAAATTTATAAGGCCCCGCTATTCCATTCTTAGATACAAATTTACAATAGGCTGAATATCCATTCAGTGGCGCAAATTCACTTACTTGAATTGCGCCAGTGAAGCTAAGTTCCTTTGCTTTTACTGATGGCACTAAATTGATTATCTCAACAGGAAGATCAGGCAATCTTAATCTCTGACTGCGATTGGGTGGTCCAATCATCATCCATGATCCATACCCTCTTGTAAATTCATCGAAATAAAACCAGGAAGCAGCATAAATATCAAAATCTCCAAACGTTGCTAAGTCTACCCACTTTCCATCGCTGGAGGAAACATCAATCTCTGCTTTCAACATTTGGAAATCGTGCGTTTTATTTGGATGGAAACTATATAACCGAATTTGCTTGTTGCGGTAAGAGGATTCTGATCCTATTGCCGCAAATTCTTTATCAGGATATTCAATTTTAAATTCTTTCGTGTTGTAAAGAAAATCTCCCAGCGGATAGTACTCGCTGTAATTTTCCACTTCCGGAAATCCAAAGAGTTTAACACGGGCGCTTACAAATTTAGAATCCGACAATGATACCCCGATGGATTGTAACGGTGTTGTGATCGTATCCACAGGAAAAGAAAGTGACGTGCCAACATTAACATTTTTTAATAGTGCATACTTATTATCAGGTGTATTTAATTGGCGTAAAAAAAGTTGAGTGGGTGATTTCGTAGTAGCCAATAGAATATTACCTGAGTTCTCGCGGATTATTTTAGAATCACCACTGGCACTTACATAAAAGAAGGAATTGGTGACATCTGATTTCAATTCAATAGAGCCAACAAAAGAAGGACTTTCTTCAAGTGCATTTAGAGCCCAGGGCCCGCGCGTCATTTCGCCAACGCTGTATACTTGCAGATAATTAGGGTATGCCACATAGGCTTCGTTCACCATAAATGACGCATCATTGAAACTTTCGGAACCAGGCAACTCCACATGATCCCCATTGTTAAATTCACTTTGAGCAATAATATTACCCCTGGCGTCACTTAGAAATATAAAGGCTCTTAATCCAAATGGTATTTGATCAAACGCTACATCAAAGATTAACAAGGTATTACGCACGATCACATCCTGCTTAATTTCTTGTGTATCGCCATTTGCAGAAGTGGCCACTGCCCCCAACGTATGGGTTCCATCAGTTAGCGTGCGGGTATTCCAGTTAAACTGATAAGGGCGTTGAGATAAATTTCCTATTGCATGACCATCTACCTTCACCTCAATAGTGCCATTAAAAGATGATTGTGTTAGGAAATCAACTGGTGTGATATTCCAGACAGTTTGGCCAGAACTAAGATTGCCAAATGAAAATGACAATGCCGGTTCCTTTTCTTCCTGACAGGAATCTAAGGAGAACACAAATAGGATAAGAAGGCAATATCGGAGACTATTTTTCACTATGAAAAAATAAAGATACGAACAATCCAGAATGTTGTAAGCCTCAAAGCACTTTCAAATTTCCGCCATTGTGCTACCCAAATGAATATTGGGCTAACGAAGAATAGTCAAGATTCTGAAACGGGCATAAAAAAACGGGAGTAACTCAATTGCTTGATTTACTCCCGTCTTGCTGATCAACAACCGTGGTTGCCCAACAACCCTAATTCAACTTTGCTCACTAAAACCTGCTTCAATCGTATTACAACTTTCGTTCTCAGTTTCGAATACACGCCCGGTTTTCCTAAAGGACCCTTCTCGTGCACACAATCCATTCACTTCGGTGTTTTTATTATCATTTTCCGTAGAAAATAACTTTTTGTTTTCCGCTGTTACCGAATCAGTTAATCAATATTTGAATTAGTCATATGAAGATATATCACCAAAATAGAAACACAAAACTTTTAATAAAAAAGAAACGCACAACTTTTCCACCAAGTTATGAACAATGACAGCGATTCGCATTCTCCAAAATTAATTCTGACTGATAGCCTTATTCCACCCTATATTTCCAATATAATTTGGCTGGTGCTACTGTACAATAAGCACTCGTTAATGCATCCGTGAATAAATCCTTTCTTTCCTTTTTCATTTCAACCATTGTCCAACCTTGTCGCCCCCACGCGCCAGGCACCGGGTAAATAATCGAGTTGTTGTAATTTGATAATACAGATTGATCAATTTTAGAAAGTTTCAGTACTACTTTATTTGTCTTTAAATCTACCGTGGCAAAGATTTTATTCTTCACACGAAATGAGATCTTCTCAAGGTGTGGCTTCTCATCCACACCCTCAAAAGCAAGAGCAAGCCTTCTCGCAGTGGCCAGTGATATCATCTTTGCAATTTTCTATTTTACCAATTTGATGGAAGCTGAATTAATACAAAACCTCAAACCTGTAGGTGGCGGACCATCAGGAAATACGTGTCCTAAATGTCCATCGCACACGCTGCATTCCACCTCCACACGCACCATACCATAGCTACTGTCTTTGACATATTTGATCACATTCAGTTCCACCGAAGTGGTAAAACTGGGCCAGCCTGTGCCTGACTCAAATTTTGTGCGTGAATCAAAAAGAACTGTTCCACAACAGCGGCACGCATATAAGCCAGGTTCATGGGCCTCACAATATTCCCCTGTGAATGCACGCTCAGTGCCCTTCTTACGGGTTACATAAAATTCCTCTTCGCTAAGGATCTGCTTCCATTCATCATCACTTTTTTCAACCCTGTGAGGTGGGGTAAGATTACCATTTTTGGCATACTGTAAAACGTCAAGCCATTTCATTCAAAAAGTGGTTTAAATATGAAAGTTACTCATATATAAACCACTTTTAGTTCAATTAGTTCGAGCGATTATTCCTGGTTTTGTTCTTTATACCGTTTTCCAAATCCACCAAACTTAAGTGTGATGTTATACGTCCAATCACTTAGGCTGTCATCGGACAATCCTAAACCATCGCTGCCATAGGTTTGGCGATAGGAAACACCAGGACTAAGACGCATCCAACGGAAGAGGTTCAATTCGAGTTGGGCACCAGGCTCCAATACATAAAACCAGTTTTCATTATGAAGAGAACTTGATCGGTTGTTATAATTATAGTCGTGCCATTCATTACGGTTATACTGTGCCGAGAAGCCCACACCGCTAAACATACTTAAAACAAAGTGAACTGGTCTGTTGGAATTAAATACACGCTCCACCACCAAGCCACCCTGGCCATATTGATATGTCATGGGATTGACAGGATCGACACTATATTCCAATGGTACTTTGATATCATTAGTTGTACCGGCAAATGACATACCTACCATCCACCTGCGATTGATCAATACACCACCATACACTTCACAGATGTTGGCAAACTCACCTCCTATATAAGTGAACTTATTGGAAAGGGCTCCATATCCACCGGTATCCCTTCCATTGGCAAATATAGATTGTACTTCCTGACCAACTGCAGTGAATGCAATGAGAGCGATAAACAAAGTGGCAAGCAATAAACGGATTTTCATATAACATAAATTTTATACCCGTAGGACAATCATAAATTGCATAACCCCTATTGGTCCTAAAAAATTTATCAGATTTTTTTACTCATGGCGAATAGCTTCCACGGGATCCAGCCGCGATGCGCGGATAGCCGGATAGGTACCGAAAATAACTCCTACCAAAATGGAGATTATAGAAATTACAATAAATGTATTCCAGGTGTAGGCTGCCTGAAAGGGCACATGCGTGATCGCTTTAACAATTGGAATGATCATCATAGTGCCCAACACACCCAATATTAAACCTAACAAGCTGCCGAATGCAGATACCGTAATTGATTCCGTTAAGAACAACAAAATAATATCACGTCTGTTCGCTCCCGTTGCTTTGCGTATACCAATTTCAGCCGTTCGCTCTGTCACCGATATCAGCAGCACATTCATGACACCAATGCCACCGACCACAACGGATATTCCAACAATCAAACCCATGATTACTCTGAACAATAAAAAACCTTTCGTTGCCTGCTGGATTCTAAAATCATTGGTAATAATACGGAAGTCAGATTGCGCATGTACATAATTAACCCTCAACCATTTCGACATCTCTTCTCTCAATCCAGCAATATCCTCCGTTTTTTTAGCATCAAAAAAAACATCAGGTGGCGAAGCCTGTAACTCTTGCTCCGAAAGCAGGCTGATTGGATAAAAAAGCTGAGGGGTGTCTTTTCCTTTGGGAAGAATGGAAACGATCGTCAGTCTTTTATTATTAAAAGTAATCTCCTCACCGATGGCCTCCTCGTCATTCATTAATTGCAATGCGTTGATGAATGCCTTGTTGACAATAGCATATGGTTTCATTTCTTTAACCTGTTCCTCGGTAAATGAACCTCCTGAAGGGATTTCAACACCGGGTTGAAGGGTTGCAGAAGTAGCAAGCATGTTCGCTCCGATTTTGACACCTGAAGAAGAAAGCACTATTTCACCGGATGACGAAGAACTGATGTATGAACTTACCGGCTTACTTAACGAGGCCGAAAGTTTTTGAAATTGGTCATAATCAATGATCGACAGTGTATCCTTTCTTAGCCGGACATCATTGACGCGCTTAAAGGCTTCACTTTGAATGATGATCCCATTGAGTGAAGTGGTGCTGGATATTTGCTCACGGGCAAATTTTTCCATTCCATCAATGAGAGAAAGTATGGAAACAAGTGCTGCCACGCCAACGACGATGCCTAGCACTGAAAGAAACGTATGAAATAGATTTGACCTTATATTGGCAAATGCCAGTGAAAATGAATTGAATATCTTTTGTAGCATTGGACGTAATAACAAAGCTAAGACTCTGATATTACCTTTTTGTTACAAAATAAAACAAAAAAGGCTCGTTGATTTCTAAGCTTAATCCAGTGGGGTAAGATTACCCGACAAGTAATTGATTAGCGGTCTTTGCTGAAGATGATCTGATTCGGTAAGAAACTCTACATAGTAGGTTAACGCTTTTCTCTTGAGTTTACTTTGTAACACGCGCAGCTTATTTAAGCCGGCCTCAAACTGCAAAGCAACCAGCGGATCTCCACTTTTTAACAGGGTAAGATCTTTTTGCAAACTGCTGTTTTTCAACTCCTCTATTTTGCGTTGAAGGTCACGATAGCGTCCTACGGATTCTTTCAGTTTGAGATACGAAATATCCTGCGAAGCCTGATCCTCAATCTGAGCTGACTTTAGTTCATACTCTGATTCAATTTCATTCAGTTTTCTGCGGGCCATATCACCTTTGTTTGGATTAACAATGGGAATGGTGACGCCCAACGAAATATTGATTGGCGTGCGATCCTGATTTACTCTTCTGCGATCATACGATGTTTGCAGAAACCCAAGATTAATATTCGACTTCTCCAGGTTATACTGACTGCGTGCCACATTAACCTGTTGTTTACGGTAAGCCACTTCCAAGGGGCTAATTGTTAGCGTGTTTAAACTATCCGCCACCCGCTCCATTTTATCTATTGAAATGAGTGCTTGAGTTTCCCATGCTATGCGCTGGCCCGATGACGCAGGATGAAGTTGACTCACCTCTAACTTCTGACTTTGCCAGTCGAAATCAGTCTCTTCTTTTTCGACACTCTTATCCAGTTGCTCCACCTTAAGTTTTACATATTCATCGGCATCAAAAAAGCTGCTGGCGCTTTGCCGCTCGAGAATTAAAAGTTGTCTCTCCACTAGCTTCTCATTCAATTCTGTAAGTGATTTCAATTCGTAGTAATACAAATACAAGATCACGAGGTTGTAACGATCTACTAATGCACTTTTCAGAGCAACCTCTTTCTCCAGGGATAGCGAACTGCTATACGCTTCAAAGTATTTATTGTTGCTACGCATTTCCCACGGATTGGCTGGATTAAATCGCAACGCATATTCCTGCTGAGTATACAATAACTCACGATTACGAGTTCGGAATTCTAATTTTTGTAAAGGTGATAAGCGATACGGCTTGCTTTGCAGATAATTAATTTGAGCGTCTGCTGATTTCACTTCAGGATCATCTCCTGCCGAGCGAATAAATTCCGATATGGTGACTTGTGAGAATGCCTGGCAAGAAACGAAGATCACGATCAAATATAAAAAGAGATACTTCATTCTCAGCGGATTAATACGCGCTCGCCATTAGCAAAACTGTTCTCCGCGGATATCTCTACAAAAAACTCTCTACCAAAACCCGTTACAGCTGTTGACTTCTGCAAAATTTCAGGCAACGGCACCACTGAACCATAACCTATTACTTTTCCTGCTGCTGTCAATTGAGAATTCTCGTGCGACCTTACCATTACATCAGCGCCAATGGGCAAAGCACTCTTCTTACCAACCAGATAACCCACCACCGTAGTGGGATGAATTGGGTTAATCGAGAGCAACTCACTATAGGCGTCCACTTGCTCACCGGTCTTTACAAATACATTTTCAACTACGCCATCCACAATCGCCACTTTACGCAGATTATTCTTTTCTGCATTATGCATGTCCCGCTCGCGCTCCAGTAAACGAACTTGGTTATCCAACAAGTGTTCCTCCGTATCAGTCTCTTGCAGAATGTCTGCAATCTTTATCTTAATAGCTTCGTCATAGCGCATACGCTGTAACTTGAGCGCTTCAATTTTTTGCCTGAGCGGATTTTCTTCATTCAGATCTTGCGCTGAAAATTCTTTGCTTAATTTTTTATTCAATGCTAACTCAGCTTCCGTCTGGGCAATGGACATATTTATCTTTTCAATCTCAATGCCCAAGTCCGCTTTTATATAGGCTATTTCAGCATTAGCCAATTTCGATTTTTCAGATCGTTCTGATTGAAGCGTGGTGATCCGGCTTTGCAGTTTATCAAGCTCGAGTTCCAGATCAAAGCTGATAAGCTCAACCAGCAAATCTCCCACTTTTACCTGCTGACCAGGAACTACGGCTACGGTTTTTACCTGTGCCGATTTATCCGCATTGATTTTATATCCTTTGGAATAGGTGATGCCTACTGATGAATATCCTGAGCTGCGAAAATAGGTTATGTTCAGCGCCAGCATACCTATGAAGAAGAGAACGATGAAAACAAAAAACCAGTTGAATTTCATAATCATTAAAGATTGATCACCTCATGAACGCCTACACGCAGTTGTTGTATCCCATCAATTTTA
>JAYVTC010000178.1:0-5642 GCA_043774745.1 Cyclobacteriaceae bacterium | reverse complement strand
CGAAATAATTTTGTTCGATAAGTTCGTGAAAGGCGAATCGCTTAGCCCTTATGAAACCAAAAACTCGAATGGTGTTGAATACATTGAGTTTCCGGATGATAGAACGTATTTCGATAATGCCTCTAAGCAATGGAAAACAAAGTAACCAAGATTGACTAATTCGTTTGCTAATTAATCCTCCCACTTATTTAACCTTGTTATTTTAAGCGATTTGCCTTTATAAATTTTGATAAAATCATTGGTTATTCTGTAGACATTATAAACACTTAAGCCCAAGCCAATCAAAAATTTAACATCAGAAAGGTTATAAGAATTTGCAATCCAGCGCATAATTGCAAGACCGAATAAAATTCCAACAAAATTATCACCATCCTTTTTCCAAAGTTCATTCAATCGAAATTTGAATAACTCACTCTCCATTTTATGATCACGGAGAACTTTCTCTAATCTTTTATGAAATACGTGATGCATTATTCCAAGATTATCAGGGTAAATCCATATGCAAGGTACTCCATTATCAAGATATATTTGTTTCTTAATATTGTAGTTTTCGCGATAAGATTCACTTCTACTCCATAGACCAGCGAATTCAATATATAGTTTATACTTTGGCAAATAAAAATCAGCTCTTCGGAAAGACTCCTTATCTTTATCTAGTCTAACACCATTTTTTACAAGCTCCTCTCGTCTATATTCAATTCCAATGGAATCAAAATAATCAGCAATGTATTCTTCGCCCTCAGAATCTAATTCTACCTTATTATTAATTTTATTTAGTTCAAAATCGGTAAAAAGTTTTTCGTTTAGATAAATTTTCTCTGACCACACTATATATTCATAAGCTTCCCCAGAATCAGAATTCAATCCTGATTTAATAATACCACCACAAGAGATACCAAATTCAGTTAACTTCCATTTCCCGTTGTCCTTGTATATAAGTCCAGTTTCTTCAAACCTGTTGAATAGTGTATCTCTATCTGTATTTAACCTTTTAGCGATTGCTGTTGTAGATTGATTTTCCATCAGAATAATTACGCAATTAAGTTTAGTTATTTCGAAAAAAGGTCTTCACACAAGTTTTTGTTTGGATGCACTTGGAATGAGAATTAGCTAGTTGATCTTTCTTTGTTTGTCCTTGTGCGATTCCATCACCTTTTTAATTTGAACGCCAACATTGGTAAGTGAGTCTTGTGCCTTTAGGTTATTTTCAAGTTTTATCTTTAAGGCAGCGTTTTCTAGTTTATTGTTTTCAAGCGATTTTTCTAACTGAATTTTTTCCTGGTCGTTGTTACTCAGTTTAAGAGTAAGATCTTTATTTTGATTAAGGGTGCGACTCTTTTGTTTTTCAACGGCATCCAGCGCTTCTTGTGTTTCATCAATTTGTACCTGCACTTTATTGCGATAGAAGGTAACACCAAATTGATAGACCAGTTTATCCAGTTCGCGATTAACACGGCCTATCTCGGCCTCATTCCATTCTGCAGGATTTATTCCTGCCCAAACAGTGGAAGAGGCTTCATTGTTTTTTTTGAAATCGGCATAAAAAACATTTGACGAATAAGTGGTGCCACTGATTACCGGTTCAGACACAGTCATCGGGTCAGTGCTCTGCTTTAACTTCCCGATTTCTTTCAGAAATTTATTCCAGGCCGAGGAGATCTCATCTTTTTTGCCATCCAGGGTTAAGGCATAGACTTCAATGCTTTCTCCTTTTACCTTTTCTTTTTCTTTGAGCACGGTCACGGTTTGACAGTAAGCTGAAATACTGAACACGGTAAATAGGGCCGAAACAAAAAACTTATTCATATCTTAACTGTTAACTTGGTTCAAAGCTACTAATAATGAGCAAAAAAATATTAATCACAGGAGCATCGGGTTTAGTTGGCTCTCGCCTCACCGAGATGCTCTTGCAAAAAGGATATCAGGTTTCTCACTTGGGCCGCACAAAAAAAATCGGAAAGGTTAAGTCATTTGTCTGGGATGTGGAGAAAGGTGAATTAGATGCAGAGGCGTTGGTTGGCGTGGACACAATTATTCATTTGGCTGGTGCTGGTGTAGCCGATAAGCGTTGGAATGAGAAAAGAAAAAAAGAAATTTTAGAGAGCCGTACAAAATCTTCAGCCTTGTTATACGAATCGTTGAAGAAAGGAAACCATGCTGTAAAAGCAGTCGTGTCGGCATCGGCCATTGGCTACTATGGCTTTTGTCTGGATGAACGAATCTTCACCGAAGAAAGTAAGCCTGGCTCAGATTATCTGGCACAGGTAACAAAGCAATGGGAAGAATCAGTTGATAAAATTTCATCATTAAGTATTCGTGTTGCTAAACTTAGAATCGGAATCGTGTTGAGTGAGAAGGGGGGTGCGCTGGCGGAGATGGCAAAACCTATACGTTTTGGTGTTGGCGCTCCACTCGGCACCGGTAAACAATATCTATCCTGGATTCATATCGATGATCTCAGCGCTATGTTTATTAAGGCGGTGGAGGATGATCAGATGCATGGCGCCTACAATGCGGTATGTGATTGGGTTACGAATGAAGCAATCACAAAATCGATCGCCAGGGTTTTGAAGAGACCATTGTTGCTGCCTCCCGTGCCCGGTTTTATGATGAAAATTATTGTAGGTGAGATGGCGGTGATTGTAGTGAATGGAAGTAAAGTATCATCAGAAAAAATCCGAAAAACAGGATTTGAATTTCAATATCCTGAATTGAGTGAGGCATTGATGAATCTCTTGCAGAGTTGAAAGTTAAAAGTTAAATGGGTCAACTTTTAACTTTCAACTTTCTACTTCATACTCAAAGTAGCTACTCCAATCTTCGAGTCAGCCGTTCCATAATACAAGAACCACTTATTCTTATAGGGCACCATTCCTTCAATGAAACAAACCTGGTTTACTTGCCCTTGAATTTCATAGGGCTGATCGGGGCGCAGGAAATTCTTTTCAAGTTGGTTGATGAGTTTAGTAGGATCATTCGCATCAAACAACGCCTGGCCAGAACAGTAGGCACCTTTTGCTATTTCAGGATCACCATCGGTGTCGAGGTTCATACCATTGTATAGAAGCAAAATCCCATGCTCGGTGAGCAAGGCATAAGGTCCGCTTTCTACCAATCGGCTATCGAAATAACCGGGCCTTGGTTTTAATACGGATTTAATATTTCCGTTTTCTAAAACAGGCTGCCAGTGAATCAGATCTTCAGAAGTTGCCATGAATAAATCCGTATCGCCAAAGTACATCCAATATTTTCCATTGATCTTTTCTGCAAGAATCTTGTCGCCTTTTTGTTTGGCTACGATCGCACCGGACTTACTCCAGGTATCGATGAATTCATCTGTAAGAACGGGTCCGTGTTTAGTCCAATGAATCAGATCATTGGATGATGCCAGGCAGAGCCGTGCGGTTTTTCCATCGTAGGAAGAATACGTTATGATGTATAAACCCTCTTCACGCTCAACAATACGAGGATCTTCAATGCCACCTTCCCATTCATAAATTTTCATGAAGTCCTCATCAGGAAACAGGACAGGAGTTTCTTTACGATTAAACTTTACACCATCGATACTCCACGCAAGACCAATGCGCGAAGTGCCGGCATATTTTCCTATGATATCTTCAGCTCTATAAAAAAGAAAGAGGGTATCATTGCGTACCACAGCAGCGGGATTAAATACATCTTTCTCTTCCCATTTCACTTCCTGTTTTAAGATGGGACAATAGAATGTGCCATTACTGGCGGACAGTATTGGATTAATATCATTCAATTTTTCAAAAGGCAATAATGCCCAGCTTGTGTCCTGTGAAGTTGATGGCTGATTTTCTTTTTGATTACAGCTCACAGTAAAAAACAACAATGCATAAGCAAGCCAATACAATCCAGTAAAGTGATTCATCGCTCTTTTCATATCAAAGAAGTTGAATTTTCGTTTCATTTAGTAACTTGAAAAAAAATTAGGACAAGAAAATTATGGCAACCCATGTAAGAAAGAAAAAGGTGGATGATGTAGTCATTCAAGAAGCTCTGGAACAAGAACATCGTATTCGCAAAGCATTCAAAGATAAGGATTGGGCTGAGATAAAAAGTTCTGACTCGTGGATGATTTTTAAAGTCATGAGTGAGTTTGTCGAAGGCTTTGAAAAACTTGCCAAGATCGGGCCTTGCGTTACCATATTCGGTTCAGCCCGAGTGAAACCGAATCATCCTTATTATAAAATGGCAGAAGATATTGCGGAGGAATTGGTCAACCATGGTTATGGTGTAGTTACGGGTGGAGGCCCTGGCATCATGGAAGCCGGTAACCGTGGCGCAAAACGTGCTGGTGGTAAATCAGTGGGATTGAATATCTATTTGCCACACGAACAAAAAGGGAATCCTTACATCGATGCTGATAAACTGATCACCTTCGATTACTTTTTTGTGCGCAAAGTGATGTTTATAAAATACTCACAGGGTTTTATTATTATGCCCGGAGGCTTTGGCACACTGGATGAACTATCCGAAGCGCTCACACTGATTCAAACTAAAAAGATTGGACGCTTTCCGATTGTTATGGTAGGCAAAAAGTTTTGGGGTGGTTTAGTAGAGTGGATAAAGAAAACCCTCATCGCAGAAAAAATGATCATCGAAGAAGACCTTGATCTTTTCAATGTGGTTGACACTCCTAAGGAAGCCGTAAAAGTGATTAATGACTTCTATGCGAAATATTTATTGTCGCCTAACTTTTGATTTGAAATGCAAAGAATACTTTCATATTTAGGACCATTGTCTTTTTTCTTGTTGCTGCTATACATCGGTTACGATCAATCTTTAAAAACGACACAAGCACACGAGACAGACATTGAGCCTGTGAAGGAGGCTGAATTGGAGCAACCATTTGTGGCAGTCTCTTACGATTTACCTAAGAATGTATCTTTTGCTGGAGATTCCATGCCGCTGGATTTACCCGATGTGCGCGAGCGTCTCGATAAGGAATTACAAATCAATGTGTACCTGCATAGCAGTACACTGTTTCTTTTGAAGAGAGCAAACCGATGGCTTCCTAAAATGGAGGAGATATTACTAGCCAACGGTATTCCTGCTGATTTTAAATATCTGCCTTTGATTGAAAGTGCGCTGCTGAATGCCACATCACCAAAAAATGCGGTAGGGTATTGGCAAATTCTGGAATCCTCGGGTAAAGAACTTGGATTGGAGATTACGAAGGAAGTAGATGAACGCTATGATCCTTTAAAAGCCACAGAAGCAGCATGCAAATATTTGAAGAAGGCCTATTCAAAATTTGGTAACTGGACTTTAGTAGCCGCTTCGTACAATCGTGGTATGGGTGGTGTAGCCAGAGATCTTGAAGATCAACGGGTAACGAATTATTATGATCTTCACATGAACGATGAAACTTCTCGTTATGTGTTCAGATTGTTGGCCATTAAAGAGATTTTTGAACAACCGGAAAAGTATGGTTTCAAATTAAAACCGGAGCATCTTTATCAGCCTGAATCTTTAAAACAGGTGGAGGTTAATGAATCAATTAAAGATCTGGTAGCTTTTTCACAGGCGCAAGGCGCTAACTACAAGTTGCTCAAGCGCCACAATCCGTGGCTAAGACAAAATAAGCTCACCGTGAAGAAGGGTAAAAAGTATCG
>JAYVTC010000177.1:0-14050 GCA_043774745.1 Cyclobacteriaceae bacterium | reverse complement strand
TTTTTTCTTGATCCCCTCTAAATTGAATTGTCCTTTCTCTTTCATTATGTGTCAAAGTTAGTGTTTGTCTTACTTTGACACAGTTCAGTTTACAGCCTCAAGAGAAGCAACTGAAAGACCCCAAATAATCTAGCTTCAAAAAAAAGACCTGCCACAGCAGGTCTCCTTTTGTTTCAAGGTTAATTAGTTGGTTAGTACTTAATCACTTTTGTGTTACCTGTTTTATCGGTTACCTCAAAAGTAGGGAATCCCGCAACGTCCTTGAGGTTGTACACAAGTCCAAAATTTCCATTCACAACAAGATTTTCATTATGGACAAGGTTGCTTGCCCCATCAAAAATCTTCACATTGAATTCCTCTTTAGAACCTTTAGCTACGGCTAGAAGATATTTATTATCTCCTGCAATTTTAGCTATATGCACCATATTTACTGTTTGCTTGATTTCATAATTTACTTTCGAAACCTGCTTACCGGAAGCATCTGATACCTCAATCGTGTATTCGCCAGCATCCATGCCTTTGAAGTTTACAGGACGAATGAAACCATTAACGCCTGTAACACTTTCATTGAACACGACAGCACCATCCTGATTTGAAATTTTCAAATTAACTCGTCCAGCTTTCTCGCCTTCATAAATTACTTTAAACATTCCAGTTTCTTTCTGGCTCACCACTACTACCTTAGGACCAACTGGATCAGCTGCTACAGCTGTGCCTGTTACCAATGCTACTAAAAGAGCACTTACCATTAGTTTTGTTTTCATAGTTGTTTTGTTTTTGTTTTCGATACAAATAACGGTGACACAAAACCAAATGGACGTTCGCTGTAAGTAAACTTAATTTTTAATCCAAAAAATCGTTTGCGGTGATATTGCAACAGTCTACTCATCAACTTCGCTATGAAAATGCCCTTAATAGATGCGGTTTGTTACAAACTATTGATCGATAAAATCTAAAACGTTTGCACTAGAGTCATTCTGTTTCCTGATATAATTACTAATACTTCAATGTTTTCAACAAACCATTACTGTCTGATATCTCAATTGTAAATGCTTTAATACTCTTTAGGTTGATCACCTCTGCAAACTGTTTATTAACAAAGCTTATTTGGCTATGAATTAACTCATCTTTAACATTATAAATATTTACATTAACATGATCTGCACTTTCTGATGCAACCGAAAGTAAATACTTTCCTTCTTCAGGAAGTTTTACAATGTTGATCTGTTTCTCAATTTTTCCTGCATCGTAATGTACTTTCTCTATTCGCTTCTCATCGGCATTCTCAATCTGAATGGTGTAATCGCCTGCGGCAAGGCGCTCAAAGTTATAAGGACGAATAAATCCATCCGTCTTCCTCAACCTCTCCGTAAACATAAGTTTACCGGAATGATCCAGAATAGAAACCCTAACATCGCCTGCCTTATAAGCCGTATAGTACAGTTTGAATAATGACGAACCGGATAAGTTAGTCACTGCTACAGATGTAGTTGATGCGGTGGGTTCATCTGTTCCGTTTGCGAACACTAGTGTACAAAAAAGTACACCAACGAATAACAAGCTGATTTTTTTCATATGGTTTTTATTTTTGGTATTAGGACGCTAGCCCCATATGAAATGTTGCATGCCTTAAGTTAAAGTATGTTAAAATAATTTTTAACATACAAAAAACACACCTGTAGCATGAAGTGCGCTGTTAACGTCAACGCTACAAAAAGAGATTCAAAAAAGTGGAAAAAAATTTTTATTAAGCTAATTCAGATGAAATATATCTTTGGCATGTTCAGCCTGACGCATCAACTGTATTTGATATTTGACCTGATTAATCAGATATGACTCTTGTTTATCCGCAGAAAGTTTAACAAACTTAATTCGTTCATCAAAACTCAGGCTTAATTCGTTAGCAACATCAAATACGGAAACAACCTTTTCGGAATGGGTGATCTTCAGCCAAGCATGATACTGATCAAAATATTCTTTAAGAGAATTACTCATCGGCTTCAAGCAATCTACCTTCCAAAAAGTAACATCTCCGCCTGGATAGAGCTTATCTTTATGCGTTCTGTAAAGTTTATCCATAGTAAACAAGTCCATGCACTTTACAATAATGTCCGATTCGCCTGTTTTATATCGTTTGATAACACTTTCTAATTTAACCAGCGACCCCAACTTATCTGTATTCGTGGTATGGTTGTAATAGATACCAAATGATACGTCCCTGGTTTCAGCCTCTTCAAGTAGTTGCCTGTAGCGTGGTTCAAAAATATGAAGAGGTACCATTTCTCCTGGCAGAGGAAAAATAGATAACGGAAACATCGGTATGTGGGTGAATTCATTCATACTAAATTTTAAACAGATAGGCACCCGAAATGTTCCACAGAAATATCATTTGTTCATTTATAGGTGACTAAATAATGTGGTTTCACACCAAATCGTTCAGAAAGTATTTTCTCTCCGGATAAAAAAGCCAGATTTATAATAAAAGAATAGCCCATAACAATACCGCCCAGCCGTTCAATCATATTACCGGCTGCGGTGGCAGTGCCTCCCGTTGCGAGCAGGTCATCATGAATCAGTACGCGAGTGCCCTTCTCAAAAGCATCTACATGCATTTCGATAGAAGCCGTTCCATACTCTAATGAATATTCTTCCTGAATTTTGTGATACGGAAGTTTACCTGATTTCCTCACAGGAATAAAGGGAACGTTCAATGCTTCGGCAAGCAGTGATCCAAAAATAAATCCCCGTGCCTCCACGGCAGCCACGGCTTGTACTTCCTGCGTGCTGAAATGAAGTGCAATTTCTTCCACCACTCTTTTACGAGCTATGGGATTAGCCAGCAGCGGAGTAATATCTTTAAAGATGATACCCGGTTTAGGAAAGTCCGACACATCGCGAAGTAATGACTGAATATAATTTTCAACAACCATGAAAAGGGTTTTAAATTGCAGGCATTATAAGTCAATTAACTTACCATTCAAAATAACCTGACTAACCGGATTGCTTCCAAAGCTATAGGGAATAGAAGCCAGGGAAGAAAGTGGTTCAGTAATAAACACGTTGGCAATCTTTCCAATGGTAATTGTTCCGTGTGTTAATGACAAGCCAAGTGTGTAGGCTGTGTTTACAGTAGCTGCATTAATAGCTTCCTCGGGAGTCATCTTCATTTTAATGCATGCCAAAGAAATCATCAATGGCATATTACCACTAGGTGCGCTGCCAGGATTGTAATCCGATGCGATGGCTAGTGGCAATCCTGCATCAATCATTTTACGCGCTGGTGTAAATGGTAAATTTAAAAAGAATGCAGCCCCCGGAAGAGACACTGGCATCGTAGTACTATTCATCAGCAAATGAATTTCTTCTTCGCCAATGTTTTCAAGATGATCCACACTGATGGCCCCGGTCTTCACGCCTACCTGCACCCCACCCGACCTATTTAATTGATTTGCATGAATACGAGGAATCATTCCGAATTTTTTTCCATGCTCTACAATCTGTTCTGTTTCCGCAACAGAAAAAAAACCTTGTTCGCAAAACACATCGATATAATCGGCTAATTTTTCTTCGGCTACGGCCGGAATCATCTCATTGATGATTTGATAAATGTAATCCTCCTTTTTTATTTCCCGAGGAACAGCATGGGCTCCTAAAAAAGTTGTCTTTACCGCAAGTGGAGTTTCTCTTCCAATTCTGCGAGCCACCCGAAGCATTTTTATTTCATCTTTGGTGGTAAGCCCATATCCACTTTTAATTTCTACTGCACCCGTGCCTGTGTGAATAATTTCCCATGCCCGCTGCACGGATCTTTCAAATAGTTCGTCTTCTGAAATAGCCTGAAGTTTTTTTGCTGAGTTGAGGATGCCTCCACCCTGGGCTGCAATTTCTTCATAGCTCGCACCTTTGATTTTCATTACAAATTCTTCTTCGCGCGTGGCGGCAAAGACAAGATGCGTGTGTGAATCAACAAATGAAGGCAGTACAAATTTTCCCGATGCATCAATGGTTTGAAGGGCCTTGATCTCTGGTGGAAGTTGCTCCATCAATCCATAGGAATGAATAAGCCCATTGGATATAACTAAAAATGCATTTGAAAGGGTGGGTAATTCACCCATCTGTTTGCCCCTGAGCATACCCGGGGACTGATCTCTTACCTGTGCAAGTCCTTTGATATTGATGATCAGAATATCATGCACCACGTGAGTGAATTTTATTCGTTTAGATTCTCTCCTTTCTTCTGGAGATTGGTGCTAAAGACCGGGAACGAAATTTTTAACAAGGCAAAAAAACCACGCCCCTCTATGGAAGGCCTGTAACCTAATTCACCTCCATAAGCCCAGGCAATTTTTCGGTTAAACTTTCCATCAATGCCAATGCGCCCACCTACGTTATTCAACTTGATTGCATTAGTATAAAATTCTGTATTACTATACAAAACAGGATCGAGTTTTTGAGAAGGAGCTAGCATGATATCAAAGAAAACGGTGAACATACCATCATCCAGAGCTTCCTCATAATTATCGAAACTTACGGCCATATTGCGTATCAAGGTAAAGGAGCCTCCAACATAAATATTAGTAGTGTAAATATTACTGAACGTATTCAAGTCCTGAGTTTCACCATTATCATCAATATAGGTTTCGGGCAATGAAATATTCTCCGCGCTAACAAGATCTGCATTCGTAAGTCCCTGCTTTTCCAATGACCTGCTTATATCTGCCGTGCTATTCCAGATGATTAGTCCAGCTCTTGCTCCATAAATTTTTCTAACCTTGGCGGAAACTTCCGTGGTCATCGGAACGGTAGAAGCCCAACGGTTGGCAGAAGTCTTCTTTTTGCGCAAGACTAATCGGGTAGTGGAATTAGTTTCAAAATCCTTTATATGGTAGGTGCCGCCCAATTCATAGTAATTAAATACCTCTGGCTTATTATCCGACATACTATTTTGCTTGGCCAACTCTCGATTGAAATCATAAAACTTGCTGCTGTATGTTTTTCTAAAGTGCGCCTTCACATCGAATTTATTCTTGTAGAAATACTGGGCCTCAAATCCAAATCCGGCATTAATGTTCGTAGCAAATATCTCCCCATAAAAAGGTTGAAAGCCGATAAACAATTTATTTATGTTATACGGCTCATCGTAGATTTCTTCATAGGTAGCAGGAGCAGCAATGGTATCCGGGGTCTGTTCCTGATCTTGAGCCATCAACGGAAGAAAGCCGAGTTGACTGAGCACTAGAATGAAGAGGGTTATCCGTATGTCTTTCATAGAATTACCTAAAAATAGTAAAAGAAGTTGAAACCTGTGCTCTCCAGCTTCAAAGAAGCTTGATCAGCATAGTTGGATTCTACTTTCCAAAATGCTCATCAGTACCCTATTAATTCAATCTTACCAATTGACCACCCTTCAAAGAGACAAAAGGCACTACACGATTATCCCGCTGTGATGAAAGTGATAACCCTGAACTGAGTGACCCCTGAACAACCTCTCCTTCTCTAAGAGTCTGAAGAAAATTGACACCGTATCGATCCATCATCTGTCCCATGACCATGATAAATTCATATCCGGTGCCCGCATATTCGGTAGGCAGCACACCATGTCTGTTCATGTATTTTTTTCTGAAATCCGTAAATGCGGGGTTCGCTAATGATTTAAAATTAGGAGCAGCCAAGGCCATCTTAATTCGCTCAAACCTGGTGTAGTCAACAGAACTGTCATCCAGCCAGCCTTCCTGTCCGATTACTAAAATGGAATCGCCACGCGTTTCCACGCTATTGATCACCTTGGAGTAGATGAGCTCATTGGATGAGGCCACAAAAATACACCCGATGCTATCCTTCTTCAGTGAAAATTGAAGTGGGTTTCTCCATTCATCATACTGCGTGGCGGTGGCTAACTTTGACAAGATCGTACCTGAATTCTCTGAACTTATTCTTTGCGAATAAAGCACTTTAAGATTTAATTCTTTTGCCCGTGAAATAAAGGTTGCTGCCATCAAAGAATCCTTTGATGTTTCTCCGTAATACACAAAGCAGTTTTTCTTCTTAGCCAGATTCGATGCTATCTCTGCGGAACTCCGCGCAATAGTTTCATGGCTGGGTTGAAATAGAAAACTGTAGGGATTTTGTTTTACTAAATCTGAGTTATTGGAAAGAGGATTTACCACTACATTGATTCGATTGGTCATTGAAAACTCCAGGACAGGTTTGGCTTCCTCTTGAAAGAAAGGTCCAACCATCAGGTCAATGTTCTTCAACTCATTTTCTTTTACAATTTTTTTGGTAGCGTCCAGGCTGCGCTCATTATCATAGGCAAGCAATGAAACTTGAATGCCAGATTTGGATAATGAATCGATTGCCATCTTCATCCCCTGATACAACTCCAAAATGATCTGGTTCCGCTTTTTTACAGGCGATGGGTCTAGTGTGGCTGCCAGAAAAGGCATCACCAAGGCAATGCGTATGGTATCTTTTTTAATTGGGCGAATAGCTGCCTGACTTATCAAGTCCGATCTCGATAAACCATATTGAGTGATCAAGGAATTAATCAGCGTGGTATCTTGAAGATGATACGGCTGTTGACCAAGACGCTTCACCATAATTTTTGCTATCGCCACATCTTCCGGATGTTCTTCCAACATCATGCGCAGTGTTTCAGGATCTTCGATCTGTGAGATATACACCTTCTTTAAATTTTGAAGATCGCTGATGAACGTTGGGTCTTTAATCTGATCCATTACCGTGCGGGCTTGAAAATATTCCTTCTGATCAAAATAGGTTTTACAAAGCAGATAGTTTACTTCATCCATCTGGTTCCATTCCGGATATAGTTTCTTGATCTGAAGCAACATGTCTTTTGTAACGGTGATGTAGCCCAGGCGATAGGCCGACATTGCATAATAAAAAGAAGCGTACTCGCTAAATGGATTATCCTTGTCATAAACCGTTAAGGATTTGAAGGCTACCATGGCCTCGCTGTATTTGCCTTCGGTAAACAAATTTTTAGCGTTGTCATATTGCTTTTTATAATCCTGTGCTGATGCAGTGAACACTGCGAGCGTGAGGACAAAACACAATAGCCAGGACGATATTTTTGTTGAGTTCAATTCAAACATAAGCGCTAACAGAGATCCAATATAAGCAAATCAAAAATTAAGCTGCTATTCCCACTCGATGGTGGCCGGTGGTTTAGAGCTAATGTCATATACAACACGATTAACGCCCTTTACTTTATTTATTATGTCGGAAGATATTTCGCTGAGAAAATCATGCGGTAAATGCGCCCAGTCAGCAGTCATGCCATCCACACTCACCACGGCACGCAGCGCTACGGCCTTCTCATAGGTACGTTCATCGCCCATTACTCCTACTGAATAAACGGGTAATAATATCGTTCCTGCCTGCCACACTTTTTCATAAAGATCATGCTTGCGCAAGCCGGAAATAAAAATATCATCGGCATCCTGAAGTACTTGCACTTTCTCGGGTGTGATCTCCCCTAAAATGCGAATGCCCAGCCCTGGACCCGGAAAAGGATGTCTTCCTAAAATTAATGGATCAATGCCCAATGTTTTGCCCACCTGTCGCACTTCATCTTTAAACAATGTATTCAATGGTTCTACCACTTTCATTTTCATTTTCTCCGGCAAGCCTCCCACGTTGTGATGAGATTTAATGGTTGCCGATGGTCCCTTCACGGAGACAGACTCAATCACATCCGGGTAGATGGTGCCTTGCCCTAGCCATTTCACATCTTCAATGTGATGCGCTTCTTCATCAAAGACTTCAATGAAGGTGCGACCTATAGCCTTGCGTTTTGCTTCCGGCTCGGATAGGTTCTTGAGCGCGGCATAAAACTTATCTTTTGAATCAACCCCTTTTATGTTCAGGCCCATTCCTTTATAGGAAGTAAGCACTTGCTCAAATTCATTCTTGCGTAACAATCCATTGTCCACAAAAATGCAGTACAGGTTTTTTCCGATGGCCCTGTGAACAAGCATTGCCGCTACGGTGGAGTCCACACCACCTGATAGCGCCATGACCACTTTATCCTGACCCAGTTTTTTCTTGAGTTCTTCTACGGTTGATTCAACAAAAAGATCGGGCGTCCAATCCTGGGCGCAACCACATATGTGTACTACGAAATTCCTTAGGAGATTTTTGCCTTCGAGTGAATGGGTTACTTCAGGGTGAAATTGAATGCCGTATATCCGCTCACCTTTTTTCTTAAATGCGGCCACCTTTACAGAAGGTGTGCTGGCGATGATTTCATAGGTATCCGGTATGCTGGCGATGGTATCAGCATGTGACATCCACACCTGTGAATCGAGCGAAATTTCTTTTAGTAATTCATTATGATGATCTACGGTTGTCAGTTTTGCACGGCCATATTCTCTGATCTGTGAAGGTAACACGGTGCCACCGCTTTTATGCGCCATCAGTTGCGCTCCATAGCAAACACCCAACACCGGTATGTTTCCAAAAAGGCTAAGATCTATATCGGGCGCTCCCGCATCGCGTACCGAACAAGGACTTCCTGAAAGAATGACACCTTTAGTAGAAGAAGTGATTTGGGGAATATGATTGTAGGGATGAATTTCGCAGTACACATTCAGTTCGCGTACTCTCCGGGCAATCAACTGTGTGTATTGGGATCCGAAATCGAGAATTAGTATTTGTTCTGGCATGCGCAAAAATACAAAAACCCTTCAGAGTTAGGATCGGGAGCGAAGGTTTTAAAAAAAACCTAAACGACTAATCCTCAATGCCGTAACAGTACTGCTTCAGATAATCACCAGCATCATCCTGCCCGCCATAGAATGCTTTGCGCAAACAACTGCAACCGTCATCCTCTTTCTTCAACTCAATCAATGCCACACCCTTATAAAACCAGGCATTCACATTCGTGGGTTCGAGCATGAGTGCAACGTTGATGTACTTAATCGCTAATTCATATTGTCCTTGCTCCAGAGAAAAAGAGCCTCCATATAAATAGGCAGGCAGAAAGGTTGCCTCCAATTCGATCGACTTATTTATGGCCATCAAGGCGCTGTCTATGTTTTCAATTGAATAATAGGCTAAGCCAAGATTGAGTTCTACCTCTGGGTCGTCCTGCATTTGTCTTACCAGCAGCAAGTCTTCAATAGCCTGATTAAATTGTTCTTTTTCGATCAACAGGCCGGATCGCCATTTTAAAATCTGGGGATCGCCACCACTCAGCGTCAATGCTTCTTCAACATCAGCGAGTTGCTTGTCGGTTTCGCCCAATTCGCGATAGCAAAGTGCCCGTAGAATCCTGGCCTGGTAACTTTGCTGATACTCTGGAATAAAACGATCCATGTCGCTCACAGCACTTTTGAAATCTCCCTGGCTATAAAACGCTACGCCTCGTTTATAAAGAGCCTTGTAATCGGCTTTTTCCTTCAGCTTGCTGGCATCAATCACTTTCGTGTAGAGTTTTGCAGCACCCACAAAATCTTCTCTGCTCATGAGTGTATCCGCTTCTGTCTCCCACTCCTGCGATTTCGGATTCTGTGCGTGAGTTGACAGTGACGTAAACACTATCACTAAAAGTATTATCAGATTTTTAACCATCGATCGACCAATTACACCTTCAAATATGAACGATCGCGACTGTACTTCCAAACTAACGAGGTGCAGTCGCGAAAGACAAAAGAACGATTTCAGGATTTAGATTATTGCTTACCACCGAAGCGCTTGCGCTCGTTTTCGTTCAGGTAAATCTTGCGAAGACGAATCGATTTAGGAGTTACCTCTACATATTCGTCTGCCTGAATGTATTCCAAAGCCTCTTCCAGCGTGTGCTTGAGAGGAGGTGCAATTTTCATTTTTTCATCTGAACCAGAAGCACGCATGTTGGTCAATTTCTTGGTTTTGGTTACGTTGATCACCAAATCTCCACCTCGGCTGTGTTCACCAATTACCTGTCCTTCATATACAGGTTCTCCCGGGTTGATGAAGAATTTACCACGGTCTTGCAGGTTGTGTAAGCTGTAAGGGATTGCCTCACCTTGCTCCATCACAATCAATGAACCGTTGATACGACCAGGAATTTCTCCTTTATATGGCTGGTATTCTTTAAAGCGGTGTGTTACCACAGCTTCACCAGCGGTTACGTTTAATAAGTAGTTTCTCAAGCCCATAATTCCTCGTGAAGGTATTAGGAATTTCAAGATCATACGATCTGCCTTAGGCTCCATGTTCAACATTTCGCCTTTGCGCTGCGTAACGGTTTCAATGGCTTTACCGGCAACAACTTCGGGTAAGTCGATGGTCAACTCTTCAATTGGTTCGCACTTCTGACCGTCAATCTCACGGAAGATCACCTGAGGTTGACCAATCTGAAGTTCATACCCTTCCCTGCGCATGGTTTCAATCAATACCGAAAGGTGAAGAACACCACGGCCAAACACCATGAAACTATCGGCCGATCCGGTATCACCCATGCGTAAGGCGAGATTCTTTTCCAATTCTTTTTCAAGACGGTCTTTGATGTGACGTGAGGTAACATACTTTCCTTCTTTTGCATAAAATGGAGAGTTGTTGATCGTGAAGAGCATACTCATCGTTGGCTCATCAATCGCAATGGATTTAAGTGCTTCAGGTTTGTCAACATCAGAAACGGTATCACCAATTTCAAAACCTTCCAATCCCACCAGGGCGCAAATTTCTCCTGCCTTTACTTCATCTTTCTTTACTTTAGCGAAGCCTTCAAACACGTACACTTCTTTGATGCGTGTCTTTACAATCGCTCCCGTTTCACGCTTCACTAACGCGATCTGCTGTCCGGCCTTCACGCTTCCGCGCTGAATTCTTCCGATGGCAATACGACCTACGAAAGAAGAATATTCTAACGAGGTGATCAGTAATTGCGTGGTTCCTTCATCAATCTTAGGAGCAGGAATATATTCAATAATGCCTTCAATCAGGGCGGTGATATCGGTCGTTGGGGTTTTCCAATCCGCACTCATCCAACCTTGCTTGGCTGAACCGTAAAATGTAGGGAAATTCAATTGGTCTTCGGTGGCATCCAATGAATACATCAGGTCGAATACACTTTCATGTACTTCATCCGGAGTACAGTTCTTTTTGTCCACTTTATTAATCACCAAAATAGGCTTTAAGCCTAAATGAAGCGCTTTCTGCAATACAAAGCGTGTTTGGGGCATCGGACCTTCAAAGGCATCCACTAACAGCAGACAGCCATCGGCCATGTTAAGTACACGCTCAACCTCTCCACCAAAGTCGCTGTGGCCAGGAGTATCAATTACGTTGATTTTATAGTCTTTATAGCGTACGGATACGTTTTTTGCTAAAATGGTGATACCACGTTCGCGCTCCAGGTCATTACTGTCCATGATCAACTCTCCGGGGTGTTCGTGATCCTTAAAAACGTGGCCTGCGTGCAATAATTTGTCCACCAGGGTGGTTTTTCCGTGGTCAACGTGGGCGATAATCGCGATGTTTCTGATCTTGCTAACTTCCATAAATTTTGATTGCCTTTGCTTTTTTCAGTTTGAGGCCGCAAAGATAGTTCTATTTTATGGATTTACGGCCCCAAAATCTGTTTTCCCAGATTTACAAAACCCGCTATTTGCCTGTTTGGTTCTTTTCGAAGAAAGAATGAAGCGCCTCCATGATGGCATCCGGGTCGGTGAAATAGTGAACGTGGCTTTGCTGTTGATTGAACTGCACCAACGTTTGATAGTAGGTGTCCTCACCCAAATCATACTCTTTCATTAATATATCTTTCACATCAGGATCGGTAATTACCTGCCGGTAGGTTTGTGTGCGATTGTTTTCTTCCACAATTTTCGTGAGCTTCCTTTTCTCACGTTCCAGGCTCCAGAAGTAATCGAAGGGAGAAAAGACACCTTGCAGGGTGCTCATCGTGCGTGGTGCCGTTTTGGTTCGCTCTTCAATTTTATTGGGATAAAGGCGCGTTGATTTAATAATCACTTCATTGAGGAAAATCCGGTCCTCGCGCAGCAGCACAAAAAGGGCATCTTCGGCAAAGAATAATGGCAACTCTAGTGCGATGTAACCAATGGAAGAAAATAGTAAGGTGTCCATAGGCGAAGCGTAGATCATGAAACTTCCGCTGGCCGAAGTACTGGTGATCTTTCCCGTATGTTTTACCGAAACGTGTACATCGGGCAGATTGGTAAGCTTGGCTGAATCGACCACGATGCCCGTGTAGAGTTGTTGGGCGCTCAGCATGTGTGCCATCGAAATGAAGGTGATAATAAAAACGAATCGAATCAACACGCGCTGGTTTCGTGACAAGATGAGTGAAATTCAAAAATAGTTGTATTCGTTATCATTCGATAATGATAATTCACGATGGATGTGGTGGCGACAGGCTTTATGAGGAGAATACAACGCCATCGGGTGGGCTCTGCGATGAAAGGGACAACCTTAGTAGCAAAACATATGCTCCGAGCCTACAGCTCTCTATAGGTTTTTTTGATGTTAAGGATGGACTGAAGTCCATCCCTAAAACATGTGACGAGCCTACGGCTCTACAATAACTCACATCAACTTTAAATGTGAATCGAGTCAGAGAAATGCAAGTTCCGTAGGAACGATTGATATTATAACAACGGACTGCAGTCCGTTGGAAAAAATATAGTACCATCGAGTTCCGTTAGGAACGGTACATCTTACCGAGCTATTCCTCTTCACCAAAATTAGTTGGTGATGAAATCAATGATCCAAAGAACAAGGCATTCAAAAACATCTTGTTGGTACCATACCAGGTGCCGCGGAAATTTGGATTATCAGAAAACATAATCACCCTGCCCTGCCCTTCCGGAACGAATAACACGGCTGCGGAGTTGGCCACTCTCTTGATGTCAGTCTTATGCATGTACCCACCGATCAACGGGGTGGCCGTGTACTGAACAATGGTATTATAAGGTGTTTTACTTGGCTGAAGGAACGTGCGGCCATTGCGATAGACCGATACTTTACGATCGGTATAACCAAAACCTATCGGGTTAGTAACATCTAAATCCACCTGGAAGATGGACCCGCCAATTTGCTTCGCTCCTTCGGTGTCGGCTGCATCTTCAAAATTAATTCGCATTGGGTTTTTAACGGTATCAATCACGACCAGCTTTTCTTTTACAAGGCCTTGCTTGATGGCCCACTCGGAGGCTGTCTTCATCGTAATCAACGTGCCTCCCGCCTGCACCCAACTTTTGATTTTATCCGTCATGGCTTTGTCGGTTGGATACGTTCCTCCTACCATCACCATCACGTTGTAGTCATTCAAATTGACGCGCGAAAAGTTTACTAAGTCCACTTTAGAAACCGGCATGCCTATGCGCTGATCCAGCAGATGCCACGCTTCACCCGCTTCATAGCCAGACACACCCACGCCAATAGGCATTAAGACTTTTGGCTTCTTAACGGTTCGTATCGCCCCTGATCCCAAATCAACACCTTTACTATTTAATCCAGTCTCCACCACATAAAAATCAACTCCTGCTGATTGGCTTACAGCTTTCACGGCATTATATAATTCATCTGAACTTATTTTTTGTTGCTGCACCGATATCACGATAGATCCATGCGGAAAGCTTTTCTCACTACCATTGATCATCACACTAAACGGCTTGAAACTCGTGCGCACAATCACATTGCTTGATTGCAGTTTGTTGATCGCCTGGTGTGCGTTGTAATCCGTGATGTCCATCAGGTAAGCATAATTGCTTTTGACCACCGGTATCATGGATCTAGAAGGCGCTTGCACCAGGTTGCCTTTTGTAAATACACCCTTCACTTCAGCATGCGGCATATTGAACGCATGCACCAGCGACCAGGTGGAAGCATCATAAAATGTGCTGTCGCGGTAGGTGATGTCTTTTTCAAAAGCAGAGCGCACCATGATGTAGTTCTTCTGCTCGGTGGGCACGATGAATGATTTTCCTTTTTCAAAGGTCTTGCCGCTGGCTGTGATGTTTTGGCCCAACTCATACACATCGATCTGGTGCATCGCTAAAAGATTGATGAAGGCAGCGGTGCG
>JAYVTC010000176.1:0-24508 GCA_043774745.1 Cyclobacteriaceae bacterium | reverse complement strand
GGATAAGTATTCCATCAAATCGTGGAGAGATTGAAAAACCTCAACAATTGGTGTGCTTACTGAGATTATATCTTCTCTATTGATTCTCTCAATTCGCTTCAATCCCTTTTTATAGATGCTAAAAATGTGATTGTTCTTTAATGGGTATCCATTGGGAGATATGTACCCCAAATCTGATAGGATTTTAGCAATCTTTCTATACCCAATAGGGGTAAGAATGTTCTCCTTAAAACCTCTTATTTTCTCAAATAAATCCTTCTGATAGGGTGTATAATTAGATTCCCAAAAGTGGGTGGTTTCTACTGTAATACAGAAGGTTACATATAAGCAATAGGGGTAAGAAAATCCATCCTCCGTTTTTATTCCACCGTAACTGACTTCGCCAGATTCCGTGGTTGATCTACATTGCAACCACGCATCACCGCTATGTGATACGATAATAACTGTAAAGGGATGACGGAGATTAGCGGCATCAACGATTCGGTTACTGCCGGAACTTCAATCACAAATTCTGACATTTTTGGAATGGTGGTGTCGCCTTCGGTAACAACAGAAATTACCCTTCCCTTTCTTGCTTTAACTTCCTGAATATTGGAAACTACTTTTTCGTAGGAGCTATCTTTCGTTGCTATAAACACAACAGGCATCTCTTTATCGATCAACGCAATTGGGCCATGCTTCATTTCCGCTGCTGGATAACCTTCTGCATGGATGTAGGAAATTTCTTTCAACTTTAAGGCTCCCTCCAATGCCACCGGGAAATTATAACCTCTACCCAGGTAGATGAAGTTTTTGGCGTCTTTAAATTCAGCGGCAATTTCTTTGATTTGATCATTCAGTAGTAGCGCCTTCTCAACTTTAGCAGGTAGGTTTTCCATCTCCACCATCATTTCATTAAATTTTTGTTCTGTAATGCTTCCCTTTTTCTGAGCCACAATCAAAGCAATCATGTTAAGCACAGTAAGCTGAGCAGTAAATGCTTTTGTACTGGCCACACCTATTTCAGGGCCGGCATGTGTATAAGCACCCGCATGAGTTGCTCGTGGAATAGACGAGCCAACCACATTGCACACACCAAATATGATTGCGCCTTTAGATTTAGCAAGGTCAATAGCCGCTAAGGTATCTGCAGTCTCTCCTGACTGTGAGATAGCAATCACGACATCACCTTCGCGTATGATTGGATTTCGGTAACGGAATTCAGAGGCATATTCTACTTCTACAGGAATACGACAAAACTCCTCAAAGAAATATTCAGCCACTAAACCGGCATGCCATGAGGTACCGCACGCCACAATTAAAATGCGATCAGCGTTTACCAATCGGTTCAAATATTCACGAAGGCCTCCCAATATTAATCGTCCTGTTGCTGCATCGAGCCGACCTCTCATACAATCTTTGATTGAACGAGGCTGCTCAAATATTTCCTTGATCATGAAGTGTTCATAACCACCCTTTTCGATTGCTTCCAGGGCTAAGTCAACAGTTTGAACGTAGGGAGTAAGAGGTAGATTCGATGTATCCTTAATAGTAAGTTTGCCATGGTTGATAATAGCAATTTCCTGATCATTCAAATAGACGACTTCATTGGTGTATTCAATGATTGGCGTTGCATCGGATGCCATGAAGAATTCACCTCGTCCAACACCCAGTACCAGCGGACTACCTTTTCTGGCAGCGATCAATAGATCAGGATCTTCCAAAGACATCACTACGATCGCATATGCCCCCACAACTTTGGTCAAAGCAAGGCGCACGGCTTCATCTAAAGAACATTGCTCATTCTCCTTGATGTCTTCAATGAAATGAATGAAAACTTCAGTGTCTGTTTCGCTTAGAAAAGTATGACCCTTTCTTAAGAGATCTTGCTTTAATGATGAATAGTTTTCAATGATACCATTGTGAATGATGGCCAGTTTTTTGGTGGCAGAATAATGTGGGTGAGCGTTTTCATCATTAGGCTCACCATGTGTAGCCCAACGTGTATGCCCCATGCCGATATGACTGTCCAAACTCTGGCCTTTTAGAAAGGATTCTAACTCAGAGACTTTCCCTTTCTTTTTATAAATATTGAGGCCGCCATTTAATAGCGCAATTCCTGTGCTATCATATCCGCGATACTCTAATCTTTTCAGACCTTTTAAGATTACTTCATGAGCTTGACGAGGGCCCACGTACGCAACTATTCCACACATAAGTTATTGGTTATCTAAGGTTAATCGTGTATAATAAATCTTTAGTTTGAGGTTGTCTTTAGGAAACACCAACCGGTCGACCGATTTACCTGGTTGCGGATCTCCAGGACGTATTGCCCAAAAAGGATATTGATATTGCTTAGACTTTAAATTAAAAAGTTGCTGAAAAAACAGTGTTGGAAATCCGGTATAGGTATTGGTTGTAGAGGAATAGTCCATTGAAAAAGTTGCCCCTTCATCCTTGGCGACAAAGAATTTCAATTGATCTCCAAGAACAACTTTTCCACTAAAGTTAATATAGTCTATCGTATCCTGGGCGTTTTTTACTGTTTTGAATCTATTGTTTGATTGAAGCATTGAAACGGTTAATCCCTTTGGGGTATTAAGTTCGGATGATGTTTCAACTCCTGAAATTTCTAACTCAGCCGAATTAATCATCATATTAGGTATAGTATCTATGTATTCATAGAATTTCGAAAAATCCATCTTTGTGATAATGGATGAACCGCCTTGAATGTATCGCTTAAGGCTTGGATCAAAATCAGTATGAAATTGATTTAAACCCGATAATTCTGTGGCTGAGCGATCAGCTAATATTTTTGAAAAGGTAACGCTTTGATAAGAGCCCTGATTGAAAGAGAAAATAAAGGAGAGCGTTTTTTTAACATCTCCATCATGGTAATAAAGTTGGAGAGAGCTGTTTAAATCGCCCGGGCTTAATCCAACAATTTTATCAGATTGTTGGGGAATGAGGGCCAATCCTTTAAAGGTCGTTTTGAATAAATCAAAATCAGTATAATTTACATCTTCAGGGTCAATGGCATCAAAAAGTCGTTGTCCGAAGCTGTTACTAAGTTTTACCTTTACTGTTACTACGGAGTCTTTATCAGTATCCTCAAACTCTTTCTTGAAATATTTATAATCTACATATACTGTTTTGACCCCTAATTCGCTGGTGGCGACATCAACAGCTGAATTAAAGAAATAATCATTTTTAAGATCTAATTCTTGTGTGATCTCATGCACAGCAAAAGTCTGTGGCGTTTCGCCAACACTTCCATAGTTATAAAAATCAAAACGCATCTGAAATACGAGAGAATCGAATTGAGCCGTAGCAGAAACTGGAGTGGTTAAGTCGAACGGTTTAAACTGCATCAAAGCTTGCGCTTGGATGGATCCGAAAACGGGATCGACATAATTACCCGCTAATAACCGGCTTGTCTCCCCGTTAAGGTTTGTCGTCCGCAATGAATCCATCAAAAGCACACTGCTCACAACTGGAATTTCAGCGTAGTACACTTTGAACTTATCTTGTCCGCTTTTGAAGCCCAAGGTAGTGACCTCTTCTTCGCAGGCGTTAAAAAAAAATAGAATGGGAAGCAGGCAGGCAGCTTTAGCCAACCAGGTCGGTATAGAGGTTGTAAAACGATTCAGTATAGTTGTCGTCTTTTTCGATGGTTTCAATTTTCGTCTCTTTAAGCTTCTTAACTAATCCTTCTAATTTTTTATTGTCCCCAGCCATTAAAACAACGTCAGAGAATTGAGCCCCTAATTTAATAAACCCTTCGTAATCCGCAGTTTTTAAATGCCCCAGCATGTTATCCTCGATATCCATCATACGCACTTTACCCATAAGATCACCCTTAAATTTGTGAGTAAAGCTGTTATTGTAAATGGTGAAGACGGTTTTTGTGTTCTTAAATAACGGGTCGTTTTTATAAGTAGTTTTGAGATATAACGGAATGAAGCTGGTGATCCAGTCGTTGCAATGAACGATATCAGGTGCCCAGCCTAGTTTTCGCACGGTTTCAATAACACCCTTACAGAAGAATATGGCACGTTCATCATTATCTTCATAAAAATTATTTTCCTTATCATGAAATACCGACTTACGGTGAAAATAGTCTTCGTTATCAATAAAGTATACTTGCAATTTGGCGTTTGGGATTGATGCCACCTTAATAATCAAAGGTTTTTCCTCATCACCAACAGCTATGTTTATCCCTGACAGGCGCACCACTTCATGCAATCGATTCTTTCTTTCATTGATCAATCCGAACCTTGGCACCAAAATGCGAATCTCCATCCCCCTTTCTTGCATCGCCTGTGGCAATTTTCTCACGAAATCTGATACTTCGGTGGTTTGCAAAAAGGGGTTGATCTCACTGGCTACATAAAGAATGCGAATCTTGGACATATCTTGAGTTTTAATTCTGAACGGAAAACCGAGCCTCAAAAGTACTGAATTTTTACCCCTTCTTCAACTTATCTTCCGATATATGGGCTATATTTACGATCCTCAAAAAAGCCCTAAAATGGATATTTTCTCACAAATCGGATCGTTGAGGGCCTTTTTAGAGCAAAAAAAATCACTCGGTAAATCGGTGGGTTTTGTGCCTACTATGGGTGCCCTTCATGATGGGCATCTTGCCTTAATCACAGAATCGCTCCATGAGAATGGTATTACCGTGTGCAGTATTTATGTAAACCCGACCCAATTTAACAATGCCGATGACCTGGCCCGGTATCCAAGAACTATTGAGCAGGATATTGAAATGCTAAAGGCGGTTGGATGCGATGTACTCTTCTGTCCTTCAAATGAGGAGATCTATCCAGAAAAGTCAATCATAAGGTTTGATTTTGGATATCTTGAGCAAATTTTGGAAGGTGAATTTAGACCCGGCCATTTTAGTGGAGTAGCGAAAGTGGTTTCGAAACTGTTAAATATTGTGCAACCTGATCGGGCTTACTTTGGACAAAAGGATTTTCAGCAGTTCAAAATTGTTGAGTGTTTGGTGCAAGAGTTAAAATTCAATGTGCAATTGCGTTGTATATCTATCAAAAGAGATAAAGATGGATTGGCAATGTCATCACGCAACTTGCGCCTTAATAATGAGCAAAGAAAAAACGCAATCGTATTTTACGATTCATTGCAATTGGCTAAGCGCAGATTAAGAGAAGGAGTTTATATGCCTTTGATAAAAAATGAAATTAAAAAATATTGTGAATCAAAAGAGGGTGTCCGGCTGGAATACATTGAGTTAGCAGACACATCAAACTTTGTGCTGCTGGAAAGCGTTACTAGTAATTCAATACTTTTAATAGCTGGTTACGTTGGCGAAGTGAGGCTAATTGATAATTTAGTGTTGAACAAATGAGAATTGAGGTTTTAAAATCAAAAATACATCGGGTAAGAATCACGCAGGCAGAATTACATTATGTTGGAAGCATAACCATTGACGAGGCTTTGCTCGAAGCGGTCAATATTCTTGAAGGCGAAAAAGTGCAGGTTGTAAACATTAATAATAGTGAACGATTAGAAACTTATGTTATCAAAGGTGAGAGAAACTCCGGAACGGTTTGTTTGAATGGCCCGGCAGCAAGAAAGGCCCAGGTGGGAGATTTAGTCATTATTATTTCGTACGCTTCTTTTGAGTTTGAGGAAGCAAAGAAATTTAAACCGTGGATAATTTTTCCTACCCCCGATAATCAGTTATGTTGAAGACATTTAAAAATCTTGAAAATTGAATAGCAGGTTAAAATCAGTCCTCCAATATCTGTTACTCATACTCCTTACTGTATTATTATTGTGGCTTTCATTGCGCGGCCTGCAAGTGGGAGAAGGTGAAAACAAAACGGACTTTCTTTGGCAGGCCTGGAAAAAATCAAACAAGTTTTATTTGATGTTAATGGCAATTACTGTCATGATTAGCCATGTGATCCGTGCTGAGCGTTGGAGGATGTTATTAAAACCAACGGGTAATCAAATATCATTTACTGGCAGTTTCCTTTCGTTGATGATTGGTTATTTAGTGAATCTTGCTGTACCCCGTGGTGGAGAATTATCAAGATGCTACAATTTGTACAAACTCGAAAAGACTCCGGTGGAGGTTTCTTTTGGCACAGTGGTGGTAGAGCGCATTGTAGATGTTATTTGCCTGATTACTTTAATAGCCTTATCGTTTTTTGTTGAGTGGAAAAAATTGAAAGCCTTTATCGATTCCATCGAGTTGCCTTCAAGTTCGGGATCAACAATTTCCCCTTGGGCTATTTTGATTCCAGTTGGCGTTGCTGCATTCATAACGGTATTATTTCTACTACGAAAAAATGAGAAGTTTAAGAAAGTGATTAGTGGATTTAAGGAAGGCTTGTTTGCTGTTTTTCAATTGAAGAACAAGGGTCTTTTTATTTTTTATTCGATTGCAATTTGGGCGCTTTATTTCCTCATGAGCTATCTGGTTCTTAAAGCGTTTAGTGAAACGCAAGAACTTGGTGTTAGTGCCGTGTTAACATTATTTGCCATTGGGTCTATTGCCATGGCTGTTCCGTTGCCGGGTGGTGCTGGCTCCTATCACACATTGGTGCCAATGGGTTTAGTGGCTTTATATAATCTACCACAAGCTGATGCCATAGCTTTTGTATTTATATTTCATGGCTGGCAAACTTTGATTACGATTCTTGGAGGAGTTGTATCTTTGATCATCAGTTATTGGATTATACGATGGAAGAGAGCGCACGAAAAATAGTAACACTTCAGGAAGCCAAAGCTCAAGTAAAAAATTGGCAGCTTGCCGGTAATCAAGTGGTATTCACTAATGGCTGCTTTGATCTTATTCATTTAGGCCACGTTGATTACCTGGAAAAGGCAAGAATGCTGGGTGATAAATTAGTGATTGGTTTAAATTCTGATGATTCAGTGAGTCGGTTTAAAGGTCCGGAAAGACCGCTTCAGGATCAGATTTCAAGGGCACGAGTGCTGGCAGCCATGCAGTTTGTTGATCTGGTTGTTTTCTTTAATGAAGACACACCACTAAATTTAATAACGGAGGTTCTGCCCAACATACTCGTTAAAGGAAGTGACTATTTGGCAGACAATATTGTTGGCGCAGAAGTTGTAAAAAAGAATGGCGGAGTAGTAAAAACAATTGATTTCGTTCCTGGATATTCAACTACTCGTATTGTTGATAAAATAAAAAGAACATAAAAACAAAATAACTATGGGAGCTTTATTTATAGGATTATTCTTCATGCTGATTGGGTGGCTGGTAAGCTCGAGAATGAAAAGCAAATTCAAAGAATATTCACAAACGCATTTAACCAAAGATTTAACGGGTGCAGAAATAGCCAGACTCATGTTGACTGATAATGGAATCAGAGACGTGCAAGTAATTTGCGTTGAGGGTCAGTTAACAGATCATTATAATCCCGCAAATAAAACGGTGAATTTAAGTCATGATGTGTATCACGGTCGCAATGCCGCAGCCACCGCTGTGGCATCTCATGAGTGTGGTCATGCTGTGCAGCATGCAACTGCATATAGTATGCTTAAGCTTCGCTCTGCGATGGTACCAATCCAAAATATCAGTGCAAGCGTATTGAATTTTATTTTTATGGCCATGATATTCGGAGGATTCTTTGCTCAGAGCATTTTGCCATGGAGTACTGCGATTTTAATTATGATTGTATGTTATGGCGTATTCGCGTTGTTTGCAGTGATCACCCTGCCTGTAGAATTTGATGCGAGCAGACGTGCCCTTGCCTGGGTGGAATCACGAGGAATTGTGACCAGACAAGAGCATGACATGGCCAAAGACGCATTGAAATGGGCTGCTATGACCTACATAGTTGCTGCCATTGGTGCCATTACTACTCTCATCTATTACGTAATGATGTATATGGGTGTTGACAGAGATTAATCCTATGTTATTGTCAAGTAGATAAGAAAATTTACTTTGCAGGCCTGAAGACAACTTCAGGCCTCTTTTTTTGTTATTTTGTGAATAATCTTTAAGCTCTATGAATTTTGAATTAACTGAAGAACAAATAGCGGTGCAGGAAGCTGCAAAAGACTTTGCGCAAACAGAATTATTGCCAGGTGTAATTGATAGAGACACACACCAGAAATTTCCCGCTGATCAAGTTAAGAAGATGGGTGAACTCGGATTCCTGGGAATGATGGTTGACCCAAAATATGATGGTGGAGGAATGGATACCATCTCCTACGTGCTTGCCATGGAAGAGATTTCCAAAGTTGATGCATCAGCATCGGTATGTATGTCGGTTAATAATTCATTGGTGTGCTGGGGACTTGAAAGATTTGGTAACGAAGAGCAAAAGGAAAAATATTTAAAACCTCTTGCCACACATGGTATTGGTGCATTTTGCTTGTCGGAGCCTGAAGCTGGTTCTGATGCAACCAGCCAGCGAACCACCGCTGAAGATAAAGGTGATTACTATTTGCTGAATGGCACAAAGAATTGGATCACGAATGGAAATAGTGCAAGCACATACATTGTTATTGCCCAGACAGATTCAGCGAAGCGACATAAGGGAATTAATGCGTTGATCGTAGAACGTGGAATGGAAGGATTTGTAGTAGGGAAGAAGGAAGATAAAATGGGCATACGCGGATCAGACACACATTCACTTATGTTTACAGATGTGAAGGTGCCAAAGAAAAATAGAATCGGTGAGGATGGTTTTGGGTTCACCTTTGCCATGTCAACATTGAATGGTGGGCGCATTGGTATTGCTGCCCAAGCTTTAGGAATAGCATCGGGTGCATATGAGTTAGCATTAAAGTATTCAAAGGAGAGAAAAGCATTCGGAAAACATTTGTCTGAACATCAGGCGATTCAATTTAAGCTGGCAGATATGGCTACCAAAATAGATGCTGCCCGCCTGATGATTTGGAAAGCAGCCTATCTAAAAGATCAGAATAAAGATTTTGTGAAAGCTGCTGCCATGGCAAAATTATATGCATCACATATAGCACAAGAGGTTACTTCAGAGGCGGTGCAAATTCACGGAGGTTATGGATATGTAAAAGAATTTCATGTTGAGCGATTGATGCGCGATGCGAAGATCACTCAAATCTATGAAGGCACAACCGAAATTCAGAAGATGGTAATATCCAGAGAACTCTTACGCTAAGTTATCTGGATATTTTACCTGGCGGATTTTATAAATTTTCTAATCACCCGGGTTCCGTCACCGAAGACCACCTGTAAGAAGTATATTCCCTCTGACCAATTGCTGATAACATATTCCCTTTTGTTTGTTTCCTCACCAAGTTCAATGTGATCAGTAATTATAGTTTGCCCCTGAGAATTAAGAATATGAATACCAGCTGTAGCTCCTGGGTTATTACTAGCTAATTCTACCATAAGGATTCCATTCGTAACTGGATTGGGGTACATAGTGAGTATCGTTTCTCTGTTTTTTTCGATTCCTGTAACAGGACCTTGAATACTCAAATTATCAATAGACCAACCCCACCCATTATTCAATCCATCCGCGGTAAGCCTGAATCGAATCAAAACATTATCTCCAGGTACAAATTTTCCGGACGATGTTAGATTTATAAGTCTTGATTTATACATTGATGGACTTCCGTTAAGCTTGCTGTTAAATGCAGCTCTCCAATCAGGGTCACTCGATGCTGCGTACGGATCCAAAAACGTTAGCCATGTTGCTCCATTATCTTTAGACCCTTCTACTACAATAAGATCTTTCACACTATTACCATTATATTCCACTAAACCAATCTCGTCAAAAATCATATAGGGATTATTGGCATTAATGGTTATTGGCTTTTTAAGAATGTATATGTAGTTCGAAGTGCTATTGGTGAGACCAAATCCATTTGGGTAGGGGTGAGTACTGTGAATTGCACCATTGATAAAACCAGATGGTTGAGCGATGGAGAAAAAATTGCCTACAAAGTCAGGATTGGTGGAATTGAAATCGGTCATATATTGAGCAACCGGTGCGCTAATGGTTAAAGCTGGAGTACTGAAATATCCAGTTGCGGGGAGTGTTGCTTCATTACCCGAAACATCCTGACATCGGATTCTGTATTCTACTAAATCACCAGCGGCAGGGTTGCTAATAGTTAGATTCAATGTGTATTGATCTACATTTTCACTTATGGGTAGCCCTGTGGTAGTCACTACACCATTATTTATTTTATAATCGATAAAAAGTTTACTCACACCTGAATGGTCAGAGACTTTTGTAATGATGGAAAGCGTGGGCGATGCAAGCGTGAAGAAATCTAAATGGTTATGCAGAATAGTAGGGGGGATATCATCGATCTGAATTTTCACATTATCAATGGCCCATCCCCATCCATGAACAAGTTGATCGGACAAGAGCCTGAAACGAATTACAATTTCATCTCCGGATGCAAAATTACCATTGTCAGTCATGTTAATCGTGCGCTGTTTGAATAACGAGGGATCTCCAATAGCTGTAGAATTAGGTTGAGTAGCACCGTCATTGCTACTATTAAACTTTGATAGCCATGATGTATTATCGCGCGAGTCGTAACCATTTGCTAAAGCCTTCCAGGTAACGCCACCATCTTTCGATCCTTCAACAACGACATAGTCATAGAAATTTACCGATCCAAAAACAGAGCCAGCATCACCTGGTTCCACTAAAACAATTTCATCAAACTTAAGTAAAGCATCACTTGGTTTTAATCTAATAGGCACCCTAAGTTGGTAAATGAAATTGCTGATTGATTCAGCACCTGTTCCATTGGGATAAGGATGAACAGTATGAATGGCGCCATTAGAAAAACCCGTGGGTGTAGTTATGCTGAACACATTATCTCCAAAAAAATCTTCTGTTAATGAATTGAAATCATTGGAGTATGAATCCTGTGTGGCAGCAAGACTTACCACATTCAATTCGTAAAATTCCGAAGAGGATGGTTTGAAAGCCTCATTTTGTGCAACTGAACTGTCTTTTGCTCTGAGCCTGTATTTCACCTTATCACCGTTTTGTAAAACAGGCAGTGGAACAATAGCCACATAAGTAGAATCGGTGCCTGGTTTTAGCGTAAGTGAAACAGCAGTCTGATCAACACCATTTATTTGGTACTCTAACGAAGCAGATAATACAGCTATGTTATCTGAAATAATTGCTTCGATCGTTAATTCCGTCTCGTCAGCCAGAATAAAAGGTTTAGGGGTATGATTTATAAACGGTGCCTGTGTGTCTGGGCCGGATTCAAAAATGTAATAAAAATTATAAGGGCTTTTCCCATCCTCAGAAATAACTCCTGGTTTGAAAATCGACCTGTTAAGATTATCTTTTATTGAGATGAAGTATCCGTAAGTTGTCGCAGATCCGGTTGAAGGAATGTTGGCAGAAAACTCATCAGGGTTTGCCGTTGCATTCATTGGCACAACCGTGAAAGTTGTCCCGTCTATACTGTAATGGAGTTTTACTTCATTTGCGTTATAATCATATCCATTCATTTGGTCAGGCACTAACGTTACTTTTACTTTAAACGGAGTAGATACATCTTCTGTATTACTTAATGCTGTATGCTGTATTTGTGTATTCACCCAACCCATGTCACCCAGCATTTTCATTATTATTGAACCTGGATTATGATGAACTTCAGCGGTACCAATTTGCGGGGTCATTAACGCATCCGTTGTGCTATTATAGGTTTGCTCATCAAGGTGTGCAATGCTCGATCCGGCTTGAAAAGGATTGGGAGCAAAAATGAGAGCTCTTTTATCGGCACCGTCTTGAATTTTTTCCAATTGAGGTGTACGGAAATAAAGAGGTCCGCTTGTTAATTCTGTTTTTAAGGCAGTGGATGGAGGAACAAAATTTTGTACAAGATTCAGATTAGAACTATTATCAAGGAAGTGATCATAGATAACATGGAACGGTGAAAAAAAGCTTGAAATATCTCCGAGGGCACCATTTACTTCGTATCCTTTGGTAATGCCTAATCCATGACCGATTTCATGAAGCACTACGGTAACAAAATCGGTCTTTCCTGCTTGGGGAATACCATCGGTACCAAAATACCATTTGGAATATGCACTATTGAATTGAGCAAAAATATCAGCGTTTGTTACAGGATTAAGTTCTTTTCCTGAAATCTTTTCTGCAAGTGCTACAGGATACCACGTCAACAAACGTTGAGCACCATCGAAATTAATGTAATACGATCCGGGATTGGCTCCACCTAAAATACCTTCAGAAGATCCTTCGTTCTCAATAACTTGCCACGATGCTGAGATTCTTATTGGCACATCAGTTTCAATAAGGAGTGACCAGATGTCTACCGCTTTTTGAAATGCCGCCTGGGCATCTGCGGGAAACCCAGTATAGGTTACTTCAAACGTAGTTGTGTTGGTTTTAAAATTCTTGTTTTGTTTCCATTGCTGATAGGCAAGCGGTGGGCGCACGATCGTATTCTGATCTTCTGGCTTACTATAGCAGATGATATCACTTTTTGGAGTCATTGACTTCATAGCTGGAATCTTTTCGTTCCACTGTGCATTGACAGTGAGCGTCAGTGCAACTCCAAAAGCCAACATCACAAGTATCTTACCCATAGTTCAAGAGTTTAGAATCCTAAAAATAACAAGAAATGGAATTTTTTCCGACAGCTATTTTAGTACAAAGACGAAACCGTAAAAAGTAGCAATTAAATCAGGTTTCTGGCTTTTAGCTCCAGATATTTATTGATGGTATTGATGGTCAGTTTCTCTGGGGGAGTAAGGATGGATTGAATTCCATGCTTTTGCAGTTCTTTCACAATGAGATTCTTTTCATAGCTAAATCGCTCGGCTATGGCTTTATAATAAATCTCTTTTAGGTTTTCGGCCGGCTCTTCAATTACTTCCTTTAACTCAGTATTCTCAAAAAAAATAACAACCAATAAATGTGTTCGCGCAAGGTTAATCAGATAAGGTAACTGACGGTGCAAGCCATGAATACTTTCGAAGTTGGTGAATAGCAAAAGCAGACTTCGCTGTGAAATTGACCTGCGTATTCTGGCATAGAGAACAGAAAAATCGGTTTCTAAAAAAGCTGTCTTTTGATTGAATAGTACTTCTTGAATCGAAGCCATTTGATTGTTCAGGCGGCCAGCAGACAACATGCTTCCAATCCGATCCTGGAAAGTAATCAAGCCTGCTTTATCGGATTTTTTAATGGCGATGTTGGATATCACTAATGATGCATTGATGGCATAGTCTAGCAAGCTCATTCCGTTAAATGGCATCTGCATCACACGGCCTTTGTCAATCAAGGAATATACTTGTTGTGATCGCTCATCCTGATATTGATTTACCATTAATCGCGATTTGCGAGCCGTTGCTTTCCAGTTTACAGTTCGAAAATCATCTCCGGCCACATATTCTTTAATCAATTCAAATTCCTGATTTTGCCCAATGCGCCTGATTTTTTTTATTCCAGTATCCATGAGCCGATGACTGATAGCCATCAATTCATACTTGCGCATCTGAATATAAGAAGGATACACCGGCACTAGTTTATCGGCAGAGAATCGGAATCGCCTTGAAAAAAGTTTTAGTGGTGAACTGAGCAAAACATTCACAGCACCAAAAGAGTATTCTCCACGCTTTACCGGGCGCAAATGATATTTAATCACCTTACTTTCTCCTACTGCCAATTCAAGATTAAATTCCAGATCTCTACGCTGAAACTGATGAGGGATTTCATCAAAAACGCGTAGCTCAGTTTTGAATGTGTAGAAGTTTTCGAGATAAATAGAGATTTCATTCTCGTCTCCGTTCGATAGTTTATCTGCTAAAATACGTTTCCCCGATAATCCGTGCTTAACGCGGAACAGCAAAATCAAATCAGTAAGTTGTGTGATAAGGAAAACGAAAAAAAGAGTTTTAGGAATGAAATAACCACCCCCAAATATAAACGTGATGATAAATGTGGCCACGATAATTCCGACCAATGAGAAGAGGCGGTTATTTAAAAACAGATCGCGAACAATTTTCATTAACGAGGCACCTCTACTTTATCTACAATCTGTTTTACCACTTCGTCTGCTGATACTCCTTCCATTTCTTTCTCCGGACTCAGAATAATACGGTGGCGTAACACAGGTAAGGCTACAAACTTAATGTCTTCCGGACTTACAAAGTCACGACCGCAGATCATGGCATAAGCTTTCGCGCTATTTAAAATGGCGATAGAGGCACGTGGTGATGCTCCGAGAAAAAGCATCGAGTTGTTTCGTGTCTCCTGAATAATCTGGGCGATATATTTAACAAGATTATTTTCAATGTGCACATTTTGAGCAAATTGGCGGAAATGCAAAATTTGTTGAGCTGTAAGAATAGCATTCACTTCTGCTACCGCCTGAAGTCCTTTGCGGTGATGATGTCTATTAATGATGTCAATTTCTTCGTCAAGTGATGGGTAGGTGACCATCACTTTGAAAAGAAAGCGATCGAGTTGTGCTTCGGGCAATCGATACGTGCCTTCATGTTCAATTGGATTTTGAGTGGCCAGCACGATATAAGGAGTTTTCATTTTATGCGTCAGGCCATCGACAGTCACCTGCCTCTCTTCCATCACCTCAAAGAGTGCAGCTTGAGTTTTTGCCGGTGCACGGTTAATTTCATCGATGAGAATGATGTTAGAAAATATTGGACCTGGACGAAAATCAAACTCCGATGTTTTGAGATTAAACACAGAGGTTCCTAACACATCCGAAGGCATAAGGTCGGGTGTAAATTGTATTCTGGAAAAATCGGCTGAAATTATTTTTGAAATAAGTTTTGCGGTAAGCGTCTTAGCTACACCAGGCACACCTTCAATCAGCACGTGGCCATCGGCTAAGATGGCCGTGATCAATAACTCAACCATCGTTTCCTGACCAACGATTACCTTGCCGATTTCTTCTTTGATCTTTTTCACCTGTTCATTCAGCGTGGTGAGATCTACCCGGTTTTGAAATATAGGCTCCTCCATATTTTCTTTTTTATTGTTATGTCTTCTTATAAAATTTCTCCAGCAATGTGTTCATCGTTGTCAGTTCTTCTTTTAGCACTTTTTCATGTGAGTGAATCGTATTGATTATTTCTATTAATGATCTTACGGTTTGTTCCCCGGCACCAGATTTTCTTGATAGCGTAGCGATAAAACTTTCATCGCGTTGGGTGGTGGACATAAAGTAGTGTGTGTGGATATAATCAAAGAAGAATTGAATTTTCTTTTCAGAAATGTTTTTATGATCACCACGCTGATAATATAAATTGCCGATGGTGGAAACAAACTCAAGAGTTGTGTTTGCCAAGGGTTTAATGACCGGGATAATACGTTGCTTGCGTTTTGCCTCAAAGATCATGAAAAGCAAAAGTGTTATGATCGTAATATAATAAGCCCAACGCAATGGCTCGTTGGTAAGAATGAAACGCAACGGTGTGGAGGATTCCATTCTTCCTAAATGATAGAACTCCGTTCGGTAAGTATTTTTATCCGGCAAATAAGATAATGACGTTGCCACAAAATCATGATTTTCCTTTGCTAAAAGATAGATGTTAGTAAATATGAGAGGTGTGCAGTTGAGTATGAATTTTCCTTCACCCTTTTTTATACGCACTGTCACGGGTTGATTAAAATCATTTTTAGCAATGACTGAAGCATTAATGGAATCAATTTTTCTAAAATAGTTATGAATGTTTGCCCTCTTATAAGGAAATGATTGAGCGGTGTCCATGACTGGAATAACAAAGTGCAATGACGCGGAATCACTTTGCTCAAATGAGTTTTCTCCTTGAAAAAAAGAATCACCGGTGGACAACCCAAGGGTATCAGCGAATGTGCCGGAGAATTCATTGGACGAAATGAAAGCGGTAACTCCATTTTCAACCATGGTCAAGAGAACTTTTGTGTCTTCCTGATCCGGTGCAAAACGTGAGCTGATGATCAGAATATTTTCATCTGACTGTATGGAGTCCTTCAATTCATAAATGGTCTTATAGGAATTGGTAAGGTTTTGATTTTTAAAATTCTCCGGCAGGAGCGATGTCAACGCATAAGTGCCATAGGGCGCTTTGGAAATATGTGAGAAGTTAATACTCCAGTCGTGCTCTTTGTTTTTAGACAACAGGACAAACGCAAGTAGCAAGCCAAGTAAACTTATGTATACAATATACTTCCAGTCTTTAGTCATTTAACCCACTTTAGTTCGCCATTCGGTAAACGTATTTTTGATCTTTTGAAATTGAATATCGTTGATTGAGAAATTTCCATACCAGGCATAATCAAAGTAAAAGCTCAATTCGTTTAGCCCGGTCTTTAAATCCGATATTTTAAGCTCTTCAACATAATCGTGATTTGTTTTTCCAGGATTGAAGTCAATAAAGTGTTTATCGGCTAAAAGTTTCAAGGCATAAAGAAAAATCAATCGTGTTGCTAATCGAAATTCATTTTTATTTGTGGCATCCTGAATGAGTTTTTCAAAATCCATCTCATGAATATTCTCATGAAATACCTGGTAGTTTTGCTTCGCCTGATCGGCTCCTGAGTAAAACACCTTAAAGGCATTTACTTTTAAGAGCATCATGATTACCGCGATCAGGAGAATGCCAGCAATGGTGTACACGATCACTCGCCCGAGATCGGTAGTTGTTGCTTTCTTGAATAAACTTTCAAAAAACCAGGCTAGCCATTGTTTGAAGCGATCCCATAAGCTTTCGGCAACGGTGGGAGGTTGCTTATAGTTTAAGTCTGGATCGGCTTTGAGTTTATCAACTTCAGCACTTGAAAATGATCGGATGGTTATTTTTAATGTATCGTTGACTCCTTCAAATTCTTTGTTTTCATGTTGGATTTTGAGTTCAGTTGTATCCGCGCTCACCTGAGCAGTTGAATCCTGTGAATAAAAACAGAATGAGAATGCAAGAAATATAACAATAGAAGGAAATTTCACCGTATCAAAAACTTAAGCTATTTTAAAAATGTTCTTCTGGTCGATTGTCTGTGGTGGAGGATTGTCCGAGATTTTCAATCTGATTCATTAATCCCTTTGCTTCCTTTAGTTCTACGAGGTTAAAATATTGAAATGCGATACCCACATTAGGTAAAGCATACATGATCATTTGTGCCATGTAATAAAGTGTAAAGAAAATAATGGTCCATATTTTCCAACTTGATGAGGGCTCCACTACGGTGCCCGTTGATACCGAGTGAAGTGTATTTGTGAACAGAACCGCATAATAGGGTATAATGAAAATGTAAGAGACAGTCATCATGATCAGATACAAAACCATGATCAGACCAAAGGTGCTCCACCATTTCCCATTATTAACAAGCTTGAAGGATCTTCCAATAGCATCGATGAAATTTTTCTTTTCATACAACTGAATGAAGAAAGTTAGTGAAGAACTAAAGATTAGAAATATAATTCCTCCGATAACGAACATTACCCCAAAGACGACCAGCACACCTGAAATATTGGCTAAAATGAAAATGGGGATGAGAAGAATAATATATGCGATAACAACCAGAACAAAGAAAAGAATAGAAGAACCCAAATAAAGCCAAAAAACTTTTCGAACTTCATCCCAAACCTCATTCACCTCAATTTGATTTGTTTTTTTCTGATCATAAAGAATAAGATAACAATTAATAGTAGCTATAGCGACTACAAAGCTAACCGTTAGAAAAACAAACATTAACAGCATTTGCCCCCAAAAGCTAACCGTTAAGAAATAGCTTGTTAGCGCCTCAGGATTGCTTTTGGTTGTGACTCCGAGATTTAAAAACTCTCCCATAAACGATCCGGCAATGACACTTCCGACTAATACAGGAGGACCAGCAATAAACAATATGCTTTTGCCAAGAGGCTTGAAATTCTGTCTGATGAATTCAAACGTAGCGTTTAGTTTTTTGCTAAAGTCACGGGTGCGTTGAAATTCAATCACTTTAAATTCTTCCATTGCGTTTTAGTTGGATTGGGTACAGAACAAAATAGTATATAATTAAAAAAGCAGAGAGCCCAATAATGAGTGTCTTTATACTCCAGTGCATAAAAGCATATCGCGTAATAAATGATTCAATAAAGCCGGCAATGATAAAGAAAGGAATAAGTCCTGTAACGATTTTTAAACCCTTTATGGCCCCCATTTTAAAAGCGGTTAGGCGCGAATATGTTCCAGGAAATAAAATGCTATTCCCCATGACAAAGCCAGCTGCGGCAGCGATCACAATGGAAGAAAGCTCGATGGTGCCGTGAAGAAGAATTACAGGTAGTGCTTGCGATAATTGACTTTCGTTGTAAAAGAACATCATAAAGGTGCCAACCATGAGCGCATTGTAAAATAAAAACAGACCGGTGCCCAATGAGAAAAAAACACCGAATACAAAGACCTTTAACGATACCATGATATTGTTCAGGGTAATCATAAAAAACATATCTATTTCACCGTTTGATGAATAGACCTTGGTGGGATTGCCATTTTTAATATTCTCCAATGTCATGTTAACGTAGCCATCACCTAGAATTAATCGAACGAATGTGTCGTCATGTGCGGTAGAGACTGCGCCCATGATTCCTGCAATCACAAAAATTATAAACGCGTAAAGTAGTTGCCTTTGTACCCCATACACGACCGCTGGAAGCTCTTCTTTCCAGAATAAAATAAACCGGCTCTTTTCTTCTTTTTTGTTCTTATAGATTTCTCCATGGATTTTACTTGCCAGTGAATTGAGATATTGTGTAGTGCGGCTTTCGGGATATTGTGTTCTTGATAATGAGAGGTCGTCTGTTATTTGTATGAAAAGTTCAGCCAGTTTATCAGGAGGGGCTGCATGCTGATTTTTTACAACCCGTTCGAATTCTTCCCAACGGTCCTTATTTTGTTTAACAAACGCAGATTCTCTCATACTAAAAAAGGAAGTTGGAAGATAGGACTTAACCTTTTTTCTTCCAACTCCCTTTTTGATGAAGGGTGTTTAATATTTTAACTTCCTTTTGCCACCTCTTCCACTTTATTCCACACACGCCACACATTCTTATAACAGATTTTAGCAATGTCTTCTTCCGTGTAGCCTCGTTTTAGTAAGGTATAAATCAAGTTGGGGTATTTGGATGGTTCTTCCAGTCCTACCGGTAATCGTCCTTCCACACCATCAAAGTCTGATCCAAATCCTACATGGTCTATGCCGGCAAGTTTTACAACATGGTCAATATGATTGGCCACCATTTCAATATCAGTTTTGAGTGGAGGGTTTTCATTACGAAACTGCTTTATAAGAGGTTTTGCCAATGAGTCATTTTCTTTAAGACCTTTCTCTTCAAGTAAGGATAGAAGTTTTTTATTATTTATTTCATCCCGGTTGGCAACTGCCGAATCAAGAAAGACATTGTAAAAGTTGATTAACATGACACCATCGTTTTCGCCAAGTTTTTTAATCATATCATCGCTCATGTCTCTTTGTATGGTAGGAGCAAAATTCCGACACGATGAATGCGAGGCTATGCATGGCGCTTTGGTAATCTTCATTACCTGATAGAATGTGCTGTCATCTACATGTGAAATATCAACCATAATGCCAAGACGATTCATCTCAGCTACCACCTCTCTTCCAAAAGGGCTCAAGCCATTCCAGGTATGCGTGGTGTCGCGTGATGAGTCACAGATTTGATTATCGAAATTGTGTGTCAGTGTTATATAGCGGATGCCACGATCATAAAAATATTTCACATTAGCCAAATCATTTCCAATAGGGGCAGCATTCTCCATGCCCTTGGGCAATGAGATTTTTCCGATCTTGAAATTAGCGTCCACCTCAGCTGGAGTATTGGCCAAAGCAAATTTATCCGGAAGCAGCGTGGCAATGGCATCGACCATGTTAATTAATGAATCGGCAAGACCTTTTCCATAATCCGGCTTCTTTTGGTATGACGAGGGTATATATATGGACATAAAAGGGGCATCTAACCCACCCTTCTTTGATCGCGTATAATCAAACTCTCCTTCTGTAGTTGATATAATCACACTCATGTTGGCACGATCAGCGATAAATTTTTTTTCTTTTAACCGCTCAGGCAAATCAACGTGACCATCGGTAATGATATACTTATGGGCCAGTTCATCGGCATAATTTCGAAGTTGTTCATCCGTCATTCGGTCTACGGGCTTCTTTTCTGCACAGCTGAAAATTAAGGCTGCACTTAGGATCAATAGTGGCGTAATCAATCTCATAGAAAATTATTTAGGTTTGCGCTAAAGTTAATGCATTAAACAATATCATTACTTTTGCTTTTTAGATCTGGCTATTAACAAAGAAGGGCGGCACACAATGCAAACGATTCAGGTACGCACCACACAAAATGTATTTATTCATTATCCTGTTGCCAGCGTGGGTGATCGTATTCTGGCTTACTTGCTTGATCAGATTATTAAAATCGTTTGTGCCATCGCAGTTGGAATTCTTCTTTTCAATATGAACGTAGAGAATGAGTGGGTATGGGTTTTAATCATTGGCATTCCCTGGCTATTGTTCGCATTATCGTTTGAAATATTCATGAATGGGCAGACACCCGGCAAGCGGGTATTAAATATTAAAGTAATCAGGTTGAATGGAACACCCGCTACGCTGGGTGATTATATCCTGCGCTGGATTTTTTCATTGATTGATTTCGGAATTTTAAGTGGAGCTATTGCGGTGATTATCATATCAGCCGGAGGCAAGGGCCAGAGGCTGGGCGATTTAGTGGCAGGAACATCCGTTGTTAAACTTACTGAGCAAAAGGAAATTACCGCCAATGAAGTTTTTGTTCCAGCCGATGTTGCTTATGAGCCCACGTTTAGCCAGGCTATTCAATTGAATGAAAAGGACATTGAGATCATACAACGTGCGCTGGAAGTAAATCGCGATCACGGCAATCCAAAGCCCATGCTTGCAGTGGTGGATAAAATAAAGACACAATTGGGTATTCAAACCGACTTGCCGCCAGTTAAATTTCTTTATGTGCTGATCAAAGATTTTAATCATCTGACTTCCCGTTGATGGACGAGTTGCCACAAATAACAAAAGCACAACTGGCCTTGCGCAATGGTCAGGATAAAGATCAGGTTTGGATTGCTTATCTGGGCAATGTGTATGATGTCACCTCTTCACGGCTTTGGTTAAAAGGAAAGCATTATGAACATTGGGCGGGACAAGACCTGACCGATGAATTGAAAGATGCACCCCATACCGAAAAAGTATTCGAGAAATTTAAAAAAATAGGGATACTCAGGTAACACCGATCAGTTTTAATTAAATTACAACGTCATCCACAAATTGTACATACCATCATGATTATTATTGCAGACAGCGGAGGTTCCAAAATAGATTGGAGGTTCTTAAAAAAAGACGGCACTATTGGCCAGGCACACAGCCCCGGGTTCAATCCTTATTATCAGCCCCTGGGTCATTTAACTAGCATTGTTGAGGAGCATCTTGTCCCTAAAATAGATGAGCCGGTGGATAAAATTTTCTATTACGGCACTGGGGTTTCCTCAGAAAAGAATGTGAGCACCATTCAAGATGCTTTCGCGAAGTATTGGCCTAAGGCATATATTGAAATTGGTTGGGATTTGTTGGCGGCAGGACGTGCTTTGTGTGGACAAGAAAAGGGCATCGCGTGCATTTTAGGTACCGGATCTAATTCCTGTTTATATGATGGGGTGAAGATCATCGACAACGTTGCGAACCTCGGATGGATATTGGCGGATGAAGGATCGGGTACGTATATAGGTAAGAAATTTATCTTCGACTATTTCCGCAGGGAGATGCCAGAGAAACTTGCGAATCAGTTTTATCAGCGCTTTCCAGTCAGTCGCGAGGAGGTTCTCGAAAAAGTATATCAGGGCGAAAAGCCTGGAGCATTTTTAGCCAGCTTTTCTAAATTTATATTTCAGCATATTGATGAGCCGTATTGTTATAAGCTTATTTACAACAGCTTTGCAGACTTCTATCAGAACAATGTGATGAAGTATGAAGATTACAAAAACACGAAAGTTCATTTTGTCGGCTCTATTGGGTTTTATTTTAGCGACATATTGCGCCAGGTTGCCAATGATAAAGGCATTACTGTAAAGAATGTTTTAGAAGGTCCAATCGCAGGCCTCACATTATATCATCAAAAAGATCTTTAACTTCGGTGAGCACTACGGAATCTCCTTCTCATTATAACCATCTGGAAAAGATGAGCGTTCATGAACTTCTTGTCAACATCAATAAGGAAGACAAAACCGTTCCCACAGCCATTGAAAAAGTGATTCCAAAGATTGAGTTGCTGGTCAATGCGATTGTGGAAAAAATGCAGCTTGGAGGTAGGCTCTTTTACATTGGTTCTGGAACCAGTGGCCGATTGGGAGTTGTGGATGCTTCTGAGATTCCTCCAACCTACGGAATGCCGCATGGAAGAGTAATTGGTATTATTTCAGGAGGTGACAAAGCAATTCGCATGGCGGTAGAACATGCGGAGGATGACCCTAACCAGGCATGGATTGATTTATCAGCTTATCAGATTACATCCCATGATGTATTGATTGGTATTGCTGCATCGGGCCGAACACCCTATGTGATTGGCGGAGTAAAAGATGCGAGGAAGAACGGAATTGTTACAGGATGTATCACCTGCAATGACGGAAGTGAGTTAGCAAAAAATGTAGATTATCCCGTTGAGGTAGTAGTCGGTCCAGAGTTTGTCACCGGTAGCACACGAATGAAAGCAGGCACAGGGCAAAAATTAGTATTGAACATGATCTCCACCGCCACCATGATTAAGCTGGGTCGTGTGCGGGGCAATAAAATGGTTGACATGCAGCTCACCAATTATAAACTGATTGACCGCGGAGTAAAAATGATTATGGATGAGTTGAAGATTGATCAACCGGAAGCGGAGCAACTCTTAAAAAAGTTTGGAAATGTGCGTACTGCCGTTGACAGTAAGAAGAAGTAGACAACTCTTTTTATTGCCCATTGTATTTTTGCCTACTGCCTACTTAAATTCAATCGAATAATACATGCACCTCATTGAACCATATGCCGGTTGGTTGAAGTATTATGATTCTTCAGAGGATACGCAATCTCCATTCTATGGCAAGGAGTATAATTACGATTTGTATTCGGAAGCGATCTATGGATACTATATTGACCCTGCCTGGGATTCCTTTGGTTCAGAAACACTTTATCTCAAAACACTGTATGTCGATTATGATATAGGGTTTGTCGTCATTGAATTTATTGGCGAATGGAATGACACCTTGCATAACGATATCATGACCTTAAAACGTGATTTCCTCGAACTACTCATGCACGAAGGCATCAATAAGTTTATCTTGATTGGTGAAAATATTTTCAATTTCCACGGCTCAGATGATTTGTATTATGAGGAGTGGTTTGAAGAAGTAGAAGAAGGCTGGATAGCAGCCGTAAACTTTCCTGATTTTATTCAGCAGGAGTTTAGAAAATATCGAGTCGATATGTATGTTAATATGGGAGGCACTCTGCAGATTGATCAGTGGCGCACGCTTCATCCCCTCAGGTTTTTTGAGTTGATGGATAAGCTTATTCAACGAAGATTAAATTAAAGAAGAGAAAGCTGTGCGCTGCCTATGGGAGCATCAGCTGGAACAAGGTATTGCCTTTTGGATTTAATTTCCTGACAAAGTACCCGAGTACGTCTGAGCTTACCTTTTTTAAACCATCGCCCATGCAAATCAAAGACACTGCCTTCCGGAAGATCGGAAAGCAATGTTGTTTTTGCCGCTCTTGGATCAAGGCCCCAGAGAAGCTTGGTAAGCATTGAATCCGAATAGGTTGATGCTTTTGGATTGACCATGTGTTCTTTTAGGCAACTCAACACAGGTTCTGGAAAAATGTGTTCAGCAAGTAATGGATTCAAAAGTTGCTGAAATGATTTTTTCCATTCCTCACCATGCGCTTCCGCACGAAACCCGTGTTGGTTATGCACATGAAGATGAGCAACTTCATGAACATAGGTGAGCAGAAATTCAACAGAAGGCAGATCGTGGTTAATGGTAATGCGCGGCACACGCCCGCGGTGGCAGGAAAAATCACCTACTTTTGAGATTCTTCTCTTTCGCAGCTTGAAATCGAAAGGGTGGCGTTGCCACAATTGCAAGCAGTAGGAATAGGCAGCCTGAGGCAAATGCTTGTGAAGTATTTCCTGAATTTTAGACTCTTGCAACACAGGCGCAAAATAAAAAAGGCTTTAGATAACTAAAGCCTCTTTGGTCAATCTTTTAAAGATCGATTACTTTACTACAGCAGCAGAGTCAACAACAACTGTATCAGCAGCAACAACAGCAGCGGCAGCAGCCTCAACAGCAGCGATAGAATCAGCTGTTACGATAGAATCAGCCTTAGCTTTTGCAGCAGCTTCTTCTTTGTTACCACCGCAAGCAACCATTGCTACAGCAAAGCCACAAACGATAAGAGATGCGATAATTTTTTTCATAGTTTACAGGTTATTTGAATTTGGGCGCAAA
>JAYVTC010000175.1:0-5357 GCA_043774745.1 Cyclobacteriaceae bacterium | reverse complement strand
AGATATTTTCAACAATCCTTCAGTTATCGGAAAAGCAAAAAAGGAATTAGCCGATTATGTTGGTCCTGATTTTAAATACAAATCTATGATTGGTGATCGTAAGCCTCCGCTGGATTTTAGGAAGGGAAAGCAATAAAACTAGTTAGCATTAACTGGTTCCGTTTCGGTCTGTGTGACACAGACCGAGGTTAAGATATTTTTTGGTTTCTCGACACGGTGTTCTTCACCATAGTTGTTAACTTGAAAAATCAGAGCTAGTGCTAAGCCTTTATATGTCGTCCCTACAGGACTTGAATTCATTCTGTGCGACTTTCTACCATATATCGTCCCTAAGGGACTTTAATTACAAATACAAAATATCTAAAGCGAGTCCCGTTAGGGACGACATGTTGGTAGAAACCAATCCAAAAACATGCATCAAAATCCCTTTAGGGATGACATATCGTTTCCCCTCTTCATTGACATTTATATTAGGTTTGTTCATCCTTAAGTTAACGACTATAGTGTTCTTCACCAGCAATTTTTATAATGTTCCTATCAAATTAATCGTTCAAATTTGTTTGCAGGTATGCAAATTTCTCGTTGAATTCCAAGGATTGAAATTTTTAAGTCAGTGACAAGATTAAAGATTAGTCTTCAGGTTGGTGAAGAACTCCAGCTTAAGTGAGTTAGCATAGGCGATTGTGTTTCGGTCTGTGAGACACAGACCGAGGTTAAAATATAAGCCCGCAAAGAGATTTATACCTGTCGATTCTGGTTATGAATAGGTGATTGAGTTGAACTATTGATGCCACTAAATTAGTATCTTACCTTTCAACTCCCCCTGTTATGCTCCGCAACTTTCTTCTCATCGCCACTCGTAATTTCTTTCGTGAACAGGCTTACGCGTTTATTAATGTGTCGGGTCTTGCCGTGGGCCTCATGTGTAGCATCTTTATTTTTCTTTGGGTGACGGACGAGATCCGTTTCGATCGATTCCACAAAGATGCAGATCGGATTTTTCGGGTCATGGAAAACTACTCCTCCAGTGGTGAGATCTTCACCTACGAAGCCCTGCCCGCTCTGTTGGCTGACAAGCTGCAAACGGAGTTCGCAGAAATAGAGCACTCAACTCGTTACAGTTGGGAACAACGGTCTCTTTTTTCTTACGGCAACCAATCCATTTACGAAGATGGTTATTGTGCCGATGCCTCTTTCTTCAAGGTCTTTACATTTCCAGTGCTGGAGGGTGACCCCGATCATTTACTCACCGATGTGAACTCGATTGTCATCACGCGAAGGTTGGCTGAAAAATATTTTTCAGGTGAACGTGCATTCGGAAAAGTTATTAGAATCGATAATGAATTGGAACTAAAGGTAACGGGTGTGGTGGATATACCCGACCATTCCTCCATTTCGTTTGATTTTTTAATGCCTTTTGAAATTTATCAAAAGCGCACCACAAAGGCACTCGACTGGACATACCATGTCACTTACACGTATATAAAAATCCGCAGTGGCGTTGATGCCGAATCCTTCAATTCAAAAATCAAAAACATCCAAAAGTCAACCCACGCAGACAACGCAAACACAGATACTTTCCTGTTCGCTTTAAAAGACTGGCGGTTGTTCTGGCAGTTTAAAAATGGCGTACTCACGGGTGGCGGACGGATTTTTTATGTCATCATTTTTAGCATGGCTGCCTTCTTCATTTTGATTGCCGCGTGCATTAATTTCATGAACCTGGCCACGGCCCGCGCCACTCGCAGAGCGAAGGAAGTGGGAGTGCGTAAGGTGGCTGGTGCCACGAAGAAAACACTCATTCAGCAGTTTCTGATCGAATCATTGTTCCTGTCTTTCATTTCGCTGTTTGTTTCGTTGCTGGCCGCACATTTACTAACTCCTTTATTTAACGAGCTATCCGGCAAGGAACTTCGCATCGATTATTCTGATCCTTACCTCGTCATTGCGTTGCTACTCATCACACTGTTTACTGGTTTGCTGGCAGGAAGCTACCCTGCGTTTTTTCTTTCCTCTTTCCGGCCCGCTTCGGTGCTGAAAGGAAGTTTATTTTCATCTCAGAAGGGTATCAGCCTTCGAAAAGCACTCGTCATTTTCCAATTTGCTTTGTCGGTGGTGCTCATTGCGTGCGCATTCGTAATTAACGACCAGGTACAGTACATGCTCGAAAAGAATCTCGGTTTCAATAAGGAAGACGTACTCTATTTTGAACCTCTTTCCGGAAGCCTGAAGGATATCGAAAGTTTTAAAAGTGAGCTGCTCCAGAATCCATTGATCGAGTCCGTAGGCCAGGCGCACGACAACCCTATCAACATTTATAACAACGACATCGCGCAATGGGATGGAATTTCTGCCACTGAAACGGTAACGATCCAAACCACCGTTGTCGATCCCGACTATTTAAAAACCATGGGTTTTACACTTTTGAAAGGCCGTCATTTTTCCCGCGACCTTGCTTCCGATTCAGTTTCATTCATCATCAACGAGACCTGCGCCCGACAAATGGGCTTCGAAAATCCCATAGGCCAAAGAATGAAAATCTATAAGACAGAAGGAAAAGTAATTGGCGTAGTCAATGACTTCCACCACAACGATTTCTATTCCACTATAGACCCCCTGGCTTTTGTATTAGGTAAATCGGGTGCCAATCAAATGGCTGTCTTCGTTCGTTACCGGCATGGCGAAACCGTGAAGGCGGTGGAATACCTTGAGCAGGTGTACAAAAAATTTGAACCAACCTTTCCGCTGGAACCCGAGTTCATCGATCACGACTTGAACATCAGGTACCGCAGAGAGGTAGTGACGGGACGCCTTTCTATTTGTTTTATGATAATTATTATTTTCATTTCATGCCTCGGATTGCTCGGACTTACCCTTTTTACTACTGAAAGACGAACAAAGGAAATTGGTGTGCGCAAAGTGCTGGGGGCTTCGGCACAAAGCCTGGTGTTGCTGCTTTGCAAAGACTTTGCAAGGCCCGTGATGCTGTCGTTGATTTTGGGCTTGCCCATCGCCTGGTATCTGATGGAAGAATTTCTGAGTCAGTATCAATTCCATACAGAACTCCGTGTGTGGAGTTTCATTATCACCGGGGCATGTGTGTTCCTATTGGCTGCGATCACAGTCTCGTATCAATCAACAAAAGCAGCGATGGCAAACCCCGCAGAGACACTGCGGACGGAGTGAATATAAATCTAAAATCGTTGATACTTTGTTTGCACGAATGCAAAGTGCTAGTCGAATACTATGGATTGGAATTTTTAAGTCTTTATTAGGATTAAAGTCTAGCCTTCAGGATTAGAATTTTTAAAGTTAGTATCAGGATTAAAGATTAGTCTTCAAGTTGGTGAAGAACACCAACTTGGGAGGGGAAACATACTATTGGCAGTTGTAGGGCCTTTCTCCTTACTTCATTCGTAGCCTTGTCTTTCGACCCTCGCTAATGTCATACATCTTTTTTTATTCAGGCGTGTGGTGGGGCATTTTTCATTTACTGCATTCTCCGCTTACACGAAACTGAGCACAAATATTGACTTGCCTTGGATGTGCGTTGTGTGTGTGGAAAGGCGATGGGTGTGCGACTCAATGGATCGTCTATGTAGGTCATCATTTGTCCTTGCCTCCTATGAATCTAAACTTAAACGTAGTTGGATTCTGTACTGTTCGCGAGCGCTCCAACACGAAATACCCCGTAATCGTGGTTCGTACTTGCATATTTTCATTTAGTTCTTCTTCTGTGCCTGCTCAACTTCCTCATCAGTCTTTTCCCAGCCTGACATATATAGCGGAACAACCTCTGCCATCTCTGTCATTGAATCTGGTTTTTTGTCTTTCCATTTGGTGTGAATGATAGCATTTGATTTATTCAATACAAACCTTTGTATGAAGGAATCAATTTCCCAAAAATTGTACTGCAAAGGTTTAAGTGCTACAATATGATCAGCATCTACTTCTTCGTACAACCAATGAGGCGCATTCATCTTTTCAAATTGTTTATGTAAGTAGTTTGAACCAGCAAAGAGAGTATTCCCAATCTTGCTGGAGTTAAATGTTACTAGCTGGTCCGCTGAACCGTGCATAAGCAACATCGGACAGGGTATTTTTTTCCAGTCCAACGTATCTTGCTGAACTATTACATTTCCTGCGTGTGATATGACTCCCGCATAGTTAAAATCTTCGGGGAGTTTTTCTGCAAATTTACCTTGTGAGATAATTGCATATTCAGCATTTAAACAAGTAATCGCCCCAGCACTTCCGCCCGAAATAATGATTTTGTCGATATCTATGTTCCATTCCTTGGCTTTAGAGATAACAAAAGCAGTGGCATCAATTAAGTCTTCGGTGGCTAAAGCTGCAGCTTGACTCAATTTTCCTCTGTCAAATGGTGTGTCTGCTTTGATACTTAATCGGTAGTTGATTGAAATCGAAACAAATCCTTGCGCAGCAAAATGCTTATTGTATTTGATCTGTAAAGCATTCTTACTACTTCCCGTTGAAAAGCCACCTCCATGAACATAAATCATTACGGGGCGTTTACCAGTGAATTGAGTTCGACTATCCACATACTTGTCTAAAAGTAATTTCTGTCCGTCTTTGGTGGCATAAACCAGAATTTCTTTTTGGATAGTATTCTGCGCAGATGATGTGGCGGAAATTATCACAAAAGAAATTAGTATAAGCGTTAATTTTTTCATCTTGATAGAGTTTTAATTATTTTATCAGATTTTTCCCGAAAAGTGATCGTTCATGGATTGTAGTTCCTTGGCTGTATTAATTTTTAACCTGTCCGGGCCTTATTGCCACCAACATGTGAATATCGAACCACTACGGTCCTATACCTCCTTATTACGCTCTAATATAAACACTTTACTCAAAAATGATTTGCACACATATCCATATTCGAGTGATCATAAAAAAAGGGCATCTCTCAATGCCCTTTTTTTAATATCAAAGAACTTATTCTTTATCATCCTGTAATCAACTTGGCAATATCATTATAGAATACAAACACCATCAGCACCAGCAATATGGCCATGCCTACTTTAATCGCATTCTCAAAGAATTTCTCTGATGGCTCGCGGCCGCTGATCATTTCATAAAGCAAGAACACAACATAACCACCATCCAATGCGGGTATCGGCAACAAGTTCATAAAGGCAAGCACCATTGACAGTAGTCCCGTCATGCGCCAGAAGCGTTCCCAATCCCAGGTGCCACCGTAGGCTTTCGCCATACCAATAGGACCTGATAGAGATTTCTGAAATGAAAGCTGACCGGTGAATATTTTCTTAAATGCTTTTAACTGAATTACAATGACACCGAACGCTCTTTCTGGTCCTAAAACCAACGACTGACCA
>JAYVTC010000174.1:0-11369 GCA_043774745.1 Cyclobacteriaceae bacterium | reverse complement strand
TACGAAATACTCTTGTCCTGAAGACGTTTCTTTTACAAAACCGAATCCTTTGGTTTCGTTAAAGAATTTTACTGTTCCTTCTTTCATTGTGATTTGTTATAAATTTATTGCGTCAAAGATATGGATTAAAATCGGATTTCCTCTTATCAATCTTATGCAGCCTTCTTGATGCGCTCTAAAACGATCTCTTTTTGTCTGGCCAGCTTAATAACACCGACTTTATCCAGGATGCGCATAACCACATACGTAGGATCTATTTCATGCCACCGAATGCCACCGAAATTAGGCCTTGAACCATATTTGTGGTGATTGTTGTGATAGCTTTCTCCCATCATCAGAAAATCAACTGGCAGGAAGTTCACAGATGTGTCTCCTACTTCAAAGTTTCTATAACCATACTTATGGGCAAACCAGTTAATGATCGCTCCATGAATGGGACTCATCAGGAAATGAACCGGCAACAGCAACCATAACCACCAGGTGGTTGCAAACTGAGCATAAAAGGCAACATACAGAGCGCCCCAGAAAAGGCGGGAAGGCCATGAACGGGCGAACTTATCAAAGGCGATCCAATTAGGAACCCCTTCGGTGAAGCGCTTTTCAACCTCTACTCTTTTATTGGCGATATCTGAATAAATAGTTTTGGTCTTCCACATCATGTTCCAGATAGTTTCATCATATTTTGGTGAATGTGGGTCGTTTTCAGTATCCGCGAAAGCGTGATGCATGCGGTGCATAACACCATATCCGTAAGGACTTAAATAATTTGAACCCTGAAATATCCAGGTCAGAATGTAGACCACTTTCTCCATAAACGGACTCATCGTAAAGGCCTTATGAGCAGCATAACGGTGAAGAAAGAATGTCTGAAAAAACAAAGACAGGTACCAATGGGCCACGAAAAAAATCAAAATCTCCTTCATAATACAGGTAGGTTTAATGTTACATATTAGCCTAAAAGATGCTAATATGCTGTAAGACCAACTTCTTATTGTTTTGTGACAGAATCTGGGGAAATTATTTTTTTTGTTGAAGAGCGTTAGAGATATCAGACTTGAGATGCTGAATAAATTCGTTGGCATCCTCTAGGTGACAGGCTATTTTGAAGCTTTCATAGAGATTTGAAGTGTCAGGTAAATCAAACTTCATCTTCCCTTTTTCCTCCTCCAGCTTTTTACGGGCACGGCTAAATAATTGGCGGCAGTGATCTGCTTTCTTATCCAGCACTTTTTGGATTTCTTCGTATTCGTAGTTAAAAACCTCTTTTAGCAAATAAGCAGCTCTTTCCAAAGGCTCGAGCTTGGTTTGAATTATTTTAAATGCGGCCGAAAGCTCTTTTTCAAAATCAATGTTGGCAAAGTCGGATTCCTTGAATTTCACCATCAACTCTGAGAGTTGAACCGAATCCCAATACTCTTCCTTTTTCTTCTTTAACGATTGGATATGGTTGAGGCAATTGTTGGTAACGGCCTTAATCAAATAGGCTTTTGTATTCTCGATTTTAGCATGATCAATGCTGAGCCACTTCATGAACGTTTCTTGCACAATATCTTCCGCATCGGCCTTACAACGCAGCAGGTTGTAGGCTATCTGATGGAGCAGTGGTTGATAGAGCGTAATGACTTGTGCCTGATTCAATATTTGAGACTTATTTAATGCCACAAAGATAAGCCTAAATCCTGACTTTTAGATTAAATAATTTCAATCGACACCTAACCTGTGTATGCTCAGGAATTAGTTGCGAGCCGCTAGCTTTGAGCTTTGAGAAAGTATCGTGGGCTTGTGGCTATAGCCTCGCAGCTCAACCTTCAATTATTAAGCTCAGACAGCTCTAACCAACGCAGTGTTTTCATGTCAATCTTCTCATCCAGCTTCTTGATCTGCTCGGATAGTTTTTGAAGCTGATGATGATCGCTGATGCCACTATTCAACTGACTTGTCAACTCCTCTTTTGCCTTTTCCAGTTTTTGGATCTCGGGCTGCAGTTGATCCAGTTCTTGTTTCTCTTTGAAGGAAAGTTTCTTCTTGTCGGATGCTACTTCTTCTTTCACCGGCTTTGCTGCCACGGGTTTGCTCTTGGCTTCTTCCTCCTCTTCTATCCAGGTACGGTAGTCGGAATAGTTTCCATTGAATGGTCTGATCTTTCCATCGCCTTCAAAGATGAAAAGCTGATCGACCAGGTGGTCCATGAAGTAACGATCGTGGGATACCAGCAATAAGCAGCCGTTGAACTTCTCCAGAAAATCTTCGAGCACATTTAAAGTATCGATATCAAAGTCGTTGGTGGGTTCATCCAGCACCAGGAAGTTCGGGTTCTTCACCAATACTTTCAGCAACTGCAACCGCTTCTTCTCACCTCCACTTAATTTCTCTACAATGTTGTATTGCTTCTCAGGCGGAAACAGGAAGGTCTCCAAAAACTTGGATGCCGATATCGAGGTGCCATCGGCCATGGTGATATACTCAGCAATTTCCTTCACTTCTTCAATTACGCGGTGGGCCGGATTGAGGTCCTCCACTTCCTGAGTGAAGTAACCAATCTTGGTTGTGACTCCAGAAATAATCTCGCCTTTGTCGGGCTTACTGGCTCCGGTGATCAAATCCAAAAAGGTTGACTTGCCCACACCATTCTTACCTACTATGCCAATGCGGTCTTTCTTTTTAAAGATGTAGGAGAAATCATCGACCATTTTATTTTGTCCATAGCTTTTTGAAACGTGATGCAGTTCCATCACCTTCCCTCCCTGCCTGGCTTCCTGAATGTCGAGCTCCAGCCTGTCTTTCTTTATATTCTGAGATGCTTTGTCCTGTATTTCGTAGAAGGCTTCGATGCGGTATTTGGCTTTCGTGCCCCTGGCCCTTGGTTGCTTGCGCATCCACTCCAATTCTTTCTTCATCAGCTGGCGCGCCTTTCCTACCTCCGTTTTCAGCATCTCTTCCCGTTCCGACTTCTTTTCAAGGAAATAGGCATAGTTGCCATCATACCGGAAAAGTTTGCCCCGGTCAAGCTCAATAATCTCATTGGCTACGTTATCCAGAAAGTACCTGTCGTGGGTCACCATCAATAATGTGATCAGCTGCCCGGATAGGTAAGACTCTAACCATTCAATGGCTTCCAGATCCAGGTGGTTGGTAGGTTCATCCATAATGATCAGGTCGGGTTCCGACAAGAGCATTTGGGCTAAAAATACGCGCTTGCGTTGACCACCCGAAAGCTCATCGAACTTCTGGTCGAGGTCAACTACTCCTAGCTTGCTGGTGATGGTTTGCACCTTGGCATCGTAGTCCCAAGCCTTAAATTCTTCCATCAGCTCAAGCAAATGTTGCATCCGTTCTGGTGTGGCGTTGGGATCATGAATACACTCTTCATAGTCCTTCACCACCGAAGCCACCTTATTGTTTTTGTCGAAGATGATTTCCTTTACGGACAGGTTTCCATCCACATTAGGTTGCTGGGTTAAGTACCCTAACTTGATGCCATCGCGAATACTAACCACCCCGCCATCTTGTGGAATCTGACCCGTCAGGATTTTTAATAAGGTAGACTTTCCGGTTCCGTTTTCTCCTACCAGGGCCATCTTGTCGCCTTGCGAAATTCCGAGTGTAAGATCTTTAAAAAGCCAGCGGTCATTGAAGGACTTGGAGAGAGATTCTGCAGATAAATAATTCACTAAATTGAAAATTAGGGCTGCAAGTTAACACAACGCCTGCTGCGATCTAAACACTCATTTCACAAAACCGGTTTGAATGAAAACAATACCTTACCAACACAAAGACAGAATGTCAGTAGTCAATTATCAAAAATTTAATAATCAGACCTTTAACTATTGATAGCTTAAGTGATGAAACAAATGAATTTAGTTGAAGAAATACTCCGAGAGCACAGCAAAAAGCAGAAAGATAAGATCGTAAGCTATGTGGGGAATGATCCGAGTAGATTCGCCCAACTGGTTGATGTCTTTCTTCAAGGGCCCTATCGGGTGACCCAAAGAGCAGCGTGGCCATTAAGCTATTGCATCGAACAATATCCAGACCATCTTAAACCACATTTCAGGAAAATACTTGCACAGCTCGGAAAGAAAAACATTCACGATTCCGTGAAGCGGAATACATTGCGCATGCTACGGTTTGTGCGGGTTCCAAAAACTTATCAGGGCATCACGGCCAACCTTTGCCTCACCTTTCTGGCGGATGCGAAGGAGCCTGTTGCCGTCCGGGTTTTTGCCATGACCGTGCTGGCCAACATTACCCAGGAAGTGCCTGAGTTAAAGAATGAACTGATCCCATTAATTGAAGATCAACTTCCATATGCGAGTGCTGGATTTCTGTCCAGAGGTGGCAAAGTGCTAAAGAAATTAAAGCCGTAACTTTGCCCTACCCCAATGACCCATCACCACGAACAACATACCTGTAAGAGCTGCCACCATGAGTTCGCGGGCACCTTTTGTAATCAATGCGGTGAAAAGGTTTTAACTCCTTCTGACAAGTCCTTTAAGACCATCGTAAACAACATTTTACTAGCAGTCACTTTCGTGGACAGCAGATTTGTAAAGACGCTTTGGATGGTTATTAAAAGTCCCGGAGCTCTGTCGAGGGACTTTTCTAACGGCAAACGCGTGAATCGCCTTAGCCCAACGGCCTTGTTTTTTGTATTGAACCTGATCTATTTTTTCTTTCCCGTGATTCAGTTGTTCAATGCATCCTTAAACACACAATTGCTGTCCCCTTTGCGGGGTTTCTATTCGGATGTTATTGCTCACAAAATCGTGAGCATGGGGGTTGATCTGAGCTCCTTCACACTCCTTTATAATCTCAAAACCACGAGCCTGGCTAAGTTAATGGTGATGGTTTTTGTGGTCGTTTCTTCCCTTCCGTTGAACTTCCTTTACTGGAAGAAAAACAAATACTTTATGGACCATGTGGGATATGCGGTGGAACTGGCCTGCTTCAATCTCTTCATAAATACCATTGTGCTCACCATCATTATGAGACTCATAGGAGGAGGTAGATACCTGGATGAAACTGCGCTAACGGTCATTTTTATTGTTACTAATCTCTACTTTGTAATTCGTTCAAGCCATACCTTCTATCATGAAACGGGATGGCGGCTTATTCTGAAATCCATTACGATGATTCTCTTTCTGAAAGTAGCACTGGAGGTGTACAGGGCCATCTTATTTTTTGTTACCATGGCATCACTTTAAGGGAATTAAAGCGCGAAAAACAACTTTCTGTATAAATGATTAATCAATCAATAATCAACGCAATGAATGTGTCAGATTATTGATCAGGTGCTCGGCTTGATTGCGGTCTTCCTGCGACACCAGATCACGATACGTCAGCAATGCTTTAATCGCCTCCTCTACCTCTTTATTCATGGCCAATGTAAGGGCAAGGTTGAAATAGCTGTTGGGGAACTCCGGCTCAATCGTGATCGCCATCTGATAGTGAACCTTAGCCAGTGGCAGGTTGCCGATCTCGGCATACAGGTTAGCCAGGTTGTAATGAGCTTCATAGTGACGTGGATCTTCCTTGAGGGATTTGGTGAAATAGTCAATTGCAAGGATGTTGTTCTTTTCCTCTGATTCAAGAATGCCTAGATTACAGTAGGCATCGGCAACTGAGTCACCGGATTCAATGGCTTTCAGGTAGTGTTCCCTTACGCGGGCATGGTTGTCTCCTTCTTCGTCCAACATCAAAGCCTCCTCAAAAACAGAAAGTCGATGCAAACTCCGCACCTTGCCCCCCGAAAAGAGATCTAACTGACCTGGAGTCTCTCCGTCCGGTTTTCGCTTTTTACGAACAGGCTTGAAGCCAAATTTTTCAGGATTGGAACCTGGGAATTGGATCACCTTCGTCATGTTGCAAAAGTAACTATTTATGCTTGGCCGATCTACTTAGCTAGCCTTTCTGCGAGCAGTTTTTGTAACGATTTCCTTTTTCGCTTTGGCCTCTGTTCCCTTTGCTTTCTCCATCGGCTTCTTCCTCGCTGCATCGATACTTGCCTTGAGTGCCGTCATGATATCCACTACCTGAGGTTCTTCCTCCGTCATCATCACGATCTCTTTGCCTGCAATCTTTGCATCAATGATTGATTTGAGGGCATCATAGTAATGGTCCTTCATTTCGATTTTTGAAAACGAGGTGGTCATGGAATCGACCAGGGTCTTGGCTAATTTCAGTTGTGTTTTATCAGCCTTTACCTCAAGCAGCTGAGGTACTTCACTCATGTTTCTGATTTCGTTGGGATAGCGCAGGCGATACATCAGAATTCCTCCTTCATGCGGGGTGATCAGCACCGGGGTCTCGCGGTCGCGAAGGACTACTTTGCCGACACCAATCTTTCCGCTATCCTTCAACGTCTGGCAAAGCAAGCCATATGTTTTAGCTGCAATGTCGCCATCGGGTCCTATAAAATAGGGGGTCTCGAAAAGTGTAGGGTGTACTTCTACTGACTTGACGAAGCCTTCAATTTCAATGATCTTCTCACTTTTAAGCTTCACTTTATTGAGGTCATCCTGCTCCACAATTACATATTGGCCAGGCTCGTATTGATAGCCTTTCACGATGTCTTCATTTTTCAATGGCTGACCCGTAACCTTATCTTTTTTCTCATACGAAACGGGGTTATGTCCTTCGCGCGTAAGCAAATTGAAGCTGATGGTTTGCCCCGTGTCGATGGCGTTATAGATTCTGACCGGGATTGTTACCAATGAAAACTGAATGTGTCCTTTCCAGATGGCTCTCATGAGGAAAAAAGTTAAGTATTAGTTTAAAAAATTAACTACAGGACACTAAAGTATTGACTATGAATGATTTTTCAAAATGAAATACGACTAAGGTAAGACATCTCCCCTATATCTATGGGGAGGGAAAGGGGCTTAAGACTGATACAAAATTGAGAAGCCACATGCACTCGATACAGGTGGCCAATAGGTGTACTGAAGGTGATTCTTTTCAGTATCAGGTCGTAAAACCTAACATCAATGAAAAAGAACCAACACCAAAATGGAAATTGAGAAGGGGGACTATTCCGTTACTTAAAGTCTACATAAGAGGTGGTATCGACCTCCGCCTTGAGTTCGTGTAGCAGATTGTATAGACCGTAATACGTACGATTGATATATAAAGCATCTTTCACTCCCCTCGCCTTCTTCGACTCACGGAATGCTTTCATGTTTCCGATCTCCTCACCAAACTTATACAACGATTCGAAATAGGTCTTTTCAGAAAAATCAAAGCGCGGTGTTCTGAATGGGCGGCCTAGCAACTCCACCAAATGGGTGAAGACTTCCTTAAAGAATTTCTTGTCTTCGGCCGTATCGTCTTTGTAGATGAAGCGCAAATCGTGAAACACCTTGTCGAGCTTTTTAGGATCCTTGAGCATGTCCTTATCGAGCAATTCAAAGTAACTCTTGTAAAAATCGTTGGGTATCACCTTCACACAGCCAAAGTCAATGACCCCCAGCTTTCCTTGCGGGGTGATGATGAAGTTGCCGGGGTGCGGATCCGCGTGAAGCGAATGCAGTGTATGAATCTGATAATGATAAAAATCCCACAGGGCCTGACCCAATACTTGCCCTTCTTTTGCACCGATGTCTTTCAACTTAATCCGCTCACCCAATGGCTTGCCTTCAATCCAATCCATGGTCAGAATACGGTCGCCCGAATACTGGGGATAGTAGATTGGGAACACCAGGTTGGGGATGTGCTTGCACTGCTTGGAAAGTTCGAGTGAACGTTTCAACTCTAATGTGTAGTCTGCTTCCTCGAGCAATCTGGATTGTACCTCCCCGATAAACTCATCGTATTCGGCCGCATTCAGTTTGAACATGCGCAAGGCGATGGGTTTCACCATGGCCAGGTCACTCTTCACGCTATCGGCCACACCGGGATATTGAATCTTAACGGCCAGCTTCTTGCCCTTTGCTGTTGCCTGATGGACCTGACCGATCGAAGCTGCATTGGAGGCAGCGTGCAAAAATGTATCAAATATTTCCTGTGGTTTTTTGCCCATCGACTTTTCAAATGTGCGCACTACCAAAGGGTATGATAATGGTGGCGCACTATATTGGGCCATGGCAAACTGGTCCTGATACGCGGTGGGCAGTAGGTTCTTGTCCATGCTCAGCATTTGAGCAACTTTCAACGCGCTTCCTTTGAGCTGACTGAGTGAGTTGTAAATGTCGGTGGCGTTGTCCAGGTGAAGCTGGTCTTTGGTGAGCTCGGAGTTGACTAACTTCTTGCTGTAATGCTTCAGGTAATTCGTTCCAATTTTAGCTCCTGTTGATAAAAACTTGGTAGCCCGCTGGACTTTGCCAACCGGTATACTCTTCTGCTCCTTCACCTTCATCACGTAGTCGAAATCAGTTTTTAGTATTTTGATAGAGAAACTTTCCAAAGTCGAGGGCCGAATCTAGAACTCCTTTGCCGATGAGGTCGAAGGCCAGGTTCACTGACTTTTCGATGGCGGCATCGGTCTTTTCAAATCCGGGGCTTTCATCGTGCACCCAGAACTGGAGGATAAAAACGAAGTGCATCCAGAAGATCATATCATAGCGTTGATCAAGGTAAGGGCGCTTTGCGATTTCACCTGAACTCTTTCCTTCATTCAACAGCGAGGTGATCCAATCTTTAAACGATTCTTTAAAGCCTTTTAAGAACACCGGCACTGCCGAGGGATTCTTCCATGACTTCAATTGATGAACCGCAAAACTGCGATCGGATTTCAGCAACTCAGCCAATGAAAAGTAGAACGTGAGAATTTTTTCCCGCGAAGTAAAGCCCTGGTAGTCCTGATCATTTTCCATCCGACTGCGGGTTTGATCGATATACCCTTTCCAGATTGATCTTTCCAGGCCTTCAAAAGACCCGAAGTATTGATAGAATTCATTTTCCTTGAATCCGTGGTCTTTACAAAACTTATACACCGAAGCGGGTTGCTTGCCTTCCGTAAGAACATAGTCGCGATAATCCGCTATAATCTTTTCCGCACTGATCGCCTTTGCCTTTGGATTGGCTTTCGAATTTTTTGTCTTTTCCATGCACGTTAAACACAGAAAGAGGAAAGTATGTTTTCCGTTTGGGGATTTTTTAGTGCCTGATGTGATAAAAAGCCTGTGAAGGGTTTATCTCACCGCTATGGCGCAATGTCATTAAGTTAAGAGTGGTAATGGTGACTTTTTACCACAAAGGCCACCGAGAAATGTACACAGAGGGACACGGAACTTAATCTCTGTGATTTCTCAGTGAATTAAAGTGTCAGGTCGCAAGACCTAACACCAATGAAAGAAGGGTTTATCTCACGCCTTTGTGGCGCGCATTTGACCGGTACCCGAAGACGATTCTTGGACAGCTAGAGAGTGTCAGGTCGCAAGACCTAACACCAATGAAAATGACATTACGCTATGGTGTGAGCGTGAATCTGCCAGAAAAGACATGGACAGAGGAGGTGCGCAGTGATGCCTGAATAACATCAGAAGATGCGTGTGCCCCTTATTCTAAAGTTTCATAAGTGAATTATTCTTTAGAAATTTAAAAAATGACTTCTAAGCGACTATATAGGCTGATCATGGTAGTTATCCTTGCAGGGATGGGCATGAGTTCTTTTGCCCAGCAGCGCAATGCCTCTTACTATTTTGAAAAGGGAGAAGAAGCACTTCAGAGTAAATCGTATAAAACTGCGCTCGCCCACTTCAACGAGTGTTTACGGTTGAGCCCTTATTATATGGACGCCTACTATAACCGGGCCATGGCACGTGAAGGTTTGGGTGACAAGCAAGGCGCTTTAACCGATTACAACATCTACCTCGAAACAAAACCCGAGGACAAAGAAGCGCTTTTTAGCCGGGCCGTTACCCGCTATGATTACGGGCAGTGGGCTGTTGCCAAAGAAGATTTTTTAAAACTCCTCACCTTGCCCGAAGGTGGCGAAACGAACACCGTCTATTTTCAAACCGACAAATCGGCTGATGGTGTTACCAAAGCATTCACAGCACATCACAACCTGAGGCCCACCATATTAAATTACCTTGGCCTGATTGAAATGAAGTTGAAGAACTTCGCCAAAGCGGAAGAATATTTTAATGCTGCCATCCTCGTCAATCCCAAAGATCCTGATTACTTCCTTAACCGCGGGATTGCAAAATTGCAAGCTGGCAACTCAGCAAAAGCCATCGGTGATTTTGAACAGACCCTTGCACTGAATCCGGAAAGTAGTTTAGCTCGACATAATCTTGCTGTGCTTAAGAAGACGACTACGACCCCCGAAGAAACAGAACGCTTGCTAACAGAAGCGATTGAAAAAAATCCTAAGATGCCTTACTCCTATTCTGAGCGCGGATTGATTAGAATGAATGCCGGCAATCTAAAAGGCGCGCTGGAAGATTACAATGAGGCAATTCTTCTTGATCCTGCCGATCCTGACAATTGGCTCAACCGTGGAATTGTTAAAGAGCAAAGTAAGGATCTCCTTGGGGCGTTGGTCGACTACAGGCAAGTAATCACACTAAAAGCCGACTATGAAAAAGGCTGGCTCAATCACGGCAATGTGCTGGTGAAACAAAACCGTTTTGCTGAAGCCATTGAAGACTACACGGTGGCGATTACCTATTATCCTGAGTATGGTCTTGCCTATTATAACCGGGCACTCGCCTACCACCGGCTTAGAAAAAAAGTGGAAGCGTGTAAAGACTTAGACCAGGCAAAGAAGTTTGGAACCCGGGTGGATGATAACGTGGTGCGTACGATTTGTAAGTAGTTAATTCAATATTAGGGGCTGCTGTTAAGATGCGGGTGTACTTATGGAATGACATATAATAAGAAAGGCCACCCCCCCGGACAGCCTTCCCCAAAACAACAATGTTCTCAAACCCCAAACCCGTCTGGCCTGTGCGAGCGATGTAAAGGGATACATTCCCATCGTGAAATACTATGATTTTAATCAGGTCTCTGAAAATAAAAGTATGAAGGGCTGCGCCCATGATTGGGTAATCTGCCATGCCCACGGAATGATAGTATTTTTAAAAGTGGCGGTTAGTGTTCGTCCTACTTTGACACAGTTCAGTTTACAGCCTCGTTCAGTTTACAGCCTTCAACTGACACAGTTTATAGAACAGACTCCAAAGCCTATCAATCTATCCTGCTACCTGCCAGACTTTTTGCCTATGTCATGCTCTCCTATTGCCTGTTACATGCTAATCTGATACCTATGTCATGCTCTCCTAGTACCTGTTACATACTAATCTGTTGCCTACGTCATGCTCTCCTGTTACCTGTTACATGCTAATCTGTTACCTATGTCATGCTCTCCTGGTACCTGTTACAAACTAATCTGTTGCCTATGTCATGCTCTCCTGTTACCTATTACA
>JAYVTC010000173.1:0-4438 GCA_043774745.1 Cyclobacteriaceae bacterium | reverse complement strand
CGTCATTTTCTTCCTGACAAAGGTAGGAATTGTTACACCTGCGCTGTTGAAGAGCTTTCGCAAGCATGCTGTGATCGCGATTTTAGTTATCGGGGCAATAATTACACCGAGCTCAGATCCTTTAAGCCTTTCCCTGATTTCGATTCCATTGTATTTCCTTTATGAGATTAGTATTTTAATTTCAACGATTGAACTGAGAAGAAAAACAAAGCGTGAATTGGACGAAGCCCGATTAGATCAACAACGTTAATCATGAACATCGCGATAGGAGCAGATCATGCCGGATTTGAATATAAGGAGTTGCTGAAAAAGCATCTTGAAAAAAACGGTCATCAGGTGAAAGATTTTGGTACTTACAGTCTGGCCTCAGTAGATTATCCCGACTTTGCCCATCCGGTTGCCAGTGCAGTAGAGAAAAAAGAATTTGAATTAGGTGTGTTGATCTGTGGTAGTGCCAATGGTGTAGCCATCACCGCCAATAAAAGACAAGGTATCCGTGCCGCTATTTGTTGGACAGAAGAGATTGCCTCACTCGCACGCCAGCACAACAATGCCAATGTAGTTTGCATCCCAGCGCGATTTGTTACTGAAGAAGCTGCCAAAAAAATTACTGATAAATTTCTATCTACTCCCTTTGAAGGTGGGCGTCATGAAACAAGGGTGAATAAGATCAATTGTTAAACGATTTGTCTTAGGTTTTTCTTTGTCATAACTTGGTTTCAATACTAAGATAATGAAGAACAACACTACCACACGCAGGGATTTCTTACAAACCACTGCAGCGTACATAACCGCATCGCTTGGCGCCTCCGCATTTGTATTTAAAAAGAAGGAGCCCCGTCTCGCTTTCTCCACTCTGGGATGCCCCGATTGGTCGCTCACACAAATTGTAGACTTTGCATCGCAACATGGCTTTAAAGGAATTGAAGTTCGTGGCCTCCTGCGAGAAATGGATCTTACCGAATGCAAGGAGTTCAGCAAACAAAATCTTGCAACATCACTGCGCCTGCTGCAAGACAAAGGGTTGGAGTTTGTAAACCTTGGAGCATCTGCAACGCTGCACTTTGCTGAAGGCAACGAGAGAAAGAAAAACCTCGATGAAGGAAAACGATATATCGATCTGGCACAGGAGCTGAAGTGTCCTTACATACGTGTCTTCCCCAATAACTTTGCGAAAGACCAGGATAAAAACCAAACCATGGACTTAATCGCCAAAGGTTTGCTGGAACTTGGCAATCATGCAAAAGGAAGTAATGTAATTGTGCTCATTGAATCGCATGGCGACTTGATTTATGTAAATGATCTGCAGCAGGTGATGAAGGCTTCTGAACATGAGCAGGTGGGTTTGATCTGGGATATGGCCAACATGTGGACCGTAACCAAAGAATCACCCGCGATGGCGTATGAGAAATTGAAAAAGTATATTCGTCACACGCATATCAAAAATGCAAAGCTGTCGAACGACAAACTCACCTATACGCGACTGGGGCAAGGGGATGTTCCTGTATTCGAAGCGATTGATGCCCTTTCAAAAGGAGGTTACAAAGGTTATTACAGTTTTGAGTGGGAGAAACTATGGCACCCGGAACTGGAAGCACCTGAATTGGCCATTGCCGATTATGCTGTGGTGATGAAAAAACATTTTGAATAAGCTATAGGGTTTGCCCCGACAGTCCAAAATGATCTATTCTTCTGTTGGTCTGTGAAATCTAAGAGAAAATCATTTCTCATGCTTCTGCACCATTCTATAAGTATGTCTTATAAAATTCTGCTTGTCAAATCCTCCAATCTTCGCATCAATTTTTACTTCACTTAATACCTTTTCGATAGACGCACCTTGTTTATATAGCCTTTTAACATGGTCCAGAATTAAAGTCAATAAATCACGGAATGCTTTAACTTCCTGCACAGAACAAACCTCTCCATGACCAGGTATGAATTGGGTTTCACTATTCGAATGCTCCATCAGGTAGTTGGCGGCTGCAATCATCCCATAGATATCTCCTCCATTATTCTCATCGATAAATGGAATGCCATAGCGCACGAAAACATCTCCGGTGTGATAGATGTTTGCGTTTTTAAAGTGGATAAAGGTATCCCCATCGGTATGAGCATTTTTTACATATATCAATTCAATGGTTTCCTTTGGCTCCTGCAAATTCATGGTCTCAGAATACGTGATCGTAGGAAGAACATCGGCAGCATGAGCCTTCTGCAATCCAGATAATGACAATTGCTGATCTTTGGATAGCCGGGTATGAACATTCACGTGCGACACAATCGGAATTTTTTCTTTACCAAAACTTCGATTACCATCCACATGATCGTAATGAAAGTGGCTATTGATTATATAACGGATTGGTTTGTCGGTAACTGATTTCACCAACTCCTTAATGCGTGTAGATAGAACGGCCCATTGATCATCCACCAGGATTACGTAATCCAGACTAACAAAAACGCCAACATTTCCGGCAAGACCATAAGGAACGATGACATAATAATCATCCTTTAATTTGGTGATCTCTTCCTTAATGTCTTTAACACTGTTTTGTAGTGAGTCAACCAAGCCTATTGGTTTTTGGCCAAAGCTTTCCGTTGAGATCAACAACACTCCTAATATCAGCATGTGAAGAAGGAGGAGATTCGTGAATTTGCTTTGAGTTTTCATTTTCGATGTGTTGTGTATCAAATAACTATTTCTGTTTTACCTCCACAGCATTTTTCTTCTCTTGTACTTCATACCAAACTGTTTGTTGCTTCAACAGATATTGATGAATCGCTTCAGCATCTTCCTCGCTAAGCGAATTTTATCCTCGGTCTGTGTCTTCACAGACCGAAATAAAACCACTAACTAATTCAGCTTCATAATAGTGGAAGTTGTTAAATAAGGATTATCAAACTCCACAATATCCCCAACATTCTTTCCGGGTATTGGAAACAACCTTACTGATAGCGCCTTGTTGAAGTATTTCAATGACAATGCTGCTGCATCCCGATAAACTCCCTCCATGGTTTCTGTCGATGTACCTCCGGCAATAGGAATTACATCAAGTCCAGTTCCCGACACCGAAGAGAATAACAATAGTTCTTCCACAGTATAATATTGTTCTGTTGCTCTTTTTGCTAATGTTCTATCTTCAACAACCGGTAACATCAATCCTGAATATCCGCAGGATTTAACATCTAAATTTTTTATCACCTTCGTAATAATCGCACAGGCACTCAGTGTGGTCGAACTTCCAAATGGCTTTTTGGTTAACGCCTCAATGGCGTCTCCGATACTGGCATCAAGCCCGGGAGCAGGTGAAGTATCAATGCCGTCATACTTCCATTGAGCATTTTGTATTCTATTGGCGATGATTTCGATCGGTTTCATTTCTGTCTCCAATGCCTTCTTAAGTTTGACTTCCGCATTTTCCCAGTTCGATGTTTTGAATACCCGCGTGATAACATTTGGATATTCCAGGCCGATCGCAAAACTGTTTACTCCTTTATGGTAGGCCGCAGGAAAGAATGGAATTCCGGCTGGGCAATTTGCAGAAGCAGTGAATCGAAAATTTGCTTCACCACCTTTGCCCACTTCGGCCAGAGCTTTACAAATTTCAGCCGCTGTCTTAATTGACTTCTCATGGATTCCATTTTTCTCTGACGAAATAGGAATGCTAAATTTAATACTGATCGTCTCCTGTATAAGTTGTGTTGTCCACCGTGCCAGATTTGGATCATATTGATTGTCCGATACCAATTCGCCTATCGCTAAATCCACATTTTTCCTTACAACGATGTTATCCATTCTTTTTAAGTGGGCAATTGTGCTTTCGTTTAACTTTCCGGAGACCAACTCATGAAGATTCTGAGTTGAAATTCTTATTGTTTGCACTTCATAACCTTGCTCAATAAAAACCTGTCTTGATTTTTCTAAGAAGTCAATTGCTTTAATGATGGATGTAGTGTCGGTAAGGTCTTTTAATGTTACTCCCGCAGTTATGGTTCTAATTCTGAAATCAAATTTTCCTTGAGCGCTGACGGTACTTACCGATAGGATCAGGGAGATCAGGAATAGATTGAACTTTCTCATTTTTATCAAGTGCTGTGTTCAACTAATAAAATCTAATATTATATTACTCCATCTCTTGTTTCCCGCAGATTTCGCAGATTGACGCTGATCAATTTTATGAGGTAATCTGCGCAAATCAGCGTGATCTGCGGGAAATCATTTTCTCACACCATATGATTCAACCTGCTTCTTTAGCACAAAATGATGAATCGCCTCCACATCTTCTTTATTCAGTGAATTGCTGAAGTTGGCCATTCCATTTTTAGATAAAATTCCTTTCAGTAAAATATCATTAAACACCATATGCTTGGCTTCAGTCAGTTTAGATAGATCTGGATGTTGTGAGAGGTGATTGTCTCCAAAGCTACCATGGCAAATTTG
>JAYVTC010000172.1:0-2737 GCA_043774745.1 Cyclobacteriaceae bacterium | reverse complement strand
CAATAACACATTGATTACTAATCTTGCCAGTGCGGTAACGACCACCTTCCAAACAGTATCCGGAGAGGCAGCCTTTACTGCGCTGACGAATAACGTGCCGGTGCAGGCGGCCACCATTACCAAAGCAAGCACAGTGCCCAAGGCCTATTTGTTTTACATATTGTTTAACAGCAGTTATGTGTACCAGCAGTTTGGCTTTGTGCAGGTGAGCAGTGCAGCCCTGGCAGCTCACCAGCAATTATATCTTGATATTACCATACCCACCGGTGGATACCTTTACACTTACGTAGCCAATGAGAGCAACGTAAGTGCGAGCACGAGTGTGTACTTTGATGATTTTAATATTATACACACACGCAGTGCCTCCACTTTACAGGTAGTGCAGACTACTGATTATTATCCCTTTGGTTTGGCCATAGCAGCACAGAGCTATCAGAAGCAAAGTTCACTGGACAATGATTATCTTTATAATGGCAAAGAGTTACAAGATGAACATAATTTAGGATGGATGGATTATGGGGCGAGGATGTATGATCCTGCGATTGCTAGATGGTTTCTGATTGACCCACAAAGTGAGGGAAATAGAAAATGGAGTCCTTATAGGTATGGTTACAACAATCCATTAAGATTCATTGATCCTGATGGAATGTTTGAGGTTGTTATAAATGGTGATGCAGCAGGCAAAGCAACTGAAGAACTCCAGAAATCTACTTCCTTAAAACTAGCTAGAGACGAAGGGTCCGGAAAAATTTCAGCAACAGGTGAAGCTAAAACCGATACTGACACTAAGCTATTAGAAGCAATAAATAGTACGACTATCAAAGTTGAAGTAAATGCAACAACTAATATTAAATTGGACAATGGTGAAGTTTTGGCCGATGGTGCTTATTTGGGCAATACACTAAGCGATGATAAAAAATCAGTTTCAGCACAACAGGCGGTTAATCCGGAGGCCCTCGGAAAAATGAGTGACTACTATGGGAAACCTGGTGCTGATATACTTCACGAAGTGATTGAATCTTATGTTGGAGGAGAAGTAGCTATACAAACTGGAGTATCTGGTAGTGCAAGCACTAATTATAAAACAGTCCACAATAAAACGTCAGAAATAGCACCACAATCAGGAAAATCTTATACTGATGTTCAAAATGGAGTTCACTACTATTTTGTTGATGATGGTAAAAAAGGTCCTTTGATTTATAACTCTTACACCCCACATAAAAAATGAGACTAATAATTTTCCTTTGCAGCATTACATTCCTTCAATGTGGTATTAATCATAGAAGTGTTAAACAAAGTGTGGTTGCTCAAAATTTTAAGATCCTTAGAATAGATTCGGTAGAAAATGTTTACATGATTTATGCAATGAGGAATGATTCAGTTTTTAAAATTTTGGAAAAAAAAGAGAGTGCTGGTAATTGTCATCGAATAGTTGTGAATAAAGATTTCAATTTGAAAATTTCTTCCTTATTCTTTGCAGAGGAATCTCACGTCAAAATGCGTGTAGCCGGTATTAAATATGAAGGAGTTTTGATAAATATGGAGGATGAGGGTATTGTTAGTGATTTATTCACTGCAAGCAATTTAATTGGAACTTGCTTTATCTATAAATAGTTAGGTGAATCACTCCGCCAATGTTGGAGTCTATAATTCCTAGCGGTGTCTCCTCCGAGCAGAGCAAGATGAAAAACACCAATAGGGATGATGAATAAAGTACAGACAACGAGAATACATAATTGTGAATAGCCTAAGCAACAAAGTAACAATAACTTTAACAAAAGGCCGGACCGTTAAAAGTGGCAGTGCCTGGCAATATGAATATTTTCATAAAGATCATTTGGGCAATAGCCGTGTTGTGTATGGCTACCAAAAGCAGGTAGATGAATATAAGGCTACCATGGAAAGCCCTACCTCTGTAGCCACCAAAGAGCAAGCGCAGTTTTATAATATCATTACTACACGCGCAACAGCCCTAAACCGCACCCCGGCCAGCATTGATGTAGTTGCCCCTGATAAGAGTGCTGAAACCAATGGAAACTTAGCAGGCAAAGCCATTGGCCCTGCGAAGATGCTGCAAGTAACTGCCGGTGATCGTGTGCAACTGGAAGTATTTGCACGATACTCAACAGGCACAGGAACTAATAACACCTTGATCACTAATCTTGCCAGTGCAGTAACGACCACCTTCCAAACAGTATCCGGAGAGGCAGCCTTTACTGCGCTGACGAATAACGTGCCCGTGCAGGCTGCCACCATTACCAAAGCGAGCACAGTGCCCAAGGCCTATTTGTTTTACATATTGTTTAACAGCAGTTATGTGTACCAGCAGTTTGGATATGTGCAGGTGAGCAGTGCGGCTCTGGCAGCGCATCAGCAATTATACCTTGATATAACTATACCCACAGGAGGCTATTTATACACCTACGTAGCCAATGAGAGCAATGTAAGTGCGAGCACCAGTGTGTACTTTGATGATTTTAATATCATACACACACGCAACACCAATACTTTGCAAGTAGTACAAACTACCGACTATTATCCCTTTGGCCTTGCCATGGCAGCACAGAGTTACCAGAAGCAAAGTTCACTCGACAATGATTATCTCTATAATGGCAAGGAATTACAGGATGAACATAATTTAGGGTGGTTGGATTATGGGGCGAGGATGTATATGAGTGATATTGGGAGGTGGGGAGTGATTGATCCGCTCAGTGAAAAAGGAAGAAGATGGAGTCCT
>JAYVTC010000171.1:0-5887 GCA_043774745.1 Cyclobacteriaceae bacterium | reverse complement strand
AATTACTGGCATATCTGCAGGGACAGTCACTTTTACTTTTACAGAGACATTGACCGGCTGTAGTGCTACGACTCCAACATTTACGGTAAATGCACTTCCAGTAGTGAGCACACCATCTGCTACGTTGTGTGTGGGCGCCACGATGACAGCGAGTCCAGGCGTTGGCGGCACCTGGGTTAGCAGTGCACCCGCGATAGCAACCATCAATAATGCAGGATTAATTACTGGCATATCAGCAGGGACAGTCACCTTTACTTATACAGAGACATTGACTGGCTGCAGTGCTACGACTCCTATCGTTACTGTAAATGCACTTCCAATGGTGAGCACACCATCTGCTACTTTATGTGTTGGAGCTACGATGGATGCAAGCCCTGGCGTTGGAGGCACATGGGTAAGTAGTGCACCCGCGGTAGCGACCATCGATAATGCAGGCTTAGTGACTGGCATATCAGTAGGCACCGCCATCTTTACTTTTACCGTGACATCGACTGGGTGTAGTGCATCTACTTCAACGGTTACAGTCAATGCAATTCCTACCGTAAGTGTTCCATCAGCCACGCTTTGTGTAGGTGCTATTATAAATGCAAGCCCGGGTACAGGTGGCACATGGGTTAGCAACTCGCCCGCAGTAGCTACCATCGACAATACCGGATTAGTGAGTGGGATTTCGGCAGGCACAGCAACTTTTACATTTACAGAAACAACAACTGGCTGCAGCGCTACTACTTCTGCTGTTACCGTCATTGCAATACCATTGGTAAGTACACCTTCCGCTACATTGTGTATTGGTTCAACGATGAGTGCAAGTCCGGGAGCAGGTGGTACATGGGTTAGCAGTGCCCCTGCGATAGCAACCATCGACAACGCAGGATTAGTAACGGCCATATCAGCAGGTACAGTGACGTTCACCTTTACTGATACTGCCACAGGTTGCAGTGCTACGACTTCATCCATCACTATTAATGCTCTCCCAACATTGAGCACATCATCAATCACTTTGTGCGTAGGCTCCGCAATAAATGCGAGCCCTGGCACAGGCGGTACATGGGTTAGCAGCTCGCCCGCAGTAGCCACCATTGACAATGCGGGATTAATTACTGGAATATCAGCAGGCACCGTGACGTTCACCTTTACCGAAACAGCGACAGGTTGTAGTGCAACAACTTCAAACGTTACTGTAAATATTGCACCAATCGTTAGTATATCATCGGCTACCTTATGTGTGGGTTCCACGATAAATGCGAGTCCTGGTGCTGGAGGGGCATGGGTTAGCAGCGACCCTACAGTAGCGACTATAGCCAACACAGGGTTAGTGACCGGTGTTTCAGCAGGTACAATAACCTTTACCTTTATAGAGACAGCAACTGGCTGTAGCAGTACAACTTCGCCTGTTATCGTAAATGCACTTCCAACCGTAAGCACACCTTCAGTCACGATGTGTATCGGAACAACAATGACAGCGAGCCCTGGAACAGGTGGTACATGGGTTAGCAGCGCACCTGGAGTAGCCACGATCGACAACGCAGGATTAATTACAGGAATATCTGCGGGCACCGTGACCTTCACCTTTACAGGGACATCCACTGGATGTTTCAATACAACTTTATTAGTTACTGTTGAAAATATTCCAGACCAAAGTTTAGTGGTAGGAACAACGATTAACCCTGTTTGCAGTGGAGGAGTAAGTGATGTAACCATTGCTAACTCTGAAATAGGAGTTAGTTATCAGCTTCGTAATGATGCTGATGACAGTAGCATTGGAGGTCCAGTAGCAGGGACAGGTGCAACTATTCAACTTTCAACAAATGTACTTACCGCAACAACAACATTTAATGTTTTAGCAACTCGTGGAGCATGTTCAGTACAACTAAACAATACCATTATAGTAAATGTATCTGGTTTAATTAACGGATCGATTGCGGTCTCCGCTCAGGATAATGCGGTATGCGAAGGTAGCGGCACTCAGATAATTGTTAGTGATTCTGAGGTCGGAGTTAATTATCAACTCCGTAATGATGCTGACGATTCTATTATTGGAATATCTGCAGCAGGGACGGGAGGTACAATTAGTTTACCAACCAGTAATCTAAGTGCAACAACCACTTTTAATATTCTTGCTTCTAATGGTTCTTGTTCCATTGAGTTAACGAATCAAATATCGGTTAATGTGGATATTAATCCTGATCCATCATTGGCAGTTGCAGCTACCATCAGCCCGTTGTGTGTTGGAGGAAGTACAACAATTACGATTGCTAATTCTGAGGTAGGTGTAAGTTACCAACTCAGAGATAATTCCGATAATAGTTTAATAGGCACGGCTGTAAGTGGCACAGGATTAACCATTGAATTTCCAACGGGTGTTTTAAATGCGTCAATAACGTATAATGTGTTGGCTTCGGGTGGTGTTTGTACACGTGTTCAACTGAATACAACAGCTGCAGTAACTGTTTCCGGATCTATTGATCTTTCTTTGCAGGCAGCAGCAGAATCATCGCCAATTTGTTCAGGAAGTAGTACCAATATTCAAATTTCAACTTCTGAAGTTGGAGTGGATTACCAGTTAATTGATAATAGCAATAACTCCATATTAGGAGGAATAGTCGCAGGAACTGGAGGTTTAATCAATCTTCCCACAGGCACTTTATCTTCTTCAAGCTTGTTTAGAGTTCTCGTTGCAAATGGTACTTGTTCAGCGGAATTAACCTCCACTGCGAATGTGGTGGTGAATACTTTGCCTTTAATTGGACTCACCCTAAATCCACAAAATCCATCGGTGTGTTCCGGTACAAGTTCATTCATTCAAATAGATAATTCAGAGGCAGGTGTAATCTATCAGTTAAGAGATGATGCGGATGACTCCATCGTATCCGGTGCCATTATTGGCAATGGGAACACAATCAATTTGCCTACCGGAATATTGACTTCGGCAAAGATATTTAATGTATTGGCCGTGAATGGTGCGTGTTCAGTACAACTCACCAGTACTCCTACAATATCGATTGATGCTGCTCCATCGCCTTTACCTTTGGTAGTAGCTCAGGATGCACAGATTTGTTCCGGCAAGGGAACGTTCATTCAGGTTTTAAATTCTGAGCCAGGTATCATTTATCAGCTCCATGACAATGCTGATAATAGTAATGTTTCAGGCGCAACCTTTGGAAATGGAGGCACTATTAATTTACCAACAGGTCCAATAAATGCAGACCGAACGTTTAATGTTTTAGCATCAAATACATTGTGTTCTGTTCAATTATCAACTATTGTAACAGTGACACTTCGTGCTATCAATGATCCTTTATGTTCAAATTGTTCAGCAGTTGTTGTTAATACGATCAATCCGGTTAAAGTTACGTGTGGTGCTACTGTTCCTGATGGATCCATAACTTTTCAAATTGAACCGCCTGTTCCTGTAGTAAATATTATTGGTGTTAAAATTGAGATTACTGGTCCTACATCAAAGACCCAGACTAATGATTTTGTATTCACTGGATTAGTCGTTGGCAACTACACTTACACGGTAACGTATGGCGATGAAAATAATCCAGAATGTATAAAAACGGGTTCATTCATCATCGAATTAAGCCGAGAACCAGATCCTATTACGTTTGATTTGAGCGTAGATGAATATGATTGTCTGGTTAATGAAGGGTCAGTTACTCTTGCAAATATTACAGGAGCATCAGATACTGATTTTGATTTCACTATTTTTAGTAATGGTGCCACTGTAACTCAGGGTGTAATATTAAAGTCCTCAACGGCCACATTTAAAATAGAAAATTTACTTTTAGGTGACTATGAAATACAGTTAAGTCAAAATCAGCAGGCGATAAATGGTTGTTTAGGAATCGTTAATTCTCAACGCATTGATTTTTCCATTGCGGAGCCTTCAGGCGGATGTCCTGTAATCATTCCCAATATTTTCACTCCTAATGGGGATGGTTCAAATGATTTCTTCGAGATTAGAAATCTCCCGGCAAGTTCCACGTTATCAATAACCAATCGTTGGGGTAAAGAAGTGTATTCTTCCTCCGATTATCAAAATAACTGGACAGCTGAAAATATATCGGACGGTATTTATTATTATCGATTGGTTGCCGAGGGTGAAGCAATGACAGGCTGGGTGGAGATTCTCCGCTGATTATTTGATATCCGATAAAAATTTTAGTGTATCAATGCCATCGGCATAATCCCATAATTCAGGGAATTGCGCTTTCCCGAAAGGTATACTTTCATCAAACCAACCTTTTACTGAAACAATGCACTGAATTTTATCTTTTTGGATTTTTATTTTTCTCTTCAGATCGGATTGAGTGGTATAGGTTTCAAAATATACAACGGAGATAGGGGAGACCAGCTGATCATTCTGTGTGATAAGAACAAAGCCATTGTCCAGGTGAGGTATTTTATTCACCAATAAAATCGATTTTTGATAATCATAGTTATTGGCATACTTGTGATGATTAATGATCTCTTTGTAGCACTCCCAGGCGTCTAAGAGTTTGACAAACTCATATCCTTCTGGCACAAAAAACTTGGAGATGTTACGGCATCCCAATCCGAAATAGCTGAATACGTCTTTCCCTAGTTCTGTTAGATGAGCACTATCCTCTTCTCCCATCAGGATGGCAACGGAAGATCTGTTTTTTCGAATGATGTGCGGGATGTTCCTGAAGTAATATTCAAAGTATCGTGCCGTGTTGTCGCTGCCGGTAGCAATGATGGCATCCACATTATTTAGTCTTTCTTCAAAATGGATTTTGTTTGCAAACTTGGGCTCTATTTTAATTAACCAGGAGTTGATTTTGGGAAGCAGGTATGAATCCTGTGAACTCAATTTGATCACCACTTCATTTCCGGAAATCAGCACACTTAAATAGTCATGAAATCCTACCAATGGAATATTGCCCGCCATGGCGATGCCTACCTTTTTATTTTTTTTATCTGACAGGTTATAGGGACTTACCCACTTTGCGAGGGTCTCCTCATTCATAAACCATGAGATTCCTTTTAGAGAAAGCTCAATGGATTCTCGTACAAACCATGGATTTAAATAACTGGCCTGATCGCAGATTTCAAATCTCTCTTCCGCTGAAAGGTGGTCTATTTTGTTCCCTAATAATGCAAATGCCCTGATTCGTTCTGCTAATTCCATAGATCATTAAACCTTTAGTGCACTACCGATGTTTTGAGAGTTGATTTTGCTACCTTATTTTTGTGGCAAAAGTACGGGGTAAGCCCCATAATAATGGACTAAAATGGCAATAAAGATAACAGACGAGTGTATTAATTGCGGAGCCTGTGAGCCTGAATGCCCTAATACTGCGATTTATGAAGGAGGCAGAGAGTGGAATTGGGCGGGCGGCACCGCATTGATGGAGGTTGAAATGGAGGATGGTTCTAAAATTGACGCCAAATCTGTTCAAACGCCAGTTTCAGACGAATTTTATTATATCGTTTCCGGGAAGTGTACGGAATGCACCGGTTTTCATGAAGAGCCACAATGTGCCGCTGTTTGCCCTGTAGATTGCTGCGTTCCTGATCCCGATATGGTTGAATCAAAGGAAGAATTGATGACTAAAAAGTCGTGGCTTCACAACGAGCAACTTCAGTCCTGATGATAGAAAGACCCTCATTTTGTCATTTCATTTTCGATCGCTTAATCATATAGGCCTGAAGTACCTCGAAGTAGCCATCGTGGATGTTGGCTGATATAAAATCAATTTTTAATTGATTGCACTTCATTTTCAGACTTTGATGATATTCTTTTAATTGGGTTGTAAATTGATCCTTAATCTCAGTTGGATTGAGTCGTAGTTTTTCTCCACTCTCCAGATCAATAAATTCATAGGGTCGTTCGCTAAATTTAAAATTAAGTTCTGTGTCG
>JAYVTC010000170.1:0-15092 GCA_043774745.1 Cyclobacteriaceae bacterium | reverse complement strand
CGGATTATAGATGGCTATATCCTGAAATAACGTAAAGCAACTGTCAAAAACTTCGCTGATGGTTATCAATAAATGAAATTTATCGGATTGAATACCCGATGCTTCAAGAAACAGAATTCCACCAAGTGAATAAAAATAGTTGGGCTTGTTTTGTAGATAGTGGTTGATCGGATCGAGGAAGGAAGTCTGCAGAGTATCTACATCCCACGAAAGTTCGCTTCTGTTTGTAATTTTCCGTATCCATGCATCGGAACATTGCTTAGGGAAAAGTTGAGAGATGGAGGATTTTATCTCTGGTTCTTTTTGTTTGTAATACGCTAAAATTTCGGAATTCATGCGGAGTGTCGAAGAAAGATACAGTGGAAAACGAAGATCATGCTTTTGATCTTGAAAATGACCTTATACTTTCTAAAAATTCTTTAAGCATGCCGTAGTCTATTTTACCCGACCTATCATTTTTTAAACAGACCGCACCTCTTACTCCGATAATATCCGGTGCTATGGCTTGAAGCTTTTCCATATGCGAGGCATTAATCGATCCGGCAAGTGCTACTTTCAATCCAAGATCGCGAGCATATTGTTTGAATTCCATTATCTCATCGAATGACATCGCATCAAAAAGATTGCTACCATCTTTATAAAATGTATCAAGCATGACGACTGTGGCTCCGGATTGGTGGGCGATATCAACAATAGTTTTATATGAGAGTCCATTGAATTTTTTGAAGTCAGCATAGCCGGAGGCGACCATGGTAATAGACTCATTTACCATGTGGGCTGCTTTGATAACAGCCTGCATTACTTCAAGGCCTTCTTCAAAGGTAGTAACGCCATGAAGTCCGGCCTTGATATAGTTTACGCCACATTGTGCTGCACCATAAGAGGCAAGCGCTGCCGTTCCGGGTTTATAGGGCAGATCTCCCAAGGTAGCGCTGCATACAATTCCCATTAGCTGAAAGCGGTTGGCGATTTCTTTTATCACCCAGGGAAACTGGGCACCCAATGATCCCTCTTTGGTATTTTTAATGTCAAGAATATCGGTTCCGGCTTCTGCTACAATTACTGCTTCTTCTATGGAGACTGGACTGATCAGAATTTTCATTGATACACCGCGTTTGATATTTTAGGTACATTGACAAAAGAACCACAACCTTTGCTTTCTAATTTTTCGATACATTGATTGAGCGTGTCTTCCAGTATGTTGGCTTTTTTTGCTTTGCAATAAGGACATGAGTGAACATTTCCGTCAGAGTCAATATAAAGATATTTGTGACCGCCTCCAAAGCAACCAATTTTTCTTTGATGATAACCATGAAAGACTATTATCGGAAGATGACTGTATCGTGGATTTGTATTCACCTCTTTATAGAACAAGTCAAGGATAATAAGGTGTTCGTTTTTTAACGTAACATCTTTTCCCAGATAGGCGCCAACTGCATAGGGTTCCTGTAATTGAATAAAATGAGCGCCAAGTTCATGACCTAGTTCAGCATAGCGCATTAAATTTTCCCATTGCACAAATGAACGGGTGGTACATATAGCCATGCCGGCCACAAGATCAGCCTGCCTGCAGTTTTTTATTGCATTCACCGCATCTTGATAAGAATTGGATTTTTGTCGGAATGCATCATGAGCCTCGGGCAAGAAATGATCCAGGCTGATTGATACCCCCGTTAATCTTCTCGTCTTCTTAAGAAGTATGGCCTTCTCCAAGGTAAGATGATATCCCGATGTGATGAGCCAGAAGTCTGTTCCTTTTCTTGCTGATTTTAAAAGTTCCAGTAAGTCGCTAAAGCGCGCCATAGGTTCACCACCACTCAGATAGATTTGTGTAACACCTTCTTGCTGCAGCTCGCTCACTATTTTTTTTAAGTCATCCAAGCGTAGTTTTTCTTTTTTGTTCAGCAGGTCAATTTCATAGCAATGCTCACAGTTTAGCGGACATCTTTTTGTAATTGAAAAAATAACTGATCGAAGCCTCTTAGCTTCTGCTTTAAATGGTCTGATGCTGTTTAATTCTTCTTTGTGAAATGAATCAAATGCCCTGGATGGAAAACCGGGAACATGATTATAGAAAAAATATTTACCATTCGCTTTAAATGCTTTGGTGGCTTCTGTATTTCCGTTGTATTGTTTTCTGATTTTTTCTAGTACAACAAGTACCTTAAATGCGGTTTTTGGATTACGGAAATACCAAAGTGCAATGGCGATAATTCTTAGCCATGTGAGCCTTAGAATAAAATACTTTTGAAGACCATTAACCATTTATTGTTCTCTGTATTTTTCGTTGAGTAAATACATTTGCTGAATAGAAAATTGATCAAATGCAGAAGGTTCTTTAAACTTCTGCAACTTAACAACATTGGGGAACCCGGTGCCTTTACCTTCGTGTTCATAATAACCTGTCGCGTGTAGGAAAACGGTTCTCACCTCTTTAGGGGCAGGTATTTTATTGAAGGATAGCGTAATATTTTCCCCCCTTTCCTGCAGAAGCACTCGCTGCTCGTCTGTGCTGCTGATCATTGATAGTAAATCATTACCGTTATCACCAGTTGCCGTTACGGCAGACGATTTAATCAACTGAACAAGTGAATTTTCAGTGTAGTCAACGGCAACATAATCCAGCTCCCAGTAATTAAATCCACTTACAAGTTTCATATTAAAACTCGTTCCCTCAATTTTTGAAATATCCATTTCGAGAATCATGTCTTTTGTCATCATGGGGCCAATCGAATAGAAATAGTCGACATACTCCCATTGACCATTTTTCTCTATATAGACCTGAAGAAGAATACCTTGCTCGTTGCACCATTTGATATGTTCCGAAGCTGGTATCTCTCCCTGTTCTTTTGTCCAGCTTTCATAGGTGCTTCCAAAATATTCAGCAAACTCACCCCATAAGTAATCTATCCAGGCTGAATTCTTTGCCTTCAAAACCAATTTTGCCTTTTCAGCATGAACAGGTTTTTCGAATTGAAATATGGCTTCATTGAAAGCATATTGTTTTTCAAAAACTTCATTGAACAGAAAATAAGTAGAATCTGATTTTGAGACTTTTTCAAGCAGGTCATGACCAAGTTTTGAAGTGGCGCTACGTGGCGCCTGTGGTGATGAAACAGTCAGAAAATTTCCATGCTGGTCGGGAATAACCTTCGTTCCGGCAGCATGATCAATTGCTATCAGTTCTACGAAATTGATATAATCACGTTCCACTAATTCGTTGGATATCATCACTTCCTCAATTCCGCGAGCACTGGCATCTGTCAGTAAAAGGTAATCCTCTGCTTCCAATGATTTATATATTCTCCCTCCGAAAAGTTCCCCTTTGAACTGAAGTCCATTGCCACCATCCGCATAAACAAATGGACATGAGGTAGCGGCAGCTACTAAAACAAGTACGCCTGCTACGGCAACTACCGAGAGGAGAAAATAGGAAAATCCGGTACCTGTAGCGGGATCGTAAACATCAATTCGGAAGATTTGGTCAAGAGGAATAGCTACACCTTCTTGGGCTTTATTATAGTCTTTAATATATATATGAATTTCATTTTTAACAATGGATTCTCCCTTGGAAACTTTATAGCGATTAACCCTCTTTTTAGGTAGCAGATATTTCATATGGTCATTTGAGACACTTTCAAGGGCTCCACTTAATAAATTGGTATCAACCACTGGATCTTTAAGATGCATCACACTATTTCCAGAAAGAAAATGCAATATGATATAGTCATTGTTTTGAATGGCGAGTGCTATTTTTTTTAATGTCATTACTGGCTCCTGATGATTATCAGTATCAACTTTAAAATAGCTGCATCCGACTACGAAATTTAATATGACGGGAATCACTATGATGCTGAGAGACCTGTGCAAGGTTTTCATGCTGTATTTGAATTAATGAATGTAAAGTTTATAGAGAAAGAAAGAAGTCATCAAACCCATGGTATAGAAAGATACTGATTTTTCTGGCAACTTTTGACAGAATGAATCAAAATTAACTTATTGCTGCAGTTTGAAGCAGCTACAGCAACGCGAAGTATAAGTGTTTTCGATTCCTTGAATCAGACCTTTTCGTTTTTCAGATATTCTTCAACTAATTTCCTGAGTGCCTGCATATCCCGATTGCTTTCCGCCTGTAGTTTTTTAATCGTAGCTTTTTCTTTTGGCGCATGGGTATGTATCCAGGGAATCAAAATTTTCTTGTCGTGCCAATTGCCGATGAGTTCTTCACTTTGTATTAAGACCGGATCGATTTTAGTTTTCTTTGTTTTCACAGAAGAGAGATAAATAACTTCTTTGATCAGCTTGCGCATGCCATGGAGATCTTTTTGTGAAAACCCTATCGATAAAATATCTGTCAGTTCTTTATTTTTCTTGTGGAGGTATAATGTGTACGTGCGCGATTTTATTTTCGCTATTTCCTTCAACACTATTTTCTTTTGTTTGCGCACGGCTTTAATGTGCGCAGGCAATGCAATCATAAATTGATTTAATGCCTTGTCAGGCGAGAGGAAGAACGGTGTATGAATTTGAGTGTATTGATCGAGCAGTTCTTTGCGAAGGCCTGCATCTCTGATCTTACCTGTTTCTCGAAAAATAGTGCGGAGTGGAATAAAGTGTTTATCATCGCAAAACTCCTTGTCGTTGAAATGAATGAGACGGAGCAGCGCTTTTATTCTTTTGATCTCTAAGCGAATCTGGTGCAATTCCTCTTTCTCCTTTCCATTAGGAAATAATTTTAGAAACGTCTGCAAACGCTTAAATCTTTTTCCTGCGAATTGTTCCAGTGCCTTCATTCGTATTTAAATGATGGTTTGTGCCGGCTTTCGCAGTTTAACTTTTAAATCGTGTACAGGCATGTTGTTACATAATTGTCAATAATACATCATTTTATTACCAAGATTCTTGTCGTAGTTCTACGTCAACAAGTTTCTGTGAGGAGACTCCATAACTAAAGAGGAATTTGTAACTTTTTGATGCCACTGCTTCAATAAATTAAATATTTTCAGATTCACTTTCCCAGCGGGAGAGGTGATCGATAAAGTTATTTTATTTCAAGCTCCTCACATCATCCAATACATAACACTGTTCCCACTTTGTCATTCCTATTTTCGGATAGTAATTGACAGCTTTGGGTGCAGACAATAATATAAGCTTCGCTTTGGGGGTGGCTAACTTGGTCAGTCTTATCAATTCTTTTCCAACTCCTTTATTTTGATAAGTTTCGTCAACTGCTAAGTCAGATAAATAGGTGCAGTATAAATAGTCAGTCAAAGAACGAGCAACCCCAATTAGTTTTCCATCCTCTCTTGCCGTAATAATTAAATTACCATGTTGAAGCATTTTAGATAATGTTTCAGGCTCATCAATGGGTCGTCTTTCCCCTAAAGTTGAGTTAACCAAAATGGCCCTGAATTCTTCAATTGATAAATTTTCTTCTGTTTGATAATGTATCATGAATGGTTTATTAGATTCAAGTTGATAAAGCTAACATTTTCTCCCAATTGTAAGCTGCTCCTAAAAGAACGGATCTTCATCCTAAGCCCTGATTAAATTCCATTTATTTTGCCGAACTTAGGTGCGATCAAGCCGATTCATGAAGTTCGAACATCGCAGACAAAAAGTAGCACCCCTTCCAAAATTTATAATTCGGGTTGGCCGCTTCGCCTTTTTCTCATTGATGTTGATCATCCTTTCGGTTTCAATAGGCACCATGGGTTACCGATATATGGGTGCTATTAGCTGGCTTGATAGTTTTTATATGGCCTGTATGATATTGACAGGGATGGGGCCGGTGGCGGAGATGGCCACAACAGAAGCAAAATTATTTTCTTCCTTTTATGCACTCTATAGTGGGGTAGCTTTTTTAAGTATTACCGCTGTATTTTTCGCTCCAATCATACATAGACTGTTACATATATTGCATGTGGAAACAGAAGAGAATTAGCCCTTAACGATAAGCTAATCATCAAGGTTTTAAACTTGAAACAATACCAATCAAATGACAATAGTGTTCATAAATAAGTCGATCGTAGACCTGATTTATATATTATAACTTTGTAGATGAATTAAATAGCTTGTGACCTAATAATTAATCAAACAATCGCGACAATGATCGATAAAATATGAATTATCAATTCAAGTATAGAGCACTTGCAGAGATCTTGTATGAAGCCCTGGCGGATGATGCTTTTTATAAATCATTGGAGAGGTTAGTTTCCGGAGAAGCATCGACTAAACGCGAAGCCATGCTGATGTATATGGACTACTCCATGATGGAAGCAGAAACCTATGGTGAATTATTTATTCCTGATACTCATAAGCATGGTGTTTCGGTCTGGTCAAAACCGATCGATAGCCGTACTGAATCTGAAAAGAAAACTCGTAAGAATTCATTTATTCTCTTGAATATGGGTCAGGATAGTTTTGATACGTATGTTGAGATCGTTGAATTCATGTCTTTAAAAGCCAATCAAATAATTCCACCCGATGCCTGGTACCTTTCCATTATAGGACTGAAACCAGGTTTTCAAGGTCAGGGGTTAGGATCAACCCTGATAAATCATGTACTAGAAAAAACCGATTGCATTAACATATCCACCTACCTGGAAACATTTACGCTGCGTAACATGAGTTTTTATGAACGGCTTGGATACAAGAGTATAGCTTCAATTTATGAGCCGACCGTTGATGCTGACTATTGGATTATGAAAAGAGAACCTAACTAAATAGCTTATGCTTATCCTGGATGGTGCCCAAATGACTGATTTACTTTCTTTACAACAAGTGATTGGTGCGGTAGAGCAGAGCATGTTCGCGTATGAGCATGGCGAAGCTATGGCTCCACAGCGAATGCATCTTGACAACGAGAAGAATACACTGCTCTGTATGCCTTCGTGGGGCAGCCGGTATTTTGGAACAAAGTTAGTGACTGTGATGCCGGATAATAGAGGAAAGGGTTTACCGGTAACCAATGGTGCCATGCTGTTAAATGATGGGGAAACGGGTGTGCCGCTAGCCATCCTTCAGGCATCCAAACTTACGGCACTTCGCACTGGTGCTTTGGGTGCTATCGGCATTAAATACATGACACCACCGGATGCCTCGAGCATAGGACTTATTGGCTGTGGAGTGCAAGGAATTCACCAGGCTGTCTTTGCTTGTGCAGTACGTTCTATTTCGATTATACATTATCTGCATCGGACTGACGAAGGCTCATTGCGCCTCCTCTCTTTTGTAAAAAACTATTTTCCTCATGTTGTGATGGAAAGAAGTGACACGGCCAATGAACTCCTGAGCAAGACGGATATTATCATTGCATCAACCACTGCTTCAGAACCCGTACTGCCGAATGATGAAGACAAACTACGAGGTAAGCATTTTGTCAGCATTGGATCTTATAAGCCTTCGATGCAGGAATTGCCTGATGCAATTTATCGATTAGCTGATAAACTATTCATTGATTCCGAGTTTGCACGACACGAAACAGGTGATACTATTAATCCGGTGAAGAAAGGCTTGATGAAGGAAGAAGACATTTTTACCCTGGGTAAACTGATCACACGAAAGGTAACTGTCGATATAAACAAAACTACGGTTTATAAATCGGCAGGCATGGCCATCTTTGATTTGTTTGTGGCTCAGGCAATGTATGAGCAAGCTATCAAAATGAAAATCGGTACATCGGTAGAGTTTGCGTAATCAAATTTTTGACTGAGCAGCGGGGAGGATATCATAGCAATATATCCATAGTAAGCCATACCGGCCGGGGAAACAAGAGCCGGTATCCCGTTGGGGTGAAATTGCGAAGATACAATGAATACTTTTTGTGTTACGCCCTCGGGACTTCGTGGCGCGCCAAACCATCATTCTATTTAACACTGATCGATAATAATTTTCAACATCGACCTCATTATCCTTACAAGGAATATCCCTTCTTAAGTCCGTGCGTAAGACAATCGCACCTACACAAATTAAAATGATTACTTTGTTAGATCGAAAACGATTGTTATTGGGTTAAATAATATTAAACGTTAACAATTCAATTCGACACAATTGCAATCTTATCTTTGCCACTTGACTTCATGAAGCGAAACCGTTACATACTGCTCATCCTTATCCTTGGTTCGCTCTCTACCATTAGTCCGTTTTCGATTGATATGTACCTACCAGGGTTTCCTGCCATAGCGACTGAGTTAGGGGTTAGTATATCGCAAGTGCAGTTATCGCTTACTGCGTACTTATTAGGTATTGGTGTGGGCCAACTCTTGTATGGTCCTATGCTAGATCGGTTTGGGAGAAAGAAACCTCTATATGTAGGCTTGGTTATTTATATTATCAGTTCGGTCGTGTGTGCGTTTTCAACTTCGTTGGAATCATTGATTGCGATGCGATTTCTTCAGGCGTTGGGTGGCTGTGTGGGTATGGTGGCTGCGCAAGCATTTGTGCGCGATCTTTTTCCCATACGTAAAACAGCGCAGGCATTTTCATCAATCATCTTAGTGATAGCGGTGTCGCCCATGATCGCGCCTACAGTGGGAGGTTATTTTACCGTTGCCTTTGGTTGGGAGTCTGTGTTTCTTATTCTGGCAGTGCTCACTTTGCTGATTTTGGCCGCTACTTATTTTTTATTACCCCAAGGCAAGAAAGCAGATGCGTCTATTTCATTAAAGCCTTCGTCTATTCTTAGCAATTTTATGTTAGTGCTAAAGCAACCACAGTTTAGTATTTATACAGTTGCCAGTGGCATTGCCACATCCGCATCGTTTGCTTACATCGCGGCATCGGCCGATGTTTTCCTGAATCTATACCACGCTACGGAGCGACAGTATGGTTGGATCTTCGCTTTTGTGGCCTCGGGTTTAATTGGATCGGCACAGTTCAATCATTTTCTATTAAAAAGGTATACGAGTCAGCAATTGGTAAAATACGCGTTGGCCTATCAAACCATCATGGGTTCAGTGTTAGTAACTGGTGTGTGGTTCGACTGGTATAACATCGTAAGCCTTACGGTGATGATATTTTTATTTGTACTGGGGCAAGGCCTTACTGGGCCCAACAGTTCGGCACTCGCGCTGGCACCATTTTCAAAGCATGCAGGGAGTGCCGCCTCGCTGTTAGGCAGTTTCCGCATGCTGATCGGTGGCATGATTACCGTGTGGGTTAGTGCTTGGCATGATGGCTCAGCATTGCCGATGGTCGTTGTCATGTGGCTTTGTGTGGTGAGTGGCGTACTCATTCTGGGCTTGGCAAAAGTGACAGTTCGCTATCGTGCCCGCAGGCGCATGGTAGAAGACGAGCCTTCTGTGCTTTTGTAGAATTCCCCTGTCGGAGATTGGTCAAAGATCTCCTTATTCTCATTAAAAACTCAGTGTAAAATTTTCGCTAACTTTATAGTTAGTCATAGTGTTGACCACTGTAGTCCAGCGAACAGTAAAAAAAACGGGGCGCCTCCGAAAAGCCATATGAGTAGGAAATAAAAAACTAATAGATTATGCCTAAGTACGTAATTGAAAGAGAAATTCCAGGTGCTGGTAAATTAACACCCGAACAATTGAAGGGTATTTCACAAACTTCTTGTGGTGTGCTAAGCAACATGGGGCCTCAGATACAATGGGTTCATAGCTATGTAACGGACAATAAAATCTATTGTGTTTACAATGCACCTAATGAGGACATGGTGCGCGAACATGCCAAACAAGGTGGCTTTCCTGCTAACAGCGTAAGTCGTGTGGCAACCATCATCGATCCAACAACAGCCGAATAACTAAGTAACGAATTGCATTTCGGTTAGTTAAGCATAACGCTTGTTGGAATTCTTTCCAGCAAGCGTTTTATCATTAAGTGATCTGCCTGATTGGGTAAGATTAATTGGAATGACATGAATCTTCTCGAAAAAACAATTACTATTTTCATCATCTCTAAAAAATTAACGTTGATAGAAACCACGTTCTTTTTCTGGTTCGTAGCGTTTATCCTGATGTGGTTGGTGATAGGAAACCTGGGCGTGAAATATGAAAAACGATAATTTGATTTATTCCATAGGGTGCATCCTCATCATTGTAGGCGCCCTGTTGAAGATTTTACATTTACCTTACGCAAATGCAATTTTTGTATTTGCATTTGTAGGCATGTTGGTATTTCAGTCGTGGCATGTTACTCGGCTGAAAAAGAGAATCAAGGAGTTGGAAAGTAAACTGAAAAATTAAATACAGTAGATTATCTATGACTGGCAAAATTGAAATTATGCAAGGCGACATCACCAAGGTAAAAGTAGATGCAATTGTTAATGCAGCCAATAATACACTATTGGGTGGTTTTGGTGTGGATGGTGCCATCCATCGTGCAGGGGGCAATGAAATTCTGGAAGCATGCAAAAAAATAGGAAGTTGCGAAACGGGTGAAGCGGTGATCACCACAGCCGGAAAATTACCTGCCCGTTTTGTGATTCACACCGTAGGCCCAGTGTGGTATGACGGAAATCACGAAGAACCAAAACTGCTAGAAGCGTGCTATCGCAATTCATTACAACTGGCGGTGGATAGTCATTGTAAAAGTATAGCCTTCCCAAATATCAGTACCGGTGCGTATGGTTTTCCTAAAAAACAAGCAGCAACGATTGCTGTAAACACCGTGAACGAGTTTCTCAAGACTCATGTTAAAATAGAGAAAGTTCTCTTAGTATGCTTTACCAGCGAGAACTTCGACCTGCTCACTGAGGCACTGGCAGACTCAGCTAATGGATAGAATAAAACCTCAGATTGTGCTACAAAATAGAAGCTCCTTAATCTGCCTTAGCGGAATATACCGGCTCCTTTATTATTCTTATAATTATACTCTTGAGCGGCCTGCTGGATTTTTGGCAGGAACGAAACGCCAGATCTGTTCACCTTTGGCTTTTTGCTTTAGTTCTTTCGCGCTGACCCGGAACATTTTCAAACGGGATTCTTGAATCGGTGCTATCGAAATACTTATTCTCTTAGTCATTCGCACACAACGACCCTTCTTGAAAAGTAAACCTGGCAAGTATTTGTTGTATGTCGTATTGTTTGTGGGCATTGTTACGATTACGCCATCTTATTTGACCTAAGCAGATTTCTTAGGATTAAGTCTTTTGCCCTGGACAATGGTATTGGGTATGTCATCCATTGCACGGGCATATGCTTTTGCCGCTGAGTTAACAAAGCATTATTTTTTTAAAGGATAAAATTCTAACTAGTAGAATTCTGCTTTTTAGTTAAAGTGGCTTGATTCAAAATTAAAGCAACCTCATCCCGGCATAACTACCACTATTGCCAGGTAGAGTTTCGAACTCCATTTAAAAACATGGCATAGCGGTTGTATCGCTATAACTGTAAGCAAAAGCTTTCATGTTTAACTAAAAAATAGGTTATGAAAACAAGAAGAATCTCTTTGAACGCTTTGATGTTGGTGATTATGTTATGCGGAACCTCAAACTTGCAAGCACAAAACAGAGGCCGCAGTAACGGAAATGATAACGGCAATAAAGGTGTAAATCCTGATCGGGGCCATGATATGGGAAATAATCCAGGAAAGGATCACAACAAAAAGTATAAAAGTCAAGGTACTGTCAACGACTTTAATTCTGACGGGGAGCTTAGTCAAAGTAATAATCTTTACAGATACAATAGCGATAACGGCAGAGGTAGTGATAGGTATAATGATCGTGATCGCAACAATAATAACTGGAATCACGATTACCCTTCACGGAAAGATCATCAGTATAACAACTATGATAGTCGCCATCATTACGTAACATATAATTATCATCGCAACAGTCATCCTTCATGGGCTCCTGCCTATGGATATCGATACGACACGCGATACATCTACTATCAGGATTATAATGTGTACTATGATTGTCATCGTGATGTGTTCGTAATCTGGACAGGGCGAAACTGGGTAATAAGCAACCGCATACCAGATGTGATGTACCGGGTTGATTTTGGAAGAACACGCGTGTCGGGCGTAGATTATTGGGATGATGATTTTGACTTCTACCTGCAAAGAAGAAGACCTGCTTACCTGGCTATTTCGGCTGGCTGGTAAATGAAATGCCCTCCTCATGAGGGCATTTTTTAGTTATATAAGTTTATATCCTTACGGGTGTGTGATCACAAGTCTTTTATGGATATTTACAAAATGAAGAGTATTGTGTTCAGCATGAGATTATTGATGGTTGCCCTAATTTTTTTTGTGCAAACAGGTTGGACGCAAACATTTACTTCATCTAACCTACCAATCATCGTTATCAACACGAATGGCATTCCAATTCCTGACGAACCCAAGATCGCTGCTGACATGGGTATCATCTACAATGGATTAGGGTTGCAAAATAATCTAACCGATGCTCACAACAATTTCAACGGAAAAATAGGAATTGAAATTAGAGGCTCATCCTCTCAGATGTTTCCTAAAAAACAATATGGTATTGAATTGCAGGATGCACTCGGAAACGGGGTTAATGCCTCCTTGCTGGGTATGCCTGCTGAAGAGGATTGGATATTGTTTGCTCCGTACAACGACAAGTCGCTGATGCGCGATGTGCTGGCCTACAAGCTGGGTCGCGATTTAGGGCAGTATGCATCGCGTACTCGGTTTTGTGAAGTGATGCTGAATGGCGAATACCTGGGTGTGTATGTGCTCATGGAAAAAATCAAGCGTGATGTTAATCGTGTGAATGTGGCTAAGTTAAACCCTGATGAAATAACGGGGGATAATCTTACGGGTGGTTACATTATTAAAATAGATAAAGAATCAGGAAGTGGAAATGGAGGATGGAGTTCTACGTTTCCTCCACCAAACAGAAGTGCTAATCAACAAATCTATTTTCAGTATGACTATCCTTCGGCTACGAATATCGTAACTGAGCAACGGAACTATATTAAACAAGTCATCAATAATTTTGAGGCCGCGCTGATTGGTTCCACCTTCAAGGATCCTGTAAATGGCTATGTCAAATATATTGACGTGGATTCGTTCATCGATTTTTTTATTATGAATGAAGTAAGTAAAAATGTGGATGGCTATCGCCTGAGTACATACTTGCATAAGAGAAAGGATTCCGATGGAGGTAAATTGTACATGGGACCTATTTGGGATTTCAATTTAGGCTTTGGCAATGCCGATTATTGTACAAAGGGAAATCCTGAAGGTTGGGTACTTAATTTCAATACTATATGCAACCAGGACTATTGGCTCATTCCATTTTGGTGGGATAGACTTTATCAGGATGGTGCATATCGAAATAAACTGGCCGCCCGCTGGAATGATTTACGCTCGAATCAATTACAAACCAGTAAAGTTATTGAGTATATCGATTCGCTTGCCAATGTGTTAAATGCCGAATCGCAGCAGCGAAATTTTCAGAAATGGCCTGTATTAAATCAGTATGTATGGCCCAATTATTATGTAGGCCCCACCTTTGCATCGGAAGTAAGTTGGTTAAAAAACTGGGTGGTATCACGCCTTGGCTGGTTGGACGCGAATATGCCAAAACTCATTACAAAGGTTGAAAATCGGCATTCTGATTTTTCTATAGAGATGTTCCCTAATCCATTCAGTCAGGAAATTCAGATTAAGTATACGCTGAGTACGGCAGGAACAATGTCAGTAGAATTTTTTGATTTGTTAGGGCGGCCAGTTAAAGCCATACAAGAATCACAAGTTGAACCAGGAGTATATCATGCGCAGTTAAACGCTCTGGATTTTCCGACAGGGACTTTTTACTACAAAGTAAAATATGAAAACGGGAAGCCGGTCACAGGAAAGATTATCAAGTACTAATAATTGTGTAATGGCTACGTGAAGCAGTTGAAGGGTAAATTGTATTTGAAGCATTGGCAACAATAATGAATTATTGGCAGCATAGTTCAGAAAAATATTTTGATTTAAATCGCATGACAAAACTTATTAACACGGCTTTACTTTCTTACGGAATGTCGGGTGAAGTCTTTCACGCTCCACTATTAATGACTCATCCCGGATTTAATTTGAAGACTGTCGTGCAGAGAAAGTCTGATTCCTCGAATAAACATTATCCATCCATCAAAGTAGTAAGAACAGTTGATGAAGTGATTCAGGATCCTGGGATAGAATTAGTCATAGTAAATACCCCCAATGAAACTCATTTTCCTTTTGCAGTAAAGGCGTTGGAAGCAGGCAAGCACGTGGTGGTGGAAAAACCATTTACCGTTGGCGTGAGTGAAGCCAATGAACTAATAGAGCTTTCAATAACGAAAAATAAAATTCTCACCGTATTTCAAAACAGGCGTTGGGATGGCGACTTCATCACGTTGAAAAAAGTGATCGATGAGAAGTTAGTTGGAAAAATCGTAGAGTTTGAAGCGCATTATGATCGTTATCGCAATTACATAGAATCAAATACATGGAAAGAAGAGGAGGGCATCGGAAAGGGCATTCTCTATAATCTGGGTTCTCATATGCTGGATCAGGCCTTGGTTTTATTCGGCATACCTGACGAAGTTGACGCACGAGTAGGAATACAGCGGCCCGGTGGTAGGGTAGACGATTTCTATGATATCCGTCTTCAATATAAAGACCTTAACGTAATCATTAAGTCAAGTTATCTGGTACGCGAGCAAGGTCCCCGATATATTTTACATGGAACGGAAGGATCATTCATTACCAGCAGTGGAGTTGATCCACAGGAGCAAGCGCTGAAAGAAAAGAAAATTCCCGGTAGTGCTGGCTGGGGAACGCATGATAAAGAATACTGGGGGAAACTCAATAGTACAGTAAACGGTCTTCATGTTGAAGGAAAAATTGAAACCATTCCGGGCAACTACATGACCTTTTACCAAAATCTGTATGAGGTAATTCGTGAAGGCAAGCCGCTGGAAGTTAAACCAGAGCAAGCGCGCAATGTGATCACCCTGATCGAAGCGGCCTATGAAAGTAACCGTCAACGAAAAGCGATTAAACCATAATCAATTGAAATACTTCAATTACCTATTTTCTAAGTTCAACTAATAAGTGCAACATAAGAGGTTGAAAGAAAGGAGGATTTCTCCCCCTTTCAATTGACCAAGTTAATTAAACTTGTGTTGCGATGA
>JAYVTC010000169.1:0-4891 GCA_043774745.1 Cyclobacteriaceae bacterium | reverse complement strand
CGCTGAGCAAATTTCAATCTGGCAGTGGATTGCTTATATCTACCTTGCAGGCTTTATTCTATTTTCAATCCTGTTTTTGATTCGGGTTGCCTCATTGATCCTGTTATTCCGGTCGTCAAAGAAATACCAATGGAAAAACTTCCTTGTGGCCGAATCCGAGAAGAATCATGGTTCATTTTCGTTTTTTCAATTCATCTTTTTAGGCAAAGCCAGTGAATTAAATGAACAGGAAAAACAAGCTGTGTTAATCCACGAAGAAGTGCATGCACAGAAAATTCACTCATTAGATATTGTTTTAGTAAATATGTTGGGCGTTGTATTCTGGTTCAATCCCATCCTGCACGCATATCGAAATTCTTTAGTTCAGGTTCATGAGTTTGAAGCCGATGCGCGCTCGGTGGAAGGTCGTGACGTGAACGCGTACTGCAGCTTGCTGGCGAGAGTTGTATTACAATCTAACGGATATCCCATCGCCAATCATTTTACCAATTCTTTAACCTTAAAACGAATTACCATGATGAAAACTGTTAGAACGAAAATAAAACAATGGAAAGTAGCTACCGCTTCCTTCGCCATACTGCTGATCTTTTTTGTAGTAGCTTGTCAAGACCAGGTCATGCAAGACATTCAAACGATTACTGATAACTCAAGTGCGGCCACCATTTTGCCGACACAGGTTGAAGCCGAGCTGATGAAACTTAAACAAGCTAATCCGAAAGCGGAATATATTGTGATGGAGATGAATGAAGAGGGTAAAAAGAAAATGGAAGAGATGGAAAAAGATGCAGCGTTCACCAAAGCGTTGGTCTCAGTACATGTGATCAAAACAGAAGAACAACAATCCTTTGTCATTCTTCAAAAAGGAGATCGCACCAATGCCCTTGCTTCTATGACCGCATCCGCTGATGAAATTTTTACGATCGTAGAAGAGTCTGCTTCACCGGTTGATGGCTATCCTGTAATTTATGAGTATATCGCTAAAAATATTAACTATCCGCAAGAAGCCAGAAGCAAGGGTGTCGAAGGAAAGGTATTCATTGAATTTGTTGTCAATGTAGATGGAACGCTCTCTGACTTTGTTGCCCTCAAAGGCATCGGTTCTGGCTGTGATGAAGAAGCCCTAAGAGTTTTACAAAGTTCAACCATCGCATGGACTCCAGGCAAGCAACAAAACAAGGCTGTTAAACAGCGGATGGTAATGCCGATCAATTTCCAATTGGCTGGTTCTGAGAAAAAAGTGGAAATGGGTCAGTTTAACAAACCTGCGCTGGAAGAAATTGTTGTGGTAGGACAACAACCCAAAAAGAATTAAGAAATAAAAAAGCCTCAGAAATTTCTTCCTGAGGCTTTTTATTCATGGTGTAGCTTCATCGGCTCTTCAGTTTGGTGAAACGAATTTTACGGGCCGCGGTGAATGCTTCACTGGTGGTGCCAAAGATGGCTTTCACTTTCTGCTTCACCACCAACGCGGTGCTGCACAAGCTGCTGCTACCCTGGTACAAAACCGTGTTGCGTTCCCTGCGGGCCTGGCCCAATATGGAAGCTGCCGTTACTACTGCGGTAGTCAGGCTCTGCATCGCGGCCAGGTTTACCTGCAACATGTCCAGCTGCAACTCTTCGTTAGAAGGCTGATACATCGGCTCAGTGGCTAACGTCTGCAACAACTTTTCGAAGTTGGCCGTGCAGTTGGCAAAGTCTGAACCGCTGCTGCGCCTGAAAGCCTGAACGGGGTTGCTGATTCCGCTGCCCTCGGCTTGTGCCGAAGTCTTTACTGGTTTTAATGATGAGGAGTAACCCTTCATCTTCTTCACCATCAAGGCTGCATCATTCACCGTTTCGGGCAGCACATCAGAAGACTTGAGTTCTGCCAGGATGCGCGGGGCAAGCTTCCGGATTTCTGCAAACGCTGCCTCGCGACTGTTCTGCGCATGCTCGTAACTGGTTTTGGCGACACTCACCTGCAAAAGCTTTTCGCGTGCCCGCATCAGTAAGTCCGACAAGTTTTCTACGCGGAGGTTTTGTTGTCCGGGGTTATAGGATCCTCCATACCCGGTGCAGATGCCTAAGAGCTTCTCAAAGGATTGCACGTTGTGTACATGTGACATATAGTTTGAATTATATGTATTGATACGTTGAGATATATCCTTAGCGTTGTGTCTTTTGAATTTATTTTTGAAACTATTTATTTTCAATAAAGGGCAACCGCAAGGGCATTGGCACGTTTGAAGGCCTTATTTGAACTACTTTGTTTTGTACTATCGACCAATGCTATTTTTTTTCGCCCAATGACGGACCTGGAGAAACTGGTGCTTCACGCATCGCGCACGATGCGTCCCTTTTCGTGATCGATGCTCATCTGTTGCTGCACGGTGCTTACCCAGATGTGAACGATAGGATTCCCAACTTAATTGATGCGTCCCTTACCATGATTCGATGCCTTCCACATCACGACTGGTGTCAATGTTGTCATCAAGGGTGTCGTTGTTGTGGACAACTATGGCTAATCCATCGTGATCGATGCCAGTTTTAACATGGATGGTGCTCTTGTGACGGTCAACAATGCTTGTCTATTTCGGCCCATTGCTTTATCTCACCGTGATCAGGCTGGATTCATCAGAATTGATTTTTAGTACACCGGTACTGAGAACGCTCCCTTCCCTTTGATGGTACCGTTCGGAAATGATTCTCACTTCTGTACGATTAGGTACGTCACAAAATCAAAAAATACTGGAGACATAATGTTTTTGATGGTTGGCACCCTTGACATTTCTTTTGAAGACGGGCAGTGTGTGAAACTGACAGCCTCTCATCGAGATCTTTTACTGATCCTCGGCATTGTGGTGGCCCTCATTATTTCCTTCACCAAATGGCTGCATCACGCCAACCAAATCGTCTCCGATTACACCTCCCCTTTCACCAAAAATCAACTCGTCTCCGGTTAAAAAAATAGGACAAGCAGTTTTAAAATTGACACTTCAGTTAGAATCAGGAGTTCTTGATAGCGTAGAATTATAATTATTTCTTTCTTTCCAGTAAAGTCTCCGCCTCGGGACTCCGCTTCATCTGTGGAAAATTACTTTTCCTGAACAGAAACTTCCAGGCAAGACAAAGTGCACTTAAGGAAGAAAAAATTAACACACGGCCGGTTTTTGATAATGAACAATCAAACATTAACCCGGATATTTACGCCATGATTTGGCTATGGAAGTAAAGGACAGGGAGCGACTTTTCTTAAACTTGTATTATTTTCTCTCCGGGGTCTGTTTTTCCACGTGGACGTCACGCATCCCCACCATAAAAACCTTCTTTGACTATAACGATGCCGAGCTGGGAACGGTGTTACTTTTCATGCCGATCAGTTCGCTGATAGGCCTGCCTCTTTCGGGTTGGCTCGTGTCGCGGTTTGAAAGCCGCAAGCCCATGACGGTCGGCTTTATGTTTCTGGCTATAGCCCTGGCCTGCATTGGGTGGGCACCCTCCACGTTTCTTTTAATCTGTGGTGTGTCCTTGTATGCATTCAGCATGCGCATAATGAATATTGCCACCAATACACAGTCCATCACGCTACAAAGAAAATTTGATCGCAAAATCAACGGTATTTTTCATGGGCTATGGAGCACAGGTGGCATTGCAGGCATTGGCATCTCCACCTTGCTGGTAGGTCTCGATGTGCCCATGAACATTCACCTTTCCATTATTTCCGCCATCGCTTTTGCAGCGGCCCTATACTCCTATCCGCACTTGTTGCAGAGCGACAAATCAGTAACCGGAAACAAACTGAGCATGACAAAACCTGATCCCTACATTGTTTACCTCGGGCTGTTAGTATTCTTTGCCGCCATCTGCGAAGGTGGCATGTTCGACTGGAGCGGAGTGTATTTTAAAGAAGTAGTACACGAAGATTTGTTCACGCTGGGTTACCTGATCTTTATGATCTGTATGGCCATTTCACGTTTTGCCTCGGATCGTATCATCGAACAATTTGGCATGCCCAAGACTTATGTGATCAGCGCCAGCTTGATTATTACGGGAATTGCAGTGGCAGTCATCTTCCCCTACTTTTGGCCTGCCATGATTGGCTTCTGCCTCGTTGGGCTTGGCACCGCAGCGATTATTCCCATGACGTATTTGCTTGCAGGCTCTTCTAAAAAATATTCCCCCGGGGTAACCATCTCGATCGTTTCCACCTACAGTATCGTAGGCATGCTCATCGGCCCTCCTATGATTGGCTATGTGGCTCAAGCATTAAACCTGCGAATGGCATTTGTGATTTTTGGTTTCGGAGGCCTCATGCTGATTCCCATTTCGCAACTATTTTTTAGCTATAAGATGAGAAATGAATAGCGGAGTGATTCAGCTGTATTAAAAGTAATGCGTATACCCTTCGTAAATAGAAATAGCGCGCTTTACCTGTCATGTCCAATCGCCTGTTGATCAACGTAAAAAAATATGGGCCACGGTGAGGAGAAATAAAAAAGGCTACCCTTGCCAGGTAGCCTGATTCAATCATCGTAAACAACAAACAAATAAGTTCAATGAAACACTTGCGCCATGACTATTTTTGTCATTTCCTGCTTTCACCTCACTCTCACAGACTTACTTCATCGTACTTTTGGTCTTTCATGATTTTGGCTAAACTATTCTTTAAATCGTTGATGATATAGTTCAGATTTATAAAACCAGCCAGGGCTACCAGCAGTAGTGCATTGATCATGACCACCATGAAGATAAGAGCCCTGCGAGGGAATTCGATTTTCATATATTTTTTCAAGTATCGTTACCAGCGTCCCATCGACATGACCTCGGGATGAAACTTAGATGAGTTTTCAGTCCTCACTGTTCCTGCTTTTCGCACATACAGATCAATAAGGTAGCCTATGATGCTCTCGGT
>JAYVTC010000168.1:0-58672 GCA_043774745.1 Cyclobacteriaceae bacterium | reverse complement strand
CTGATTCAATTGAACCTGAAAGGCTCTACCCAAATGGAGATGAGTTTTGATGACCTGGAGCCACTCTATGATGAGGAAGCAAATGAAACTTTTGAATTGCTTCAAAATAAAAATCATGACTACGCGGAAGCTTGGCGCGATATGCGCGTGAGTTCCATGACGGATATTATCCTGATGAAGTTATTGAGAGTGAAACAGATTGAAGATAATCAGGGTAAAACACTTGCCAGTGAAGGAGTAAGGGCCAACTATCAGGATATGATCAACTACTCCGTATTTTGTTTAATAAAAATGTCCACAGCTAATTAGCACCAAAGACTTTAAGTAATCATGATAAATAAAGTTATTGATCAATTTTCCAGATTTTTTGTTGGAGGCCTTCTTATTTTTTCAGGATTAATCAAACTAAATGATCCGTTAGGAACGCAAATAAAGTTGGAGGAGTACTTTGAGGTTTTTACAGCGGACTTTGGTTCTTTCTTTCATTATTTCATTCCATGGTCGATGGAGATCGGAATGATATTGATCATTCTTGAGTTAGCACTGGGTGTAGCGATTCTGATTTTCTGGCGAATGAATCTGACGGCATGGCTGCTTTTGCTGATGATGACGTTCTTTACGTTTCTTACTTTTTATTCAGCTTATTTTGATAAGGTTACCGACTGCGGTTGCTTTGGCGATGCGATTAAACTTACTCCATGGGAATCGTTTATAAAGGATATTGTGCTCATGGTTTTTGTGCTCCACCTATTCTGGTATAGAAAGAATTACAAACCAGTACTTCGTTCCCGCGAAGGATATGGAGTTGTTTTAGCTACTGTGTTGATCAGTCTTTTTTTTGGGATTTATGCAATTATGCATTTACCATTCATAGACTTTCGTGCCTATCGCATTGGTAATAATATTCCAAAGCAGATGATTCCTCTTGAGCAACCGATTATTGAATACACATTTGAAAAAGATGGAAAGGAAGAACACGCCACACAGTTTTTGTCTTCCGAAGATGGATACAAGTATATTTCCTCGCGAGTCTTAAATGAAGATAAAACAAAACCTAAAATCACAGATTATTCCGTAAGCAATCCGGAAGGTGAGGACAAAACTCAATATACATTTGAAGGAGCCAGACTTTTCATTGTGATTTTTGATGTTCAAAAGGCTTCTTCAGAAAATATTGGTGCGATTAGAGAATTAACAAAACAGTTAGATGGTAAAGTAGATTGTTTTATACTCACCTCCTCTGGTTCGGATGTTATGGAAGCATTTCGTCATGAGCATCAGTTAGCGGTCCCTTATTATTACGCAGATGCTACTGTATTGAAAACGATAATCAGATCAAATCCTGGTGTTGCTCTATGGAACAATGGAACCGTGCTGGGCAACTGGCATTATAATGATGCACCTTCAGCAGCAGAGATTCTTAATCTTCTGAGATGAAAATCTATTTGATCGGCTTGCCGGGCTGTGGAAAATCTACGTTAGGCAAACAGCTTTCCAGAAGGCTTGGTGTTCCTTTCATCGATTTGGACATAGCTTTGGAACAACGCGAAGGAAAACCCGTGAAAGACATTTTCAAGGATAAGGGCGAAGATTATTTTCGTAAAATTGAATCAGACACATTAAGGAAAGTTTCAGAAGGACTGCCTGAGTTTGTGTTGGCAACAGGAGGCGGTGCTCCTGTATTTTTTGATAATATGGATTTCATGAATAAACATGGCCAAACCATATTTCTTGATGTGCCTGCCCGTGAAATTGCCAACAGGATTCTAAAATCCAAAAAAGAAGAAAGGCCCCTTCTTGCAAAGCTCGCACCTGATGAATTAAAAGATCAAATTGAATTCTTACGCTCGCAGCGTATCCGCTTCTACAATCGGGCTATGTACAAGGTTTCGGCAGATATAATTCTTGTTGATGATCTGCTGATCAAATTGCAATCAGGAATTGATTAAAACGGAAAACCAACTGTTACCAAAGCGAGCGTGTTTTTACTTTGAATAGTTACCAGAGGACTGTTAACAGAATTTACCCGATAAGGACGATATGAGGTTTCTCCTTGTGTAAAAACCAATGCAAAATCAACGTAAAATTTTTCTGCCCTATAGCCAAGTCCACCTGAAATGGTAGTGATTTTTCTATTAATGCCATTTTGTTCTGATCTGAAAGGATCTGGCATATATGCGAAGCCCGCGCGGGCACGGAAATTACTATATCGATATTCTCCACCTACACGATAATTGATGGTAGATTGGTATAGGGTTTTAATATTGTCATTATCAGAGCTAAATGAAATACCGGATGTGCCTGAAGAATATTTAGCTCCGGGATAATTTACCATCTCAATATCAGCCGAGATGAATCCATATTTTTGGATAAATAGAGTGCCACCAATATTTAAATGACTTGGTGTTCTGAGATCATATTCAACAAGAAGTTCTTCCGTTTCCCAACTCTCATCATTTAGGGTTACTACTTTTAATACATTACTCTGATCGAAATAATAATAATCGTAATTATTCCATTGAGTGCTCATGTTGGCATTGTAGCTATCAGTGAGTTTGTAAAGAGTTGGTGTTGTATAGGAGATTCCTAACTGCAGCATTTCCATGGGCCGAAAGATTATGCCCATGTTCGCATTGATACCGGAGCCGCTTATTCTCAGATTTTCTTCTAACGTTAGATTTGAAAGAGGATCAACCGTGAACTCTTCTTTGTAAGTTTTTTTTGTTTCATATCGCAGTGACGTAAAACCAATTCCGACACCAATAAAGAGCTTGTCATTAAAATTAGCCCCATAGGAGAAATTCCATTGATTTTGTGCTCCTTGGGTTTTGATACTTTCATTCTGAAAAGGGATCCCTAATGCATCGGTGAAATATTGAGTAGAATCTCTACCTTGATTATTACCAAACACAGTACTATCTCCTATCAAATAGTTTTCGTATCCCAATTGTGTAGGTGTATTATAGAGTGCACCATTGCTTTGAAATTGAGTTGGGGGACTTCCGGTAGCATCTTCAATAAAATAATCGATGATCGAGTTGTTGTTATTGGTTCCCTGATAGGAGAAATCCTGATTGAAATTATTTACACGATTGAACGACACGGCAAAGGCTCCACTCAAAAATCCATTTCTGCCGCCTTGTTCTTTTTGAAATACTAGCCCAAGTCCTGGAATGCTGAGGTTGGTTTTTGTCTCTGTAGTTGTGTTGTCAAGGTAATTTGATGTGAGTTTGGCGGTATTAAAACCAGGAGTGATAGAAATGTCGGAGCGATTAAACATACCCAATCCTGCGGGGTTGGAGAAGGCAGAACTATAATCACCTCCCAGGCTCGTTTGCACACCACCCATGCCTTGTATTCGGGCACTTCCTCCAAGTTTGATTCGGCTAAAAAGCAGAGCTGTTTCGGATGTGCTTTGAGCCCACATCAGATGAGGTAAAAGCATGAGAATTCCAATGAGCCATTTGCTCCCGTTTTTCATCCCTTTAAATTTCGTTATTTGGGCTAATCTCTTCCGCGTCTTGCTCCTGAGGAAGAACCTCCACCTACCCCACCACCACTTCTGCTGCCGCCACTTGAGAAATTGCTGCCACTGTTCATATTAGAGCTTCTTGAACTGTTATCAAAAAATGATGAGTTACTGCGGCTTTCAGATCCAAAATTTGATCTGTTCGAAAAACCTGAACCATCGGCACCTGACCTTGTGCCATTGCTGTAAGTAGACCTTAATGCAGAGTTGGTTTCTGGATTTGCCCTCCATCCACGCTGGTAGTATGCATCGGCATTAGTATTTCCGTCACCTGCAACACGACCATTAGAACCGCGTACCCTTCCTTGCGAATCTGTAGTAACCATCGTTGCACCTCTATTGCTGGAATTAACAATGTTGTTAAGATCGCTGCTTCGAGAAGCACGTTTACCATTCGCAACATTGCGATTATTATTATCATTGTTTATGATGACTACGTTGTTTGGATAATAGCTGTTATAACCATAGCCTCCACCATAGTAATTAAATCCATAATTCCATAAGGGAGATCCTCCCATTCCCATTCCATAGCCCATTCCCCATGAAGAGCCTCCGTAGGGATAATAACCTCCCATACCCGTACCCATACCAAAGCCGATACTGATCATGGAAGACCAACCTGAATTATACATGCTGTTGAAGCCATTGTAGCCATAACCGTAAGGATTATATCCATACATAGAAGACATGGATGGATAATAGCTACCATAAGGACTTCCATAATAAGGATTGTTGAATGAGGAGGCGCAATTGCAATTATTCCAGCTTGAAGAGGAACTACTCTTAAGATTTTGATTTATTGCAGTAGGTGAATAGTCAGGAATAAAGTAAGGAGCTGGTTCAGCAGAGCCCGAAGGATTCACTTTACTTTGCGATAAGTATTCAGGATTCACATTCCTTGCTGAATAGCTATCCGTTGGATTAATGGATGTTGCTACTTCATGTTCTGATGAGATATTTTTCAAAGTCAAAGGTTTTGAGGCAAGCACTTTGGCCCTGTCTTTTGAATTGAAATACATATCATCATACTCAACTACCTGTGCAGCTGCGACCATGGTAACCGAAACTGCCAACAGACTCAAGAAAGTGATTCTGATTTTCATAATTTTTTTATTTAAACGATAACCCATTCCCACATTCACTTGATTTTCTCATACAACAATTTTAACGATAAAAATGTGCCTTTTGTACCTCTTCATTCTTTGGTAGTTATGCCATTTTGCTAATTAAAATTTATCATGAACAAAGGTCTGGCTCACAATCCTACTCTATATTTGCCTGAATTAACAAATTTACGAAATAAATACAATAGAATTTCAATGGGAAAAGAGATAACAAGTCGCAGCGAAGATTATTCACAATGGTATATAGATCTGGTAAAAAAAGCTGATTTGGCTGAAAATTCGGATGTTCGGGGTTGTATGGTAATAAAACCTTACGGCTACAGTATTTGGGAGAAGATGCAGCAGGCGCTGGATAAGATGTTTAAAGACACCGGACACATGAATGCCTATTTCCCACTTTTTGTGCCTAAAAGTATGTTTGAGGCCGAAGAAAAAAATGCTGAGGGATTTGCCAAGGAATGTGCGATTGTGACTCATTACAGGCTAAAGAACGATCCGAATAATAAAGGAAAATTAATGGTTGATCCTGCTGCCAAATTGGAGGAAGAACTTGTGGTGCGGCCAACCAGTGAGGCGATCATCTGGAGTACATATAAAAAATGGATTCAATCCTACCGTGATTTGCCCTTGTTGATTAATCAATGGGCAAACGTAGTTCGTTGGGAGATGCGCACTCGGCTTTTTTTACGTACCGCAGAATTTCTGTGGCAGGAAGGTCACACGGCACATGCCACCGCTTACGAAGCCATCAAGGAAACCGAGCAAATGCTGGATGTATATGCCGAATTTGCGGAATCATTCATGGCTATGCCTGTAATCAAAGGAAAGAAATCTGAAGGAGAGCGCTTTCCTGGAGCCATAGATACCTATTGTATTGAGGGTATGATGCAGGATGGAAAAGCATTGCAGGCAGGAACATCTCACTTCTTAGGACAGAATTTTGCCAAGGCATTCAATGTACAGTTCACCACCAAAGAAGGAAAAATGGAAATGGTTTGGGGAACATCATGGGGTGTGAGCACACGCCTGATAGGTGCTTTAATTATGGCTCACTCTGATGATGATGGACTTGTTTTGCCTCCAAAACTCGCACCTATTCATGTGGTTATTGTTCCCATATTTAAAAATGAAGCCGAGTTACTCAAAATCGCTGAACAGGCTGATATTATTTCCAAAGCATTGAGAGCACAAGGATATGCCGTTAAGTTTGATAATCGGGAAACCCATAAGCCTGGATTTAAGTTTGCCGAATGGGAATTGAAAGGTGTACCCGTGCGCATTGCTATTGGCCCACGCGATCTGGAAAGCAAAACAGTGGAAGTAGCACGCAGAGATACAAAGGAAAAGCAACTGATGAAGATGGATGTAGTAGCCAGTGAAATACCGGCTCTGTTGGATAGCATACAGAATAACATATACCAGAAAGCATTGAAGTTCAGAAATGAGAAAACCACACAGGTTGATTCTTATGATGAATTTAAAAAGGTACTGGATGAAAAAGGAGGTTTTGTTGAAGCTCATTGGGATGGCGCTACTGAAACCGAGGCAGCCATCAAAGAAGAAACAAAGGCCACCATTCGATGTATCCCATTGGATGCAAAAGAGGAGGCAGGTAAATGTATTTATTCAGGAAAGCCTTCTTCAAGAAGAGTACTGTTTGCCAGAGCCTATTAAAAAATTAAAAACTGAGTCGTGAAATTTTAACTATCTTTAAAAACTCAAGGCTTGTCTTTTAGCACTTTGAATGATTCCTAAATATGGTTGAATGGATTACTGTTATTTCACTGATACTTTTTGGCCTCTTCTTAATTGTGGCTGAAATTATCTTTGTGCCGGGCACCACACTGGTTGGCATTTTAGGATTCGTCTTTTTGATCACTGGAATTGGTTTTAGCTTCAATTATTTTGGTAGCGAAACCGGTTGGACAATTGTGGGAGTGAGCTCATTGGCCTCTGGTCTGGTTCTTTATTTTTCATTTAAAGCAAATGTGTGGAGTCGGTTTTCATTGAAATCTTCCAGCGACAGCAAAGTTAATGAAGGCGAATTGGATTCATTAACTGTTGGCAAGGAAGGGCAGACTATTTCTGCCTTGAGGCCAGTAGGTAAAGCAGAGATTGAGAGTAAGATGTATGAGGTAAAAACACTTGGTGAGTATCTTGATAGTGGAAGCAGAATTCGTGTAATTAAAATTGTATCAAATCAAATAATTGTAGAACCTATTAATTAATACTATGGAAAGCTTACCGTTCATTTTTATTGTCTTTGTCAGCATCGTTGGTTTTTTCATGTTCATGTATTTCGTGCCCGTTGGATTGTGGATTAGCGCAATTTTTTCTGGTGTTCGCGTTACTATAGGCGAATTGATCGGGATGCGAATTCGTAAAGTTCCACCTGGAATTATTGTAAATTCTTTAATTACTGCCACCAAGGCAGGATTAATAGTAACTACGCGTGAATTGGAAACCCACTACCTGGCTGGTGGTGATGTGCCAAACGTAATTCGCGCGTTGATTTCTGCTGAGAAAGCCAATATAAGTTTGACCTTTAAACAAGCAACTGCTATCAACCTGGCTGGTCGTGATGTGTTTGAAGCAGTGCAGATTTCTGTAAATCCTAAAGTAATAAATACTCCAAAAGTAGCCGCTGTAGCCGCTGATGGTATTCAGTTGATTGCCATTGCCCGCGTAACGGTGCGTGCCAGTCTTGCTCAATTGGTGGGTGGTGCCGGTGAAGAAACCATTTTGGCACGTGTTGGTGAAGGTATCGTTACTTCTATTGGTTCAGCCAAATCACACAAGGAAGTATTGGCTAACCCTGATAAAATTTCAAAGCTGGTTCTTTCTCGCGGTTTGGATGCAGGCACTGCTTTTGAAATTCTCTCTATTGATATTGCTGATGTGGATGTAGGTGCTAACATCGGTGCAAAACTTCAGACCGACCAGGCTGCTGCTGATCTACGAGTTGCAGAAGCCAGAGCGGAAGAGCGCAGAGCAATGGCCGTTGCATTAGAGCAGGAAATGATCGCCAAAGCACAGGAAGCTCGTGCTAATGTAATTCAGGCGGAAGCGGAAATACCAAAAGCAATAGCTCAGGCATTTTTAAATGGAAATTTGGGTGTAATGGATTATTATAAAATGCAGAATGTTCAGGCTGATACAGAAATGAGACAGTCTATATCTGGCTCTGGATCAGGTAAAACCAGTCAGGGCACTGAAAACAAATAAGAAGATTAATTTCTATAAAAGTAAAGGGGCTTTAGGGCCCTTTTTTATTTCACTTCAACCTCTTTCCACTCCGACTTTTTTAAAGCGAGAAACTGATTATGTTTTTTGTCGAACGTGAGTTTCTCATAAATAATTGGAATGATGTTAAGACCGGTGGTTGTTAATGCTCCAAACTTTCCGTCAATGCCCACCAGAATAAGTCCATTCTCTAATTCAGCTAGGTAATCAAATCGTGGGTCAATTAAAATAGTACCGTTTTCATCGGCCATGCCACGCAATCCTCCAGCGAAAAGAAGAAATTTTTTGTTTGGAAGAAAATGAATTGAATCGTATTGGAATGTTAAAATCGGACTTCCTTTTTTATTAATCACTCCTGATTTTCCATTTCGGGATACAATGGCAAGTCCGTTCTGGTAGTTACTTACTTTTTCATAGTTAGGATTGATAACCACTTGATCTGATGTGTTTATAAACCCCCATTTGCCAATGAGTTTGAATGGAGCCACGCCTTCATGAAACTCACCAATATCATCGTAGCGATTAGCAATTCGAAGTCGGCCACGCTCGTCAATGAAACCGAACTTACCATCTCGTTTAATGCCTCTCAGCCCTTCACTTGACTGAAAAATACGTTCCACATTACTAATAGCAGGAGGACTCACACGGCTCACTGTCCGTCCTTGGTAATCAATGGTTTTTTCCGTTCCATCTGCTAGGTATTCTAAAAAGAAGCCTTCTTTAAATTCTAACCGGTTATCTGTAAAGTAAACTACCTCACCCTTGAAATTCTTAAGGAAAACATTTGGTGATTGTTTCTGTGAGTATAGTTGATCGTTGATCAGTTGAATAGGTTTCGGTTGCGGAGCCACTAACCAATCTTCATGAGTATTGATGATGCCATACTGATTTTTGAATTTCACCACCATCAAATCATTTGCTATTTGTACCAATGAATCGAATACGCAATGAATAACCTCCTCGCCATTTACATCGAGCGCGCCCCAATAATGATTGTTCATCACCGGGAATAGATTTTTGTTTGGCGATCCGATCCAATCATAATTTTTTTGAGTCAGGCTTTTGTTGACCCAATTAATCAGCGACCATCCCTCTATTTTTCTATAGGCACGAAATGCATTTCCATCCGCGTAAAGTGTGTCATAGTTAAATGGAATAACTGGAGTATTATCTGATTTAACCACTCCCATTTTCCCCGATTGTCTGGATAAATATAAATCATCACCAAGAGGAGATAGCTGGTCATAGCGAACCGGGCATATCAATTTGAGTTGGTTATCGATGATGCCGTACTTTTCCGATATTTTAATGATGAATAGCTTTTCATTGACTGGAATGAGTTCATCCGCTGAAAAACGATTTGTGATTTCATTTTTGTTATTTATAAAAAGCCATTCATGTGGAAGTTGCACGATTACCATGTTCCCCTCAGTGATTTTGATGGTGTGATATATAGATTTCAATTTTATAACCCCATCACGGTCAATAAGGCCTTGATTTAAATTTTCATAGATAATGGCTTTGCTATCGCGAAATAGCGAGATGCTGTCGATTTGAAAATTGGTTATTGGGTTTCCTCCTTCTCCGTATAAGGCAATTTTGCCAGCGTCATTTTCTACCGCATAGCGCAGCGTGCCCAGTGGATAAATGCTTTTGTATTGTATTGGAATCAGAATGTTATTTTTCAGATCAATTAATCCATAAACATATTTCGCTCTGTTTAAGTTGAAGACGATAGCCCGTAATCCAAAAATGGAAATACCCTCATATTGAAATGGTATAATAACTTCACCCTGGAGGTTGATGCATCCCGTTTTGATCTGGGCCGGATTAATTTTCTTTTGGGCAATGATATTATCGGCACCGGCATACACCAGGGATTCATAATCTGCTTTGGTGATAAATTCATTCTTAAGAGTGAGAATTCCCCAATGATTATTCATTCGATAACCGGTCACATTTCCAATTACAGAAAAACTTCCATCCGACCAGCCGAGCGCATCAAATGATGGAGGTACTACAACTTGACCTTTCTCATCTTTGATACCCATTTTTCCATTATCAGAAAAAATCAGGTATGAATCAGCATGGGCAATGCTGAAAGAAAAAATGGCAACAAGAATAACCACCGCCTTCATAGTTGCAAAGTTAGCGGGTTGAAATAGGATTTTAAGTTTTTATAGAAACTACTTAAAATAAAATTGATGAAAGGTTAAGCCCATCACTTAACTAACCTTCTTGGGAGTTTAGCAATTTTAAATCATCGGGTGTATCAATATCTAAATGCCCAGCCACCCATTCAATTGCGTTAACCAATTCGCCATGACTTTCAATGATTGTTTTAGCCCCTTGAGCGTCTTTTATTTTCAGTATTTCAGTAAAGAGAGTTCGATCAAATATCGCAGGCACGCCCACCGTATTTTCATATCGCGATGCCACAATTTGACTGGAGGTATGCTTATGTAAATCATGCAGAGCAGCCAGATGAGCGGATGTGAGTAAGGGTTGGTCGCAGACCATTACTAACACCGCACTGGTTTCAGGTCTGGATTTTATTACATGCTTTAACCCTGCCTTCAGCGAACTTCCCATTCCTTTTTTCCACTCTCTGTGTGTAATAATTTCTACTGGCAGGTGCACTATCGTTTGTTTGTGTATCTCAGCATTGGAGCCTAAAACTACAACCACGTTAACATAATGTGCATCAAGGGCTGTTAAAGTAGATTTGAGTAACAATGGAACACCATCAATTTCAACCAGTTGCTTGGACTGGCCAAGTCGGGAGGACGAACCTGCAGCTAAAATGATTACCGATTCAATTTCAATTCCTTTTATTCTTTGATTACTCATTGAGTAGGTAGAGAAAATGCTACGTATCGGTCTCCAGACTTTGTACCCATTTTACCACCGCCACAAGCGATGACTACATATTGTTTTCCGTTGATTTCATATACTGCGGGAGTGGCGTATCCACCGGCAGGAAGAGACTGTTCCCATAAAATTTTTCCAGTACTGCTATCAAAGGCTCTGATTTTTTCATCACGGCTAGCCGCAATAAATATTACACCACCGAGTGTAACCACCGAGCCTCCGTAATTTTCTGTGCCTGTTGCAGGAATGCCTTTTTCTTTCAATTCCTTAAACTCCCCCAGGGGTACCTTCCATTTGATTTCTCCTTTATTCAAGTCAATCGCATTTAACGTTCCCCATGGAGGCTGAACAGCAGGATAACCTTCTGTTGTGAGGAAGCGATTGTAACCGGTGTTAGAGAAAAGAATATCTGGATCACGTTCAAAGTTTCCTTTCTTTTCGTCCTCTGTTCTTTCCAGCAGATCAAGAACATAACGTGAAATCGCATCACGTTCTTTTTCACTTAAATGCGAAAAGGCAGGCATTACACCTTTCCCGGTAAGCATAAATTTCATTAAACTTTCTTTGGAGTATTTTGACTGCAAGTTTCTGATCGATGGATACACATGTCCATCTCCACCACGATCGATTCCATGGCATGTAGCGCAGTTTGTACGATACAAAGAAATTCCAATCCAGGCATCTTCTTTCATTCGAACATCTACCATCTGCAGGATCCACGGCATTTCATTGGCATTCACATAGAGCGTTCCACTTTCCGGATCAAATGAAGGGCCGCCCCATTCGGCACCGCCATCAAAGCCGGGGAAAACAATTGTTCCTTCTTTGCTAGGCGGAATGAAAGGCCTGCCGGTTTTTAGTCCTTTAAATTTTTCTTTTATTGATGCAGTATCAGCTGTTAGCGTACTGATCATGTCTGTAGTGAAAACTTGTCTTGCAAAAGGAGGGGGCTTAACAGGAACTGGTTGCGTGGCCCATGCTTGCTCACCATCAAGATCAGAAGGAGGAACTGGAATTTCTTCAATCGGAAAAAGTGGTTTGCCATTTTCACGATCAAACAGAAAAACAAAACCGGATTTGGTCACTTGTGCAACGGCATCTTTTTTTTCACCGTGATGTTTCACTGTAACCAATACTGGAGAGGCTGGCAAATCACGATCCCACATGTCATGATGAATGGTTTGGAAGTGCCACCTGCGCTTACCTGTTTCTGCATCCAATGCGAGTACGCAGTTGGCAAAAAGATTTTGCCCGTGCCGATTGCCTCCGTAAAAATCAAAAGATGCTGAACCTGTGGAGGCAAAAACTAATCCTCGTTCATGATCCACGGTCATGCCTGCCCATGAATTTGCTCCTCCAATTTTTTTCCATGCATCTGGTGGCCATGTTTCATAACCATATTCACCGGGTTGAGGAATTGTATGAAATGCCCAAGCAAGCTTTCCGGTTTTTACATCGAATGCTCTAATGTAGCCAGGTGCAGCAATTGGCCCCTCATGCACACGTGAGCCTATAATGATTAGATTCTTGAAGATTACTCCGGGCGTGTTTGCAAGCACCATCAGATTGCCGGCTCTTTCTCCTAACCCTTCTTTTAAGCTTACGCGACCTTCAATGCCAAACGATACAATTTTCTTTCCTGTGAGCGCATTGATTGCATATAAGTATTCTCCGAATGAATACAGAATCCGTTTATCCTGGCCATCTTCCCAATAGGTTACTCCGCGGTTTACACCAAGGCCTGAGTTAGCTTCGCCTGGTTCAAATTTCCAAAGCAGATTTCCATTGGAGGCATCAAGGGCAAATGCTTTTAAAGCAGGAGAGGTTCCATAGAGTATGCCATCCACAACAATAGGATTGCATTGAATTTGAGTTCGGTTGTTAGCCATATCAGCATCACCAGATTTGTAAGACCAGGCAACCTGAAGTTGATTTACATTTTCTTTATTGATCTGGCTGAGTTGCGAATATTGAATACCGTCTGCTGTTCCTCCTTTTATTCTCCAACCTGTATATTTTTTTTCAGGTTGACCGCATGCGATCAGGAAAATAACTAAAAGTAGCGAGGCAAATTTCATAGTGATTTGATTTTATCTTGAAACTCATAAAATCAAACCAGCTTTACAAGGTCTTTTATTTCAGTGCAGGTATGATTTTGAGGAAAGGATTATTTAAAATCTTTCGCAAATGGTATTCAAAAAATACTCCTATTACTTTTTTCTTGCTGCCTTTACTTCGGCTGGAGTGATTACTCCTCCGGTGTTGCCAAATGAGTTAAAAATGTAATTCATCAGATCGCTCATTTCTTCATCGGTGATCTCGAAGCCATTCATTTCGCCATTGTACACTTTTCCATTGACCGTCATCTCCATGTTGGCACCATACAATGCTTGCTGGATAGTTCGTTTCTTATCAGCTAACATATAATCTGATTTGGCGATAGGAGGAAAAATACCTTCAAGTCCTTCACCTTGATCCATATGACAACTAACACAATTTCTTAAATAGATTTCTTTGCCCCGTTCAGAGCTTGCTGCCAAATCTATCTTTGGCTTTTGTTGAAATGAAATAAAACTGACTAAAATGGAAACAGAGAATAGTGATGTTAAAATAATTTTTTTCATGACTTAATTAAAAATGGAATTACAATCATACTTCTTCCAGGTTAAATGGTAACACGCGTATTCGCTTGCCAGTTAAATCGAAGATAGCATTGGTTAGCGCAGGAGTAAATGGAGGTAATCCGGGCTCACCTACACCTCCTGCTTTTTCTTCGTTGTCAACAACGTATACTTCAATCTCAGGAATCTCATTAATGCGGGGCATCAGGTAGGTGTTGAAATTTTTCTCAACAGCTAAGCCGTCTTTAAAATGAGTAGCGTGCTTAGTTGCTGCACCTAAAGCCATCACAATGCTTCCTTCAACTTGTGCTTTAATAATATCAGGATTTACATACCATCCGCAATCCATCACCGCCCACACTTTATCGATCTTCACTTTTCCATTGGCACCTTTTGATACTTTCACTACTTCACCAACAATACTTGAAAAGCATTCGGTAATCGCTACTCCATATCCTTCATTCTTTTTTCGTGATTTCCAACCGCTCACTGCCTCCAGTTTACTTATTAAAACCTGATAGCGTTCCTCCCATAAATGTTGCTTACGAAAATCAAGTGGATCTTTACCAGCTTCAACAGCCAACTCATCAATAAAACTTTCATAGGCAAAACCATTGGTAGAAGCATATACAGAGCGCCACCAGATCACGGGTATGGGTGAATCGAGTGGAGCATCACCAAAACTGTGATTCGGGAAAGAATTGAAGTAAGGTTCAAGAAGCCCTTCGGTCACGCTATCATTATAACCTTTCTTATCTGCACCGGGCTCTTGCTGGCCCATGTTTTGTCCTGCCATTTTAGTTTCAAATGCACTGATTTTTCCATTGTTCAAGCCTGCTTTACAATGGTAGGCCATGCCTGGTCGGAAGGGTCCAGCCGTCATATCATCTTCACGTGTCCACACCACTTGCACGGGAGCTTTGATTTCTTTAGAGATCATCGCTGCCTCATAAGGATAATCGGTAAACGCTTTGCGACCAAATCCTCCGCCAAGGAAAGTCATGTGGACGGTTACTTTTTCCATGGGTAATTTCAGATGTGTACTGAGATTACTTTGAATCCAATCGGGAGCTTGAATGGGTCCCCAGATATCACACTGATCTTCGGTAACATGAGCGGTGCAGTTCAATGGCTCCATACAACTGTGCGATTCATAAGGAGTTTCATAGAGCGCTTCCATTTTCTTTTCTGCCTTTTCGTAGGCAGCAGAAAAATTTCCTTTGGTACGATAGGAGATGATTTCACCTTTGGCTGTTTCGCGCAACTTTTCATAAAGCTGTTCTGTGCTATGGTGAGGGAAGGCGGAGTCATCCCACTCAACTTTTAAGACTTTGCGACCTTGCATAGCAGCCCAAAGATTATCAGCTACCACAGCAACACCTTCAAACATATTGCTGAAAACATCTCTATTCACTTTCAACACGTGCTTTACACCAACTACTTTTTTTGTTTCGGTATCGTCAAAACTTTTTACTTTCCCAACAAATCGGGGACTGCGCTCCACCACGGCATACATCATGCCTGGGAGTTTAAAGTCGATGCCAAATACGGCAGTGCCATTTACTTTTTGTGGATTGTCCTGACGAGGCAATGGCTTGCGAATGATTTTATAATCACTTGGACTTTTTAATTTCACTTCTTTGGGTGGTTCAAGTTTGGATGCTTGCTCTACCAACTCACCATATCCCAATTTTTTACCACTTGGCTTATGAAATACAATACCATTTTCGGCATAACATTCTAATTTGTCTACATTCCATTTCTTAGTGGCAGCTTCAATCAGCATTTCACGTGCCGTAGCGCTTAACCTCAAAAGATTTTTATAGGATCCGCGTACCGTAGAGCTACCGCCCGTAATCTGGCTACCATATTTTTTATTATTACCTACACCAAAGACAATATTTACCTTGTTGAGATCGACTTCCAATTCTTCTGCGATGATTTGCGGAATAGCCTGATAGGAACCTTGTCCCATCTCAGCGCGATGATTAGTAATAGTTACTTTCCCTGTTGTGTCAATAGAAATCCAGGCGTTTAGTTCTGTGCTCAACGAATTGTCACTTAATGGATTTACAATGGTTGCTTCCTTGCCTTGTGCCGGTGAGTAAAAACCAAGTGTGAGTGCAGCCCCAGTCATACCGGAAAGCTTGATGAAGCTTCTTCTTGAAATAGTTGCGGATATCGTTTCCATAATCAAAATTTATTTGGAAGAACCTTTTTGAGCTATCAATTGTGAAGCCGTTTTTATCGCTTTACGAATACGCGGATAAGTACCACAGCGACAAATATGACCTTGCATAGCGGTGTCTATGTCTTTGTCGATCGGATTAGGGATTCTTTTTAACAATGCTGTGGCTGCCATAATTTGGCCACTCTGGCAATAGCCACACTGAGGCACTTGCTCCAGAATCCAGGCTTGCTGCACCGGGTGCGAATTATCATTCGATAATCCTTCAATGGTGGTAATATTTTTATTGGCTGCAGCCGAAACGGGAATAGAACACGAGCGCACCGGTGTGCCTTCCAGATGTACGGTGCAGGCGCCACATTGTGCAATACCGCAACCATATTTTGTTCCAGTTAGTCCAACCAAATCCCGAATAGCCCACAACAAAGGCATTTTTGGATCTGCCTCTATCGCGTAGGTTTTGTTGTTGATTTTAAGAGTTAGTGCGGCCATAAAAATGATTTTGGATGATAAGAAAGTTACACAATTTAAAATGTGAAGAGTTATAAAACCACGGTAAATACCATGAACGGTTTATAGACGTTTAGGCAAGTGTAAAAAGTGATTTTTATTGAACGATTTGCCTTAGCAAAGCCTGACATCGCTCTTTTCGAGTGGCATCGTCTGGTTCCGACAGGGGAAGAGATAATGCCTTTTGCAAGGTTTGAGTTGCTTTGTCATTTTCACCTAAAGCATGCTGTGCAGATGCTAATCCATATAAAAAAAGTATGTGGTCCTCTTTATAAGCGTTCGCTTGTTTAAAGTATTCTAATGCTCGTTCCAATGAAATCTCTTCTGGAAATCCTCCAAAAAAAATGCGACACGCCATAAGCTCCATCCAATTAAGTCGTGAAAGTTCATACTGCCACTTGCCTAAAATGAAATAAGCCTCAGCAAATGTGGAATCGAGCTGAAGTATTTTGGTCGCTTCGTTGTGAATATTTTGAGCATACCGAACTTTATCATTTGGATTGGTGGCGATTTCTGATTGCAGCCCTAACGAAATGACATAAGCCAGGCGGCTTTCTGGAATAGACGGGTTTAGTTCAATGGATTTTTCAGCATAGGTTTTTGCTCTTTCATAAAGTTCCAGTTTTCGGTCGAGCTCTGTTATAGGGAGCCTGCCGCCAATATTAGAGAGCATGCGACTGGCATGGGTTAACGCTTCTGTATTTTTTGGATTTTGGCGGATAGCTAGTTCAAATTTTTCAAGGGCGGTCTCTACCTTAAATGCCTTTTCAAACGCCAATCCTTCCGAAAAAAAATCGTTCTGCTGTGCAAAGGCATCATGCCCAGGTAGTGTAATCCAAAGAAGAAAAACTATTTTTTTCACGCTCAAAATTAACTTTCATAAGTCAGACATGCATCAACTAAACAACACCCGGATCAATAATGTTGAACCAGATCGCTACCCAGAAATCTCACCGCCACAATGGGGATGGGCAACAAAGACCGGGGATTTTCAGGGCCTTCTGTCAAATATTATCATTTTATTAACCCTATTCAATCGATTGCATTAAACTTTCTTAATCGGATTCCTTGAGGATTATTAAATTCACGCCTTCATAAAAAAACCTAAACGGACATCTACCTTCATGATCAACATTTCTAATCTTTTTTCTTACGAGTTCGACAGTAAATATGCTAAACCGGCCGCTTATTTTTCCATGGAGTTTGCCATTGATCAGCCACTTAAAATATATAGTGGAGGCTTAGGTTTTCTGGCAGGCTCACACATGCGAAGTGCCTATGAACTAAAGCAAAATTTAATTGGCATTGGCATCCTTTGGAAGTATGGTTATTACGACCAGGAGCGAAACATGGATGGCACTTTAAGAGTGTATTTCACTGAAAAGGATTACTTCTTCCTGGAGGATACCGGAATAATTTTTCCGCTCACTATTCACAATCATGAAGTAAAGGTGAAAGCATGGTTGCTAAGGCCAAGCGTGTTTAATACGGTGCCGATGTTCTTTCTGAGCACAGATATTCCTGAAAATGATCACCTGGCTCAAACCATCAGCCATCGCTTATATGATCCACACGAATCTGCGCGAATTGCACAGTCAATTTTGTTGGGCGCAGGTGGAGCAAAACTTCTCGACATCATCGGACGCAACACGGAAGTATATCATATGAATGAGGGGCACGCTCTTCCGTTGTGCTTTTACTTATTGAATAAATATAATAATGATCTGGATGAAGTAAAGAAAAGAGTAGTGTTTACAACACACACACCTGAAAAGGCGGGTAATGAAGAGCATTCCATTTCTTATATGGAGGTGATGAGTTTCTTTCAGGATGTTCCGAAAGAAATGGTGATGCAGTTGGCCTCACCGGATACTCATAATATGAGTTATACTTTGGCTGCCCTCCGCATGGCACGCGTGGCTAATGGTGTTTCAGCACTTCATGGTGAAGTGTCGCGACAAATGTGGGATGGCTTTCAAGGTATTTGTAATATCACTTCAGTGACAAACGCACAAAACCAAAAGTATTGGAACGATACGTTATTACAAGATGCTTTAAAATCCGGGAATGATGAAGCGTTAGTGATTCGTAAGAAGGAAATGAAGAAGGCATTGTTTACTGAGGTAGCCAATCAAACGGGAAAAATCTTTGATGAAAACGTGCTGACTATTGTTTGGGCAAGACGCTTTGCAGGTTATAAACGCGCAAATCTATTGATACAGGATTTTGAACGTTTCCTGAAGTTAATTGAAAGTACGAAACATCCTGTTCAAGTGATTTGGGCGGGCAAGCCTTATCCTGAAGACCAGGTTGCTATCGATATTTTTAATGACATCCACTGGAAGACCAAGTACCTGCCCAATTGTGCAATCCTTACGGGATACGAACTTAGCCTATCCGGACTTTTAAAAAAGGGATCCGATTTATGGTTGAACACTCCGCGCATGTATCGCGAAGCTTCAGGTACATCAGGGATGACAGCTGCAATGAACGGAAGCATTAACCTTTCCATTCCGGATGGATGGGTGCCCGAGTTTGCTCAGCATCGCCAGAATAGTTTCATCATTCCACGTGCTGAAACAGAAGATCATGAAGAGCAGGCAAGATTGGAAAATGATTTTCTTCTTACCATGCTTGAAAAGGACATTGTTCCCCTCTATTACACAAGGCCAACAGAATGGTTGAATGTGATGAAGAAAAGTATGACGGATGTCGTGCCTTTCTTTGATTCAAATCGCATGGCCCACGAGTATTATGATAAAATGTACAGCCTTGCCGGCTCTTTATCTCAAGTGAGCAATAAATCATCACACGTTGAGACAGTTTGATTGAAGCTCATTTAAAATAACTATCGCTCAGTTTTTTCATCCTGTCTTCGTACTTTCGAAGGTGAACGTTTGTCGTTTCTCTGACATGAGGAGTAATTGATTAGGTTCATTTTTGTAAAGCATGAAACATATCGTCATCATCGGTAATGGTATATCTGGAATTACCGCTGCTCGGAACATTCGTAAGCGGAGAGATTTTCGGGTAACGGTTATTTCCAGCGAGACTAAGCATTTCTATTCGCGTACAGCCCTTATGTATATCTATATGGGTCACATGAAGTATGAACACACCAAGCCTTACGAAGATAGTTTCTGGAAAAAGAACAAGATTGATTTAGTGTTTGATCACGTAGAAAGGGTTGATACTCAATCACAATCTCTTCAACTCAAATCGGGCAATCAAATAACATATGATCAATTAATTATTGCATCAGGCTCAAAGTCAAACAAATTTGGTTGGCCAGGTCAAAATCTGAGCGGTGTACAAGGTCTTTATAGTTTTCAGGATCTGGAAACCATGGAGCAACACACCAAAGGTGTAAAGCATGCCGTCATTGTGGGTGGAGGTTTGATTGGTGTAGAGATGGCAGAAATGCTTCTGTCAAGAAATATTAAAATTACTTTTCTTGTACGCGAGAAGGAATTTTGGAATAATGTATTGCCGATTGAAGAGGCGAACTTGATCAGTAGACATGTGCGGTCTCATGATGTAGATTTAAAACTGGAAACAGAACTAAGGGAAATAACAGGTAATGAGCGTGGCAGAGTAAAGGCTGTGGTAACGAGTAATGGAGAAACAATACCATGTCAGTTTGTAGGCTTGGCGGTAGGCGTATCTCCAAACATTAATTTTCTTTCCGATTCAGGGATTGAAGGAAAGAAAGGTGTGAAGGTCAATGAATTTCTTGAAACTAATATTCCGGGCATCTATGCGATTGGTGATTGCGTTGAACGAAACTATGATTTACCCGGAAGAAGAAAAATTGAACAGGTTTGGTACACGGGTAGAATGATGGGCGAAGTAGTTGCACAAACTATTTGTGGCGATAAAACGAAATATGAACCTGGCCCCTGGTTTAATTCTGCCAAATTCTTTGATATCGAATATCAGACCTACGGCCAGGTAAGCAATGAGTTAAAGCCTGACGATGAAGATTTTTATTGGGAACACGCTGATGGTTTAAAAGCAATGCATTTGGTCTGGGATAGAAATTCAAATGCATTCAAGGGCATCAATGTTTTTGGGATCAGACTTCGGCATGAATGTTTTGATCGGTGGCTGCGCGAGAAAAGAACTATTCAATATGTGTTAATGCATTTGAGTGAAGCTAATTTTGATCCTGAGTTTTTCACAAGGTATGAAGCGGAGCTAGCCTCCCGGTTTGTTGCAAAGTATCCTTCACTAAAAATGGAAATTAACGCTTAATGGTATGAAGGTGATTAAACTGGTTGGGTTGAGTCTTTTCGTGATAGGCTTTTTAATTTTCAATACTTTATTTTTCAGTGCCAATTATGTGCTGACGGAATCTGTTATTGAAGACACTTTCCATGACTCAACAAAAGCGTCACTTTTTTTAGAATCTTCTTCAACGATGTTAAATCAGAAGGACGGCTCTGTCCTTTCTTTTGTATCAGATTTAAAAAAAGTTTTTGAATCAGCTAATCAGAATCGATTTAACATTTATGGTATTACCCAGGAAGAAGTTTTGGACTTGGTTGCCAGGAGTGGTAAAAAATTCTCATTGACTTCCGTTGATTCACTTTACATCGGTGCCGATGAAGTGAGTGCATTTAAAAAGAAATCATTTAAAGATTACGGAAGTTGGATGGACGGGCGCGAGTTTAATTCATCAGAAGAATTGCAGAATCAAATTCAAAGTGTTGTAGAAAAGATTCATACGTATGCGATCATCGACCAGGTTGGATTTGATCGCTATCAGGTTAAAGACTTAACGTATTCACTTACGAAGGCGTCAGCCATAAGCCAGGTTAAATCAAATCCCGGCCTTTATCTTTTTCTAACATTCGGTTTTTGCATTATAGGGGCGCTGCTTTATATACTTCCTAAACTTCAATTGCCGGCTGGCATAAAAAACAATGGAATCTTTTTTAATGTAATGAAAAACACCGGGTGGTTGGGGATATTCACAGGCACTTGGCTCATTGCATTTTATATTGTACTGTATTTTTTTCCTGAGTACATGACTAATTGGGTTTGCATGGTTGACCCCATAAGTAAAGCCCTCAATGGTAATGAAGCGGGCAGATTTTTTCTTTACGGATTTATCTACACCATTTGCATTCTCGTAATGGGTGTGAGGATGATGATTCATTACCGGCATAGCAAGTACCAGATTCTTCGGACCACGTCAGTGATGTTTTTTCAAACTGCTTTTGCTTTTCTGATACCAGAAATTCTGATTCGTCTAAACAAACCTTACTTCGATTTCAAAAACATCTGGCCATTGGATTATAGTTTCTTTTTCGATTCGCGATTAAATGAATTAACCTCCAATGGCACATTAGGTTTGTTCATGTTGGGCTGGGGTATGGCACTGATCATCATTGCCGTGCCGGTGTTCGTTTATTTTTTTGGCAAGCGTTGGTATTGTTCATGGGTGTGTGGTTGTGGTGGTCTGGCCGAAACATTAGGCGATTCATACCGTCAGCTTTCAAATAAATCGGTGAAGGCATGGAAAGTGGAGCGATGGATGATTCATGGTGTATTGGTATTTGCAATAGTGATGACGGTAGGAGTTATTTATACTTATTGGACAGGATCTTCATGGGTTTTATTTTTTGATAGTTATCAGCTGCGTGAGGTTTACGGTGCATTTATCGGTGCTGGTTTCGCAGGAGTAGTAGGCACCGGATTTTATCCACTCATGGGCAACCGTGTTTGGTGTCGCTTTGGTTGTCCGCTCGCTGCCTATCTTGGCATTATTCAACGATTTAAATCACGATTCAGGATTACTACCAATGGTGGGCAATGTATTTCCTGCGGCAACTGCTCGACCTACTGTGAAATGGGTATTGATGTGCGCTGGTATGCGCAGCGAGGTCAAAACATTGTGAGATCCTCATGTGTAGGTTGCGGCATCTGCTCGTCTGTGTGCCCGCGTGGCGTGCTTAATCTCGAGGTAAAAGATGAGGCGGGAAGATTCGGCAAGCCCATTCTCATTGGAAATAATCATATTAAACTTGTTGAATAATCCCCTTCCTTTGCGAAAATAAATTGAATGAATGTTGAGCGCTGTTGTTAAGGTAATTATTCCGGCATATAACGAAGAGAATGGTGTTGGTCAGGTGATTGCTGAGATTCCAAAACACATAGTATCCGAAATCATTGTGGTTAACAATGCTTCAACCGATAATACTGAAGTGGTAGCGACTGCGGCAGGTGCCACAGTTTTGCGTGAACCGGTTCTTGGCTATGGTCGTGCGTGCCTGAAAGGGATTGAGTATCTAAGACAGTCAGAGCAGAAACCAGATATTGTGGTTTTTTTGGATGCTGATCATTCTGATTATCCCGAAGAAATTGAATCTATTATTAAACCAATTTTGGATCTACAGGCCGACATGGTAATTGGTTCACGTGCTTTGGGTACTAAGGAGAGTGGATCAATGACTCCTCAACAAATTTTTGGTAACTGGTTAGCAACCCGATTGCTAAAATTGTTGTATGGAGTAAAATTTACTGACCTCGGTCCCTTCAGAGCAATTACCTATTCAAAGCTTCTTGAACTGGATATGCAGGATAAAACCTTTGGTTGGACTGTAGAGATGCAACTGAAGGCAGCCAAAAATGGTTTACGGTGTGTGGAAGTGCCAGTTCGATATCGCAATCGAATTGGATTTTCAAAGATCAGTGGAACACTAAAAGGAACAGTGATGGCGGGATATAAAATTTTGTACACTATTTTTAAGTATTTCTAAAAGTGAGTAAGGAGCAGGTTTATGGCAATTAGCCCGAAGCCTGTTGCAGTCTGAAGCAAATGGAAATTATTATCTCATTATTTTACGGTCTTTCGCTCCTGTATATTTTTTTATTCAGCCTTGGTCAGTTGCACCTGGCATGGATTTATATCCGAGCTAAAAAACATCAACCGGAAGAGATTAAATCTTTGGGTGTTTATCCTCCTGTTACCATCCAACTTCCCGTGTATAATGAAAAATACGTGGTTGAACGTTTAATCGATGCAGTAAGTAAATTTCAATACCCAAAGGACAAATTGGAGATTCAGGTGTTGGATGATTCAACAGACGAGACCACAGAGATTATTTCAAAGAAAATTGAAGAGATTAGTTCTTTACAATTAGACATAAAACTTATTCATCGAGCGAATCGTATTGGTTTCAAAGCAGGGGCGCTTGCTGAAAGTCTGCCATCTGCCAAGGGTGAGTTCATAGCTATTTTTGATGCTGACTTTATTCCTGAGCCGGATTTTCTGATGAAGACTATTCCACACTTTAGTGATCCTAACATTGGGGTGGTGCAAACCCGTTGGGGACACATCAATAAAGATTATTCTATCCTTACCAAACTCCAGGCTTTTGGGTTGGATGCACATTTTTCTATTGAACAAACTGCACGCAATGTTTCAGGAAGTTTTATCAACTTTAATGGTACTTGTGGTGTGTGGCGAAAATCCTGTATAACAGATGCAGGAGGCTGGAGTGCTGATACGCTTACAGAAGATCTTGATCTGAGTTATCGTGCTCAGTTGAAAGGCTGGAGGTTTCAATATCTTGAAGAAATTGAAACACCCGGAGAGTTACCTATGATTATGCCGGCAATTAAATCGCAGCAATTCAGGTGGAATAAGGGAGCGGCTGAAAATGCCAGAAAGAATTTTGGGAAAGTTCTCAGAGGCCATTTGCCATTAAGAAATAAAGTCCACGCGTTCTTTCATCTCTTTAATAGCTCGGTATTTATATCATTGCTAATGGCGGCTCTCCTCAGTATTCCTATGTTGCTTATTAAGCAAAGCCATCCTGAAGTTTCGTGGCTGTTTAATCTCGGCATCGTATTTATTTTTGGATTTATGTCCATCACTTTTTTTTATTGGATAGCCACAAAACGATTCTATCCCGAACATCCATTCAAAAAATTCCTTTCCCTCTATCCCCGCTTTCTGATTATCTCCATGGGATTATCACTTCATAATGGTATTGCAGTCTTTGAAGGGTTGATCGGAAAGAAAACACCTTTTGTTCGTACACCTAAATTTAACCTGCAGAAAAATCAATCGTGGCTTAGCAACAGTTATATAAAAACTCGATTTAGTTTCAATATGTTGTTGGAAGGGATTTTGTGTTTGTATTTTGTGTTTGGAATACTATTAGGAATCCGAATTGGTGATGAGGGACTCATCTTTTTCCATGTCATGCTTGCTGTGGGTTTTGGTAGTGTATTTTACTATTCGGTAAAACCTTTGTTTCATGCTTAGGCAAAAGCCAGTTGAATATGTGTTGATCATCATTTCTCTGGCTTGTTATTATTTCATTGCTTATGAAATTCCGCGCCACGCCACCTTACTATTATTTACAGCATACGGAATTTTATTTCTGATTTACCTTTGGATTTTTAATAGAAGCTCAGACCAAACCGTTTTGTTTTGGGTTTTAGTATCATTATGCTTTAGGGTTAGTTTGCTTTTCGCTTTGCCGCAACTATCTGATGATTTTTATAGATTTATATGGGATGGTCGATTATGGGCAGCTGGTCAGCATCCATTTGCTGCTTTGCCAGGAGAATATCTAAAACTGAATATTTCAGGCATTAACCAGGATCTGTATAATCATCTTAACAGCAAGGAATACTTTGCGATCTATCCGCCTGTTGCTCAATATGTTTTTTGTGTGGCCGTGAAGATCTCAGCGAATTCAATTTTAGGAAGTGTAATCGTTATGAGGATTTTTATTCTGTTGGCTGAGATTGGTTCCATCATTCTTATGATTAAACTCCTTAAGAAATTTAATCAGCCAAAAAAGAATGTTTTAATCTACGCACTCAATCCATTAATCGTAATGGAGCTTACGGGAAATCTGCATTTTGAAGCTTTTGTTATTTTTTTTCTTTTGCTCACAGCTTTCTTCTCTAACCGAAAGGTACTGCTGGCATCAGCAATAAGTATTGGTGTTGCTATTTGCGCTAAACTGGTTCCTTTGATTTTCTTGCCATCATTTATTGGACGTTTCGGTGTAAAGAAATTATTCTTATTTTATTTTGCAGTTGCGGTCACTTGCTTATTGATCTTCTTTCCTTTTTTCGATTGGGAGATTTTTAATTCGATGCGGAGCAGCGTGGGTTTGTACTTTAATAAGTTTGAGTTTAATGCAAGCCTTTATTATATCGTTCGCGAATTTGGTTTTTGGAGATATGGTTATAATATCATTCAAACAGTGGCATGGAAGCTGGGACTAATAACATTTATTCTGATTATTACTTTTGTTTGGATTCGACACAAACAATCAAAATTGACTCAAGAAGAGATCAATAATCATCTTTTACTTCAGGATTGGATGTGGATTCTTTTCATATATTTATTATTCACCACCACCTTGCATCCCTGGTATATTGCAACACTGTTGGCGCTGTCGGTTTTTACACCGTATCGTTTCGTGATTGTTTGGACCGCTTTGATCTTTTTGACTTATTCAGGATATGCCCCAGATTCATTTCACGAGATTATTTGGCTGACTGCAATTGAGTATTGCATTGTGATCGGGTATTTGATATATGAACTCTGGATCAGAAGGAGTACTCTTATTTTTTCAAAGAATTATCCCAATTCACTTCAGCCATGAAAAAAGATAAGCAACTCTTAATTATATTCTATCGTAATCCCGAACTGGGTAAAGTGAAAAGCCGACTTGCTGAAACGATTGGTGAGGAGCGTGCCTTGGCTATTTATTTGTTGATGGCGGCTTATGCAAGAAAGATATCATTATTAATTCCAGTTGATAAAATAGTCTATTATTCAGAGTTTATTGATTCAGTAGATAATTGGTTGAATCATGATTTCCAGAAGCAGCTCCAACAGGGAAGCGATCTTGGTGAAAAAATGAAACAAGCTTTTGAAGAGAGTTTTAATTCTGGTTATGAATCTGTTTGTATCATTGGCACAGATTGCATGGAACTCACAGAAGACATTTTAATGAAGGCATTTGAAACGTTAAAACATAACGATGCAGTAATTGGCCCTGCTGTTGACGGTGGATATTATTTATTGGGGATGAGCCAATTTATTCCTGACCTATTCAATAATAAAAAGTGGAGCACCAGTTCGGTATGTGGTGATACGATCCAAGACTTAAAGCGACTTCATAGCAGCTATCAATTACTTCCAACGCTTCATGATATCGATAAGGAATCAGATCTACCGCAACAACTTCATTAAATCTTTGGTTTTTTAATGGTGAACACTCTGGATATGGTAAAGCCCAGACGAATATCTCCTTTAAAGAAATTCCCGGTTGTTTCACAGATGTAAGTTCGTTCAGTCATTCCCGTAGAATTGGTGCAATACAATTGGAATACGTGTCCTCCAGTCTCGATATCTACACCAATGGACAACGAGTTGGTTGTTCCAGGAAGTTTGTAGTCTGGCAACTGATAATAATACTCAGCATTAATACTTACCCGCTTACTAATCTTTATTCTTCCGCCAGCACCCAAAGCATAGAGATCATTTGGGTCATTGGAACCTTCCACAAGATTATAATGAACAATGGTTGGCATCAGCTGAAAAGAGAATCCTTCACTAAATTTTCGGCCTATTAATAGCTGTCCCGAATAATACATATTTGACGTAAAGAAATTGTCGCGATTTGGATCATCAAATTTTAAAGATTTATACATCATACTGCCAACTGCACTAAGGGTGATCGGCATGGACCGCGAACCAGATGACTGTCTTAGGATTTTAAATTTTGTAAAGCCGTCATATTGTTTTTGATAAGTACTTCTTCCTATACCAATCATCCATCTTTTAGAAAGGCCATAATCGAATCCAAGTCTCATGCTGGCTTCATCCAGTCCCCAAAGTTCATAGGCACCGCCACTGATATAGCCAAATCGGTGTGAGATGCGAAAGTCCAATACACCAGCGGCAACATTTTCTACAGAATGGCCATTGATTAATCTTGTGGTTTTGAAAGTAGCCGTAGCATAATCAGGTCTTTTATTTTTTTCTGTTTCTATTTCCAACATTTTCATAAGGTCATCTTGACAGAAAGCCGGGAAAGAAAAAGATGATAATAGAATAATAAGCAGAATAAATCGGTTCATATCAGGATTTAGGTTCATATTGGCAGTTAACTTTTATTTCGATAGTTGGTGAAATTTTATCAGCTACCAGTGAAGGTATCTCAATTTTGTAATCCGCTAATCTGATTGTGAAATTCGAAATGGCGGATATTTTTCCTTTCGTCACAGTTATGGTTCCTACTCCCTTATGGGGCTGTTTGATACCATGCATGGTAAGGTCTCCTTCTATCATGGCTTGATATGTGCCTTCTTTAGTAAAGTCAACGGCAGAAAGATTACTAATTTTTCCTTGAAAAGTAGCCTTGGGATATTTGTTTGATTCTAAATAGTTTTCATTAAAGTGCTCTTCCATGAGTGCCTTTTTAAAGTGAAAACTCTTAATGAGAACAGCGAACACAAAGTCGCCTTTTCCTGACTCCAGCATGCTGGTGACTTCATTGTTTATACCTTCAATATTCTCAACAGGTGTCTTTGAAAAGAAAGAAATTTGACCATTGCGAGTCATAAATATAGACTGCGTAAAGCCGGCAAGCGCTAATGTGTTTAATAGAATAAGGGTGATTAATTGTTTCATTTTATTAATTTATTAGTTCAAAGTTTTAATTGTTTAATGCTCCTGAGTCGACCCACAATTGGATTGTCTGAATTTCACATGTACTCATTTTGTTAGAATTTTTGGGCATGGCAGAATAGCCTGATGCATGATTAATGCTTCCCATTAAGCTTCCATTATTAACATACTTTATTACTTCTGTGTAGCTGGTCAGAACAATTCCCCCTGACGGAGATGGTCCACCGTGGCAACTATTGCATCGATTGTTGAGCAAAGGAAGGACGTTTGCACTGAAGGTTAATGTGGTGGGCACAGTACAATTTGCCGATCCCGGATAAAGAGTTTCCTCGTCATCATAGTAACATCCGGATAAAACAACTATAGGAAGGAGGAGGAGAAGAGATTTCATTTACTTATAACTTATATTAATTATTGGGTGCATCTGTATTAATCCAACTTTTAATTTGGGTAATTTGACAATCGGAAAGCTTAGAACCTTTTGGCATGGCCGAGTAACCAACCGCTTGAGTAACACTACCGAGAAGTTTGCCGTTATCTACCTGAACCCTAATCAATGAATAAGAGGTGAGGTCTATATCGCCACCCAACGAACCAGGCTTGTGGCAACCAACACAATTATTATTTATGAGGGGCTGAATAGTTGCGGCAAAAGTAAATTTAGTGGCATCACAGGCGCAATTGCAGTTGGTTGTGTTTTTAGCGCCTTGGTCAATCCATGCGGCAATGGAATCTTTTTGAGCTTGAGGTAAAGTAGCATCAGGTGGCATTCGATCATCTCCTGATTCAAAAAGTACTTTGTAAAGTTTACTATCATTCGCATTTCCCGGAGCGATACCCTTTCTTACAATATTATTATAATTGTCAAGCACATAACTTTTTTCATGATTTGCAGCATCATGGCAACCACTTCGCGCACAAGAAGAAAGAAAAATGGGAAGGACACTACTTTCAAAGCATACTGTTCCACTGGTTGTGCAACCGGGTGTGCTACTTTGTCCGTTATTTAAGGAAGATGGATCAATGAAGGGATCGTGAAGGCAGGATTCTACAAGTATAATAAGAATCAAGATTAACCAAGATAGGAATAAAGGCTTTCCAATATGTTTTAACGGTGTCATTTTTTATTCAACAATCGTTGATTTGATGATAACTACATCAGACAAGTAACCAGTACAAATTCCTTTGATGGTAACAGAATCTCCCGGCTTGGCATTTATAGTGGGGCCTACCATGGTGCAGCGAATCCCAAACATGGGATTTTCAGTTTCAAGCGCGACAATAGGAATCATTTCTTGGTTGGTTGTTATTTCAGCAATTTTGCCTGTAATCTCAACTACTTTGTCAAGATAGAGGCCGTTAGCGGTAGCCTCATCACTTTCATAACTGCGGAATAATTCGGTAGCGCTGATTTTAATAGATGATTCTGAGAGTGGATCTCTATGAGGTTTGTTATACATTCTGAAGACAACCCAAACAACTGATAGGATGAGTAGAAGGATAATGATGATGTATGATTTTTTCATAGTTTTGGCTTGTAAATAGCAATTATTATTTGCTGTTATTGTTTACGATGGGTCAATTAAGATACAGGTTATTCTATGATGTAAAATTTAAACTTTGAGAAGAATTTAATAATGACTTATGTCATCTTTTTAAAGATAATTATGACAGTTGAAGAATCTATTTTAGGTTTTCTAAATCGCGAATCAGGATTTTCTTGCGATCGAAATTGATTAGGTTTTTTTCTTTTAGTTCATTAAGAATGGTTGTCACCGTTTGTCTGGAAGTGCCAGTGAGTGAGGCAATATCTTTGTGTGTAAGCCGTGTAGGAATCATCGTTTCAAAGCCAACTTTTTTCCCCTTCCAGGAGGCTGCATCTTTTAGGAATTCTATAATTCGGGTTCTGGCATCTTTGAAAACGAGTAACTCAAGCTTACGCTCCAGTTTCATCAGTCGTAAGCCAATAAGCTTAAGTACTTTGAAACTTAGTTCACGATTTTCAAGCATTAATTCTTTAAGTTCAGTCAAACTCAAAGGGCAAATAGTCGTGTTGGCATCGATTGCAAGAGCGTAGTCTTTTCTCTTTTCTTCACCAGCCAAAGCCAATTCACCAAAAATTTCACCAGTTGAAAGAATGGCAGTAACTATTTCCTTACCGTCATCCTGGTAATGACCAATTTTTACCCTGCCAGACACAATCATATAAATGTGAGTCGCTTGCTCGTCTGGGAAGTAAATGAATTCGTCTTTCTTATAAAGGTTGTAAGTATGCTTGTCGCTCATGGACTTTACCTTGTGTGGGCAAAGAATTTTATAAAGATTAACGCTTTCGAAGTACCAAAGTGCAGAAGTATTATTCATTTTCAGATTTCAATAGTAAGTTAGCACAAAATTGAATGGAAAGGTTCATGACAAAGTTAACTTTAAGTGAAATTTGGATTTACCCCATCAAGTCGTTGGGTGGTATCCGGTTGACATCCTCTAAAGTTATGCCTAAAGGATTACGCTATGACCGAAGGTGGATGCTGATTGATGAAGCAGATGTTTTTATCACCCAACGCGTTCATTCAACAATGGCTTTTTTTAAATTATCACTTTCGAATGACCAGTTTACTATTGATTATAAAGACGAACAGATTTATCTCCCTGCAAAGGGAGCGGTTTCGTCAATTCCTGTGAGAGCTACTATCTGGGATGATACTGTTGAAGTCTTTGAGGTATTAGGCGATTACAGTCAATGGTTTTCCCAGCGACTTGGTATTAAATGTCGTCTTGTGTATTTCCCTGAAGTAAACCAGCGACCTGTAGATGAAAAATACACAATTGAAAATGATCAGGTAAGTCTGGCTGATGGTTATCCATTTTTAATCATAGGACAAAGTTCATTGGATGATCTTAACAGGAGATTAACAAATCCACTGCCTATAAATCGCTTTAGGCCAAACTTTGTATTCACGGGAGGAAACCCTTTCGAAGAAGATAATTGGCGTAATTTTACAATTGGCAAAAATCGATTTGTCGGTGTTAAACCTTGTGGCCGCTGTGTGTTAACAACGGTGAATCAGGAAACGGCTGAGCGAGGCTCGGAGCCTCTTGCCACGTTGGCGACATATAGAAAAATGAATAATAAAATTTATTTCGGTCAAAATTTACTTGCCTTAACGGGTCATGAAATATATGAAGGAGATACTATTGAATTGGTTTCTTAATCGAAGACGATTTTCACAAGTGCGTTATTTAGTATATCCAATTATTGTTGGATTGATTTTGCTTTCGTGTGTAACCAAGGAGGGAAAACTTCCAATTTTTGGTGAACGTGAAGTAGAAGGGACCGATACGGTATATCACACCATTGCTCCGTTTTCTTTTGTTGATCAAGATAGCTCAACCATTACCAATGAAACTTTTCGTGATAAAATATATGTCGCGGATTTTTTCTTTACCACCTGCCGAACGATATGTCCCATCATGAAAACTCAGATGCTTCGTGTCTACGAGGCAACCAGCGAAATTCCGGATGTGTTACTCCTTTCTCATACTATTGACCCTGAGTACGACACAGTCACTTTGTTACATGACTTTGCAGCCCGGTTAGGTGTTGAGAGTAAGCGCTGGCATTTTGTAACGGGGGCTAAGGATTCTATTTATAAGATAGCTCAGACCAGTTATTTTGCAACGGCCATGGATGATAAAACAGAGCCTGACGGTTTTATCCACAGCGGTGCTTTTCTGCTCATTGATAAGAAGCAATGTATACGGGGTAAGTATGACGGCACCAAAGAGGAAGATGTGAATCGTCTTATTGTTGATATCAAGAGACTGCGAAGAGAGTCTGAAAATTAAAAATGCAGATGCGTAGTAAATGTTCAGAGGCTCTGTATTTGGTGGCAGTCATCATCTTTTTATTCTCATGCACCCCCCAATCAGATAATAGGCAAGACTATTCACCTAAATTTCAGCAATATTATGTTCAGGGCGGAATTCTGTATCAACAGTATTGCAGCAACTGTCACCAAAGTAATGGAAAAGGACTGGGCAGATTATATCCACCATTAGATCAATCTGATTTCATGGACAATAACTTTGAAGATGTTATATGTATTATTAAGTATGGAAAGCAAGGTTCTTTACTAGTAAATGATATTGACTATAACATGACTATGAAAAGTAATCCTGGTTTAACTGAGTTGGAGGTAGCAGAAATATCTACCTACATCTATAACACCTGGTCGCATAAAAAAGGATTGGTAGATGTTATGGAAGTCACCGAGGTTCTTTCAACTTGTAAAAATTGATCTTGCTTTATGAAACTTGTTTTTTCTTACTTATTTTGGACAAATAAATGGCATTTTAGAGAGTGAAAAAACCAAATTATAGAAACCTTATTTTCTCGCTTCTGGGTTTATTTATATTCTACGGAGTTATCATTGTCTTGTTGCATTCTATTGAGTCGCATGTTCCAGGTTCAGAGATGGTCTCATGGCAAGATGCTTTGTGGTATGTAGTGGCAACCATCACTACGGTTGGATACGGTGATGTTTATCCCGTTACTTATGAGGGAAGAGTGCTTGGTTTTGTAACCATGTTATCAAGTTTGGGTGTGTATGGTTTTATTATAGGACAGATAGCTAATTTTATGAGTACATTAAAAGAACAACGAGTCATGGGTTTAAATGGAACGGATTTCAAAAATCACGTAGTCATGATTGGGTGGAATGATTTTGGCCAATCGGTAATGAGCCACCTTATTGCTGCCGGCAAGCGAGTAGCTGTTATAACCAAAGAGCGCTCTTCGATCGATATCATAAGAGAATTTTATAATTCGGACCAGGTTTTCACCTTATTTACCGATTACAATAATTTTGATATGCTTGAAAAAGCCAACATACGAGAGGCCTCGATTGTATTTGTAAATCTAAATGATGACACTGAGAAACTGGTGTATGTTATCAACCTTAAAAAGATTTTCTCTAAATTAAATTATGTAGTTACACTCGATAATGGAAACCTGAAAAGCACATTTCAAAATGCGGGGGTTACTTATACTATTTGTAAAAATGAGATTTCCGCCAAGCTTATGGCGAGTTATATTTATGAACCGGATGTGGCCTTATTCAGTGAAGAGATTATTGCTTATGCACATGATGAAACGGAGTATGACATCAAACAAATTCAAATTAAAAGAGACAATCCATTTGTTGATACATTTTACGAAAAGGCTTTTTTCGATTTGAAGAAGGCGTGTAATGTAATTTTAATTGGGATAGTGAAAGTGAATGGTGAGGAGCGAAAGTTTCATAAAAATCCAGAGACTTCAGTGAAGATTGAAATGGATGACTACCTCGTAATCATGATGGATGGCAAGGGTACGGAAAAGCTTAAAAAGTATTTTCAAATAACGGAAGGCCTTTAAAGATTAAGCGCAAAAAAATAAGGGGAGTTAAAGCTCCCCTTATTTTTTCTATCTGAGAAAATATAAATCTATTTACCAAGTGCTTTTAGCATAGTGTCACCAATCAGTGCGGGTGATTCCACAACGTATATCCCGCATTCGCGCATTATTTTCATTTTAGCTTCAGCGGTATCATCGGCACCACCAATAATAGCACCCGCATGTCCCATCCTTCTTCCAGGGGGAGCGGTTTGGCCTGCAATGAAACCTACTACTGGTTTTTTATTTCCATGCTCTTTGATCCAACGAGCGGCAACGGGCTCATAATTACCACCAATCTCTCCGATCATTACAATAGCATCGGTTTCAGGATCATTCATCAACAACTCAACCGCATCTTTCGTAGGGGTTCCTATAATTGGATCTCCTCCAATTCCAATAGCAGTGGAAACGCCCAAGCCGGCCTTTACAATTTGATCAGCAGCCTCATATGTCAGTGTTCCTGATTTTGATACAATACCTATCCTTCCTTTCTTGAATACAAAACCGGGCATGATACCCACTTTAGCCTCGCCAGGTGTTATTACTCCTGGGCAGTTTGGTCCCACCAAGGTGACGCCTCTTTCCTTCACATATTTTTTGGCAATCATCATGTCCTTTACGGGTATTCCTTCAGTAATGGCCACGATAACCTTTATTCCTCCTTCAGCGGCTTCCATAATAGAATCAGCTGCAAATGCGGGAGGAACAAAAATGATTGATACATCTGCTCCTGTCTTTTCAACAGCCTCTTTTACAGTATTAAAAACAGGTCTGCCCAAGTGCACCTGTCCACCTTTTCCGGGGGTTACCCCTCCAACCACATTAGTACCATATTCAATCATTTGGCCTGCATGAAAGGTTCCTTCGGTGCCGGTAAATCCTTGTACTATTATTCGGGAATCTTTGTTAACTAATACGCTCATATGAGAAAGGTTATGCACAAAATTAGGAGAATATAATTATCTGACAAGGGACTGCGAGTGTAGTAGGGACAATAAAAAAGCCCCGCATGAAGCGGGGCCTATTATGTAAAAGAGTTTAAATCTTATTTCTGATTCTTCAATTTATTTCGCAATAAAAACTCTTCGTAGGCTTCTTTGTACGAAGCATTGTCAGGAGCCATTTTTATCACCTCTTCATAGGAAGATATCGCATCGATAAACAATTTATTTTGCTCATAGAAGGCAGCCTGAATCAGTTTATTTAATTCAGAAGCTTCGGAACCTAATTCGTTATTTAATTCTGTGTAGGATTTGTTAATTGAATCATGTCTGCCTTGAGACAATTTTTTAATTAAGTGTTGCTCTGATTTGCTCTTGCCATCGGCTTTTGATTTTACTTCGACCAGAATGGCTGTTTCGTTAGCAAATTTTGGATCGTTCAAATCCACCCGTACTGAGGTCTCAGGAGTTTCAACTTTCACCAATTCCTCGTCAAACATATTTTTGAAAGAAACAATATAGGGGGCACCACCTTTTGCCTCCCAATTCACATAAGCAATGTTATTGAAGATTTCTGCATTTTGATTTTCAGGAAGGAAAACCTTGATATCTTCCATACCACCACGGTGAACGGCCCCTGTTGCGCCCAGCCTGTTTTTCTTTGCTTCGGCAGAGTTACTACTTAAAATGAAATCGGTATATTTATTAAGCACACTCGATCCTCCACTTACTTTAGTAGCAAGATCAGCAACTTTATAAGTACCCGGCTGCTTTACTTCTAATGGTTTACCCGTAGAATGCACTAACCCTACGGATGCGTTTTCAGTGATTTTTAATTCATCACCGGATTTCAAACTGGCCCCGGTTTTAACTGCCTGCCAGGAATCACCTGATTTTAATTCGTTTGAGCCTTTGGTGGCTAAAACCCTAAAGGTATAATCCTGACCATACACTAGTGTATTAAACAGGAAAAAGCCAACTAAAAATAGAAATCTGCCTTTTTTCATGGTATTTAAAGATTTGCAATTACGAAATTAGTAAAAAATCGTGCCAATTCGGCATTATTGATTTAATACATCATTGTCGGCTTTGGTAAGCTTACGCTTATAGTTCCAGATCGTAAATTGGTTCTTGAAGCCCTTATAAATATCATAACTGGGACCTACTAGTGCTGAGGCTCCTAACGTAACAGCCAAGTCTAATTTAAATGTAAAACGAGCAAAGAAATACACAATCATGCCTGAAATTGCAAGAATCTGCGTTACCTGAATGGTAACAGAAAGGGTATCAAACCAAGCGGGCAAGTTTCTATCTATTTTGATGAATAGTGCCACAGTTAAGAAACAAACCAGGAAAGCGATTGCATATTTCTGCCAATCAATAAGGGCGTTTACATAATCTTCCTTTAGAATCATGGCTACAATATTGGCATGAACGACCACCCCAAACATGTCAGGATTTGCACGACCGGCTACTTTCTTATTCAAGGGTGTGAAGTATTTGTCGTTCCAGGAGGGATCACCAAAAGAGCTACCCAGAAAACCCATAATTACAATCTTATCTTTGAAAAGCGATGAGTCAAAATCAAGATTAAACAATTGATCAACATCTATTGCATAGAACATTTGAGGATAACGTGTCGTAGCTGTTTCCCTAGCCCGTACCATCTTTAATCTAATGTCCTGCATTTCAACATTTCCCCTATAGTTTATTATTTCCTCATCTTCATTCCTTGCCAAGAACCTTTTGGTTTTTGCAGAGTCGAACATCATAGTCATTTGTACTCCAAAAGCATATTGGTCTTCATCATCAATCTTATATTTTGGAACGAATGAACGACACTGTTTTACATCTTCCTGATAAACGGCAGGGGGATCGGTTATGAGGTTGGCAAAGCCATTTTTTGCATATAACCTAAAACTGAGATCTGAATATTCTACCGAATCTTGTAGACTTCCAGCCTCGGGATCTAATGAGGTTTTTGCTTTTTGTAATAATTTTGAAACTAACACTACATTACCTGCTTGTTTGATGGCATCTTCGAGAAGTAAATTTCCTAACGTATCAAGCAATGCCGGACAGTTAACACTATCACGCAAACGCCCTTCGCAATTAAAATAACTATCTATTCCAATTACCCTGGGTTTAAATTGTCTGATGATATTAATTTGCTGAGCAAGATTTCTTCTGTCAAGATCTCCTATATTGACGATCACAATACGTTCATCAACTAAAGGATCGGGTCGCAAATTAGAAAAGGCATAGTCAGTCATTTCAAAGTCCGTCAGAGCCTGCGAAATGGGATCAAATGCATTAAACAGTTTGAAGTCCGTGATCTTGCTAATCCCACCCATCATGAGGAATACAAACAATGTGATGTAGAGGCATTGAAGCCAAAATGTTTTCATAAGCAGGAAGTTCTTAAGTAAATTTAGAAATTTAACCAATGAATCATATACTCTGTTGAAAAACTCTGGAACCAATCGCCTTTCTTATCATGATTTCGTATCCGAAATCTTAAAGGGACATAGAGTCGTGCTTGCCCAAGCCATCACACTGGCAGAAAGTAAGCTGTACGAAGACAGGTTGCTGGCAGAGCAATTAATTGAGAAGTTGTTACCCGATACAGGCAATTCTGTGCGAATAGGTATCACTGGCGTGCCGGGAGTCGGCAAAAGCACATTCATAGAAGCATTTGGTAAATACCTTACTTCGCTATCAAAGAAGATAGCCATACTTACGATTGACCCAAGCAGTGCAAAAACAAAAGGAAGTATTTTGGGGGACAAGACACGTATGGAAGAACTTGCCCGAGACCCGCTAGCTTTCATACGTCCTTCGGCTGCTGGCTTCACATTGGGAGGAGTAACTGACCGCACACGCGAGGCCATTCTATTGTGTGAGGCGGCTGGGTTTGAGATCATCATTATTGAAACAGTAGGTGTGGGGCAATCTGAAACAGCTGTGCGAAACATGGTGGACTTTTTTCTTTTGCTCATGCTAGCTGGTGCAGGTGATGAATTGCAAGGAATAAAAAAAGGGATCATGGAGATGGCTGATGGTATAGTAATTGCCAAGGCCGATGGCGAAAATATAAAACGTGCTGACCAGGCGTGTGCCGACTTTCAATATGCTTTGCATCTATTTTCTGAATCCGATTCAAAATGGAAATCAGAGGTACTCACCTCATCAGCATTGGAGAAAAAAGGCATTAAGGAAACCTGGGAGCTTATTGAGAAGTATGTGCGATTCACTAAGAGTAATTTCTACTTTGATCGTCAACGCAAACAACAAGATCTGATCTGGTTTCGCGAAAGCATTCAGCGGTTGCTTTTTCAAGAACTTTCAAAATCAGAAGAGACTAACTCTAGAATAAAATTGCTCGAAGATCAAATCATTAATAAAACAGTTCTCCCCTCAGTGGCGGCCAAGGAGATTATCCGTGATTTTTTGTCTTCTTAAGTTTTTCTTTAGTTGAAGGATAGGGGCAATGCCGACAATTATTTTGGCAGCAAAAGCCCCGTTTAAGATGATATTCGGAAGAGAAAACCATAAGCCCACCTTCGATATAAAAATCTTTTCCTTCTTTTAAAGGTAACATTTTCGAATTCACTTTCAAGTAGATAAATTAAAGTCTAACACTGATGCCGGCATTAATGTTTATCCCCATCGTGGTGTATCCATATACCTCCTGATAATCCACATTGAGAAGGTTTTTTATATCGGCAAAAAGAGTGGTCTTCATTTTCTTCAATCTATATTCAGCATAAAAATCGATTAACGTGTAGGCCGAAAGGTTGACGGTTTGATTCGTGAATGTATCCATATCAAAATATAAATCACTTCGCTTACCAAATAACTTGGAGTTTAAGCTTATAAAAGACTGTTCAGTGATCTGATACCCAAGATTCAGACCAACCATATGTTTTGGTCTGCGAAATAAATTGTGATAGGTAGTGTCTTTCCCAGACATAATAGATCTAACAGTTCCATCAACAAACGAATAGAACGCCTTGACATTTAGTTTAGAACTTAAACGGAATGAGGATTCCAGTTCAATACCCTGATCATTTTGTTTGTCGAGGTTAAGATTGGTGGGATATGAATATACGATCACATCTTTTATACTCCGTTTGAACGCCACCGCACGCAGTTCTATTTTCTTATTTGAAGAAAGCCACTGAGCACCGATCTCATTACTGAAGCTTCTCTCTGGTTTGAGCTGAGGGTTGGCGCCATACTGACCGTATAGCTGATAAAGTGAAGGTGCTTTAAAACCTGTAGAGGAATTGAAAAATACTTTCACATCATTTCTCATTCGGTAGGAGGGATTGAAACTATAGGTAAAGTTTTCTCCGAAGTTTGTGTGATGATTATAACGCCCTCCAATTTCTGCAGAGAAGTTTCCAAACTTATTAAACAGAGATAGATATGGACTGAAAATCATCACCGATGGATCCGCTTCGGAAGCAGTTTTGTCAAGCATTTTATAATCTTGTTTGGTGATGCCGGTAAGCAGCTGGCTGTGATCTCCTAAAGTATAGTTAGCGAAAAGTTCAGCATGATGAAATTTTCCAAAGTATTCGCTTGGTCCATATGTTCCATCAAAGGATCGATCGGTTTGATCATACGCATATTGAAAATGGATGGCACCCTTTTTTAGTGAATATGTGGCTTGTGTTCCCGTGTTGATGAGTGTTGCGGTATAGGTATTCAATACATCATCCGCGAAAGCGCCACCATCATATTGGCCGTCAAACTTAGTGTATCGGAAGAACGGTCGTATCGATAACGAAGCAATCGGTTTGATATCGATGGAAGTTTGAAAGGCATGTTGAGAAGCACCGTCTTTATCAAAGGGTGACGTTCCATTTTCTTTGGCTTCGCTGATTCCATCTGTGGCTAGTCCTGAGTAACTGAGATTATAGCCTATGTATTTGCTGTTGCCGCGAACACCTGCGCTTCCTTTACTGGTGTTGTAGCTTCCATAGGCCAGGGTGCCAAAAAATTCAGCAGCCTTCTCTTCGCTCTTTTTGGTGATGATGTTGATGACACCGGCTATAGCATCACTTCCATATAAGGTAGACTGACTTCCTTTTAAGATTTCAATACGCTCTACCTGATCTAATGAAATCAATCGCAGGTCATAAGCACCACCAGAAATTCCGGAAGGATCATTGAGCGGAACACCATCCAGTAAAATTAGTGTGTACTCATTTTTTGCTCCTCTCAGATAAACCGATTTGTCTTTGCCGGTGTTGCTGTTGGAACCGCTCACAGCCATACCTACTTGTTCATTCAGCAGTTGTGCGATGTCTTTGCCAGCACTGTGTTTGAGAATGTCTTCATCAATGATGGTGAGCACCTTTCCGGTTTCGCTTTGATTCTTGGGAAATTTAGTAGCGGTCACCACCACTTCATCAAGTTGATGAACTTTTAAAGAATCTTGTTGGGCATAGATTTGATTTGGCGCCAATAACCAAAGGACAATTGAAGTGATTGCCCAGACTTTTCTCTCTTTTTTCATTTGAAAAAGGTTAAGGTTTTGAAAAAAAGAGTAAAAGGCTGAAGGGAAACGATGATGTATGCGATTACATGAAGCAATCATCATAATCAAAAGATTCACAGTCGCTTTTTACCCGAAGCACTGAAGTAAGTTGTATTAAGGCAGGTCTCCTGGCTCTTCCGATTTTCTTATTCGCCTTCTCATGGCGCTATTCGCGCTACAATGGCTGTTTGAATAAAATGTTCTGAATAGACAGAACCGGAATTACAGTTGCGGGAACAGCCCCCGGTTTTAACGGGGTTCCCTTTTAACCCCGATAAAAAATCGGGGACCGCAATACGGCTGCAAACATAATTAATTTCTTAATCTTGCACCCATGATTTCAATTATAAGAAATTTCATCTCCATGTGGGCGATGCAAAACTCAAGCTATCTTTTATTAGTATTTATTCTATTAACATCGTCATGCGCATCAAAAAAAGAAAATAATCCATCAGTCAGTAGGCAGAGTTCATTAAAGTATGCGTCTGGTTTTACCTGGCTCAGCGAAGGAAATGTAAAATATGTAACAGTTAATTATCCTTATCAAGGAGCTACAGAAGGATATCAATATATGTTAGTTCCTGATAAGGAAGCGGTACCTGACCATGATGAGAAGACTCAGGTGATTCGCACACCCATCAATAAAATAGTATGCACATCAACAACACACATTCCTTTGCTTGATTATTTGGGTGAGACTAACTCGCTCATTGGCTTCCCTACCACAGATTATATTAGTTCGGAAGTAATGCGTAAGCGTATTGATGATGGTAAGGTTATCGACTTAGGTATTGATAAGGGGATGAACATTGAGTTATTGTATTCATTGCATCCACAGTTGGTGATGGGATATACCATGAGTAATGATTTGGGTCAGTTGAAAAAAATACGAGAGCTTGGAATTCCGGTGATCATAAACGCTGAATACCTGGAGAAGCATCCCCTGGGAAGAGCGGAATGGATTAAGTTTGTGGCATTGTTCTACAATAAGGAGAGAGAAGCTGATTCTGTTTTTACGGCTATTGAAAAGGAGTATTTGACTACTCAGGAAATGACTAAAGATGTTTCTCAAAAACCGACAGTGCTTAGTGGTATTGTATATGGCGATGTCTGGTTTATGCCTGCCGGAAAAAATTATGCCGCTCGTTTGTTTAATGATGCAGGCATGAATTATCTGTGGAAGGATACAGAGTCGAATGGGTTTCTTGAACTGAGTTTTGAATCGGTATACACGAAGGCGAACGATGCGGATTTTTGGATTGGTGTTGGTTCTTTTAATTCGCTGCAAGAAATTGAAGCCACTGAATCACGCTATGGTTTATTTAAGCCGTTCGCACAAAAGCAAGTTTATACATACAATGCCCGGAAAGGACTGAAGGGAGGAAGTGAATTTTTAGAGTTGGGTTATTTGCGTCCTGATTTGATTTTGAAAGACCTGGTAAAAATTGCTCATCCGGAATTATTGCCGGATTATGAATTGTTTTTTCACAAGAGATTAGAGTAAAACATGCTCCACATCTCAACGATGCAGAACATGTTGTTCAAAGTCCTTTTCTTAAATACACATTTCCATACTTTGATTCGAAACTGTATTTAGGTCCGTTTCCTAACTTGGCTGATACTTGCGTGTGAAAATCTTCAAATTCGGATCCTGAGAATTTTAAATCCAGGTTTGAGTAGATCTGACCGTAATTGGTTTCAGCTGTTAATTCACCGGTGACTTTTTCTGGCACTGTTACATCAACACCACCATACGTTGCTTCAACAGTAAGCGGTCCGGTATAATTTTTCACTTCTACCATTCCATACACAGACTCCAATTTCACCTCAATGTTCTTAGGTACTTTTATTTCTAATAAGATATCTAGATCTACACCTTCCGAACGCTGGTTAAAATTGCGTCCATTGGTTTCACAGTACTTTTGGTAATCGGCTTTGCTTTTGAAGGTGATTTTTTCACCATTGCGCACAATGGTGATGCGGTGTGGAAGTTCCTTCATGTTGCGGATTTTGTTTTCGATAGCGATGTTATTTCCGGAAGCAGAATGTAGCAATTCAAAGGCATCATCATTTTCTCCTCCATTAATGCTTACACTTCCTATTATTGAGATTTCATTCTTATCCCAAGTGCTGATCTTTACTAATTCCGGATAGTCAAAACGCAAGGAGACTTTTTGTCCTGCGGAAACCGGGTAGTTTTTGTTCACCGGAGTCTGGGCTGCCAAAGCTCCGGTGAATAAACTTATCAGGATTACGGCTGCAGCTTTCATTTCTTTCTTAGATAGATTTTGCTGTAATCAGAGCGGAAGTCGATGTTGATGCCCCCACCATTCAGCTTACCGTTTACACGATCGCTGTAGCGAACCATGTCCCCTTGTTTGTCAATTTCAATTTTAAATTCTGGCGCTACCAAAATTTCGCCATACGAAGTGCTCATTTTCAAATTTGCTTTCGTAGCGACAGGTAATGTAACATCCACATATCCATAGATGGAAACAATTGAAATCGGTCCTTTTACATTCTGACTAAAGTCCGCTTCGATGTGGCCATACACAGTTTTGGCTGTAACCGGCCCGGTCACGTTTTCCAATTCGATGCTGTTGTAGTTCGCAGAAATTTCAATTTCGTTTTCCATGTTTTTGAATGAAGCTGTTCCGCCATATTGCGACTCATGACTGAAGGAAACGATCACACCTTTAGGAACCATGATCTTCACGTCTGGTGAATTCATTTTCTTGAGTTGATTCACTTCAACTACATTTCCTTTATCTGCTACGTTAATGCCCAGACCGGTGTTGTCTTCTAATCCCAGGCTGTTGATGGCACGCAGACCCTGGGCTCTTTCGTCTTTCCCTTCACTGTGATCTTTTGATGAGAAAATGATTTCATTTCCATTATAACCTTCCACGGTTACACGACCGATATTCAGTTCCAATCTTCCCGTGCTCCTGGCCAACTTAAATTCCTGTGCGAATGCCGTGGTGCCAGCGATCCACAAGGCTGCTGCTATAAATATCTTTTTCATTTTATTAAATTTTAAATTCTATTTCTGTTTTATTTTATCTATCATCACTTCATATTACTTTTCTCTCTGCAGTGAGATTTGTTTTATGATAGTTTCAATATTCCTGTGTATGCTTCATCTCTAACGGCCTTCATCGTTGAGGCATCTTTTGTCATTTGTTCCAGTTGCTTCACAACCCCATTCTCATTCATTTTTACAAGCAATTGAATGAGTGCAATTTGAACGACCGGATCCTTCTGTGTTGATAGTGATTGAATCAATGCATTGCGTACGCTTGCTTCATTGCTGAACTTCCCAAGTGCTTCCATGGCAGCCAGGCGCACATTTGAATTAAGATCTTCGTTCATTGTCTTCACTAAAACACGTACGATCTCGTCATCAGGCTTTTCCATTTCATAGGCTACCGATAAACCGGTCATGCGCTGGCTTGCTGATTGTTGATTCTCTAACATGGCCATAATCACGCGCCTGTTTTCATCTACTTGCTGTTTCAACTCGGCCAATTCCTTTTCTTGTTGCTGATTATTGTTGATCCAGTTTCCAATGGCAACACCGGCCATAACCAAAAGCACCGCAGCGACAGCACGATAGAATACTGGTGAAAAGAAAATAGTTTTGTTTTTTTTCTGGGCTGCAACTTCGCTTTGTAACGCCTTCTCAAATTCTATTTTCAGTTTACCTGAAGGTTCGAGTGGCTTCACGTTATCCATCGTAGTAATTACCTCACGCAGTTGCTCGTAAAGTGCATAAGAACGTTTGTTATGTGCCAGTTCACTTTCTATAACGGCACGCTCTTGTTCCGTTCCTTTTCCATCGATGTAATCGATGATCCTGCTCTCCAACGTTTCCTTCTCCATGTTTTTAAATATTTTCGAGTTGAAAATAGTTCTCTCTTAGTTGTCCAATAGCCCTGTGTACTTTCACTTTCACATTCGCCACAGTCATATCCAGATAGCCGGCCACTTCTTCATATTTCAAATGCTGAAATCGGGTGAGCACCAACAGCACCCGATAATCATCAGGCAATTGGGCTAACGCGCGAATCAATCGCTTTTCGTTTTCCTCTTGTTCCATGGCATCGAATAGGTCGGGCATGGTATCGTTTAATTTTTCCACTTCCATCTTTACAGGTGTGCGTTGCTTTTGCTGTTGATAATAATCTGAAAAAGCATTGCGTGCCATTTGATATATCCACGACTGGAATTTCATTTCTGGATTGTAGGAGTGACGGTACTTCAGCAATCGCAGGAAGACATTTTGTGTGAGGTCTTCGGCTGCATCCCGATCGGCCGTCATATGGGCCAGGAAATTGTAAATCCGTTTGTGGAACCGGTCAAAAAGTAGGGATGCCTGCTGTAGATCACCGTTTTTCACGGCCTCCATGATCTGTTCATCGCTCATCAGGTCTATACTTTTTGTCAAGTTTCGGGTTAGTTACCGGGCAAGGGTGAAATGGTTACAAGGAAGTTAGAAAATTTTTGAATTATTGGTTTTGAATGACTTGATTCAGCCTAATGAATGATTTATATATTTTAAACAGTTTGGTGAGGACACAAACCAAGGCAATGGTTACAGGGAAGTTAGAAAATTTTAAAATTAAGAGTTGCGTTGAAAGTGCTGAATCAAAATTCTGATTTTATGTTTGGGCTTTTGGTCTGTAAGGAAAGAAACTGAGGGATGGAAATTTCTGGTTGGATTGAATGGGTTTTACACCCTGTGCACTCGCTTTATTCCTGCTCTATCCTTGCCCTATGTCTTGTCCTAAAAGAGCAATCCCATATAGACATTAATCCCCTTACAGAGGTTGACCGACTAGGAGATTAATTACAGCTGAGAAGATAAATAGCTAGAATTAAAAAGGGCAGTCGCCTGCCCTTTAGATTGTATAACGGAGATGTTTATTTCACCGGAATCAACTTCAGCAGCATCCCCGGAGTTTCTGTTGCCACATAGAGATATCCATCCGGACTTTGTTCAACCGCGCGAACACGGCCGATATTCTCAAGAAGTCTTTCTTGCTTCACAAATTTGCCTTGAGCATCTAATTCAACACGTGCCACATGTTGCTTAGCTAATGCACCCACCATCAGGTTGCCTTTCCACTCAGGATATTTATCGCTGGTTACTAAAACTAATCCACAAGTCGCGATCGAGGGCTTCCAAAAAAATACGGGTTGTTCCATGCCTTCTTTTTCTGTGATGTCGGTAATAGCGGTGCTGTCATAATTCATTCCATAAGTGATTACTGGCCAGCCATAATTTTTTCCTTTTTCAACTTTGTTTAGTTCATCTCCACCCATGGGGCCGTGTTCAACATCCCATAAGGTTTCTGTGGCCTTGTCGTAAATTAATCCTTGTGGATTGCGATGGCCATAACTCCAGATCTCTGGTTTTGCACCGGGAGTATTTATGAATGGATTATCGGTGGGCACTTTGCCATTTTCATGCACGCGTAAAATTTTTCCTAAGTGATTGGTGAGGTCTTGAGCATTTTCTTTCGTTCCGCGTTCGCCCGAGCTGAAAAAGATATATCCTTTTCCATCAAACACTATGCGTGAGCCGAAGTGAGCACCAGAACCTAACAGTGGCAAGGCTGTAAATAATTCTTCAAGATCAGTAAGATTGTTTCCATCCAATTTTGCGCGGACAACCACGGTACCGCCACCACCTTCACCTGGTTTGGCGTAGGTTAAATAAATCCAACCATTGTTGGCATAGTCGGGGTGTAATTTAATATCAAGCAATCCACCTTGTCCGTTGGCAAACACGGCAGGAACGTTGCCGATTTTTTCTGTCAGCAATTTTCCGTCTTTCACGATGCGGATTTCACCGGCACGTTCTGTGATCAAAATTCTTCCATCCGGTAAGAATGCAATTCCCCAGGGGTTGGTTAATTCGGCAGTGATGGTATCAACGCCAAATTTTTGTTTTTCAGATTCGATTACTTTGCCAGTGAAGACCTCTGCTGCTTGCTCATTTCTAGAGCATGATGCGAACATCATTCCGGCAAGCAAAAACATAAATAGATATTTCATAGTGTGATTTAAATTTTGAAGGCACGAAGATAACTTGGTTTAAGTAGATGACAAAGAATGCATACTGGTTCAACTTGCCGCTGATCACATATGTTTTAATAAATGCATTTGATGAGCCCGCGTTCATCAGTATTACCTTTCTCTTTATGAAATACATTTGACGGTTCAGGTTGCACGATTCAGGACCTTATATATGCCCACCCGTTAGGGGTTATTAATTTATTATGATCTTCGTAACGTATTAAATAAATTTATACTCGAATTTTCCAGTTAAAATAATTGCATTTTTATCGGGCACTTCAGAATTGCTTCAGACTGTAATTCTATACTTGGAAAAAAAATTTAAGCATATGAAATTACATGTATTGGCGTTCCTTTTTACAGCATTAGTTTCAGTAAGCGCACAGGCTCAGCATTCATTAAGAATTAAAGTCATTGACTACTCCACCATGGAGGCCCTTCCCGGAGCTAATGTGTTGGTGGTGAATACTGCGAATGGTGGTTCTACAGGAGTTGACGGAGTTGCAGAATTAAAGAACCTCAAAGGCGGTCTCGTGGAATTTAGGATCAGTTTTATTGGATACCGAGATTCTATTGTAGCAATACAAATTCCATATGATAAGAATTTGTTTACCATTGGCCTGGTGGCAATAGATGAAGAACTCGATGAGGTTATTATTGCATCAACACGTACGAATTCAAGAATTGATGATTTGCCTTTAAAGGTAGAAGTGCTCGGCCTGGAAGAAATGGATGAAGAAAGCACCTTGGTTCCTGGAAATATCTCAAGTCTTTTAGGTGATCTCGCTGTGATCACTATTCAACGCACCAACCCAATCAACGGCAACGATGCCATCCGCATGCAGGGTCTTGATCCTCAATACATGCTATTAGCAAGAGACGGCTTGCCATTATTTGGGGGATTTTCCGGAAGCCTGGGTGTTTTGTCTATTCCGCCTCTTGATCTGCGACAAGTAGAAATTATTAAAGGTTCCGTCTCCACTTTATATGGAGGAGGTGCCATTGCGGGGATGATCAATTTTATTTCCAGGGAGCCCTCTTCAAAACCCCAGAGAACACTTTTATTTAATGTGACAACGTTGAAGGAGAAAAATATAAATACTTTTTTCCCTGGCAAGATTAGCCCGAAAGTGGGGTATACCTTATTTGCAGGTGCTAACGTGAAATCACCGGTAGATGTAAATAAAGATGGGTTTACGGAAATTCCTGAACATCAGGATTACATTCTTCACCCCCGGTTCTTTTTTACAATCAATGAGAAATCAAAACTTAACATAGGCCTTACATCGACCATTGATAATAGAAGAACTGGTGATATCACCGCTGTTAAAGATGAGCCAAGCGCCTCACATCCATATTTAAGAAAAGAAAACACATTTCGTAATGTATTAGATCTGCAGTTCACACACGATGTTTCCAAGACACATGTGCTTACTTTTAAAACAGCCCTAAGTTCCTTTCAACGTGATTTAACGTATCCATATCGGGGGGCAAATTTTCATTTGAAAGCCATCCAATATTCAACGTATACTGAAGCCAGCGATCGGATTATAAAAGGCAAACACGTTTTGGTTACGGGTGTGAATTTAATCACGGAATCATTTCGCAAGCAATCGACTGAGGTAGTACCTCTAAATGATTATGATTACATCACCACGGGTGTGTTTGTTCAGGATGATTGGAATGTAACGAATAGATTTACGATCGAAGGTGGATTTCGCTACGATCATCATAACATCAATGGATCCTATTTCTTACCTCGAATTGCTCTGTTTTATAAAGCTTCTCCGAAGTTATCACTTCGTTTGGCTTCCGGTGCGGGTTATAAAGCACCTAATATCCTGGCTCTTTCAGATCCCACTCCTTACCTGATCAATAATGGAGCATTGGTGAAGTCGGAACATTCCACCGGTATAAACGCTGACATCAATTATAAAACCGTGTGGTGGAATGAAGTGGAGGTATCTCTTAACCAGGCGTTTTATTATGCTGATATTAAAAATCCATTGAAAGTAATTACCGACACGACTAATTTTTCTGCTTATCTGGAAACTCAGAATTATAACATAAACTCAGTTGGAACGGACACGTACGTTCAATTGGCTTACAAACATTTAGAATTATATCTGGGGTATAATCACACCAAAGCAATACAAAAATATTCCTCTGAAGATGTGTTGATGCCGTTTAATCCCCAGGATAAATTCTCTACCACGATAGCTTATACCATTGAAGGTAAGTGGAGAATGGGAGCCGAAGCAGCCTACACCGCAAACCAATTTGTATATGGAAGTCAATATTATTTTGAAGGGCAACCTATCTATCACACGCAACGGGTGAATAACTTCTGGTTTCTGGCAGCGATGGTAGAGCGTAAATTTAGATTTGGTAGTGTGGTATTGAATGTTGAAAATTTAACGGATTCACGTCAGGCGAAATTTGAAAGTTTAGTAACGGGCCCTGTTACATCACCCACCTTTAAACCCATTTGGGCGCCTTTGGATGGAAGGGTCTTCAATTTGTCGGTAAAGGTTAATTTATAAAGCCTGAGGCGATTCACTAATTACCGCATCCCTGTGGCGCTGCTAACTTAAAAGTCAGGATGACTGGATCCAAACAAGTGACCTCTATGTCTCGAACGTAGCGCGCTGCCGGCCCCGACTTGTCGGGGTACAATCCGGAATTATCTATTCAGAGTAATAAGTTTTAATTGAAAAAGGGTTTCAGAACGGTATATTCTATAAGTATTCGACACAAATCAGTCCTTTGTCGTAAAAGATATAATGGAAATTTATTACCCACTATATTTGGAGTAAGTCATCTCAATTGAAACAAAAGTATCGCATTTTAATTGCTCATATTGTTGGCAGTCTGCTATTCCTGGCCATGCCAATAGTCCTTTCCCCGCATTCACCTGAGCGAAATCAATTTTTTTCTTCCAGCATGATGCTGAAGGAATTTATCACCAACTGCCTGATGCTAGGTTTTTTTTATCTGAATTACTATTTACTTATCCCCAGGCTTTTCTTCAGAAAGAACTATCCGGTGTATGCAGTTTGTATTGTTGCTGCGTTTATTCTCATCTGCACAATTCCATTAACATTTAAAGAAACCAGGCCGGATCGTTTTCATTCCAGGGAAGAACCGAATCGTTTCGACAATGATTTGGGGCCACCGAAAGGTCCGGGTGGACCAGACTTTTTGAGAGAGAATATGTATAACCTGCACTTGTTCTTCATTGTAGTATTGTTTTCTGTTTTACTTAAAGTAAGACTGCGTCTATCACAAAGCGAACAAGCCCATCACCAGGCCGAGCTGGTATCACTCAAGGAACAGATCAATCCTCATTTTCTTTTCAATACACTTAATGGAATTTATGCGTTGGCTGTTCGCGATAAATCAAACACGACCGCAACAGCCGTATTGAAGTTATCAGGATTAATGCGATACGTGGTAACGGAAACCTCTCATATGCACGTTGACCTGGAGAAAGAAATTAACTATATCAATGACTACATTGAACTGCAAAAACTACGATTGGATAAACGCGTTCAATTTTTTTTTGAGGTGGTAGGCTCACTGGAAGGAAAGAGGATCGCTCCGTTGATCTTAGTGCCATTCATTGAAAATGCTTTTAAGTATGGTGTTAACCCGGATGAAGATTCGAATATTAAAATTCGAATTGAAGTTGTGTATGGTGAATTAAACATGCTTGTTGAAAATAACAAAGTAAAAGTGACGGTGTCACCATTTGAAAAAAGTGGAAAAGGTATTGAGAACACAAAATTGAGGTTAAAACTGCTATATCCTTCACAATATTTTCTGGATATCAGCGAAGACGAAAAACGATTCCGTGTGCACCTAATCATTCAACTCACATGATCAAAACAATTGCCATTGATGATGAGCCCCTTCCACTTGAAATTCTGGAAGGTTATTGTCAGGATGTTGATTTCCTGAAACTGGAAAAAACTTTTACTCAGACCGTAGAAGCAAAAAAGTATCTGCAAAAGTTTCCGGTCGATTTACTTTTTCTTGACATCCACATGCCTTCTGTTTCCGGAATAGATTTTTATAAAGGGTTGCAGCAGGAAACTATGGTCATCTTCACTACGGCCCACAGCCAGTATGCACTGGAAGGCTTTAACCTGAATGCCGTGGACTACCTGCTGAAACCCTACTCAAAGGAACGATTTATGGTGGCTGTGAATAAGGCAAATGATTTCTACAGCTTCCTTCACAACAAAACACCGCAGAAATCAAATCATATTTTCATCCGTTCAGAATATAGTTTGTTGAAAATTGCTTTGGATGAAATTCTTTATATCGAAGGACTAGCCGATTACCTGAAAATACATTTGCCCGGAGGCAAACCGGTGATCACACGCATGACCATGAAATCAATATTGGAAAAACTTCCTTCCGATTTCATTAGGGTGCACCGATCATTTATCGTGCCCAAGAGTCGTATTGAAAGTGTGCGAAACAAAAACATAACCTTTAGGGGAGTTCAGATACCTATAGGCGCCAGTTACCTGGAAGATTTTGAAAAGGCATTCAGAGTATGATCACTTGCTACAAGTGCGTTGGTTTTTTATATCAGACTTCGTTGCAAGGTGGTTAACTTTTCATTCTTCGCGGGAAATGACTGGTTCATCGAAAAGAGGAGATTTTTATAATGCGATTTAGATCAATAGCCGTTATTTCATATTAAATAAATTTAATCAAATAGTATGGACAGAAAAAAATTTATAAAAAGAGGATTATTAGGAATGAGTGCCATTGTTGGTTTACCCACCGCTATATCTGCTTGTTCAAATGACGAAGTTGATCCAGCAAATACAGGTGCGTGCACATTATCGCCCAGTGAAACGGCAGGACCATTTCCCATAAAGTCCCCATCCGATTTAGTAAAAGAGAATATCATTTCTGACCGAACGGGAGTGGCACTGTTAATTACTTTAACTATTCAGGATCAAAGCAATGATTGCAAACCAATGGCTGGAGTATTCGTGGATTTGTGGCATTGTGACTCAGATGGTAACTATTCAGAATATGGAGGCACACAAATGCAAAGTACTAATTACACCAATGTACATTTTTTGAGAGGAAGACAAACTACAGACAGTAACGGAAAGGTATCTTTTATCAGTATTTTTCCGGGATGGTATTCTGGCCGCGCACCTCATATTCATATAGAAGTATCCGATGCCAATGATAATTCTATTCGGGTAACACAGATTGCCTTTCTGAAAGACATTTGTGATACAGTATATGCTACCTCAGGATATAAGGGTACAGCCGATACTTCAAATGCCATCGACAACGTATTCTCAAATAGCTTGAGTGGAAACATGGCCGATTCGTTGAGTGGCAATACAAGTCAAGGTTACACGCTGCTAAAAACTATTGTGGTGTAGGCTATCGGTATTGATCTACACATTCATATTAAACATCGACAAGTCATCATCGTTCGCAATTTATCCCTGCCCTTAGTCGTATTGAATAAAAACAATACATCTTATGAAAAGAATAAAGGTTTATTTTGTGATCATTGCGATTTCTTTCATTGCATTAAGTTGTGGAAATGAAGGACTAAATGTCAGCGACTCAGCCCTGAAACAAACTGCAATTGACATTGCACAAACTTCAGGGCAATTGGCAAACGGTACAAGCTTTGCGATTACAGGAAGTAGTACGGACAGCACCAACTCAGTGAATACCAAACATAATGCTCATGATCGCATGGGCCATGGCAAACACAAGGGAATTCTGGATGGTCTGAATCTACTTGCCCCTACCGATGAACTACTTGCCATTGTTGATGCGGAGAGTGCCAGCGACATCAGGGGCCTACGGATTTCTAAAAATGGTGGCGCCACAATAACCCACTATAATGCTTCTGGTCTGGTCATTACTTTTTCCATTACAGATAATGATGGTCCACAGGGCTGTAGCTTTAGTGGAAAGCAATTTCCTGAATACGATTCCTTACTTGGGACCATCGTAAAAACAGAAATTAATTTCGGAGCAGGCGTGACCTACAAAAGAGATACGGTTGAAATTACGCGGGCTGGGAAAATAGTGATCAATAGAACAGTTGATGGAGCTAGCAGGACAGAGGTAACAACATTTGAAAACTACGTTGTCAATGGCATTCAAATCCAGGGAACAAAAACCAGAATTTCAACTTATGATTCAACCACGGGATCAGGATCTTCAAAAACATCTGTTGCTGGTGGTAAAATTACTTTTGCCGATGGCACTGTAGCGGTATGGACTTCAGAAAAGTCGCGCACGTCAGCTATAACACTAGACGAATCCACGCGAAGACCTACGAGCGGGACTATTACTACTACAGTTAGCACAAACGTTACCGCTACGAATGGAACGGTTATTTATTCACATAGAACAATGGCTCCACTTGTAGAAAATGTAGCCTGCGAAGGTCGCAGAAGGGGACCTGTTAGTGGCACGTTGGAAACATTATATCTTGATGACACGGTTGTTGTGGATTACGGTGATGGATCCTGTACCAATAAAACAATCACAATCACTTTTAATGGAGTTTCAATGACAAAGACGATAAGAGGTTGATTGAATTAAAGTTCGGAATAATTAGAAAGATCGGAAGCGTTTCCGGTCTTTTTTAATTTTAAGTCTATCACCTTTCAGCAAAGGATTTAATTGTCATAGATTCAGATTGTTTTTTTCTTTAAGTTGGCGTTCCAGTGTCAATGTGAATTCATGTCAAGAGTACTTCTTTTTCTATTCTTAATCGTAGCACCACTTGGCTATGTGCTCTCACAGCCTGTTGATTCAACTCAAGTTGATCTGGTAGATGTTTTCATTGGTCGAAAGAAATTTAAAGAAGCCAATAAGTACCGATCCGGTAAAAAAGTTTACTTCTCCTTTTTTCCTGCACCAGTCAGTACACCCGGTGGAGGTAAGGCCATGATCACTTCCATAAACGCAGCCTTTTTACTGGGTGATCCAACAAAGACTAACCTTTCTAATATATATTTTATCCCCTATACCGATTTTGCCAGCCGGTATGGATTTTATATGAAGCCAAATCTTTGGTTAGAAAACAGCTCGTGGAATTTTATTGGTGATTACCGGATTGCACATTTTCCACAATACACGTGGGGATTGGGAGGCGATACACCCGAATATGCCCGAACATTGATTGATACTGATTTTATCAGGGTCTATCAGAATGCGCTAAAAAAAATTGGTCATAATTGGTTTACCGGAATCGGATACGCGCTGGATTACCAGTACAATATTGAAGAGAGTGAAATTAATATTGAAGAGGAGGGACATTTGGATCGGTATGCTATCGACACATCAGACCCTGCCATATCATCTGGAGTGACTTTTAACGTTGCTTATGATGCGCGACAAAACGCCATCAATCCTCCGAAGGGTAGTTATTTTATTGCTACATGGAGGGTAAATTCAAAAACGTTAGGCAGCGATCAGAATTATCAGACACTATTTATCGATGGACGAAAATATTTTCCATTCAGCAGGGGCAGATCGATCCTTGCACTTCGCAGCTATTACTGGACGTTACTTACTGGAAACGCTCCATATCTTCAGCTTCCTGCTACCAACTGGGCACCCGCCTCAGGTATAGCCAGTCGTGGATTTGAGGGTGGCCGCTATCGTTCCAATGCGATGCTCTATGGAGAGGCAGAACATCGCTATCAACTTACAGCAAATGGATTATTGGGCCTTGTTACATTCATGAATGTGTCATCCGCCTCTGAATTTGAAACGCAACATTTCAAGACCTGGAAAGTGGGTGCCGGGGTGGGCCTAAGAGGTAAGCTTAATAAATATTCCAACGCTAACGTGGCCGTTGATTTTGGTTTCAGCGAAAATTACTGGAGTGTTTGGATCAATGTAGGAGAGATGTTTTAAATTCGTCTGACTCCTTCAACATTTCATACCTGAAAAAAGCAGAACATTTTGCAGTGCTCTGCTTTAGAAAAGCGGAACAGATTGTTTCTATGTTTTTTCTATTGCACTTACTTCTTCTTTCGAAGAGTTTAGCCATGTCTGCAAAAGTTTATATCCTACCGATAGTATAATCGCGCCTGTAAATAAGCCGATGAACCCTGTACTCATAAATCCACCGATCGCGCCCATGAATACAACCAGCACAGGTACAGGTGCACCTTTCCCCAGCATGATGGGCTTAAGCACGTTGTCGATTACTCCAACAAATATCATCCAACCCGTTAACAAAACTGACGTGAGTGTGCTACCATGTCCCCATATATAAATGATGACACCGAGTGAAACAGGTAATAGTCCTAATTGAACGATGGCTAGTACGAGGCACACCACAATCCATAGTCCTGCCAGTGGAATTCCTGCCAGAACAAAACCAATTCCTGCCAGCATGGATTGAATAAAAGCAACACCGAGTATTCCTTTTGCCACATTGCGAACGGTGACTTCAGCCAACCCGGTCATTTCGGCTCCCATATTTCCAAGCAGTTTTACAAAAAATGATTTTGCGAATTCTCCTGATGGCTTTGCATAGGCCAATAAAACTCCGCTGGCAACTACCGCAAGGGTGAAGAGCAAAATACCTTTGCCTGCGCTTGCCATAAGATCCAGGAATTTAAGTGAAATTGTTTTTACCTGATCGGTATGGTCAACAACCAGTGCCGTAAGGTTTGAATTTGCATGGGACCAAAGCTCAAAAGCTTTATTACCTATTAGCGGCCATCCTTTTACATTCTCTGGGGGTGGTGGAATATTAAAGTGACCTGCTCGATACAACTCAGCTAATTCTTTCACTTCTTTTACCGTAGATAGCAGTAGCCAAATGGCCGGAGCAATTAGAATAGCAAGCATCAGCACAGTAATGATCGAGGCTGCCCAACCATTTCGACCACGTAATTTGTTGGCGATTCTTTTTTGTAAAGGATAGAGTGTGATCGCCAAAACGCTGGCCCACACCATCAGGGTAATGAACGGTGCTAAGATAAAATAGCACGCCATCAATAAAAGACCTAATGCTATTAGTTGTAAGGTGAGATGAATAATAGGATTGTGATTGGATCCGGTTTTCTCTGTTGATTCGGTGAACATAAATTCAGGAGTAAGTCAGTTTGAAATTAGCGTTTTAATCAGATCAATTTTTTTCTTTCAGATTCCAGGTAATCCTTTCTGGTGATGACTCAGGATGTATCTGCTGATTAAAGTTATAACAATCCACGTGATAGTAGAATGACTATCGACAGTTTTTGACTAAATCGCATTAAATCTATGCGCATTTCTCTTATGATGAAATTGAACTTTATCTCCTTTGTTAAAATGAACGGCACCGTTCTATTGTTAACCTTTATTTTAGCTTCATGTGGAGGCATTCAAATCGACTCCACTCAAACAAAAAGAGTTGATCTAAAAAAGTACAAGACCTATGCATGGGGCAAACCCGGGGATAATGATCCAAATCATGATGCTCGCAAAGACGGTAAAAAAATGTATGCTGGGTTGATCAAGAGATTATGTAATGAAGAACTTCTAAAAAAAGGATTTGTATTGGATACCCTAAAGCCGGATGCGATTTTTGTTTTCAATTCAGGCGTGGAGGAGAAAATTTCTTATAGTCAGGGTAATGTTAACACAGGATATGGATATGACGGTTATGGCTACTATGGAGGAGGCTATTATTCTCCGGTTGGCGTAGGAAGGTCCAGCCAGCACGCCTATGAAGAAGGGATGTTGTATGTAGATATGTTAGATACGAAAACACGGCAGCCACTCTGGGGTGGCTGGGCGAAAAAGAAGCTTACTGCTAAAAGCGATGTAGAGGCTGATGTTCGTTCTGCTGTGAACCAGATATTTAAACGACTTCATATCCAGCATGACTGATATCTATGAAAAGATTACTTTTTAAACTCTGACAGCAACGTCTTATGATAGTTGATCATTTTCAGTATGGTAATTGAAACGATACGAACTTTTTTTGAAGGAACATCGGACATGACCCGGCTCGTTATTATTCTGTCCCTTACCCTATTAGCACCACGCCTTTTTCAAAAAATTAAATTACCAGGACTACTTGGACTAATCGGAGTTGGATTGATCTTTGGCCCCGAAGGTTTACATCTGTTTAAGGAGAATGGAGCAGTGCTTTACATTTTTGCTACAATGGGTAAACTTCTTCTGCTTTTCTTTTCAGGGTTAGATATTGAAATTGACGTACTAAAGAAGAACCTGAAAAAATCAGTTTTGCTGGCGACATTGAGTTTCATCCTACCCGCTGCAGCAGGCTTTACCGTGGGATTAATATTCCATTATGGTTGGATGACCTCCTTCATGATTGCGGTGTTGTTTTCATCACACTCAGTAGACATTTCTTATCCGATATTATCGAAACTCGGAATCTCAAAAGAAGATTCCGTATCCGTAACCATTGGTGCGACTGCTATCACCGATATTTTATCATTAATCCTATTTGCGATCTGTTTACCTATTCACACCACTGGATTTTCGGTCGGCCCTTTTTTGCTTCAGCTTCTTTTCATCGTTGGTTTTATTCCCTTCATCATCTTCGGATTTAGCTGGTTAGGGAAAACTGTATTTAAACGACTTAAAGAAGATGTTGCTGAACAAATGATTTTTCTATTATCGGTGGTTGGACTTTCAGCGGGTGTGGCGGGGCTAGTCAATGTTGAACCGATTGTGGGAGCCTTTTTAGCTGGGCTTGCCGTGAGTCGCACATTGCCAGATTCAAGTGTGCGCATGCAAATTGATATATTGGGCAATGCGTTATTTATTCCAGCGTTTTTCATTTCGTTGGGTATTATTATTGACCCGTTGATCGTTTTGCAAACTATCCGTCAGCACTTCTTATTGGTGAGCGCTATCGTTCTTACGGTGATGTTAACAAAAGTATTGGCAGGTTGGCTGGCGGGAAGAAAATTCAATTATTCACTAAATCAAAAAGCATTAATGGGCGCATTGATGACACCACAGGTATCATCCACGCTCGCAGTTGCGTTGGTTGCTTATGAAAGTTTTAACGAGGCAGGTGAACGACTTATCGATGAGGCGTTGCTCAATAGTATTTTAGTTTTAATGGTAGTGTCTGCGGTGATAGGTACGATTGCGGTAGAATTCGTAGGTAAAAGAGTTGTTAATGATCGTCCACATTAAAGAATGACATTATGAAACAAATTCTCATTGTGCTATTTATGAGTATGTTGAGCTTTTCTTGTGGTTCGAAGCAACAGCAGGAGGCTGGTGCTGATTCTGAATCCAGGGCTTTTGCGTTGCAAAGAGAAAATTTTTTTAATAGCCTGAAAAACCCGGATGAAATGACAGCTCATCTTGGTACCGGTATGATCAGTTTTGATTCCAGTATCCTCAATAGTCCTCAGAATTTTTATCGATACACGATCAACGATGTTAAAGTAGCGTCTAACCTGGGTATTTACATGGCCGATTTGAATTATTGCATTCTATTGAAGCAACGCATAGCAGCAAAAAAGTATTTTGGAGCCGCCTATGAGTTGAGCAAATCAATACGCATCGAAAAGGGAATACTTGACTTCCTTATGAAGCGCTATGAAACCAATATCGATCAATCTGATTCCGTGAAGGATGTAGTCAATCAATTGTTTAGTCAGGCCACGTCAGGTTTACAAGGAACGGATCGTGAACGGTTAGCGGGCGTTGCCATGGCAGGATACCAGATCGAAAATCTTCATCTTGCATTAACAATCCTTGCATCATTTCCTGAAACGCTCACGGTGCGACAAATTCAATCACAGAAGCTATTACTTGAATACATGATAGACCAGCGCGGAAGGTTTGAAGTGATTTACAATTTTATTCGTGCCAATAGCGATCCCTTGGATCCGAATCAGAATCCAAACTATCCCTTTTTTGATAATGCGTTAAGAGAATTGATTGTTGCTTATCGCAGCGTTACAGAAGAGAATCCTCAGGTAAATGAACTGAAGGAAAAGGTGGACGCAATAAGAATTAAAATCATTAATCTTTAACACTCAAGGTTATTTGGGTGCATTTAACCCAAAAAAAATTTGCTCCCCGTCTTATTCGATTGGGCTATATATCGAAGTGTCATTCCGGGCAGGCGTGATAATTTTGATGAGTATAACTCCCGCTAAGTTTATTCAGAATTATGATAGAAAGTTTTGCGCGACCCGGAATCCCGTTCGGTGAGCAGCAAAGTTTTTCATAGGTACATTTGTATTTCACTTCATCGGGATTCAGGCCAGCCTGCCGGCAAAGGCAGGTTCGCGTTTCATAGTTTGGTGTATGTATTTCGTTTTCGGTTAACTCATAACTAACACGGGCATCAACCTTATTTCTTTTCGGCCAGCAATGCTTTTTTAATCTCCTGAAGTTCTGCAACTTTTTCTTTGCTCACTTTCGGATATTCCAAATCCATTTGATCTAAAGCATGAATGATGGCCGATGCCACCGCGATGCGCGCGTAAGATTTGTTATCTGCGGGCACTACATACCAGGGAGCAACTTCTGTGGAAGTGTTTTTAATCATCTCATCATAGGCGCCCATGTAATCTTTCCAGAAGCCACGTTCCTTTGCATCGGCTGCACTGAATTTCCAGTTCTTATCCGGATCGTCTACACGTTCGATAAACCTCTTTCGCTGTTCATCTTTCGAAACGTTAAGAAAAATTTTGATGACAATGGTACCATTCCGATGAAGGTATTTTTCAAAATTCCGGATATCCTTGTAGCGCTCGTCCCAGATATCGTTAGTCACTAACTGTTCAGGTAGTTTTTGCGATCGTAAAATTTGTTCGTGTACTTTTACCACCAGCACTTCTTCATAATACGAGCGGTTGAAAATCCCAATACGTCCGCGTTCGGGTAAATGCTTCTGGCAA
>JAYVTC010000167.1:0-51482 GCA_043774745.1 Cyclobacteriaceae bacterium | reverse complement strand
ATACATCGCTGCATCGAACCTTAAAGAAATCAACTCGAATATACCCTCCATCGAGTATATCCGGGTCCGCTATCAATCTCCATTCATTCAAAGAACGTTATCAGATTTTCCTCAGCTTTGACGCTGAAGTCTTTTCTGAGTAGTGACCTGTTGGCCTGCTTTCTTTTCCTTTTCGTTAAAAGGGAGTGCAAATGTACACGTTGAAGACGGTTCTGCAATAGTTGCGGCAAAGGTTTTTTATAAAAAATGCCTTTTATTTAAGCTTTGCGGGGGTAACTACCTGATTTACAGAATAAAATTTTGTATTATTTTTTCTTAAAAACAGGCACTGTACTGCACGGTTCTCCAAACATGATGCTTGAGGCGACCGGACGAAGTCGATTTGTGACTTCCACGTAAGAAGAAATTGGCACTTCTACTTTGCTACAACCTTTTATAACCACTTTTGAATTGTTGAACTTTCCCCATTCAATTTTATCAAGAGCATTTTTAAAAAGATTGATTTCTAAATCCTGAAGAGATCCGAAAATCAGCGATGATGCATAAGGTTGCAATGATGCTGTTAGCAGCATATACGCCCATGTAGGCACAACTGCATCTGCTGAACACGTGATGGCAACATGTTTATTGGTGTATTGCGGCCAATCGTGTGTCTTAATAAAATCTCTGAAATCTTTTTCGCGTAAAATGAGTTCCTGAAAAAGTAAATTCTTGATATCAAATAGAATGCGTTCGCCTGGCGTATATAATTCTTCCAAGTCGAATGTGACTAATGGGCTGCTGCTTACTCTATTTATGATTTCGTTTTCCATTTACCTTCAACACACTTAATTCAAATTTGGTTTTTTGATCAGGAAGTCTTTGAGATAAAAAGGCTCAAATAAAACCAGATCTTCATAAACACCTTCTTTCCATTTTTTATATCCTATTATGCCCAATGAAGAAGCAAGTGGTATAAGGCCTGAAGAAAAATGCGCGTTCGGATGCTTAATAATGTCTTTGCATTTATCCGCTCCATCGCCAAAGAAAAAGATTGGCGTAGATTCTATAATGTCTTTAAAGCTTTCTTCTTCAATTACTTTCGCCTGTACTTCTTCTATGTAGTTCAGGTTGTGATCCAGTAATGCGCAATACACTTCCATCCTTCTGGCGTCAAGCATAGGACAGAGTATAACATTATGGTCTTGTTTTTTTTTTACAGCATCCGCATCCAGAAACTGATAGGCCATTAACTCTAAGGTGTTTACTGAAACGATAGGAATATTCAACGCGTAACACAAGCCCTTAGCTGTGGCAACACCTATTCGTAAGCCTGTATATGAGCCCGGACCTGCTGCAACGATTACTCCCTTAAGCTCTTTCGGTTTTCTATTAGCAAACTGAAAGACTTCATCGATCATTACGGCAAGTTGAGATGCTGCCGATCTTGGTATTTCAATTACTTTGGAAGCAACCAGCACGCCATCGTCATGCAATGCAGCAGAACACGATTGGGTGGATGTCTCCAGGCTGAGCAGCAGTGCCATTAATTGGGAGAAAGAAGCTTTTTGTACTCAGCAGGATTTGAAAGGATTTTTTTCGCTTCCAGTATTTCGGGGTCTCTGTCCAAGCCAGTTTCTATCTGACCTTTGGTGAGGCGATAATGAAATGCAATTTCCTGTTCAAGAAATTTTGACAACTCTGGTTTGAATTTTAAAAAAATTGCGCTCTTATTCTGATCCATTTTAGATTTCAGTTCCTTCAGAGGAGATTGAAGATCATCATAATATCTTTCCTTTTTCGCAGAAGCGATTAAATCATCAGTCTTCTTATCTGTTTCCGATTCAAATGAAAATTTCTGCTCTTTAATCCAGCTCACGAATTTTTGATATTCCAGATCTGAAAGTCTGAACCTTCTGAAATCAGCAGGCGCTTCGTGTTCGCTACAATATTTAGAAGCATAATCAAAAATAAGTCCTGAGTTGGCCAACCCAATAAGCGCGATGCTGTATTGATCTGAACTAATAAAAACATCAGGATCTAACCCTGCTCCATCAAATACTTTACGCCCATTAGCCGTCTTAAATTCTCTTTTCAACGAGTCTGGAAATTTCTCTACTGTACCATCCGTTTTGCGGTGTTCATAATCCAATGCTTGAATACACCGGCCACTGGGTATGTAATATTTTGCAGTGGTTACCTTCAATTGCGCGTTGTAGGCCAATTGTCTTGTGGTTTGCACCAGACCTTTGCCAAATGTTTTTTGACCCACCAAAATTGCTCTGTCATAATCCTGTAAAGAACCTGCAACAATCTCTGATGCTGACGCGCTCCCTCCACTGGTAAGAATCGCTAAAGGAATTTCTGTATCAACAGGATTATTCAATGTGGTGTAAGACTTGTTCCACTCGGGCACTTTGCCGCGGGTAGCGACCACTTCTTTTCCTTTCGGGACGAAGGTGTTCACAATATTTACCGCTTCATATAACGAGCCGCCCGGATTATCTCGCAAGTCAATGATCAATTTTTTGGCTCCTTGTTTTTTTAACTTGGTGAGTGCCTCTTCAACTTCTTTGCCTGCACCGGGCGTAAACTCATCCAACTTGATGTAGGCAGTTTCTGTATCGATCATTCCATGATAGGTGATATTGCTGATCTTGATCTTCTCACGAACCAGTTTGAATTTTAAATTTTCTTTTTGTCCCGATCGCTTTACTTCTACTTGCACTTCGGTATTGGGTTTTCCTTTTAAATGAGAACTCACCTCTGACGTGGATTTGCCTTGTACACTTTTTCCATCGACTGAAATAATTTCATCACCCACGCGAATACCTCCACGCTCAGCAGGGAACCCGACATACGGATTTGTTATTACAGTCTTCTTATTAACAATCCCGATTAAGGCGCCTACTCCGGCATATTGACCGGTGGTTAAAATACTAAATGCTTCGAGATCCTCCTCAGGAATATAGTCGGTATACGGATCAAGTTGATTCAACATTTCGTTGATCCCCGTTTCTACCAATTTTTTGGGGTTAACATCATCTACGTAATAGGCATTTACCTCTTTGAACAGGGTGGCAAAAATGTCCAGGCTTTTGGCGATCTCGAAATACTTTTCGCCTGTGGTGCGAAAGGCCAGGAAGACACAAAAAATCAAAACGGCTATTGCTAAAATTCCAATCTTTCTACGCATCGTTTATTTTTTAACTTCAGAATCAAGGTTCAATTTCTCCATTTTTCCCAGCACTAAAAAGAGCTTATTCTTTATCTCTGCAAAAGGCAGCGCTGTCTTGGATGTGTATAGAAACGCAAAAATTCCTTGTTTCGATCCATGCTGAATGATTTCTTTTTGGAGACGATAAGCCTCGCGCATGCGTCTTTTAATCAAATTGCGATCAACGGCCCGTGGAAAATTACGGCTGGATACTGAAATCAGGACTTGAGGTGCTGTGACCGACTGGTCGGGATTAAGCATATACATCACCTTGAAGGGGTACAAATAAAAAGAGGAACCCCTGTTAAAGAGTTCCTGTATAGTTTTTTCTTTTGAAAGCCTTTCCGCTTTTTTGAAAGTAAACCTCCCCATGAGATTAAAATTAATCCCTTTTTGGGGAAACTACTTATTTCGTCTTAGGCGTACCTTCATCAGATACAGTAAGCTTCTTTCTGCCTTTTCTTCTGCGGGCAGCCAATACTCTGCGGCCATTAGCTGATGCCATGCGCTCGCGGAAACCGTGCTTATTGGTTCTTTTCTTTCTGGAAGGTTGGAATGTGCGTTTCATAGTAGTAATCTTATCTGGTCTTCCCTTATTTTCAAAGGGCTGCAAAGATGATTAGGATTATCGTAATTTCCAACCAACCAGCATGGTTTCCTTATCTGATTATCTCCCATTAGAAGAAGAAAACCCCTCACTTTTTGCAAAATGAGGGGTTTTTCAAATTTTTCAACGTTCTTAAAACGTCTGTTCTCTATTTCTTCTCAGCTGCCTTGACTTTAGCCTTTGCAAAATCTCCGGCCTTCACAATGTTAATAGACTCCAGTTTCAGATATTTTTTTAAAGCCGCATTGATTTGTTCAGGGGTCAGGTCTAAAACCTTCTTTTCAAAACCTTCATCCCATTTCAAATCTCTTTTAATAAAGAGATAATTATTTAATGTGCCCGCGAGGCCTGAATCCTGGGCTCGGCTTACTGTACGTGATTGAGACCATCCTGATTTTGCTGCTGTTATTTCCTCGGCTGTGAAACCGGTAGCAATCACTTTTGCGATTTCTTCTTTAAAAGCTATTTCAAGCTTATCAGCATTTTCAGGAGCGTAGATCGCATAAGCAAAGAAGGAACCTACCGGATCAAGTGATCCAGCGCTGAACTGAGATCCCACACCATAACTCAATCCATCTTTCTGACGAATGCGGGTAGCCAGGCGTGAATTCAAAAATCCACCTCCAAGCATAAAGTTGCCAAGCACCATAGCAGGATAATCAGGATTATCATCTCTGAATTCAAAATTGTAGCTGGCTACAAAGAAAGCGTTGGCTTTGTCTGGAGTTTCAATCGACTCATTAATGGTTTGAACCGGGATAGCTTTATTAACAATGCGCGAATACGGCTGAGTGCTTTTCCAATTGGCAAATAATTCCGAAGTCAATGTCTTCAATTCATTTTCATCAAAGTCACCCACGGCCGACATCGTAGCGTTATTGGCTCCGTAAAATTCTTTGTAGAATTTCTTTACCTCATCAATTGTTAACTCTTTTATTTCAGCCACCTCTTCATCAAATGTACTGATGTATCTAGGATCGCTTTTTGGAAACGGTGTGATATGGCGTTGAATACGGGTGAAAGCAATGGCTTGCGGCTCACTTCGCTGTGATTCAATGCCCGCCAGTTCTTCGCTCTTTGCTTTTTCAAATTCATCCGCAGGGAAAGATGGATCTTTCAACACCTCACCCACCAATTTCAAAGCTTCTCCTAAATTAGGTTTAGTGGTTGTTACATTAATAAATGCCTGACTCGGGCCACCTCCAATAAATACGTTTGCCTTCAGACGATCAAATTCATCTTTTATTTGCTGACGGGTGTGCTTCGATGTTCCTTTATTCAACATGCTGGCAGCATATTCCGCTGCTTTCGATTTATTCTGAAGAGATTTCTCATCTCCAAAACGTAATGTGATGCGCACTTCCACCGATTCGCCTCGAGTCTTCTTTGATAGCCATGCCACCTTCATTCCATTAGTTAACTCTGAACGACTTGTGCGTGATTCAATGTTGGCTGGAGACGGATCAAAGGCTTCTCCTTGTGCTATGGTCTGGGTTCCTTTATAATCTTTCACCATGGCATCTACATCCGGAGTGGCTGGTATTTCAGAGCGCTCCGGTTTTTCGGTTGGGATGAAAAGACCCACGGTTCTATTGTCCGGTTTCAGATATGATTTGGACACACGCGCAACATCTTCTACCGTAACTGCTTTAATACGATCACGTGTTAAAAAAAGTAAACGCCAATCGCCCATACCTACATATTCACTTATCTGTAATCCAATACTTTCGGAAGAATTAAAGCCCAATTCAATCTGTTTAATCAATTCGTTTTTGGCACGTTCCACTTCATCTTTGGTCGGTGTCGTGGTGGCAACATCATCCAGGGTTTTTAACATGGTAGACTTAGCATCATCCAAAGATTTTTCTTTCAACACTTCTGCATACGTCAGCAACAGGCCAGGTTCTTTCCACTGAAATGAAAATGCTCCGGAGCTACTTGCTTTTTTTGAATCAACTAATGCTTTATACAATCTGCCACTAGGCTCCATGCCAAGAATGTTTGCAAGTACTTCCACCGCAGAATAATCAGGATGAGAGCCTGCTGGAATGTGGTAGGCTGTCATCGCCAATTGCACATCACCTACTCTTCTTAATGAAACATTACGCTCACCATCTTGTATCGGATCAAGCGTATACGTTTTGTTAATATCGCGTGTTGGCCTTGGCACCATGCCAAATTTCTGATTGATCAGTTCCAGTGTTTTGCCTTCATCAAATTTTCCGGCCACCAGCAACACGGCATTATCAGGTTGATAATATTTTTTATAGAAAGCCTGAAGACGATCAATAGGCACATTTTCCAGATCTGCACGCGAACCAATGGTAGACTTCCCATAGTTGTGCCACAAGAATGCGGTGGACATCACACGCTCTAACAACACCCGAAACGGGCTATTCTCTCCGCTTTCAAATTCATTGCGCACTACGGTCATCTCGCTATCCAAATCTTTTTTGGCGATATATGAATTTACCATGCGATCTGACTCAAGGTCAAGCGCCCATTTTAAATTTTCTTCTGTGGCATTAAAGGTTTCAAAATAATTAGTGCGATCTACCCACGTAGTTCCATTGGGTCGAGCTCCATGTTCGGTGAGTTCCTTTGGAATATCCGGGTGATTAGGAGTACCTTTAAATACCAGGTGTTCCAGCAAATGCGCCATTCCTGTTTCGCCATAGTTTTCATGTTTTGAGCCCACCATGTATGTAATGTTCACAGTGATGGTTTGCTTCGACTGATCAGGAAACATGAGCACTTTTAATCCATTTGCTAAACGATATTCGGTTATGCCTTCTACGGTGGTGATTTTTACCGGAGCGGTGAGTGAAGCTGTAAACTGTTTTTCAGGTGTGGCCGGAGTAGCTTTTTCTTTCTCCTTACCTTTCTTTTGCGCATTGCCAAAAGAAAATACAGTAAGGAGTACTAAAAGCAGAATTCTACTTTTCATATGATTAAGTTTTTTTTGGATGAGATTATTTTTTGAATACTATAACGAGATCATAAAATTGATCATACAAAATATTCAAAAAAAGGTAAACAAAGAAATTTGTAGAGTGATTATTGCTTTTGTCAGGAGATTAAATCTCCTAATACCTTCTGCATTTGATCAGGTTCTAATCGAGGGCCCCACTGCGTAACCACCCGCGATGAAGCCAGCGAAGCCAACTTTCCTGCCTCTGCATAACTGTGGCCGTGTGTGATGGCATATAAGAATGCTCCTGAAAACATATCGCCAGCTCCGTTCGTATCAATAGCTCTTACTTTGTAAGGTTCGATTTGAATGAACGTGTCGCCATCAAAAATCAGTGCACCGTTCGCGCCTAACGTAATAGCAAAGCGTTTGGCTACTTGTTTTAGTTTTTCGCGAGCCTCATTGAGTGTATCTGTTCCCGTGAAGATCATCGCTTCTTCTTCATTGCAAAAAAGAAGATCCACGCTGACGCCAACAATTTCCTCCATTTGCTTTGAAAAATATTTCACCATGCTTGGATCAGAAAACGTAAGTGTCGTTGGAATTTTGTTTCTCTCAGCGATCTTCTTTGCTTCTTTCATCGCCTCTAAACCTTTTGGGCTGGCAACCAGATAACCTTCGAGATAAATGTAAGAAGAGTTTTTTATGGCTTCTTCATCAATATGCTCTGGAGATAAAAAGGAACTCACTCCTAAAAATGTATTCATGGTGCGCTCTGCATCCGGGCTTGTCATTACCAAACAACGGCCTGTGTGGCCTTCGGGGCATAGCTCATGCTTCATGTTGGTATCTACACTGTTGCGCTTCAGGTCTTCCAAAAAGAATTTGCCCAACTCATCTTTCGCCACCAGGCAAGAATAAAAGCTCTTGCCGCCAAATTGGTTGATCGCCACCACGGTGTTACCGGCCGAACCACCACCCGACATTTTGCTTCTCTTCATGTCGATGGCTTTCATCAAATGAAGTTGTCGTTTTTCATCGACCAGCGTCATCAGACCTTTCTCTACTTCATTCGTTTCGAAGAAGTCATGTTCCACTTCGGTTACAATATCAACCAGGGCATTGCCGATACCATACACATCATATTTCATAAATCGGATTTTAGTCGGCAAAAGTAAATAAAAGTGTTGGATGGCGGATAGGTATTTTCGGATTCTTGCCATTGGCTTAATAAACATTTAGTATTGAAGACTTAACTGATTAAAAATAATTTCATCCTTATGAAAAATCTGCTTGTTGCTTTACTGCTCATTCTATCCATCACCGCTTTTGCGCAGACCACGATTATCAAGTGTGGCAATCTGATTGACGGAAAGTCCAATCAGCCGTTAGGCAAAAAGGCTATTGTGGTAGAAGGGAAATTGATCAAAGACATTATCGAGTGGGATAAAATTCCCGCCAAGGCAACCGTGATCGACTTATCTTCTAAAACCGTGCTACCCGGACTTATTGATTGCCACACACATGTATTGTTGCAAGGCGATATTACCGCTGAAGAATATGATGCCCAGCTCTTAAAAGAAAGCATTCCCTATCGCACGTTGCGCGCCAGTGTTGCCTGTAAGATTGCGTTAATGAACGGCTTCACCACCATTCGCGATGTAGAAACCGAAGGTGCCATGTATGCCGATGTAGATTTGAAAAAAGCCATCAACAACGGAGTGATTGCAGGTCCGCGCATGTATGTGTCAACACGCGCCATCAACACGTATGGTCATTATAGCATTGGCAACAGTGAATACAGCTGGGAGTTGCGCATGCCCAAGGGAATTCAGGAAGTGAACGGTGCCGATGAAGCGCGCAAGGCGGTGCGTGAACAAATCAGTTATGGTGCCGACTGGATTAAAATCTATGCCGATCGTAGTTACTTTAAAAAAGCAGATGGAACATTTGGCAGCATTCCCAACTTCACACCGGAAGAAATTACCGCTGTAGCGGATGAAACAATAAAGTCAAGAAGGATGCTAGCCGCTCATGCGATGACACCCGATGGAATTCTATATGCCTTGAAAGCAGGAGCACGCACCATTGAGCATGGCACCGCACTCAATGAAGAATGTATGGATTTGTTTGTTTCCAAAGGAGCTTTCTGGGTGCCTACCTTAACCGTATTGGATTATGTTGCTGAAGAGAGAGCAAAACTTGGTGCCACCAGTTACCTGGAAATGTTTCAAGGTGTGAAACCCCAATTTAAAAAAGCATTGCAGAAAGGTGTGAAGATTGCCTTTGGCACTGATGCTGGTGGATTTGACTGGCAGAAAATAAAACAAGCTCGTGAGTTTAGTCTCTATGTAGAGTATGGAATGACACCGATGCAAGCCATTCAATCAGCCACTACGGTAGCAGCTGATTTATTGGACAAGCGCGGACAAATTGGTGAAATCACTAAAGGTGCTTTCGCGGATATTATTGCTGTGGATGGAGACCCACTTCAAAAAATTGACGTGATGGAAAAAGTAGCATTTGTTATGAAGGATGGAAAGGTGGAGAAACAATAAATTAAAGTTTCTATTTTTTTTCTTTCACCTGAATAGTTAATGTGCGTTTGAATTTTGCTGCTCGATCAGGATAGTCAGTAATAAAACCATCTACGTCCATTCCTTTTAATGACAGCATGCCGGCTGGCTCATTTACTGTCCAGGGGATTACTCTCATTTTCCTTTCGTGGAGTTCCTTAACAACTTTTTTTGTCAGCAAATTAAAATCCGGGCTGTAGATAGAAGGTGTGAATCCGAGATCGGCTAGATTTTCATCAACAGACTTTTTGTTTTCCACCAATGCCGCCAATCTTACTTCAGGATATTTTTCATGCCAGTATTTTAAAACCCGAAAATCAAATGATTGTATCACAATACGATCGAGTGGTAAATATTGATCAACGAGATTAAAAACCAAATCAGAGAATTCTTCAGGCTTTGGATGAAACTTACCATCGCCTTCAGGCAAACTTTTTATCTCAATGTTATAGTCAACTTCATAACGCGTAAAGTTCTTAATATGATTTTCAACTGCAACAATCACATCACTTAGCAACGGCTTACTTACACTCATCTTCATTTGCTGCGGAAAGTTGGGATTACCTTTTGAGCCACAATCCCATTGTTTCACCTGCTCATAAGTCATTTGGTGAATATTGTTCTTCATTTCCGATTTTTCGTCAAAGGATTTACCTGAAGGATCTGAACAAATGGAGGCGGACATCCAAGGCTCGTGTGAAACAACAAGTTGTCCGTCTTTTGTTACCGCTAAATCCAGCTCGATCGTATTTACACCCGAATCCAGTGCCATTAAAAATGCAGGAATCGTATTCTCTGGTCTTAATCCACGTGCACCGCGATGACCTTGGATATCAAATTTTGGAATGTAGGATTGAGCACTTACTTCCACACACAGATAAAAAATAGCAATCGAAAACCAGAAATAACTTTTCATAACCTAAAGATACTAGATTCCTGATTCTGAGAATAAATTCCAGAGTCAAGTATCCGGTATTCTAATTTCTGATCATCATTCTCATGCCACCTCCACCTTGCCTGCGATCGCCTCCCATCGGATTCAAGTGTTTGTTGAGCGCATACGTAAAACTGAGCATGTAATACCTGCCCAGGTTATTGGTGGTCTGCTGCTGTATATAATTATCGCCTGAGCTTTGGCTCACGCTGTTACTTTGATCAAGCAAATTGTTCACACCCAGTTTCAATTCACCAGCATTATTCTTCATGACAAAACGTGAGATGGAAATATTCAAGAACGGAATGGTCTGCCTGAAATCGGTAGTCTTGCTGGAGTAAATCAAATATTCATAGCTCGTATTGAAGGCATACTTCTTCAGAAAATTCAGATTTAATTCGGAACGATAAGTCTGATTAAAATATTGCTGATCGGGTGTATTGAAATCATATTTGGTCTCCTGATGGCTTAGGTTAGCGCTGAGATCAATAATTACAATCTCTTTATACGTATAGTTATAGCGAACCGTGCCACCGAGCGTTTTATTGTTCACCGTGTTCTCCTGATTATTCAGCACGGTAATGCTTTCGGAAAGAGATGCCGTTGGCCCAATGTTAAACCGACTATTCAGTTTCTTAATCGGAAACCCTCCGTTGAAATTTGCATTAAGATTCTTTGAACTGCTCACGTTCACAGGCTGCGTAATTCTTGCAAATGTTACAGGATCGGTTGTCTGTGAATTCACAATCGCGTTCTTCATATAGGAAGTATTCACAAAGCCAAAAAAGTTTACAAACCTGGCCGGGTTGAACGCTGTATAATTTACACTCAACCGATGCACATAGGCCGGTACGAGGCTGGGATTACCAACATAAATATTCAAAGGATCTGAGTTATCTACCACCGGTTGCAGTTGTTGAATAGTTGGCTCTTGCATGGAGGTCTCATAATCCACACGCAAATGCCTGAAGCTTGAGAAATCATAATTAAATCGAACTGTTGGAAGAAGATTCTCGAATGTGCGATCAATTTTTATATCCCGTGAGATCAGATCGCCTTGCAGTGAAGTCATCTGGTAACTTGCACCAACCGTTACGCTGTACTTCTCACGATTCATTTTAAAATTCAGACCTGGCCTGTTATAGATATAGTTACTCGTGTATTTATTACTGAGTTGCGTGTTGAATATTGGTGTCCCACTATTAACATCAAACACTTCGCGATTCACATCATTGTTATTTGTTTGAAAGTTGTAGTTAGCCTCCAGGTATTTTCTTCCGCCCAAAGGTTCAGTATATGAAACTGTTGCTCCCCACAATTGATTGTCGGTTGTTTGAGTATTGGTCTGCTCCACTAGCTGCTCTCCGGGAGATTGATTATAGATTTTATTTGCTGTATTCAGTGTTCCCTCACTGTCGGTCGAGCTCAGGCCCATGGAAAGATTGGTGGTCATACTTCTTCCTTTTTTTGCGAATCGATGACGCCACAGCAAACTTGAGTTTAAACTAAGGGCATTCTGAGCATTAAACGTTTTCCTCAGATTTTCATTCAGCAGGGAATTGTCTGCCAACGATTTTGTTTCCCCCTGACTAATTGTATTCTGATCAGATTCTGTATACGATGCATTCGCTGTTGCCCGGATCGTATTTGCTGAATCAATGTTATGATCCAGCATTAATGTTCCCCGGTGGTTGCTGTTTGTACTTAGTTGTTTGCTCTTTTGATTAAGCACGTTATTCAAACTTTCATCAGGCAGAAAATTGGTGCGTGTTAGGTCTGTACTCACGTCTCTGTCGAGGTGATTATAAAAATAACTTGACGTCAGTTTTGTGTCTTTGTTAAGATCTTTATTGAAGTTAACACCACCGGCATAGTTAGTCATGATTCCGCTTTGGCGACCGCCTGTATTAACTGTTGGTCCCGTGTTGCCACTGCCACTACTCCCTCCTGCATTGATGGTAACTGTTCTGGTGCCTCCTCCTCCAGCCATGGCTTGTGCGCCCCCAGAAAAGTTCATGAAATCACCTATGGAAAAACCTTGCTCATTAATGTTATTTCCCATGCCTAAAAATGAAACCTGCTTTCCTTTTCCAAAGCGATTCACACTACCAGTCGCCTGAAAGCGATCGTCTGTTCCAATTCCTCCCATCAGGTTTCCAAATGCACCGTTGCGTTTTTCTGCTTTCAATTCCAGGTTAATGGTTTTCTCACGTTGGCCGTCATCAATACCTGTAAACTGCGCGTTGTCTGATTTCTTATCAAACACCTGAACTTTCTCTATGGCATCAGCGGGTAGATTTCGCGTTGCCAGCTTTGGGTCGCGACCAAAAAACTCACGGCCATCAACCGTAACTCGTTGTACTTGTTCGCCCTGTGCTTTCACGGTTCCATCGGTTTCCACTTCCATTCCGGGCATTACTTTCAATAAATCTTCTACCGTTGCATTCGTTTTTGTTTTAAAAGAGCCGGCATTAAATTCTATGGTATCTTTTTTTACGGTGACCGGATTCTTTTCGCCCTGCACAATTACTTCATCAAGTTGTCTAGTTAAGGGAACCATTTTAATTCTCCCAACATCTATCGCAGTGACTGTTGCATCAACCGGTGTCGTGACGCGCTTTGCATAGTTAGCGTATCCCACGAAAGTGATTTTAAGCAAGTACTCACCTTTGTTTACATTCTTGATTTCAAAGAAACCTTTCAAATCACTGACACCAAAATTTACAAGGGAAGAATCCTTTGGATTCAGTAACATCACCGTAGACGATGGCAGCACACTCGAAAGTGTATCCGTAACCTGCCCTTTGAGAGAAAACTTCTGACCAAGGGTAACCGACACGGTAATTCCCAATAAAATAATAAGGCTAAAATATTTTTTCATTAAGTGCGTTATCGGATAAATTGGTGAGGTGATAAATCAATTTCTAATGATCATCTGGCGACCGCCACCCATTTGCTTCATCTGCTCATCCATGATTTTTCTAAACTCGGCTTGCGTGACTTTGGTACCGGTTGTTGGCGCTTTCAATTCATTCTTTTTCAATTCCCTAATCTCGATTGACTTTGCTACAATCACGCGCTCACCATTATTAATATCTATCGCCAGCACCGCTCCAGGCAATGTGTTGAATCTTTCAGGGCCTAGAAACGGATGAATTTTATTGGTGAACCAGGCCGTGATTTCCTGGATGCGTACTTGTGGTTCCCGATCACCCATGCGCAAGGTGTCGGTTTGTGTATAGTATGCCATGTTACATTCATAGTTGGCAATGGTTTTCGTTTGGGTACCAAACTTCCAGGGCGACATTTTCACTGAATCTTCAATGAGATAATTTTTGCCCATTACTTCCTGCTTCGATAGTGTCTTTCCAGTATTCTGGTCCAGGTATAACTCAGCGTTTGGCATTCGGAAAATCATTCTCATTCCTCCACCACCCGAACCACTGGCGGTGATATTCTCTTCCTCATCTTCAATCACAGTCTTGTAAAGCGACTCACTCTCATTAAAAAAGAGTTGTTGCTTCATGGTGCGAAACTCGGGTATCATGGCCTCTTGCTCTTCACGTTCCTTTGGAAGGTTACGATGCATATTAATTTTGACCTCATAATTAATAACACCTGTAGTTTGGCCAAAGACTACATGAGCAGCAGTCAGTGATACCAGCACGCCCACTAATAAGAATAATCGTTTCATATTGATTGAGATTTTCATGGTTTGATTCTGAAGCAAACTTACGCAGATAGATGGCCCGTTGCCGTTAATGGTTCTGAAAGGAATGTTAATTAAGGTTAAAAAATAACAAGCCGCCTTTAGATAGCTGTATTTTTGTCTGCGTAATGAAATCATCCAGGAACTCGATAGCACTCCTTTTAATCATCAGCAGCATTTTTCTTTTGCTGGCGTTGCAGGCAATGTGGTTAATAAACTCTTACGAGAAAGCGTATTTTGATCTGCGAAGACAAACCAGCGAGTTATTCAGATCATCCGTGTTTGCTTTGCGCGACTCCATGCTGATGAAAAGCATTGAGCGTATTCCAAATGATTCAAGCCATCGCAATAACCGATTATTCTTCACTACTAACATGGATACGGCAATTGCCCGTCAACCGGGTGAGGAAAGAAAACATGAGATTAATTCATCGCAGGTGCAGATTTTCATTTCTTCCGATAATAAATCAGATTCAATTCAAAAAATAATTCAGCCACTCGCTTCGCGGATTAAAGAAGGTAAGTTGCCCGGGGGAAGTAGCTTCACCTTACGGATTGGGATGGATTCATTATCTGTGGACAGCCTTCATCATCATTTTAAGAGATTAATAACTGAAGCGGGCATGGAGCTTTCTTTCGAAGTAAAGCATACTTCATTCAAACCTGCACCTGGTGAACTCACACGAAGAAGTTTTTTCAGGCCACCCGGAGAAGATAACAAGAATGAACCCTATGAAGCACGCCTATTTTCCAACTCCATGTCTTCAGAATGGGTAAGGATTGATCCGATTCATCGTTACTCAGTAGAACTTTCCGATTTCAGATCTATCATTATAAAACAAATTACACCACAAATTTTATTCTCATTATTTCTCACACTACTGACCACAGCAGCCTTTGTGATCATGTATCGCAGTATACGCGCGCAGCAACGCTTGATGGAATTAAAAAATGACTTCATCAGCAACATCACACATGAATTGAAAACACCCATCACCACCGTGGGTGTTGCCATCGAGGCCTTGAAAGATTTTCAGGGAATAAATAACCCAGCCATTACAAACGAATACTTAGGCATTGCACAAAATGAACTGAACCGGCTTTCCATACTGACGGACAAAATTCTCAAGACAGCCATCTTTGAAAATAAAGGAATAGAATTTAGACCAGAGCCCATTGAAATGGATAACCTGATCGAACAAGTTCTCTCCTCTATGAAATTGGTATTTGAAAAGCAGAATGCTAAGGTATCTTTTGAAAAACAGGGGAATGATTTTTCCTTACTGGGAGGCAGTGTACATCTCACCAGTGTCGTTTATAACTTATTAGATAATGCTTTAAAGTATAGCCTGATCGCTCCCGAAATAAAGGTTCACTTAAAGGAAGAAGCATCACAAATTATTTTATCTGTAAAAGACAATGGCCTCGGCATTCCTACAGAATATCGGAAAAAAGTGTTTGAAAAGTTTTTCCGCGTTCCCACGGGGGACGTTCACAACATAAAAGGTTATGGATTAGGATTGAGTTATGTAGAAAGTGTGGTGAAAAGTCATCATGGCTCCATCGAAGTTGAAAGTGAACCCGGGAAGGGAAGTAACTTTATTTTTAAATTACCGAAGTAGTCAGCAAGTCGGGAGTCCGAAAGATAGAAGATGATTTTACTTCGGACTTTCAAGCCCTGCCTTTCTGACTTTTTAAACGAATGAGCAAAGTCAAAATACTATACGTAGAAGATGAACCCTTCCTTGGGCGCATTGTGAAAGAGAGCCTGGAGGTGCGCGATTTTGATGTGCGTATGGTAACAGACGGCAAGCTGGTGCTTCCCGCATTTTTAGAAATGAAACCTGACATTTGTGTGTTGGATATTATGTTGCCTAATCAAGATGGTTATTCGATTGCAAAAAGTATTCGACAGCTTAACTCATTTACGCCTATCATATTTGTAACCGCCAAAACACAAACGGAAGATTTGTTGAAAGGATTTGAAGTGGGCGGGAACGACTATCTGCGAAAGCCTTTCAGTATGGAAGAACTGATTGTGCGCATAAATAACTTACTGCAACTCACACAAAAGATTGCCAGCAGCACGAAGGAAAATATTCTATTAGGTCAATTTGAATTCGTGCCACAACGCTATGAGTTGAGAAAAGGAGGCGTTATCAAAAAGCTTTCTTCGCGCGAGGCGATGTTATTACAAGTGTTCTGTGAAAATAAAAATGCCCTCGTTACACGTAAAGATCTGTTGATGAAAGTATGGGGTGATGATTCTTTCTTCAACTCGCGCAACATGGATGTGTACATCACCAAACTTCGCGATTATTTAAAAGAAGATTCGTCCATAGAGATCATTACCATTAAGGGAGTGGGTTATCATTTTGCGGTAGGTTAACTTACCATTCGATCCATCAAAATATTTTTCCTCGCTGCCAGTATTGAGTCATCTTCTTCCGCAAAAACGTAACGCTTCTTGCCAGTTGGTCCATTCCATCCACACCATCTTCAATACTGATCCATCCATCAAAACCAACACGTTTCAGTTCCTTGAAGATAGCATCGTAGTCGTTCAGTCCTTTTCCAATTTCACCATGACTCAGGCGTTTGGCATAACCGGCAGCGCCACCTTCTTCCTTGCGCAAATCTTCAATCGTTCCCTCTTTCAGATATCGATCACTGGCATGCATAGTTACTACCCGATTCGATACGCGGTAAAGTAATTCAAGTGGATCTTCACCGGCTAAATAGGTATTGCTGGGATCATAGTTCACACCAAAATTTGGATGTTGCACACGATCAACCAGTTTGCAAAAGACATCCATCTTCTGTGCAAACTCAGGATACTCCCAGAAATCATCCTTATAATGATTTTCAAGAATGAGTGTTATGCCTCGCTCTTGTGCGTAAGGTAAACAGGCTTCAATGCATTCTGCGGCAATCTTAACTCCCTCATCCATGGAAAGCTCCGGTCTGCGCTGCCCAGAAAGTACACGACAATATGTGCCACCCAGTGTATGCGTCATATCAATCCATCGCTTCTGTTTGGCGATTTCTTTCTCGCGAAAACTTTCATTTGGATGAGTAAAGTCCGGAGAGCAGCACATCATGGGAATCACTTTACCATGATCTTCCACCTGTTTTCGGAATCGCGTCCAATTTGACTCGTTCTCCATTTCCAGAAAACCTGCATACCACTCTAGTCCATCAATGTCCAGTTTAACGGCAAGTTCGATCCATTCAGAAACCGTCATAGTTCTATCCTTGCACAAGGCATGCATAAAAGCTTTTGGAAATGCAGCTAAATGAGGCATACAATAGTTATGAATTTTTAGCAGGAATCGTGGTGATGTCTTTCGGAGGATTGCGTCCGATAAATGGGTACTGTTCCAAATCAACTACCTGGCCACTGATTGTACCACTTTCATCACTAAGCCAATAGACAGCTGCGGCTGCTATCTCTTCCGGAAACAAAATCCTTCCGGCCGGTGCGAATACGTTTGGAATTTGTTTGTACCAATCGTCAGGTAATCCGTGCTCATGCTTGCGCTGAATTTCTTTTTCGGTAAGTACCCAACCTGGATTAATCTGATTAACGCGTACACCATGCTCGCGATGTAGTGTGTCGCCAAGGTTTCGTGTCATCGTCATGAGAGCACCTTTGGATATACTATAGGGTAAAAGATTTGGTTCGCCACTATAGGCATTCACCGAACCAATGTTCAATACACATCCGTGCGATTTAGTTAACTGTGACAGCGCGGATTTAATCAATGCAAAGGGCGCTATCGTATTTACTTCCAACACTTGTCGAAAAAAATTCAGATCGGTTGTATGAATATCAGAAGAGGCGACCATGGCTGCGTTATTTATGATTGCATCCAGTCGTCCATAAGTTTTCAAGGCCAAGTCCACAATACGTTGTGGTGCACCTTCGGTAACAATGTCTTCAATGTGCAATAGTGCTTTATCGGATCCGATTTTTTTTACAACTGCTTCACCGAGATCTCGCTCAAGACCATGCACCACTACACGAGCGCCTTCCTCAACACAGCGCAATGCAATTGCTTTACCGATGCCGGTGGTGCTTCCTGTTACGATAATTACTTTATTTTTAAGACGCATGTTGGTAAAAGTTATTGAAACGCTCTATTGTGATGTAAACTTTGCATCCACTATTTGTAATCACGAGTCTCATATTGCCTGCTTTTTCAAATTCAAACCGGTTTAAGAACACTTTTCACTACTTCACCCTTGTGCATTTTTTCAAAGGCTTCATACCATTCAGTCACTGGCCACACGCCACCAATGATTGGTTTTACATCTAATTGTCCACTGGAGAGCAATGCGATAACACGTTCCCAAATAGGCCAGTTATGACTAAAGCTTCCCTGAAGGGTAACATTTTTCTGAACAATAGGATCGAGCGAAAAACCCAGAGGCTGCGGTCCCCATCCTACTTTTGTAATCTGGCCATTCGGGCGAACCCATTGCATCGCGAGTTTTAAAGTTGCACTTGCGCCTGCTGCATCAACAACAAGGTCAGCACCCATACCATCACGTTGCTTTGCCCACTCGGTAGCATCACCAACAATTGGTACGCATCCATACTGTTTAGCAATAGCAAGTCTGTTTTTATCTGCTTCCAATCCAACTATAGCTACTTCTGCCCCACACAATCTCGCCATGGCTGCACATAAAATTCCGATGGTGCCCGGGCCAATGACAATCACTCGATCACCAGGTTTTATTCGCGAGTTTTCAACGATCGAATTATATGCTACGCAACACGGCTCGGTTAAGCATGCTTGCTCAAGGGCAAGATTTGCGGGAACAAGATGCAGACAGCGGGCGGGCACGCGCACAAAGCGTGTCATTGCACCATTCACTCCATATCCAAATCCTTTGCGTGTTGGATCCAGATTATATAATCCCTGACGTGACATTGGATTGTTGGGATCAATGACGGCTGCCGTTTCACTCACTACCCGATCTCCTTCTTTCCAACCGGCAACACGTTTTCCGATTTCGATAATATGGCCACCAAATTCATGACCTAATACAACCGGATAATTTACAGGCCAGCTATGGTCAGCCGTCCATTGATGCAGATCGCTTCCGCACACGCCCACGTTGGCTACTTCAAGCAAAATATCTTCTTCACCAATAGTAGGTTTAATGATTTCGCGGATTTCCACCGATCCCTTTTCAGGTGCATAATTAACTACAGCTGCGGATTTCATTCTCTTAGATTTTATAAGTTCAAATACTTCAGGTCTATTTATACGAATGAATCTTTTCGCAAATCATACGCAAGGATTCTTCTAAGTTACCATCTGCCGTCTTGAATGCATCAGCGTCAATGGTAAGTGGTGCCCCTAACACCACGAGTGGAGCGCCATACTCCGGGCAACGAATCGCTTGTTCTAAACTAAGTCCACCCACTGCCTGCACAGGAATCTTTACCGCTTGCACTACTTCTCGAAGTTGATCCAACGGACTAGGCATCCGTTTTCCTTGTGCAGCAATGCCCCGTCTTTCATCATAACCTATGTGATGCACTACATAATCACATCCCAATTTCTCCAACCATCTTGCTGCCTCCACCATATCCGGGCAACCTAAGTTATCACCCATTACTTTTATACCATAGTCCCGACCCGCTTTAACTACACATTTAATCGTCTCTTTATGTGCGCGCGCCATCACCACCACATGGGTAGCTCCGGCTTTCGCCATCATCTCGGCTTCGAGGTAGCCTCCATCCATAGTTTTAAGATCCACTACGATAGGTACATTCGGAAATGCTTCACGCAATTTTCTAACACCATGTAATCCCTCGGCAAGAATGAGCGGAGTGCCAGCCTCCAGCCAATCAATCCCTGCGCGCAGTGCAAGGGCTGCAGTTTCAAGAGCTTCGTCAATGTTGGTTAGGTCAAGTGATATTTGTACAACCGGTTTCATTAATTCGCTTAATTAAATGCTTTTGGTAATCACATTCTGCTGTTTATAAATATAACTTTTTCTAGTTAAAACAATTTTGATAAAACCCCTACGTGTTTGTTTTCAATACACAATTAAATGTGATATTGTGTCATCAAGTGTTACGGATGAAAGCTTCCTTATTATTTAAATGCGATTGCACGCTGGGAGAAGGCGCATTCTGGCATGAGGCCAGGCAAAGTTTTTTTTGGGTGGACATCGATGGCAAATGTTTATTCGAATATGTTTCTTCAAATAAAAAATTAAATACGTGGCACTTTGAACATCGCCCCAGTTTCATAGCCCTGGATACTCAAGGTCAATTGGTAATCGCCTTTCAAGGTGGCATCGCACGCTTTGATTTACAAACAGGAAATCTTCAGTGGTTGGTGGATATCGAAAAAAATAATTCAGAACAACGTACCAATGATGGCGCTATTGACAGCGAAGGTAGATTATGGATAGGTACGATGAATGTTCAATTCAAGGAAGGTGCCGGTGAGTTGCATTGTCTTAACAACGATTTGTCGTTAATAATAAAAATTGAAGGGCTCACCATACCAAACGGATTGGTGTGGTCGCTGGATGATTGTAACATGTACCACATTGATAGCCCAACACGAAAAGTCCAATCCTATTCATTCGATCACAAAACAGGAACAATCGTTTTTGAAAAAACTGCCATCACGATTCCTCAGGAAGCTGGAACCCCTGATGGTATGTGCATCGATGAAGAAGGAATGTTATGGATAGCTCAATGGAACGGCTTTGGTGTTTACCGTTGGGATCCGGTGAACGGAAAACTTCTGGAAAAAATTGATATACCGGTTCCGCAAGTTTCCAGTTGTGCTTTTGGAGGACCCGTTTACGATCAACTATTTATCACCACTGCCCGTGAAAGGTTTACTCCTGAGTTAATAGCAAAGTATCCGGACAGCGGAAGCATCTATATTGCCCGACCTGGTGTGCGCGGTGTGAGGAAAAATATTTTTGGAGGATGATCAGTGTGTTCTATCCACGTGTCGCCCTTACTGTTACTATCGTATTATCCCGTTGACATAATCCTTTGTTCAGCCTGTTGGTCTAACCTGGAAACAGATAATATGAGATGGTTATTAAATGAAAGTAATTAGATTTGTTTAGTAACCCCCGAAGCATGTCAAACTGGAAAATCAAACTTTCTCTCTTTCTAAATTATTTTGTCTTCGCCATTCTACTCAACAGTGTGGGTACCGTAATCCTGCAAGTGCAAGCTAATTATAGTGTATCCGAATCTTCGGCCAGCGTGCTGGAGGCATTCAAAGATCTGAGTATTGCCATCGTTTCATTTCTGGTAGCTTCTTATATATCACGCATTGGCTATAAAAATGCGATGCTCATTGCGTTGGCATTAGTTACACTGGCCTGCTTGCTGATGCCATCACTCGGAAGTTTTGCTATGACGAAAGTTTTGTTTGCAGCAACCGGAACTTCATTTGCACTGATAAAAGTCTCTGTATACGCCACCATTGGTATCGTAACCGAAAATAAAAAGGAGCATGCCAGTTTCATGAACTTCATTGAATCGTTTTTTATGATCGGAATACTTACAGGTTATTTTGTTTTTAGCGCGTTTGTTGACGATAAAAATCCAACTTCCTCCACATGGTTGAATGTCTATTATCTTCTTGCAGGAATTGCCTTGGTTGCCTTTCTGCTTTTGTTAAGTACATCGTTGGATGAATCAGCTGCAAAGAGTGAAACATCAAAACCATTTCTTGAGGATTTTACCGACATGATTAAACTAGCCATCAAGCCATTGGTGCTGGTATTTATCATGAGCGCTTTCACTTATGTGCTCATTGAGCAAAGCATTATGAGTTGGTTACCTACTTTTAATAGTAAGGTTCTCAACCTACCAACAACACTCAGTATTCAAATGGCAAGTATACTCGCAGCCTCCACAGCTCTGGGTAGATTCTCAGCAGGATTTGCTTTGCGCAAAATACATTGGTTTCGTGTGTTGATTATTTGTTTGTTGGCCGCTGCTGCATTAGTGTTGGTCGCCATTCCTCTCGCGAAAACTACAGCGGCCCATGAAGTGACAGGCTGGGGCACCGCACCTTTGGGAGCATTTGTGTTTCCACTAATCGGTTTGTTTATCGCACCCATTTATCCGGCTATCAATTCTGTTATTTTGAGTACACTTCCCGCACAACAACACGGACCGATGTCAGGATTGATTGTGATTTTCTCAGCACTAGGCGGGACAACCGGTTCAATCATTACCGGAAATATCTTTGAAGCTTTTGGCGGACAAACTGCTTTTTATTTTTCACTTGTACCTATTGGCATTTTGATTGTGTGTCTGTTCTTTTTTAATCGCATTCAAAAAAAGTCGGAAGCGAAAATTGAGTTTAGCTCAACAGGAGGACATTAATACACGTTGTTATCATGAAACAAATCCACGAACTCGGTCAGTTGTTTGAAGATGTTCAGCTTCAAAATATTCTTGGTGATGGAAAAACATTTCCTGATTGCATTCCAAAAAGATCAACAGAAGAAATTTATCGAGATTATGAAAAAGAAAAAGTTTCATCTGAATTTGATCTTAAAAAATTTGTTGAAGAAAATTTTTCCTTGCCAAAAGCTTACTCCAGCGATTATCAAAGTGATTCAACTAAATCTGCTAAGCAGCATGTAGAAGCTTTATGGAATCTGCTCACCCGAAATCCAGATCAGGAAAGTGGTTCATTGATTGCGCTTCCTCATCCTTACATCGTGCCCGGTGGGCGCTTTCGCGAGATCTATTATTGGGATAGTTATTTTACGATGCTCGGATTGCACGTGAGCGGTCGCACTGATATGATTGAACACATGATCAATAATTTTTCCTTTTTGATCGATACCGTTGGCTACATACCCAATGGTAACAGAACCTACTTCCTTGGACGATCACAGCCTCCTTTCTTTTCGTTGATGGTGAAACTGCTGAGTGAGCAAAGGAAAAAAGCATTGACTGATTATTTGCCTCAACTTGAAAAAGAATATCAATTCTGGATGCGAGGTGCTGATGCGCTCGGTGATCCATTGACGGCACAACACCGAGTAGTGAAATTGCTGGATGGATCTATTCTCAATCGCTATTGGGATGAACGTGATACACCTCGTCCTGAAGCGTATAAAGAAGATGTTGAGCTAGCTCATCAATCAACGCAAGATTCAAAGGAGCTTTATCGTCATTTGCGAGCTGCCGCTGAATCCGGTTGGGACTTCAGTAGCCGATGGTTTAAAGATGTGAACTCATTCTCTTCTATTCACACGACTGACATTATTCCTATTGATTTAAATTGTCTGCTTCTTCATCTTGAACAGATTTTAGCAGAAGCGTTTCAACAAAAAGGCGACACCACAAAATCGAATGAGTATTTTCAGTTATCCGAAAAAAGGAAAGGTGCTATCCTAAAATATTGCTGGAGTGAGGAGCAGGAATTTTTCTTTGATTACGATTTCGTTGCCAACAAACAAAAAGAACATCACACGCTCGCGGCTACATTTCCTTTATTTTTTGAAGTTGCCTCGCAAGAACAAGCGATCAAAGTAGAAAATATTCTTCGTGATAAGTTTTTAAAGACCGGTGGACTTACCACTACGCTAGTACGTAGCGGACAACAATGGGATGCTCCTAATGGCTGGGCGCCATTGCAGTGGATTGCTTTTAAAGGATTATTAAACTATGGATTAGATAATACCGCCAATCAGATTAAAACCAGCTGGACAAATTCCAATCTAAAAGTGTATGCCAAGACGGGTAAGATGACTGAGAAATATGATGTATGGAATAAAGATGGTGAAGCGAGCGGTGGTGAGTATCCTAATCAGGATGGATTTGGTTGGACCAATGGGGTATTTCTGGCAATGATTTCTTAATTAACAATGGATAGTGGAAAATTGACAATCTCTGCTACCTAATATTATTTCTTCCTATATAATTTCTCTAGCACTGCTGGCTTGCCATCAATCGTTGGCAAGGGCAATCTTAAAATTTTTGCGACTAGCGGATAGACATGAATGTTTTGAAATGGAGCAACTGTTAATCCTGATTTAATATTCGGTCCTTGTGCATAAAATATTCCGCGCACATCGGTAGTCGCTTCAGGATCATAACCATGCACCCCCGCCTTGCTCCCAATTTTCGCTGCCCTCAAAAATCGCTCTCTTGATCCTTCACGGATATAATAACCCGGTTTGGCTTCGACCAATAAATCTCCCACACGATCATGTTGGTAATGCCAGCGCACTGGAAATTCTTCCTTCTTCAACACAGCAAATTTGCCTTCCTGTTTTTTTAGAACAGCATAAACTGAATCGCGCTTGTGCGAATCTGTAAAATACAAATGCGTTTGGGTGCCTCCGTTGGCAAGTTTTACCGAAGTGTTTTTTCGATCAATCAATTCATCAATAAAAATATACGTCTCTTCTTGCACGGTGAGTTCATACATACCGTGATCGGAAACCAAAATTACATTCACTGGAAGTTTGATCGATTCAAGACCAGTCATTAGTCTGTTGAGTAAACTATCTGCCTTTAATACTGCTTGCTTTGTTTGTTCCGCATTGGGTCCAAAGTCATGCCCTTCATGATCGGGAGAAGAAAAATATAATGTGATCATATGAGGTCGCTCGGCTTCAGGCAGCTTTAACCAATTAATAACCTGATCAACTTTCAAGTTAGGATTGATGGAATCATCAAACGAAAAATAATAATCAGGTCTGCGCGATTCATCACTCATTTCAGATCCTACCCAAAAGTAAGACGCTGACTTCATGCCATTTCGTTTTGCCAGTTCCCACAAAGGCACGCCACCATAATAATAAGGGTCAACAACAATATCTTGTTTTCGCATTCCATAGGTTACATCTCGTTCACGATCATAAAATGTATTATCGACCAGGCCATGATTGCCGGGATTTAAACCCGTAACCAATGTGTAGTGATTAGGGAATGTTTTGCTTGGGAAAGATGGAATTAATGCCTCCGCCTGCGAGCCTTTTGCCATGAATTTTTTAAAAGTGGGTGGATTGAAGTTCTTTACATAATCATGGCGAAACCCATCGAAGGAAACGAGCACAACATAGGGGGAAGAACTCTCTTGGGCATTGCCAAGAATACACAGCAGTAGAAAAGCAAGAAAAAAAATAATTCTCTTCATGATCAGATTAATGTAGAACCCGTGGGACTCGAACCCACGAACCTTACCTTGTCGAGGTAGTGCTCTAAACCACTCCGACAGGACACTTTTATACTTTAATAAAATAAATGCTATTGGATTTCTACCTGTTCATCAGAGGCAGAAACTTTATCTTTTGCCACCGGGCCCCGTGGATTCTGGGCTTCGTATTTCTTTCTTAGTTCGGCCGCTTCTTTCTTATTCTTCGAGTGAAGGATATGTTTAGGTACTTCTTTCAGATCCCAAATCAAACCAACAGCTGCAAGTCCACGCAGCATGTAATACGTGATATCAATCTCCCACCAGAAAAATCCCTGGCGCGAAGCCACCTCGTAGTAATGGTGATTATTGTGCCAGCCCTCACCCAGCGTAACCAATGCAAGCCAGATGCTATTGCGCGATTCATCACCGGATTCGTAGCGTTGAGTTCCTACTTTATGCATGATCGAGTTGATGGAAAACGTAGCATGGTATAAAACCACAGTACTTAAAAAGAATCCGATGAAAAGCGAGCTAAATCCTGCTGTCGTAAACATAGCCATCACGCTGCCTCCATTCACCCATCCACCAAGAGCCATTACCGTAATAGCTAGAATGGTAGGGGATACAAGATAATGTTTGTTTAACCAAACCAATTCTGGATACTTCGCATAATCGCCAATCACTTTGTAGTCGGTCTCTTTAAAATCAGGACCGACAATCCAACCTATGTGTGAATACCAGAAACCATAAATTTTCATGGAATGCGGATCAGCCGGAGTGTCGCTATGGCGATGATGATGACGGTGATGGGCGGCCCACCACAGCGCGCCTTTTTGTGCGGTGGTCTGCGCCATAAAGGCAATCACAAACTGAAACCAGCGCGAAGTTTTATACGACTTGTGAGCAAAGTAGCGATGATAACCACCCGTTACCCAAAACATTCTGGATACATATAAGAAGATGCAGACCATCCAATCAAAAAACGTTGCCCCTGTCCACAATGCTCCCAGCGGAAGTAAGTGAATAATGATAAATGCGATCTCTTGTTTCAGATGAGGTTTTCTTCTCACCTCCGGAACAACTGCTGCTTGTGCCATGATTTTAAAATTATAGGATCAATCGAATTGCAAAGATAATGCGAATTGATCAGATTAATTCCATACGTTATACATTATCGCAATTTTCTAATGCGAACGAACGTTTAAAACACTCTTGATTTAACTTAAAAATGATTTAAGTCATAAAATCATTACACTGAAAATAATTTCTAATCAGCGGGATATTTGATACCTGCTTTCGCGCGGATAATATCCAACGTTTGCATTAACAACAATGTGAGATCATGCGTGAGTATCGGACTTTCTACCAGATTCATTTTCAAACACTCATTCACATGTCTGGCTTCATATTCATACCCATTGCCAGATGCTTTCTCGAAAGAAATTATTTCACGCATGTCAACGATGCCGGAATAATACTCAAGCACAGTAGTTGGTCCGTGAAAACGATGAGTGAGGCGTATGCGACCTTGATCACCTGCAACATCTGCACCTGTAGCGAGGTTGGAGGCGAAAGAACAAAACAGGTGTGCCATCGCACCATTATTATAATTGAAGGTGATCGCACACTGTTCATCTACGCCCGTAGCCGCAGGAGTCATCATGGCATCTATGTGATCGGGTTTACCTAATACATCAAGCGCAAGAAAAACAGGATACACGCCAATGTCGAGCAAAGCGCCACCACCTAATGAAGGTTGATATAGTCTGGTTGGAAATGGTGGAGCAGGTATGAATCCAAACTCAGCATTCAGATATTTTATTTTGCCCACCTTTCCTTCTGCGATCAATTCTTTCATAGTAAAATAGTGCGGAAGAAAGCGAGTCCAAAAGGCTTCCATGATGAACGTATTCTGAACTTTCGCAAAATCGATCATCTCTTTGGCTTCGCGATAATTAATGGCAAATGCTTTTTCGCAGAGCACTGCTTTCTTATGTTTCAAACATAACATCACATGCTCGTGATGAAGGCCGTGTGGAGTGGCTACATAAATTACATCTACTTCCGGATTGCTCACTAATGCCTCATAACTTCCATGAATATATTTGGCAGGAAAATCTTTGGCGAATGTCTCAGCGGTGGATTGCTCACGCGCACCCAATGCAATCAATTCGGCATCCTCTACCAATCGAAGATCGGCAGCAAACTTGCGAGCTATCTTGCCACAACCTAAAATGCCCCAACGGATTTTTTTCATGAACAGAATGTTAGTTCCATTAAAGTTATAAAAAATATCTTCTTTGTAGCCATTGGCCATGATCGGGTAAACACGATAGTTCATAGTAACAATAATTGAACTGTGGTGTTTCTCTATCGAGCTAATTCGACTATTTTGCCCTGCGTTAATAAAACACCTTACTAGCTCATGGAAGAATCCGATTTGATTCAAAGACTACGAGAAGGTGACAGAACAGCATTCAAAATCCTTTTTGAGAATTTTAAGTCACGGGTTTTTAATACGTGCCTCAGCTATGTGCAGCATACTGAAGAAGCAGAAGAAATTACGCAGGATGTCTTTATAGAAATTCACCGGTCCGTTGGTCTTTACAAAGGTGAATCAGCGCTCAGCACATGGATATACAGAATCAGTGTAAATAAATGTCTCGATTTTCTCCGCCATAGAAAACGCAAAAAACGAAGTGGATTGCTGGTAAGTCTCTTCAAAAAAGACAGCACTGAACTTCAAGTTGATGCACCTCATTTTGATCACCCGGGTGTAGTGCTGGAAAACAAAGAGAAGGCTGCTCTCCTTTTCAAGGTCATTGACAACCTCCCAAATCAGCAAAAGACCGCATTCATTCTTTCGCAGATTGAAGATTTGCCGCAAAAGGAAATTGCCACGATCATGAAGCTTTCCGAAAAAGCAATAGAATCGCTATTGCAGCGCGCAAAAGCCAACCTACGCAACGATTTAGAAATAGTTAATCCTGGCCGAAGGAAATCAATAACAACATCGTCTAAACTCACAGAACTATGAACAACGAACAATGGAAAGATGATATTCTCAACAGCCTGCGCGGAGCAAAACGGGCAGAGCCGAATCCCTTTTTGTTTACCCGTATTCTTGCTCAGATTGAAACTCCGGAGCAATCCGTTAGTCAATCTTACATTAAAGTTCGACTGGCTGTCAGTCTCTGCTCGTTGATTTTGATCTTAAATGTCACGCTTATCGTACGACACATAAAGACCTCAGCACAAAATAATGAGCCATCAACATACTCCATGAATACTAATCAATACCAACTCTATTGATATGAAGCGCGAAGACCTTTTCTTGTGGATGGTACTCATACTGATCGTGCTCAATGGTGCCATTTTGTTCTATTTTCTCAGAAAGGAAGGCAACCCACCACCTCATCGGGATAAACTCATTGTGGAAGCACTTCGGTTTGATGAAACGCAACGCACTGAGTTTGATCGATTAAAACAAGGCCATAGAAATCAAATCAATGCTCTGGATGAAAAATTTAAAGAAAGCCTGGAAAATTATTTTCTGTTACTGCGACTGAACACCAGCACACAATTAAAAAAAGACTCGATAGAATTGGTGTTGGCATCGCTGGAGCAGGAAAGAGTTAGCATCACTTACGCCCACTTCCAGGATCTAAAAAATCTTTGCCGGGTAGATCAACGCGAAAAGTTTGACGCTTTTATACCGCAGTTGATTGAATTCATTGTGAAGCCCGGGCCAAAAAGAGATGGACCTCCGCGAAGGAATTAGTAAAAAGCAGCGTCTAAATAAAAAAATAATAACTATGATATTTAAAAAGTTAATCTCGCTACCCGTTAACTTACTGATCGTATTGACATTCATCAGTTGCAGCAGCGATGACGCATCTCCTTCAACCGATGCCGATGTTCCAGCCATTTATAAAAAGATTTATGCTGCAACAGACATCTATGTAGAAGGTGATTTTGTTTATATAAAGACCAATGGCCGTCCCGATCATAAAAGTCCGTATTACAAAGGTACCGAGTGGGAGTCATCATTGTATGAAGCTTACAATGGCAGTAATACAAGCTTTGTTATCAATCCAAACAAAATTGCTAACCAGACATTTACTTTTAAAATTCCACTCAATCCCAAAGTAAGCACAGCCAAAAGCGCTACTCCGTTGGGCCCAATTGGTGTTTCCTTAAATGGAGTGCCTTTTTATAATCAATATGCCGGTCCTAATCAGCCGTTAACCAATGAGATCAATTCGTTCGATCAATATTTTGGTCATCCTCAAATGTCCGGGCAATATCACTATCACGCAGAACCCTATTATTTAACAGCCACCAAAGGCAATGATGTACTGCTGGGTTTTTTATTGGATGGATTTCCAGTATACGGACCAACTGAAAACGGAAAACTGGTTAACAATGCTGATCTGGATGCCTATCATGGACACGCCCACGTGACCACCGATTTTCCGAATGGAATTTATCACTATCATATTACCAACGCAGATCCTTACATTAACGGAAGCGGATTTTATGGAACAGCCGGAACCGTTTCGCAATAGCTTTCTGTTTTTCGTTTTACTGCTCCTGTCTGGTTGCGCAGTCAATGAAAATTCAAATGGCCTTTTCGCTAATCGCGATCAAGTCGCAGCAAGAACTTCCGGAGGCATCTTGTATGTGACCGATGTTGTCTTTTCCGGCTCTTTATTTTCATTGGCTCCGAATGGAAATGATACACTCGAAGTTCAGGAATTTAAAGAAGGTCGTGAGCATGGTATCTGGATGCAGAAATATGTGAATGGAAAAATACAATCGAAGCGGTATTTTGAGCATGGCAAAAAGGAAGGGCAATTTGAAGCGTGGTGGGAAAATGGGAACAAACGCCTGGAGTATCACTTTAAAAATGGTGAATACGAAGGCAGAGGCAGAGAGTGGGCCGTCAATGGTATGCTGATTAAAAGTTTGAATTATAAGAATGGTCATGAAGAAGGACTGCAGCAACAATGGACAGACAAAGGCGATGTGTGGGCCAACTATGAAGTGCGCAACGGCCGCCACTATGGAATTACAGGAGTGAAATCATGTGCAACACGTTGGAAAGATAATGAAGTATTGGCTCATTAATTTCATCTGTATTTGTTTTGTTATCAATTCGTGCACACCCGAAAACCGTGTGCCCTATTATCATACGTCCGACTTCACTCCACTATGGGAAGGAGAAAGTAATTTTCTAAAAGATACACTTCACACGATCGCTCCTTTTGAGTTTACAAATCAGGATGGCGAAGCGGTGACGAATGCCAACTTCAAGAACAAAATCTATGTAGCCAGCTTCTTCTTTACGATCTGTCCTGGTATTTGTCCCAAACTGACAGCGAACCTGAGTAAGGTAGCCAATACATTTAAAGACAATCCAGAGGTCATGTTCATCTCTCATTCCGTTACACCCGATATTGATTCGGTATCACAGTTGAAAAAATATGCTATTGAACATGGTATGCGCTCAGGGCAGTGGCACTTAATTACAGGCGATAAAGAAAAAATCTATTCGCTGGCACGTCAATCGTATTTTGCTGAACGTGAAATTGGATTTCAAAATTCCACGCAAGGTTTTTTACATACTGAGCATTTTATCCTGATCGATCAGGAAGGCCGCGTTCGTGGAATCTACAATGGTACGCTGGAACTGGAAGGCGAGCGACTGGTAGAAGATATTAAACTATTAATTGATTGACATTGAGTCCCTTTCCAAAGTATACCTACTGACGGCTGCTTCCACCAACGAAGATTTACCCCATCATATGGGCGAAATGAGAATTGTATTGGTGTTGAATTGCTGGTGTAAAAAGGCCATGTTGTCCTTACAGTTGCTGAAGTCTCCTTTATGCACGGTTTTGCCAAAAACGAAGGGGTTTTCAATCATTTCTTGAAGGAATGTTACATAAATGTATGTTACAAACTTGTAGCCCAGTTCTATTTCTTCAAAACAGAAAGTATCTCATTTAGTTTTAACAACGCCTCCACCGGACTGATCGTATTGATGTCAATCTTCTCCAGCATTTCATGAATGGCTTTCGATTTGGGATCCATCTCAAACAAACTCATTTGAGCCATGGCTTTAGGCAACTCATCAAACTTAGCCTTTGATTCATTCTTGCCTGTCCGACCTCCTGGCGGATGTTTGTCTTTTTCAAGGAAGTGCAAAATCTCATTGGCACGTAACACTACTTTATTAGGCATGCCCGCTATTTGTGCTACGTGAATACCAAAGCTATGCTCACTGCCGCCCTCTTTAAGCTTGCGCATGAAGATGATTTTATCTCCTACTTCTTTCACACTCACATTGAAATTTTTCACGCGCACTAAATCTTCGGTGAGTTGATTGAGTTCGTGATAGTGAGTGGCAAATAATGTTTTAGGTTTGAAATCTTTGTGATTGTGTAGATACTCTACAATCGCCCAGGCAATGGAAACGCCATCGTATGTAGAAGTTCCTCTTCCAATTTCATCCATCAAAATCAAACTGCGGTCGCTGAGGTTATTGAGGATGCTGGCCGTCTCGGTCATCTCCACCATGAAGGTAGATTCACCGCGTGATAAATTATCTGATGCCCCAACGCGTGTAAATATTTTATCAATGAGGCCAATGGTAGCGGCTTCCGCAGGAACATAACTTCCCATTTGTGCCATCAATACAATCAATGCGGTTTGTCTTAACAAAGCAGACTTACCAGCCATATTCGGCCCGGTGATGACTAATATTTGTTGTGTCACGTTATCAAGATAAATGTCATTGGGCACGTAGCTCTCGCCAACCGGAAGCTGCTTTTCAATCACCGGATGTCTGCCAGCCTTGATGGCTAATCGTTTTGATTCACTAATCTCAGGTTTATTGTATTTGTTTGACTTCGCGGTTACCGCAAATGATAATAGACAATCCAGCATCGCAATCACACGGGCGTTTTGCTGAATCTGCGCGATGTAATCAGAAGCATGATGTACCAATTCTAAAAAGAGCCTCTGTTCAATGACAAGAAGTTTCTCCTCTGCGTGAAGGATTTTCTCTTCATATACTTTTAGCTCTTCGGTAATGTAGCGCTCCGCATTTACAAGCGTCTGCTTACGAATCCAATCCGCTGGCACTTTTTCCTTGTTGGCATTACTTACTTCTAAGTAGTAGCCAAAAATTTTATTATAAGAAATCTTCAGCGAATTAATGCTAGTGCGTTCAATCTCTCGTTTTTGTATTTGCAACAAATAATCCTTTCCCGAAAAGGCAATAGCACGCAACTCATCCAGTTCTGTATTCACACCTTCTTTAATAATGCCTCCCTGATGAATGAGCATGGGTGCATCATCTTTTAACTCTTTCTCGATTTTCTCTAAAAGAAACTCGCACTTGTTAAGTTGATCGCCTAGTTTTTTTAATTCAGGCGAAGTTGCCTTGTCCAATAACTCCTTTACGGGAATGATCGCTTTCAACGAACGCTTAAGTTGAATTAACTCGCGTGGATTGATCCGGCCCACGGCCACTTTTGAAATCAATCGTTCCAGATCTGAAATCTGATGTAGGTACTCTAAGATTTTTTCGGTGAGATCGTGATCATTATAAAATTGCTCTACAACCTGAAGTCGTTCGTCAATACTTTGCTTTTCTTTCAAAGGAAGAATCATCCACTTGCGCAAGTTGCGCGAACCCATCGGAGTAACCGTTTGATCCAATACATGCAACAGCGGTACACCGCCCTCATTTGGTGAATTGACAATCTCCAGGTTGCGCACCGTAAACTTATCGAGCCAAACATATTTATCTTCATCGATGCGTGAGATGGATGAGATGTGGTGTGTGTCTTTGTGTTCGGTGGCTTCCAGGTAATGAAGGATTGATCCTGCCGCGATGATCGCTTCATTCATTGCATCAATTCCAAAACCCTTCAGTGTACTGGTCTTGAATTGCTGTATTAACTTCTCATTGGCAAAGTCAAAAGCATACACCCAATCATCCAAAGCAAATGTGGCGTACTCATCGCCAAACTGATTTTCAAATTTATCGCGACTAGTCTTGCTAAAAATAATTTCGGCCGGGCCAAAACTTTGTATAAGCTTGTAGATATAATTCTCAGGACCTTGAGCCGCATAAAATTCTCCCGTGCTGATGTCCAGAAACGCAACACCCATGGCGTTCTTTGCAACATGCACCGATGCCAGGAAATTATTCTGTCTGCGCTCCAGCACATGATCATTAAAGGAGACACCTGGCGTTACCAACTCCGTAACACCACGCTTAACAATACCTTTCACAGAACGTGGATCTTCAAGCTGATCACAGATGGCTACCCGATTTCCGGCACGTACTAATTTTGGCAAATACGTATCGAGCGAATGATGGGGGAATCCGGCCAGTTCGATTTCAGAGGCAGACCCATTTCCACGTTTGGTGAGTGTGATGTCCAGCACTTTAGCGGCACGGATGGCATCTTCGCCAAATGTTTCATAAAAATCGCCTACCCGAAAAAGAAGCAGCGCACCCGGATACTTCGCCTTGATGGCGTTGTATTGTTTCATTAAAGGGGTATCCATTGCTGCCGGTCCTGCCATAGTCGGCAAATATAGAGGCAAGAAGCAAGAAGTAAGAAGTAAGAAGTGAGAATAATTCACCGTTGTGTGGTTTTAAATACATTTGCAAAAAAGACTACATGTACGTTTATCTGAATGATCAGTTTGTAAAGTCAGAAAAGGCTACGTTACACATCAGCGACCTGGCCATTCAGCGTGGTTATGGCATCTTCGATTTTTTTCGCGTGCGAGACAATGTGCTGTTGTATGTAGATGATCACCTTGATCGGTTTTTCCATTCGGCTTCGATCATGCATTTGTCATCGCCTGGCACGAAAGAAAAGTTGCTCTCCACGTTGCATGAACTTCTCCAAAAAAACAATCTTCCTGATACGGGCATTCGGATGATTTTAACCGGTGGCTATTCGCCCGATGCTTACCAACAGGTAACACCAAATTTCATCATCATGCAAAGCCTGCTTACGATTCATGATTCACCCATTCCAAAGACAGTAAGCATTATAACCCACGAGTTTGTGCGCGATATTCCAGAAGCAAAAACAATCAATTACTCCATGGGTATCTGGCTGCAAAAGAAAATAAAAGAACAACAGACCGATGATGTCTTATACCACATGAATGGCGTGGTGACAGAATTTCCCCGTTGCAATTTTTTTATTGTCAATCAAGACAATACGATTGTAACTCCAGATAAGAATGCCCTGCGAGGAGTAACGCGAAAAAGAATTCTTGAACTTGGCAGGTCACGATTCAAGATGAAGGAAGGACAAGTTACTCTTAGTGACATTCGTCAGGCAAAAGAAGCTTTCCTCTCAAGCAGCACCAAGCGCATTCAGTCCATTGTAAAAATTGATGGGCAACCAGTAGGAAATGGACTGCCAGGAGAAGTTACCAGTGAACTATTACGTGGTTTATTGAAAGTCGAAAGGGAGTATATATCTAAATCATTAAGTGAATCAAGATACTGAGTGGCGGATTCACTCAGGATCAATCATTTCTTAACCGCAACGATCAACCACATTTTGTCTCCTTTCTCTTTTGATCGATCAACAAATGGATCTTGTTGTTTTAAAATAGTGAAGCCTGTTTTTTGCAAATCATCAAGGGCGAAGTTCATTCCTAACTCATGTTTTCGTTCCTGATCTTCACGGATTAATTTTCTTCGTTCATCTGCAATAGGTTCGCAAAGAACAAGCCGGCCACCAGGCTTTAAAGATGCTTTGATGTGTTGCAGCATTTTATCATGATCATCCATTTCATGATAGGTGTCTAAAATAATCACAGCATCTAACGCGTTGAGCGGCAACTTCGGATCATCATAATCTCCCTTGATCAATTCCACATTCGCAATATTTCTTTTTACGAGATGCTCTTTCAGTTTATCCAACTTGGATTGGGCTACATCAACCGCCAATATTTTTCCCTCATCCCCAACCACCCCTGAGAGCTTGACCGTCATATAACCTTCATGACTACCCACATCAGCCACATTGCTTCCCAGCTTAATATTCAGATGACGGATAAGCTCATCTGCCTTTTGCCATTTATCACGCTCGGTCCAGGCACTTTCGGTATAGACATTCTTCCATTGGTCCTGCCCAAAAGAGTTTAGTGAAAAGAGTATCAAAAGAGCTGAAAGAAAATTTTTCATTGCTTTTTTAACGATTCCGCTTTTGTAAAGTTCACTAAAATAGTTTTAAGGATACCTTTACGGAATGAAAAAGCTTAAACTGGAAGAACTCGGGCGCATTTCGGTTGATGAATTCAAAGAATCAGAAAAAATACCGGTTTGCCTTTTATTGGATAACATTCGCAGCCTGCACAATGTAGGTTCTGCCTTTCGCACAGCCGATGCGTTTCGTGCAGAAAAAATTTACCTGACTGGAATTACAGGAACACCACCACATCGCGAAATTCAAAAGACGGCACTGGGTGCTACCGAGTCGGTGGATTGGGAATATGTCGAGAGTCCGGCAACTGCCATTTCAGATTTGAAAAGTAAAGGTTATAAAATTGTGATCGTAGAGCAAACTACGGATAGCATTCCACTTCAAACTTTTTATGGAGAGCCCAGTGTTAAATATTGTCTTGTCTTCGGAAACGAAGTGCATGGTGTATGTGAAGAAGCTATTGCATTGGGCGATCTCGCTTTGGAGATACCACAATTAGGCACGAAACATTCCTTAAACATTTCGGTGTGCCTGGGTATTGTACTGTGGGATGTATTCCGCAAACTTCGATTGTCATGAACAGCGCTTCCATTAGCGAGATCAAAAAAGAGTTGCAGCGATTGGATGCCGGTGAGCTTAACGCAATTTGTCTCCGGCTTGCGAAATACAAAAAAGAAAACAAAGAGCTGCTCTCCTACCTGCTTTCGGATGCCCATGACGAAGCGGGTTATATCCGGGGCATCAAAGAAGAATTGGATGTGATGTTTCAGGAGTTGGATGGAAGAAATTTATACATCATAAAAAAGATCCTTCGCAAAATACTTCGCTTTGCAAACCGGCAAATCAAGTATTCAGGAATCCCGCAGACAGAACTTGAGTTGCGTATTTACTTCTGTGAAAAAGTTAAAGAAGCCGGCATTCCGCTTACATCAGGTACTGTATTATACAATCTATATCAACAACAACTCAAAAAGATTACCACGGTACTCGCTAAATTGCCTGAAGATTATCAGGTTGACTTCGAAGTCGCTATTGATGCTTTACAATAATAACTATGAAAGAAGAACAAGCCAACAATCCACTGCACGGCAAAACGCTCGAATATATTCTCCACTACCTGGAGGAATATTATGGTTGGGAAGAATTAGGTGAGCGCATTCCGGTGAACTGTTTTCGCTTTGATCCGAGCATTAAATCCTGCCTCACCTTCTTCCGTAAAACTCCGTGGGCACGAAAGAAGGTGGAGGATCTATACATTGAAACTATTAAATCTTAGTCAGCGCCATCACTCACTTCTGAGTGTATCGCTCGGGTTAATCACGGCAGCTTTCAGTGCCTGATAGAAAACAGACAGGAAAGCAATCGCCAACACAATGCCTCCTGCTCCGATATAAATCAAAGGACTTATTTCCACCTGGTAAGCAAAGCCCGACAACCATTGATTCATCGCATACCACGCCAGTGGCACTACAACGATAAAGGCAATCAAAACCAGGCGAGAAAAGTCTTTTGAAAGTAAAAACACAATCCCGGAAACGGAAGAGCCTAACACTTTGCGAACACCAATTTCTTTTTTGCGTTGCTCCGTCATGAAGGCCGTGAGACCCAGCAAGCCTAAACAGGCAATGACGATAGCCAGAATTGCAAAGGCAGTAAATAGCACACCCGTGTTTTGTTCCGCTAAATATTGGCGTTCAATAGTCTCGTCAACAAACTGATAGGTGAAGGGATAATCAGGGGCAATTTTTTTCCATTCTGTTTCTACCGTTGCTAAACGATCCTTCAAATTTCCTGAAGATAATTTGACAGACACACACCACATATTACGCGGATCGATGCGCAACACTAACGGTTCAATTTTGCGATGCAATGAGCGATAATGAAAATCTTTTACCACACCTACAATGCGACCGGCTGAATGTCCATCAAGTGCACGCATAGGAGCACCTACTGGCTTCTTCAACATCAGTTCTTCAACAGCCTCTTCATTGATGAGATAGGCTTCGGTAGAATCTGTAACAAACTCAGTAGAAAGGTCGCGGCCATCAACAATTTCAAGTCCAAAGGTTTTGATGTATTCATAATCAACAATCATGGTATTCATACTACGCTTCGGAACGTCAAGACCGGGAAAATCATATTGCCACGTTGAACTTTCCATACCGGGAGTGCCATTGGAAAATGTAACTGACTTTACGTTACTGCTCGCCAGCAGATTTTGTCTAAACACATCTCGCTTTTCCCAAAGCGGTGCAGGCGGAGTCATATAGACAATGTTTTCCTTATCAAAACCCAGGTTGGTATTTTGAATGAACCTCATCTGCTGATAGACGATCAATGTACCAATCATCAGAAAGGCGGCCACACCAAACTGCATCACGGTGAGTATTTTTCTCAGTGCCGCATTCCCCGAAGGACCAGCTTGTCCTTTCAGCACCTTTGCCGGAGAGAATGAACTCAGATAAAATGCGGGATAGCTTCCAGCAATAATGCCCGTCAATAATCCGGCTAACACAAAAAATAATATCAAACTATTTTCACCAAAGTAGACGACCTCTAAATGCTGCCCAACTAATCCATTGAATAACGGCACCAACAACTCAAGAAAAATGATTCCTAAGATCATCGCAATAGAAACCATGATGATGGTTTCACCCATAAACTGTTTTATTAATTGATGACGGAAGGCACCCATTACTTTTCTCAACCCAACTTCTTTGGAGCGTTTCATCGCACGCGCGGTTGAAAGATTCATAAAGTTGAAACACGCTATTACTAATATCATTAGTGCTACTGCGGAAAAAATGTAGACATAACTCATGTCGCCATTGGCGGTATCTGCCTTTATTCCTTTCGTAAAATGGATTTCACCTAAAGGCTGAAGCCAATCACCCATAGCCTGTTCTTTAAATGTTTCCTTTCGGGCTTCGGTGAATTTTTGATCGATTCGCTTTGCGAGAGCGTTGACATCTTTTTCTTCGGGAATGTAAAAGTAGGTGGAATAATTCCAGGCATCCAGACTATTCAAAAAACTTTCAGCAGGATAGTTATATCGGTACTGCACCATTTTGGCCATAGTTTCAAAGGTGGTCACATAAGAAAATTGTAAGTGAGAGTTAGGCGGCACATCTTCAAACACTCCGGTTATTTCATAGTCGTAAGTATTATCGTAGCGAATGGTTTGGCCGACAACATTCCCATCGGGAAAATATTTTTGTGCTATTGATAGAGCAATGACAATCGTTGATGGTCGCGAAAGCACCGTGTTTACATCACCTTGCACCAGCTTAAAGGTGAACATCTTAAAAAAATCTTTATCTGCAATCGACAAGGTTTTGGCATCGAGAAAGGTATCGCCCACCCGCATTAAGGGGCGCTCGTCCACATCAGAAAACCGGGAGAACATTTCCACCTCATGAAAATTTTCTTTGATCAAGGGACCGAATCCGGCAGGCAACATGGTTTGCATGCTCACCACGCCATCGCGTTCCCCTCTGGGTACGTATCGGTAGATCGATGCTTTGTTATCATGAAAATCTTCATAGCTCAATTCGAAACGCACATATAAGGTTACCAGCAGGCAGCACGCCAGGCCAATGGCCAATCCAAAAACATTGATAGCGGTATAGCCTAAATTTTTATAAAGACTTCGGAAGCCGATAAGAAGATAATTTTTAAGCACGGGGTATGGGTTTTGTACTAAGACGCAAAATAGAGTCTTAGGTTGCAAGCACCAAATTCACTTAACCTAAATTCGGCATCAAAAAACTATAATCTGGTATTCAGTATGCGTTATTCTTCGCACCTTTGTTGCTCATTGATTTTCCAATAAAGTGAGCAACGATCGCTACAACCAACGCGGGGTATCCGCCAGCAAAGAAGATGTACACCAGGCCATTAAAAATCTGGACAAAGGACTTTTCCCAAAAGCGTTCTGTAAAATTGTTCCCGACACCTTAGCCGGTGATCCTGACTATTGCACGATCATGCATGCTGACGGGGCCGGCACCAAGTCATCCCTTGCTTACATCTATTGGAAAGAAACCGGAGACATTTCTGTTTGGAAAGGTATTGCGCAAGATGCCATCATCATGAACATCGATGATTTACTCTGCGTGGGTGCAACCGGTCCGATTTTACTATCCTCTACAATTGGAAGAAATAAAAATCTGATTTCGGGCGAAGTGATCTCAACGATTATTAACGGAACTGAAGAAGTCCTCAACATGTTGCGTTTACACGGCATGGAAATTTATAGCACCGGTGGCGAAACTGCCGATGTGGGTGATCTCGTTCGCACGATCATTGTCGATAGTACGGTAACAGCGCGAATGAAACGTAGTGAGGTAATTGATAACCATAATATACAAGCAGGTGATGTGATTGTAGGCCTGGCCTCATCCGGAAAAGCAACGTACGAAAGTGAATACAACGGAGGCATGGGCAGCAACGGGCTTACTTCAGCCCGTCATGATGTATTTGATCACGAGTACGCTTCCAAATATCCGGAGAGCTATGATAAAGCCGTACCAGAAAATCTCGTGTACTCAGGAAAATACAAAGTGACAGATGAGGTTCCTGGCGCTCCATTAAACATGGGCAGGCTGGTGCTTTCACCTACACGCACATATGCGCCTGTGATGATCGAGGTGCTGAAAAAGCTACGATCTCAAATACATGGCATTGTTCATTGCAGCGGTGGTGCACAAACCAAGGTTCTTCACTTCATTGATCATCTGCATGTGATTAAAGACAATCTGTTTGAAATTCCTCCCCTCTTCAAATTTATTCATGGAGCCTCCGGCACCGATTTGAAAGAGATGTATAAAGTGTTCAACATGGGGCATCGCATGGAAATTTATTTGCCCGAACAATTCGCCAACCAAGTGGTTGAATTGTCAAAAAGTTTTGGCATTGATGCTCTGGTAATTGGCCGTGTAGAAAGCTCTGCAACCAAACAAGTAACATTACGCACACCACACGGTGAGTTTATTTATTCTTGAGTTTAGCTTAATTACTTTATGATATCCATTGATTTAAAAAAGTGGTTGTGGATTGTTTCCATTCCAGCCTTACTTGTTCTTCTTGTACTTGGTTACCTTCAGGCTGGAGAACCAGCTGGCTTTAGTGCCGTTACCGGAACGATCTTACTTACCTGCACACTCTTGCCCGGTGCATTAATGAGGTTGGGGTTTCTGAAAGAAAATCCCTACCTCAGATGGCTGGTAAAATACCGCAAAGATCTTGGTATTGTAGCTGGAACATGGTTGCTTACCCACGGCCTCGTAAGTGCCTTGTTTTTTCTTAAACGCGATCAGCCTATTCTGGATCAACTTACAGTACTACCATTGAAGGCAATCTGGATTATGGTTCCAATACTATCATTGATGTTACTCACCTCCAATGAATACAGTGAAAAACTACTGGGCAAAAACTGGAACAAGGTGCATAAATTAGTTTGGTTGTTACCCGCCCTGATGTTCTTTCATGGCAATCTCGCCATTGCTGAATTTGAAAAAGAAGATTTTGCGCCAGCCGGTATTTTATTAGCTGTTGTCGTGCTCGTTACTTTTTATGAATCGTTTAAAAAGAAAACCTATCAGCGTGCTGCATTAATCATCATCGGATGGCTGATCACTATCTTCTTCTGGATGTCCAGTCAAGGTTGATCATCTGAGTACTTGGGCAGTCACTAAAAAAGAGGTGAAAGGTGGTTTAATTGACGGGCCAATCTATATTTCCATATTTTCCATATATATAATAAGTTATTGGGACTTAAACTTTCAAAGCCTGATGAACTCGCCTCATTTCAAAACTCGTATGTAGTCTACCTTGATGATATTGGCGATTACTCTACCAACGAGCCTACGATGGATGGTACCGCTTGCCCAATTTGTTAATGGCCTGGTGGGGGGGTTGAGAAGTAGCATTACAAATTCACGTCATCCGCAATATCACTCAGCTGAATGAAAAGAGCCCGTGTGGAAATTTGAATTTCACGTAGCGACATGCCCAACGAAATCAATAAGGAGATCAACGAAGTGCCAAAAATATATTTAGCAATCAACTCCTCTCCATTGAACAAAGAGAACATACAGAGTACGCTAAGAAAAAGTGCAACAATACTAAACATCTGCATGTTGCGTATGAGTATAACCCGTACTTTGAGATTGCGAATCTGATCAGCTACACGCTTATCCTCCTTATTTTTATAGTCATTCGCCAGCTTGCGGATGAGGGCTGCCACTGCCAGAAACCGGTTGGTGTAAGCCAACAAAACCAATGAGACTGTTGAGAAAAGTAAGGCAGGTGTAGTGAGTGTGAGCTCCATAAAATATCAGTTTAACACTACAAAGATAGTCTCTCGCCATTGATAAAAATTATTATTCCTATCCTGACGGAGTATGTATCTTCACAAAAAAGAAATCATATGAAGTCATACTTTTTACTTAGCCTGTTCTTGATCAGCAGTGTTGGTTACAGTCAGAAAAAAGCAACCATACCTGTTGCCCCTACTAAAAAACCGCTGAGTCATGCCGTTTATGATGGCTGGAAAGAAATCAACTATAAATCATTAACTCCGGATGGAAGCTTCGCAGCATTCACTGTAAATCCACAAGATGGAGATGGCAAAGTGATTTTTTATAATCTGAAAACCAATACACAGGATTCTGTAAAGCGGGCAGCGGAAATCGCTCTTACGTTTGACAGTCGACATGCGATATTTAAGATTAAGCCTCAACAAAAACTGGTGAAGGATCTGCGCAGGCAGAAAAAGAAAAAAGAGGATCTGCCAAAAGACTCATTGGGTATTTACTCTTTCGCGAATCACAAAACAGAAAAGATTGCTGATGTAAAATCATTCAAAGTTCCTGAAAAGGCAGGAGGTATCGTTGCTTATCAACTAGAAGCTAAAAAAGAAACTAAACCTCCTGCTCAAAAAGCAGATGAAAAGCCGGCTCCAGTCAAAAAGAAAAAGACCAACACCGATGATAATGGCTACACGCTTGTGGTGAAAAAACTTACGGATGGAAAAGAAACTTCCTTTGGATATGTAAAGGATTACGCCTTGGCAAAATATGGTCAGGGACTTTTATTCAACACGACCGGAAATGATTCAACTCTTAAAGCAGGAATGTATTGGTATGATCTTCAGAAAGATGAATTGAAAACTATCCATCAAGGAAAATCAAAATATAAATACAAAGGACTTTCAATCAGTGAAGATGGTACGCAAGCAGCATTCTTGGTGGATGCCGATACCACTAAAGCATTGGTACGTCATTATCAGCTACATCATTGGAAGAAAGACAATGCGGTACAGTTTATTGACATCGAAAGCTCAGGAGCAATTCCACAACATTGGATTGTGAGTGAATATTATACGCCCCTATTTTCAAAAGATGGAGTGAAGGTATTTTTTGGCTCAGCACCACAACCTGTAGTACAAGATACCACCTTGCTTACTGAAGAAATCGTAAGTGTTGAAATCTGGCGTGGCGAAGATGACTACATCTATCCACAACAAAACAAACAATTGGATGCGGAAAAGAAACGCTCTTATCTTGTTAGTCTTGATCTTTCCAGCAATGCGGTTACGCAATTAGGTGAGGTGTCCATTCCATCTATTGAGTTGGGTAACGAAGGAAATGCCTCAGTGTTTTTAGGTGAGACCAACGTACCGTATCGCAAACAAATAACCTGGGAAGGTTCGGGCACGAATGATTTTTATGTGTTTAATGCTATCGCACATTCTAAAAAACAAATTGCAACTGCGGTGAAAGGAAATGCCAGTCTCTCACCAAAAGCAAACTTTGTGTATTGGTTTAGCATGGCTGATACAGCTTGGTTCTCGTATTCCATCGCAAATGACAAAACACAAAAACTTACTCAGGGCGCTAAAGTAAAATTTGCTGATGAAGAAGATGATCATCCGGATTACCCAAGTCCGTATGGCTCTGCTGGCTGGACAACCGATGACCGGCTTTTCATTGCTTATGATCGCTATGATCTTTGGGCGCTTGATCCTACAGGCAATAAAGCTCCGGTTAATCTCACGAAAGTGGGCAGGCAAGAAAAAATTGTATTTCGTTATGTGATGCTGGATGCAGAAGAGCGTTTCATCGATCCATCAAAAGAACTATTGCTTTCTGCATTCAATGAAACCACCAGGGCTTCGGGTTATTACAAACTTTCATTAATGGATGGCAAACTCACCAGGTTGCTCATGGACAATTTTCGCTTTGGCGGAACGGTGAAAGCCAAGCTGGCCAATCAACTTCTGTTCACACGCGAAAGTTTCACTGAGTTTCCTGATGTGTGGACATCAGATTTGAATTTATCTGCACCAAAGAAAATCAGTGATGCCAACCCGCAGATGAAAAATTATTTCTGGGGCAGTGTGGAGCTGGTAAACTGGACTTCACTCGACAATATTCCTCTGACAGGATTATTATACAAACCAGAAAATTTCGATCCGAAAAAGAAGTATCCGATGATTGTAAATTTCTATGAGCGCAACAGCGAAAATCTTCATGCTCACAATGCTCCGTTTCCACATCGCTCCACCATCAATCAAACTGTTTACACCAGCGATGGCTACCTAGTATTCGTTCCTGATGTGATTTATAAAATCGGTTTCCCAGGAGAGAGTGCGCACAATTGTATTCTGCCCGGTGTTACATCGTTGATCGCTAAAGGTTTTGTAGATGAAAAAAATATCGGCATACAAGGACACAGCTGGGGTGGTTATCAAATTGCTTATTTAGTAACACGCACCGACATGTTCAAAGCAGCCGAGGCTGGTGCCGTAGTGGCCAACATGATCAGCGCCTATGGTGGCATCCGCTGGGAAAGTGGTTTGAGTCGAATGTTTCAGTATGAACATACACAAAGTCGCATTGGTGGCAGTCTTTGGGAAAAGCCCATGCATTACATTGAAAACTCTCCCATCTTCTTTGCCGATAAAATCAAAACTCCATTGTTGCTCTTGCATAATGATGCCGATGGAGCCGTGCCATGGTACCAGGGCATTGAAATGTATATGGCCATGCGCAGGTTAAACAAACCGGTATGGATGCTCAACTATAATGGCGAGCCACATTGGCCAGTGAAGCGTGAGAACCGAATGGACTTTCAAATCCGCATGAAGCAATTCTTTGATCATTATCTGAAGGGTGCAACATTGCCTCCATGGATGAAAGAAGGCGTGCCTGCGATTGAAAAGGGGATTACGAAGGGCTATTAAAAATTTAGCCACAGATTAAATCAGTGAATCTGTGGCTATCATTCTTTTAAGGAATAATAGGCGGCCCTATTACCGTCATTTCATGATCTGCAAATTGCCCGGCACCTTCTTCTGGTGAGGTTTGAGAAGTTTGTGTTCGGTATCTATTAAAAAACTCCTCCATCTTTCCGGCCGGTTGAAAAAAGAAAAGCATCTTTCCTTTATCAGACAATTGTGTCCACGTGTGAGGTACTTTGCGTGGAAGAAAAATAGTGTCACCGACAATAAGTCGAAATCTTTCTTCACCGGCCTGAAATAAGTATTCACCTTCTGTAATAAAAAACACTTCGTCTTGATAATGATGAACATGAAGAGGTGGCCCTCCCTTGCTGTTTCCTTCATAGTCAAAAATAGACATGAGACCATCAGAATCTTTTTTAGATAATAACAAATTAACAGGACTGATTGCTTTGTTGCTGACCTGTTCATTGAATCTGCTCCCTCCAGCTCTTATCACATATCCATGCGCTAGTGATTTGCTGTAGTCATGCTGAACATCGGGTTGCAAGGCATCGCCTCGGTGCAGAATTCCAAATTCATCATCAATCTTTTTACTTTCCTCCTTAGTGGGTGGTCCCTTTCGCTGACTCATCTGAACAAAAAACTCTTCCATTTTTTTTGCCGGTGATACAAAATATACCAATCTGCCTGTAGCCGAAAGTTGAGTCCAGGTGTGTTGTATGTTGCGTGGACCATAAACGGTATCACCTTTCCCGATTTTTATTTTTTGATCACCTACCTGAAAAACAAATTCGCCTTCAACGGCATGAAATAACTCATCCTGCCAAAGATGAACATGCAGATTAGGACCCGGCACACGATTGATACCCACATAATCAAAGAAGGAATAATTCCCATCTGTGTCTTTACTGGATATCTTAAGATCGTTTGGAATCACTCCGCGAAAAGGCGTAGGAACACCAAACCTGCTTTCACGCGCTTTTACTACAAAAGGTTTTTGGTCGGCAGCCCAAGGCGCGGACAAAAATGATAGAGCAGGTATCGCGCTCAATGTGGTAATCAAAAATTTTCTTCGTTGCATAAGCCTCTGGTTTTTGCTTAATGCAATGATCGTGAGGTGTTGATGAAGTCTAGTGGTATAAATTAGACATTTTAAAAAGTGTCGCTGGTGCCGAAGGACCGCTCGGGTGCTTTCATATCAAGCAGGTGAAAAGCGTTTGGCGTTTGGCCTGTAAACTCCTGATAATCCTTTGCCAGGTGCTGATAATCATGATAACCACATTCCAGGGCTATGGTAAGCCAGTCTTTGAAAGGTTGTAAATTCTTAGTTCGATAAGCACGTTCGAAACGAACTATGCGTGAAAAGTATTTTGGGGTAAGGCCTACGCGCTCTATAAATTTTCGTTCATACTGCTTTACGCTCAGGCAAGATGCGAATGCCATCTCCTCTACTGATGAAATCTTTGATTGCCCCAGTAGCGATCTGTTTATATCATCCATAATATGATACTCCCTTTGTTGCTTCTTTACTTGGTGAAGTAAAAAACCTTCTATCATAGAAATCATTTCTGAATAGTGTTCAGCACCACTCAATCGCGAGTTAAGATCACGCAACTCAGTAGAAAAAATGGACTCTGCATCGATGTAGTTATTCGTAAGGTGTTGCGCTGGAATTCCTGTCAGTCGGAACAGGGCTCCCGGTTGTAAGACAACCTGCACAACCAAAAAATGTTTACCCACATGCCGGTAGGAAATCTCATCATGCTGACCTACCAATACCGATCGAAGATTAGATATCGATCTTTTAGGATCTCCGTAATGAACGGTTTCTCCATCGCGTGGATAAAAACTAAGTGTGTGCTCCGGCCTTGGAGGATAAGGCTTCGTAGGTTTTTCGGCCGAATTTTTAAAATTGAAATGAATGATGCGATAAGCGCGCACAAAACCTGCTAATGCAGAAACAGGGGCATGTGTTTGAAATACCATTCGTAATGCTTACTAATATCGGTAGTTTCAAACTACGAAAAGCAAACTACTTAAGCAACAACTCGCCCACTTCTCTCCAACCATTCACTCGCTTAAAATGATTGAACTGTAAATTGTGGGGAGCCGAGAACAGCAACTTCTCTCCATTAAATGTTTCGAGGTTGTGCGGAAGATCATCAATCATGTAATCCCCATACACGATACTTTTACGACCACAAAAAACGAACTGCCTCCAATGCAAAAAAGAAAAGTGCTCTTTCAGCCATTCCAGCTTTTCGGGCAATGAGTTAGGAAATTCCATCGCGGAAGACACGATAAACAATTCGTATTTATCATTCAGCTCCCTGATCACTTCTTGCGCGTTCGCATTCACGGCCATTGTTCTGAAAAAATCTTTACGGAAAGTAAAATTATACACGGCATCATGATGATCAGGAAAACGCTCCATCTCCGCTTTGTGATTCATTGATTCGCGCGGCACGCGAATCCCAAACTCTTTTTCATAAAAATTAATGAACTGACCCGTGGCATCGGCCATCACATCGTCCATATCTACAATTAATCGCTTCATAGGAATGGCAATGATACTTAAGATTTAGGAAAAGAAAATTACAATTCAGGGAATATTCCTTCATTCACGATTGTCTAACATAAAAAACCAATCGGATTTCGCGTGTTAATTACTGTTTTTAGTGGTCACACGGAATGGTCAAAACTGAACGTATAATTTGGATAAATTTTGTCATGGCCATTTCATACCTTATAGCCTATGGAACAACCCAGTGACGAGGTATTAGTCGGGAAATCCACGGCAGGAGATATGGCCGCCTTTAAAATGCTGGTGATTCGGCATGAAGGCAAGTTAGCTGGTGTGATCCGTTCAATGCTCGGAACAACACCGGAAGCGGAAGATGTAGGACAGGAAGTGTTTATCCGGTTTTATGATTCGCTCAGCAAATTCCGGGGCGACTCACAGGTGAGCACATACCTGATCAGGATTGCGATCAACCTATCGCTGAACGAACTCAAAAAGAGGAAACGAACTTCTTTGCGATACACAACCATGGATGCAGCCGCAGACAAAGGCACGGAAGATATGATGGACCTTAATGAACAATTGCATTATGAATTTAAACGACTGGATCCAGAGTTTCAGGCAGTAGCAACCCTTCGGTTGATTGAAGGATACTCCACGGAAGAAACAGCTGAGATTTTAAGTATCCCACTGGGCACAGTATTATCACGATTGGCAAGAGCACAACAAAAATTACGTGTAGCACTATCAAAAAAATTAAAATGATGAACGAACATTTTTCTGTGAATGAAGAACTGCTTCTGAAATCGTATGACGCTCCGGTGTCGGCACACGAGCGTGAAGAACTTTCCAGGCAGATGCAGAATGATCCCACATTTCGCAGGCAAAGCGATCAGTATGTAAAAATACGAGAGCTGATGTTGCGACCCGAACCGGATTCATTCGGACCTTTCTTTGCAGAGCGGATCGTGAACCAACTCAAGCAACGCGTAAACGAAATTGATTACCTGATCTTTTTCTTTTTCAAAAAATATCAGGTGTTGGCTCTGGGTGTTTTGGTAGCATTACTTATTACCAACCTGCTGCTTACCGATCAACTTTCATTGAAGTCATTGTTCGGTGTGGAACAGGAAACTACCGAAGATATTTTCTCGATTGACTTGTATAAAAATTTAACACAATAGCCATGACACCCGAAAGAAAGAGAGCGCTGATCACGATCATAACAACGCTGGTCATCGGTATTTTAATTGGAGCGTTGGGCGTAGGACTTTGGAGTAAGCAAAGTCACGGGAGCCGACCTGCAGGCTGGCGCGAAAATGGGAAAGAAGCATTTATTAAGAAAATATTTTCTGTGATTGAGGCCGACTCTGCTCAAGCAAAGCAACTCAGGCCTCTTATGAATGAAACAATGGCAGCGATCGACTCACTACAGAAAGAAACCGACCGCGAGGTAGCAAAAGTGATCGATTCCTTTGAAGTTAAACTTCGCCCTATCTTATCTGAGCAGCAGATGGAAAAATTAAAAGAATTTCATAGAAGAGGAAGGGAGAGAAGGTAATTGCTTTTATCATGATTATGTATCTAAATCTCTTTGACATCACTCAGCGTCAAACCTTCAGGGAATCATTAATTGAATGATTCCCCTGCTTCCATTTAATATTTTGAATTTTCTCATTGCTATATTGATTGGTTTACCTAACTTCCTCAATCACATACTTGAGTTAATAAATCAATCATTGCAATACGATGAAAGAGGAAGTCTATATTCCCGTATTTCCACCAGGTGCCAACTCTCAAGCAATCTTAAAGAGAATGGAAAAATCTGTAGGGAAGGCGAATTACACAGGCTTGTATGGAGTCGTACTTCAAAAAGGAGTAGGAGTATTTTTAGAAGATGTTGATGGTAATATATTTCTTGATTGCTTAGCGGCTGCGTCTTCATGTTCACTTGGCTATGGACAGCAATTTCTGACGGAGGCTTATTTTAAAACAGCCAGTACCTTACAACAAAGTTGTTTTACCTACTCACCGAATTTGCCAGCAATTCAATTAGCCGAAAAGCTTATTGAACTGGCGCCTGGATTTTTTGAAAAGAAAGTAATGATAGGTCTTTCAGGTTCTGATTCGTCAGGTGGCGCTATCAAAGCCATGCGCAAGTACACAAAAAACGAGGGGGTCATTCATTTCAAAAATGACTACCATGGATCAACCGGTCTTTCGCAAGAAGCATCCGACTATGGAAATTTAAACAGTGGCATTTATCCAAACGATCCGGATTTCATTGAGTTCCCCTTCCCTCGCACCGGTGAGGAGGCCGAGGATGTGCTTTTAAAGATTGGTTATGCATTACAACAAAAGAGAGCTGGCGGTATCATCTGCGAAGCGATTCAGGGTGATGCCGGGGTAATTGTTCCTCCTCCTGGTTTTATAAAAGGACTAAGAAGAATTACACACGAAACCGGAACGCTGTTAATTGTTGATGAAGTGCAGAGTGGAATGGGACGCACTGGCAAGTGGTGGGCGTTTGAACACGAAGATATAGTGCCCGATATTTTTGTTACCGCAAAGGGGTTGTCTTCAGGTTACGCACCAATCTCGGCAGTGGTAGGCCGAAAAGATGTTCTGGATTCATTGGATCCCGGTCAACACATTTTCACGTTTGGGGGACATCCCCCTTCGGCAGTGGTGGCCTGGCATGTGCTTGACTTTATCCAAAAAGAAAAAATTGTGGAGCACGCTGCTCGTATTGGTGAGTATCTTATTAAGCAATTGAAAGACGTGCAGCAAAAGTTCCCCGATATAATTCTGGATGTAAGAGGCAAAGGATTGATGATTGGGGTTCAAATCAATATCTCTAAATCAAAGCTGGACGGAAAGGTATTCGCAACCCGATGTATGGAGAAAGGAGTGTATGTGGGTTTCTTTGGAGTGAATGCAGACGTGGTGCGTATTGAACCTCCCTTGATCATCAAGAAGAATGAAATAGAAATGATTTACCAAACCATAAGCAACGTTGCCATAGAAATGAAGGAATGCAAAATACCTGCTAAGACGTATGAAAATGTACGCAAATACTCAATTGGAATCTGATAAACATTTAACACCACAAATAATGGCAAACATCAAACAACCCTGGAGTACTTTTTTCAATGATCTGGAAACTGGCGACATCATTCTTATGCACGGATTATTTGAAAGTAGTTTTTTTATTGAAAAATTTAGTGGCTCCGAGTGGTCGCATGCAGCCATTGCCGTAAGGCCCGAAGATATTGAGGTGAGTGGACTTCCAAAAGGAACAATACTGCTTTGGGAAAGCAATATAAAGAATGACCCTGATGACGGGCATGTTAAAGATGTGATTCTTAATAAAACCAAGGATGGACCAATGATAGACGTGTTGAAAGAACGGATTACGAATAATTTCAACATGAAACCCAAAAAAGACGATAGCAACTTTGCTAAACGAAAGCTGAACTTTAAACGGAATCAGGCTATGTACGACACGTTGAGGTCAGTCGTAAAAAACATTCATTCGAATACCTTTCCGGCTATACCCAAGGGCGAAATGGAAAGTTTCTTTAAGGGCGTATTCAATGAACCTGTTACAAACAAAACTTTCTTCTGCAGCCAATTAGTTGCACATACCTACAAAGCCTGGGGTTTATTAGGAAATGATTGGGTAGATAACAGTTATATCCCTGCCAATTTTTCAGTAGGAAAAAGAGATTCCAAACTTCTAAAAGGAGCAACTCTGGGTCAGGAAATTTGGCTGGATACTACTACTATACCTGCCTACCCGGGCACCGAATAATATCAAAGGTTAAATAAAACAGTGTTTCAAATTATCTCCTATCCACAAAATACATTTTCATACTGCCGTGATTTTTAATTGAAATTTCCCCCCGGTGGGTGCAATCAATGTGATCTTTAATCTCATTATAGGTTACCTCAGACAAATTGATTTCACCTGCTTCCGAGGCTGTCTCCATGCGAGATGCGAGATTTACGGTATCTCCCCAAATATCATATTGAAATTTCTTTATACCAACAACCCCTGCCACCACCGGACCCGTGTGTATGCCGATTCTTATTTCAAAAATTTGCACTCCTTCTGGTGGATTTATTAATGTCATTGAAACAAAATCTCTGATGGCCACTGCAGCCTTGACTGCATGAACAGGATGCTCGATCGATGGAGAACTAATCCCGCCTGCACACATATAAGCATCACCTATGGTCTTAATCTTTTCTAATCCATACTGATCGATAATTTTATCAAACGCACTGAAATAATAATCTATGCTATGTACTAGTTTTTCCGGGGATATGGCTTCTGCCAATTGGGTAAATCCTTTGAAGT
>JAYVTC010000166.1:0-16562 GCA_043774745.1 Cyclobacteriaceae bacterium | reverse complement strand
CTATGATAATGCGCTGACTAAAAATTTACCTTCCAAATTGTTTAATGCTACTGCCAGCAATGTGAGTGGTATAAAGCTGCATGATTTTAATTGCGGCCTGAAAGCATATAAAAATAAAGTGGTCAAAAGCATTGAAGTGTACGGCGAAATGCACCGCTACATTCCGGTGATGGCCAAGTGGGCAGGCTTTACAAAAATTACCGAGAAAGTTGTTGAGCATCGCGAACGTAAGTACGGTGTCAGTAAATTTGGATGGGAGCGTTTTGTGCGCGGTTTTCTCGATTTACTTTCCATAACCTTCATCGGCAGATTTGCTCAGCGCCCCATGCACCTCTTTGGCACCTGGGGAATCATTTCGTTTTTATTTGGGATGGGTTTCACCATTAAAATATTTTACGATAAGATTGACTCCATCTTCATTTCTAAGATTCCGCTTAAGCGTGAAGTAACCGAGCAACCCATTTTCTATCTTGCCCTGGTAGCCGTGGTGATTGGCATCCAATTATTTCTTACCGGCTTCATTGCAGAATTATTAGCACGTCAATCCATTTCCAAAAAGAAATATTTGGTCATTGATCAGGTGGGCATAAAGGATGCTGAAAGCATAAAGCAAAAAGCTTAAAGCTTACTTCTATTTCTTTAAGCTTTCCGCTTTCTGCTTTAGGAACTTATTTTCCCTTACCTTTGTCTATTGATTATTCGTTCTTTGAATTAAGTATTGCCAACAGCTTACTGCCAACTGCCTATTTATTCAAACCGGGGCTGACCGGTATTGACAGGATGCGTGGGGGTGTATACCAGCATGCAGGCTCATGGGATGAGAGCCTTAAAAGATGGTCCTACAATTATAAGTGGCGAAAATACTTACGCCATGGCTGCTTAATCTGACCTAAGGTTAGATTTGCTTATTCGCTGATAAGATCGGTGGAAGCCATCATTGCCCGGTACTCTGTTTAGCGGTGCCGGAATCGCAGTGTCGAAAGCATAAACTGGGCCTCGTTGTTGTTGCGCAACGATGTCGAGATACAGTAACTAAGTAATCATTTGGCTGTTGCCTGCCTTGTGGTTCCCGACAATTAAAGTCAACTAAGCATGTAGAACGTACACGTTCATCTTCTCTGGACCAGGGTTCGATTCCCTGCAGCTCCACAAATCAAAAGCCGCGAAACTTCGCGGCTTTTTTGTTTTATAATGTTAGGACATAATAAGTTTCCCATTGAATTTATCACAATGGATTTGCTATTAAGGGTTCCCTGCAGCTCCACTTTCACCAGCCGAAGCTTTAGCGTAGGCTGGTTTCTAATTGCCCGCCTTTGCTCCGACTTATCGGGGCGAAGGCGGGTTTTTCTATTTAACACCATCCCTTTCAGAAAATCATTAATTTAGTATCATGTGGTTTGTTTACATTCTTATTTGCAGCAATGGTGAATACTATAATGGTTGCACAAGCTCTCTAGAAGAACGATTATCCCTTCATCAGAAAATTCAATTTCAATCGACCAACGACCTGCTTTCTATTCAACTTATTTCATACACAGCCTTTATGGATAAGCATAGAGCCTATGAACTTGAGAAATATCAGAAGAGTGTGGCTCCGGTAGTGCTTTCCTAAAAAAACATTTAGTTTGACGTGATCTCTTTAATTTAGCACACACCAAAGATAACCACCACTATGCTAGCCGAAATAGAAAAGGATAAACGTAGCGCAATAAACAAACTGAAGGAAGGTTTAATAAGCTCTTCTGCCGATGACATCATCGAGGTGCTGATCAATCTGGAAGACGGCACGTGCGATTACATCGAATTGATCCCGACTCTGGAAGTAATTGCCCGGGTGGATGGATTCTGTTATTTCGATGATAATGGTGCAGGTGGACAACCCCATCCCGACCTGAGAAGCAAAACCAGTTTCGGACCATGGGCATTGAAGGCGATTGAAAACATCAAAGCGAACGCCTTGCTTGAATCCTCCAGCATGATTCACAAGGCATTGAAAAGCAACAGTACGCCCTTCATCAAAACCACGTTGGAGAATCTGAAATCGGAAAACAAGAGTGCTGATCATTCGCTGATTCCTATTTTAGAAAAGATTGCCCGGAAAGATGTGTATAAAAGCTATTCTTACCTCTCCGGTTTCGGAACAGAATGCTCTTTGGGTGAACTCGCCCGGGCAGTCATTCAAATCATTCTGCGCAATTCCCGTGGTGGAATCGATACGTCATCGCCAAGACCAGATGCCTATGCAAGACCATGCGTGATATGCAGTTCATTGCCTGATTATATTACGGTGAACACAGGTCGGGATGAGTCTTTTCCCAAAGGGTACGACCTGCTCATCGGCATGGATACCGATTATCGGCCGGAGTATCTTCGTTGCTCTGGCTGTCATACCTACTATAACTGGATCGATATGCCGCAAATGTATGGCAGTGGCAACAATGATGAAGAGCGGCTTGTGCGCATAGCTCCAGCAAAGTCACGGCTGCTCGATAAACTGTTCTCCCCTGATTCAACCGATCTCCCAACCCCAGCCGAAGTAGAAGAATACATCGGTATCCTTCCTCCCGAGTTGCTTTTGCCTGCGCTTAACTTTCGCAGGCAACGTACACCTGAAGTGATGACTCGTTTCGTGCCTCACCTGATACGCCTTTTAGTGAAGAACAACGACTACCCGCTATCGGGTCTGCTGGATAGCTATGCAGCACACCAGGCACACGGGGCCGAAGAAATACTGGATGCATTTCGATTCACCGATGAGCATTCGCCTAATCGCTTCATTCAACTTCTTCGTCATTGTCTGAGGATTGTAAAAGACAAAAAGTAAAATAGGACTTCCTTTTCCAAGCAGACTCCCCGAGGCAGGAGACCGCTAAGAATGAGTATCACACTCCTCTTGTTCATGCACGCCTATACGCACCATAGGAATACCCAACGCCATACACATAATTCTGAATCTGACTATGCATAGAATAGTCTATTTTTAGGTTCCAATAATCAAAAACCTATGAAACAACTGACCTGGTTACTTTCCATTGTATTGATCACACTTTCCGCTTGTGGCCCTAAAGAAAATCCGGTGCTAACGGAAGCCGAACTGATAGAGAAAGCAAAGGGGATTCATGACCGCGTGATTACCCTGGATACACATGACGATATCAACACCACCAACTTTACCAGCGAAACGAATTATACTCAAAGACTTTCTTCGCAGGTAAACCTTCCTAAAATGATAGAAGGCGGACTGGATGTAGCCTGGTTTATTGTGTACACCGGTCAGGGTGAATTAACACCAGCAGGGTACGAAAAAGCCTATGCCAATGCCGATGATAAGTTCAAAGCGATTCACCGATTGTGTGAAGAGATTGCTCCTGATAAAATTGAACTGGCACTGACGTCCGCAGATGTAAGAAGAATAGCCGCCTCCGGTAAAAAGGTGGCCATGATAGGCGTAGAGAATGCATACCCTATTGGAACAGACATGAGCAGAGTAAAGGAATTTCAGGAACGCGGTGCACGCTACATGTCGCTCGCGCATAATGGTCATAGTCAGTTGAGCGATTCAAATACCGGTGAAAGTGATAGCGTTTGGTTACATCAGGGACTCAGTGACTTAGGGCGACAAGCCATTGCCGAAATGAATAAGTGGGGCATTATGGTCGATCTTTCGCATCCGTCCAAAGAAGCCAATATGGAAATGATGCGTTTGTCCAAAGCGCCTGTCATTGCTTCGCATTCATCAGCACGTGCACTGAACGATGTAAGCAGAAATTTAGATGATGAACAATTGATGATGCTGAAAGAGAATGGCGGTGTGGTGCAGGCGGTGGCATTCAAAAATTATGTAAATACAGAAAAGAACAAAGCGAATAGTGAGAAGGCTGAGGCGGTGATGGCAGAGGTGGCCAAGGCCGAAGGTTTTGAAATCGTGCCGCGCTCAGCCATGCGCGACATGAGTGATGAAGCGAGGGAAAAATATTTCGCAGGCTATATGGCGATCAGGGAAAAAGCCAAGCCCAGAATAGAACAAGAGGTAAATCCGGTGGCACCTCCGGTGAATGTGGCGGATTTCGTAGATCATATCGACTACCTGGTAAAGAAAATAGGGTTAGAACACGTGGGCATCAGTTCAGACTTTGATGGTGGGGGTGGCGTAGATGACTGGAATGATGCCTCCGAAACGTTTAACGTTACCCTGGAACTTGTGAAGCGTGGCTACACCGAAGAGCAAATTGCGGCATTGTGGAGCGGTAATTTGCTACGCGTTCTGGATGAGGTGCAGGAGATCGCCAGGAAGATTCAGGCGGGAGAGAAGATGTAGTATCAAGTCATCATCCCCTTGTTGCTGTTCCACCAACAAACAACCAGTGCGAAGGATCCCCCAATAAGATAAAGGACTTCTTTATTGGAGGATCCTTTGCTATAGTAAGATTTGGTCAACGAATGAGTTGTCGTTTCATCAAAGTATCATAAAAGAATGCTGTAAGCTGCCCGCTCAGGATTGCGTTTTAGTTTATTGTATTGAGCTCTCGCCCTTGTTGATGTTCTTCACCAACAAGCTTAGTTTGCTTTTCCAGTATCCATAACAAAAATAGAAGATCAAACCGATAGCCATCCATCCAAAGAATACTATCCAGCTGCGAAGTGGAATCTCAATCATAAGGTACGCACAGCATAACATACCCAAGATGGGAATAAGGGATAATTTTCTCATAAATGAAAATAAAGTAACTACTGATGCAAGAAACGTGAATATTATAAATAAGACTTCCAGATCATTTATAGAATTCGTGAGAGATGAAACTAGCCGGTCCCAAAATCCATAAATGAATAGAGCAAACAAGCCAGGAATAATCCATTGTGAATTGATATACGGAAGCTTGAAGCTTTTTTCCTCAACTTTTTCTCTTTCTGGTAACAACAGCACACCTCCACAAACCAACGTAAAGGCAAACAACGTTCCGATGCTCGTAAGGTCTGTCATAAGGCCGGCTTCAATAAACATTGCAGGGATTGCAACAATGAAACCCGTTACAATGGTTGAGAAGCCTGGCGTTTGAAATCGAGGGTGAATTTTCGCAAAACGTTTTGGGAGTAATCCATCGCGACTCATGCACATCCAAATGCGTGGTTGACCTATTTGAAAAACAATCAATACGCTCGTAGCCGCAACTACAGCACCAACCGAAATAAAAAATCCTACCTGGCTCAAATTAATTCTTTCAAATACATAGGCCAAAGGATCTGATACATTGTTAAACTCCGAATAATTTATCATTCCTGTGATGACTAATGCTACAATCACGAAAATGGCTGTACAAATAATTAGGGTATAGATCATGCCTCGAGGCAAGTCGCGCTGGGGATTAGCGCATTCTTCAGCTGTCGTAGAGATTGCATCAAAACCGATGTATGCAAAAAATACTGCAGATACGCCTTTCAAGACACCTTTAAAATCATTGGGCATAAACGGTGACCAGTTATCGGTATCAATATAGAATATACCAATCCCGACAACAACGGCAATCACTGCCAGTTTCAATCCCACCATAATGTTTACACCACGTCTGCTTTCTTTAATGCCGATATAAGCGAGAATAGTTATGAAAAGAATAATAAGCGCGGCCGGGAGATTACAAATAAATTTGAATCCTGCGATAACAGGAGCTGTACTCCAAGCGGTCGAATCAGTATTTTTTCCCAAGGATAAAAAAGACTCAAAGTTTGCTTTTGCAGTTGTGGGATCAGTCAACATCCAAGTTGGTAAATGCAGGCCCACGCCATCCAGTAGATTTGCAAAGTAGCTACTCCAGGAAATGGAAATGACCACATTACCAATTGAATATTCCAGTATCAATGCCCACCCGATTATCCAAGCTGCTATCTCTCCAAACGTCACATATGCATACGTATAAGCACTTCCTGACGCTGGCACTCGTGAGGCAAACTCAGCATAACACAAAGTTGTAAATCCACAAGTAATGGCAACTATGACGAATAGAAATGTAACACCTGGTCCGCCATCATAAGCGGCCTGCCCGATTGTTGAAAATATACCTGCTCCAATTACAGCAGCTATGCCAAGTGCAATAAGATCGCGAACCTTTAGCACTTTCTTAAGGCTGCCTTCGTCATTATGACCATGATTTTCAATACCAGAATTCTCCAGAATTGCTTCTATTGATTTCTTTCGAAACAATGTATTTGACATTTGAGTCTGGTTAAAGTTAGAGTCCTACTTTTAAGAATCTATTTTGGAAATAATTTTACCCATTACTTTAATTTGATGCGGGCCAATCCCACAACAACCACCGATAATATCAGCACCCAAATCCATCCATTCTTTTACCATGATTTCACAGGATGATAAATTCGAAAGACCCGACCACGTTTTACTTTCAGCATGGTAAACGGCTCCTGAATTCGGGTATACAACTATCTTTTTATCCCCTGATTTGGTTTTAATTGACCGAATTAATTCTGAGATCAATTCCGGGGAAGTACAATTCACACCAATAGCAAATACAGTCGGGTGATGAGAAAAAAAAGTAGCACATTTTTCAATAGGTGTTCCATCACTTATGTGTTTGCCGTCCTTGCAGGAAAAAGATACCCAGGCTGGCATGTTTATATTTTCCAGTATTCCTGATAGCACCTTTGCTTCCCGAAGACCAGGGATAGTTTCACAGGCAAGAATATCTGCCGTTGTAGTAGCGAGCAAATTGATTCTTGGTTCATGAAAGGCCCTTAGCTCCTGATCTGAGATATCATAATCACCACGATATTCAGAACCATCGGCCAGATAGGCTCCATAGGGACCAATGCTGGCAGCAATCAAAGGTTTAGATGCATGTGGGTTTAATGACAGGAAACGGTTTCTCGCTTCCTCTGCTAGTTGAACGGATTTAAGAATCAACCCACTGGCCGAAGGCTTATCATAGCCAATCGCCATAAAGCCGGGTAGGGTAGCCTGATAACTGGAAGTAATAATGCATTGAGCGCCAGATTCAAGATAAGCGAGATGGGCAAGAATGATTGCCTCAGGATTAGATTCCAGCAATTTCGCACTCCATAATTTTTGGTTAAGATCGCAACCTTGCCTTTCCAATTCATTGGAAAGACCACCATCTAAAAGGAGTGGATAGGTAATAGTCATTGATTAACCGAAATTAAGAAAACTAAACTTTATACCAACATGGCACCCCTCCGGAGCAATGTCATTAAGTTAAGGATCATTAATAAGCGGGTTTAAAGTTAATAAATGTTAAAACCGCTTTTGAAGTTTTAAGATTCGACATCTCAAAACTATTAAAGCCTAGCCCTTTTCTTAATACCTCCTCTTAACTTAATGGTCCCTTCGTGGGTTCAGATGCTTAGTGTTATGGAGCGTTCCTCATAGATAACCCTTGAAGAGGTTAACGACATTTCCTTTGTTGACACACAAAGCCCTGAAAGGGCGGGATCCACATAGCGATGTGGCGTAGCCCATCGCTCGGAGTAATGAAATCAAATCCAAGCCCTGAAGGGGCGATATATTTTATGCAAACTTAAATCCACATGAATGGGGTTCCGAAAGAAATATGAAGTGCGCTATGCGTGGGATTAATGATTTCGCCCTTTCAGGGCTAACTATCATTTTTGTGGTAAAAACATCCATTAGCAATCTTAACTTAATGACATTGCCCTCCGGGGTTGAAATACAGGATCCCACTAATTCAAGGTCCAATCCTGAGCGTACTATGAAAAGGGCTGGTTAAAAAATTGCGTTTCAATGTATTTTATTCCCTTGTTGTTGATCGCACATCATTATAGCAGAAGCCGCACCCACCAACCTATGAAATGTCGGGTTTACTTTCCAGCCCTCAAAAAATCTCCTATCTTGTTTTTCAATAATAGCCATTGATCATCCCCAACTTAAAACCGATGCAGTACAGAACATTAGGAAAAACAGGCCTGGAAGTTTCTATGTTAGGATTTGGAGCCGCTCCACTTGGTAATGTATTTGATCCTGTAGATGAAGAAGAAGCGATTTCTGCCGTCCACTACGCGTTGGATCAGGGTTTAAATTTCTTTGACGTGGCACCCTTCTATGGGGTAACGTTAGCAGAGAGCAGACTTGGAAAAGCCCTGGAAGGTTCACGCAAGGACATCATTCTCGCAAGCAAATGCGGACGGTATGACCTCCAGCACTTTGATTTTTCCCGAAAAAGAATTCTCCAGAGTATTGACGACTCGCTAGTGCGGCTCAAAACAGATTACCTGGATCTCTTCCAGTTGCATGATGTTGAATTTGTGGACAAGGCTATAATTCTGGAGGAAGCCGTGCCCGCTATAAAAGAGGTAGTGAAATCCGGCAAAGCCCGGTTTTGGGGAATCACTGGCTTGCCCGTTCGGTATTTATCCCAGATTGCCAGAGAAACGAATCCAGACACTGTGCTCTCATGGGCACATTATAACTTGCTCGAAGATGAAATCAATTCCGAACTGGTACCACTTTCTCAGGAGATGGGCTTTGGTCTTATGAATGCAGCCCCGTTAATGCAGCGATTACTTTCAGATGGACCATTGCCGTCATGGCATCGCTCCCCACCTGAAGTTAAGGCCATGCAGCCTGTGCTGCAGGCGCTATGTAAAAGCTATGGTGTACGGCTGAGTGACGTAGCCCTTCGCTATGCAATGGATCATCCCTATATTGTTACGACTATTATTGGTATGGGTGAGCTGGAAGTCGCCAGGCAGAATGTCGCGGCTTTGGATTTCGAGATTCCAGTTGAACTGATAAGGAAAATCGAAACGCTCCTCGCTCCGGTAAAAAACCAGATATGGTATGAGGGTTTGCCTGAGAATAATATCTAAGGCTTTACAAGCTACCTTGTTTAGGATGTAATCCAAATTCAAAATGTTTAACTCACCAGCAGGTGGTGAACGATTGAAAAAAATAATAAAATGAAAGCACTGTTTCTAACCGAAGTCGGAAAGTCTGAAGTTCGGGAAATTGAAAAACCTAGTCCAAAGCCGGGCGAAGTCTTACTGAAGGTGGAAAGGGTTGGTTTTTGCGGAGGTGATATGAATGGCTTCAAAGGTCTTTTTCCCCTTCAGGAATATCCTAACATTCTTGGCCACGAAGTAGGGGCAACCATTGAAGAGGTAGGTAGGGAAGTTCCTCATCAATTCCAGCCGGGTGCCTTAGTCACCATCTATCCTTACCTGGCGTGTGGCACGTGCGTAGCATGTCGTAAAGGAAGACCCAATGCCTGCAAGACGAATAAAACCATGGGTGTTCGCAGGCCAGGTGCCATGACCCGATACATCTGCACTCCCTGGCAAGATCTTTTTCCTTCTGAAAAACTAAGTACGCGGGAACTGGCACTTGCGGAACCATTGACGGTAGGTTTTCATGCCGTGGCGCGTGGCCGTGTTACTGCGGAAGATCGTGTTGCCGTTTTGGGTTGCGGCATTGTAGGCCTGGGTACGGTGGCTTCGGCTGTCAATAAAGGGGCCACGGTCATTGCTATTGATCTGGATGATTCCAAACTTAACATCGCCCGGAAAATTGGTGTGGCACATACCATCAATCCCTCTAAAGAAGACCTGCATGAAAGATTACAAGCGATCACTAACGGAGATGGACCTGATGTAATCATCGAAGCGGTGGGAAGTCCGGGTACCTATCGGTCTGCGGTGGAAGAAGTAGCCTTTCTTGGGCGTGTGGTCTGCATCGGTTATGCCAAGGCCCCGGTAGAATTCAATACGTCTCTTTTTGTGCAGAAAGAGATAGAAATCTTAGGCTCAAGAAACTGTGTAGGCCGCACCGATTTTCCTGAGGTGATCAACTACCTGGAGGCAGGTAAATTTCCGGTAGAAGATGTCATTTCCATAGTAGTCAACATCGATGAAGCTCCTGCCACCTTAAAAGCATGGGCTGAAAATCCTCAGGGAATTATCAAAATTATGTTAAAGCTCGAAGACTAAATGATCAAATCAGCAGTGACCATCAACCTGATCGACACTATGTCTGTCGGTCCCTGGATCTTCTGGCATCACCTGGAAGAAAGTTTGAAAAAAGCAGCCGGTTTGGGTTTTGATGGAGTCGAACTCTTTACTGGTTCGGGCGCTCATCTGGATGCTGAGTATCTGCGCAAGCAACTGGATCACTATGGACTCAGGCTCGCTGCCGTGGGAACCGGTGCAGGTAAAGTCATTCATGGCCTCACGCTGACCGATCCCGATCCCAACATCCGGCAAAAGGCTATTTCATTTATTTCGGAGATGATTTCATTTGGTGCACAGTTTGGCGCACCGGCCATCATCGGCTCCATGCAAGGAAACGTCCTGCCAGGCAGCAACCGGGAGGAGGCCATGGATAGGTTGGTTCAGGGCCTGGAAATCCTGCAAAACACAGCACGTGATCAAGGTGCCATGCTGATCTACGAACCACTCAATCGCTACGAAACCAATCTCCTGAACACCCTGATAGCAGGAATAGATTTCCTGAAAAAGAACAACTTGAATAACGTCAGATTGCTGGCCGATCTTTTCCACATGAACATCGAGGAAGATAATCTACCACACATCATCGTGGAATCCGGAAACTATATTGGCCATGTACACTTCGCGGACTCCAACCGTAAGCCCATGGGCTTTGGCCATACCAACATGCCACCCATCGCAGCGGCTTTGAAAGAAACTGGCTATGCAGGCTATGTTTCAGCAGAAGCTTTTCCCTGGCCCGATCCGGATGCAGCCGCAGTACAGACGATCAAAGCCTTTCGAAATTTTTTTAGATAACTTGGAGAAGTACCAACTTCCAATCCTGATTAGAATAATAATCACTAAGACAACCATACATGCAACGTTTTTGCCTGACACTTGACCTGATAGACGATCCTGAATCAATTCGAACCTATGAAGCACATCATGCTCCCGGTGCCGCCTGGCCGGAAGTAACCCAGCATGACATCGACTGTGGAATTTTGAATATTGAAATCTTCCGAACCAGCAACCGCATGTTTATGATACTCGAAACAGACGATGACTTTACGTTTGAAAAAAAATCAGCCATGGATGCAGGCAATCCTATCATCACGAAATGGGAAGCCCTGATGTGGGGTTTTCAGCAACCGATACCCTGGGCGAAGCAGGGCGAAAAATGGGTGTTGATGAACAGGATTTTCAAGTCGGGACGTTGAGTATATGGTTCCACGCAAAGACGCAGAGTGCGCAAAGGAATACATTGGCTTAAGCTTAGGGAATGCTGACACTCTAAGACGCCAGGAACGCAAAGAAATACAAACAAGGAGAGCTGAGGCAAAGTAAGTGATGCTTTATCTTAGCGAGCTTTGTGCCTTTGCATGCAATAATACAGTTACTTCCACTTATCGGCAATGCTCTTCAAATGCTGCTCCTTATCCTGCCAGCCGTTGGGTTTGGTTCTGCGCAAAAAGTCCAGGGCTGTTTGATAAGTTTTCCGGGCTTCGTCCAGGCGTCCGGCATCGGCTAGCAAATTTATTTTTAGTTCGTAGTACCAACCATCTTCTTTGATTTGCAGCGCCCGCTCTACATAGCCTAGCAATCGTTGTGGCTCCTGCTGATTCATGCCCATGTAATAGGCAGCAAGGGCAAGATTGTCGGAGTCGGTTGGATGGGCAGCCAGGTGAGTTTCAATGTGCTGCAATGCCTGCGCGTTGTTGTTCGTATAGATCGGGAAATGCACCTGCGTATTCTCCCAGCGCAGGTAGAGTTCCAAGTCATTGTTTATAATGTCGATGTCAAGGGTGAACGATTCGTAAACGTGTTCTGTCGTTTGCACAGGTACCCGGAACCGCACCACTTCGGTGGCTAGGTCATACGGATCTTGCTGGGCGCCAAAAATCTTTTTGGTGTTGGTGTTTATCAAGATGATCCATTGGGTAGCGTTGGGGATGGTGAACATGCTATACGTGCCAGCCGGAATGGATTTGCCGCCCATCGTTACCGGCATATCAAATTTGATTTTTGTACTCGCACCACCGCCCGTTCGCCAGACCTCACCGTACGGAACCAACTCACCAAAAATCTTTCTTCCTCGTGCAGCCGGCCGGCCATAGTGTATTTCAAGATTCACATAGCCCACGTTTTGAATGATGCTCCCCTCCGGGCTAAGTTCGGGGAGGTTGAGTTGGGCCCATGCCATGAAGGCAAAAGCAGAAAATGCAAGGGTCAGAATTTTTCTCATGATTAAAAGTACTAATGGAAATCAGGGGGATCAGTTAATGAATAGTTAATATCAATCGGTAAGGTGAGGGAAATCTGCGGGAAAGAGATAGCGTAGAGAATTTCTCCCTCAGATCGCGCTGATTTTCGAAGAATATCTCTGCACCATGATCTGTGTCAATCTGCGGGAAAGAAAACCTCGGTATTTCTTCCTTCAATTTTGCTCTATGCCAAAGCTCAAGGCCTGATTAAGGTGGTGTTGCAATTCTTCTTGCGTGTAATCATCCTCTTCAAGGGCCTGAATCAACAGACCGATCATGGCAATGTGGATCTCAAGGAGTTGCCGTTTTTCCTCGTAATCAGGAGCATCGGCATCCTGCTCCCGTAGCTGTGCCAATAGTTGTTCTGATTCCCGCTGGGTGGCCTGATACAATTCAATCACAGATGCTTTGGTTATCATAAGCCGGGAGTTTGGTAGTATATGATCACTGACTCCGTTATCAACAACGGGACTTTAACCATAAAGTTGCTGCAAAAACTCATTCCGAAAAACGAGCTAAGTATTTTCTTAGAAACGCTGGGGTAATGTCTTAGAGCTTATTCACATGCCAGAGCTTTGTTAGCCAGGAGTTCCGCAGGCACTAAATATAGTAGCATGTTATTTCCAGTTATCAATTCTGAAGCTGAATTCAAAAAACTATTTGGTCCACATATTAAAGATGCCGCCACGCTTCATTGATATATCGTGCAGGTTATTCGTACACGCCTACTATAACGCCCCACCATTGTTGGTGTTCCAACATGGGCGTAAGTTTTTCTTCGCCTATTAGTTTTCAATTCCCGAATCGCGAATTATCCTATTTTTGCTATGCGCATGCAAAAAATCTTCAACTATCTCCTAAGCAACCTGATATTCATTATTCCTGCATTGATCGTTGGTTTGATCGCCTATGTGTACCTGGCTCCTGACAAACCAGTGAAGCCTTGTGCATCCATAACCTACATGGTGGCGGAAGTCACCAATGCCGGACAGGTATATTCAGGCAAGGTTAACATGAAGTACCGATATATCTATCGCAACCAGGAATTGAACGAAAGCATCACCCTGCATTACACCAACCTGCCACCCGAAAACTTTGATCGATTTTATATGCTGATATGCATGCGCGATTCAACCGACATTGTCTTTGATATCGTGACAGACTCTATCCCAGTAAAACCTTCGCACGTATTAGGCGTGGAATATCCAACCGATTGTGTATCGGTATCCGAAGACTCTCCTTCATAAAAGCACCGCCATTGTTGGTGTCAAGATGGGTGAAGCAATCAAGCGCATGAGCTGTGGTTGGTCGCCTGTCCACATCATGCTACTTCAATCATCATGCTATGATCATTCATCGATCCTCGCCAACATGATCACTTGGAAAAACCGCTGTAGCTTAAGAGGAATGCGCTGATTTGAAGTGCAATCCAAAGGAACCTTATTTCTGATATTCAATTTTAGTAATCCGCCAAACAAACTGCTGCGTAGGAGTTTTAACAACAACTTCATCACCCACTTTTTTTTTCAGTAGTGCCAGTGCCATGGGCGAATCCATCGAGATGTAATCTTTTGCCCCAATCAGTTCTTTCCTCTCGGTCTGTGTCCCCACAGACCGAAATCAATATTAATCCTTTAACCCAGAAATGCAATCGTTCTAACATCGTTCAACTATCCGCGCCAAAAGGGGTGAGGCACGATCATAACTTTCCTGTGGCGCGGTTATCTTTCTATATTTTAACCGCGGGTTAATACCCGCGGCTACAAAAATGCCACCCCTCAGGGGTTGAAATTGTTATAGCTTAAATTTAACTCTTACTAAAGGTTCCCTAAATGCTTTCTCCATTCTAACCACCCCGTACACCATAAAATCGATCATTCTATTCCAGTCGTCTTTGTTAGTGCAATTAACGTTCTCAAGCTTTCGTCTTTTTATACGACTATCAATTTTGGCATCAAGCCTTGACCACTCAATCGCCTCGCCAAAGATATTTTCGATTTCTCTCTTACTTTTTATAAGCTCATCGTAAATGGTTTTATTTCTCGCCTGATCTTTATGGTGAAGATATAGTTCAGTGGTCACGGATGATTCTCCTATGGTTTGTCCCCAAATAACTCCAGAAATACCGCTATGACCATGAAGATATCTCCTCTCTGATGGTTTTGCATCTTTATAAATCTCTGAGTTTTGATTCATTACTTTTAAAAACTCGATCCAGAATTCAATAGGGTAGTGCTTTAATCTCTCGTTCATATTTTATGTTTTTTCAAAACCTCAGTAATCTGCTGTATGTACATTCATGCCTCCGTTGTAGTTCACCAACAAAGAACCCCTTGCTATAGTTGTCGTTACTTATTTCTGATATTCAATGCTGGTGATGCGCCAGACAAACTGTGCCGTTGGAGTTTTAACAACAACTTCATCACCCACTTCTTTTTTCAGTAGCGCCTGTGCCATGGGCGAGTCCATCGAGATGTAATCTTTCGCCCCAATAAGTTCTTCGCCACCCACTATGCGGAAGCGGTTCTTAAAGCCTTTGTCATTCTCAATGTCAACCCAGGCCCCAAACATCACTTTGCCTTCCTGGTAGGGTGAATAGGTCACTACCTTGAGGTCATCAATGCATTTGCGTAAATACAAAATGCGCTTGTCAATTTCGCGTAGGCGTTTTTTATTGTAATGATAGTCTGCATTTTCGGAACGATCGCCAAGGCTTGCCGCCCAGTTCACTTTTTGTGTAGTGTCTGGCCGCTCCACCCGCCACAGGTGGTCCAGCTCAGCTTTTAACTTTTCCAAACCTTCAGGGGTAATCAACAGTGTTTTCATCTATTCATAATTTTTATTGCGGTCAGGTTTTACGACCTGTCACCTCACCCTATACAACCATTATTATAGATGGGTGCCTTCCATTACACTTATTATTTACGTCAGGTCATAGGACCTAACGCCTCGCCATAGTTGTTCTTGGTCTCTTCTCGCCCTTGCTGGTGTTCTTCCTTTAGACTTGAACCAGCAAGCGATGCCGGTTAGTCAGCGTATCACTTCTTTGCATTAGCAGTGAGAAAGCCGTTGACATCCAGCCAATGTAGGAATGCATCAAACCATCGATTACTGGTGCGGCCAGGATTTCCAAGACCGAAGCCGTGGCCGCCATTCTGGTAGAGGTGAAACTCTACAGGCCGGCCCGCTTTGAACCAGGAATCAATGACACCAAACTGACCGCGGAAAAGAAAATCATCGGTGGCGATCACATTGAACATGGGCGGAGCATTCTTCGGCACTTCTACTGGGCCCATGCCACCATAGATCGGACCAATGAAGTCGAGCTCCACAGTTTTGGAATGAAGCGTTGTGTGCATGGTGAGACCCGCACCGGCAGAAAAACCAATCATACCTAATCGTGCAGTATCAACACCCCATGCTGTAGCCCGCTTCACAATCATAGCATAGGCAGCTTCAGCATCCTGGAGTTGGTTGGACAGATCCAAGGCAGGACGAGGAGTTGGTGCCGCATCATTAGAAGATGCAGGAGGAGTTGCTGCTGCAAAGGTTCTGTTCATAGATTCTTTAAAAGCATCGAGCGACTCCGGTGTAGGATGAAGTCGATATTTGAGAACGAAGGCGGCAATGCCTTGGTCTGCCAAAGCTTGAGCAACTTCCCAGCCTTCGTTGCCCATCGACAACCATCTGAAACCCCCACCGGGTGCCACGATAACGGCTGCGCCATTGGCGGTACCAGGTTTAGGCAAGAAGGGCGTGAGTGTGGCAGTAGTAATGTTTCGCGCCATAGGGTCACCCCACTGGCGGAACCAGGTTTCATGCGCAGGTTGATCTTTGACACCACCGGTGCCGAGTAGAATAGCATTCGGTTCAGCAGGAGCATCAAGCGGATAGATCGTGCCGTCTTGCGCCATAGCCAATGAAGAGATCGCAAACAGGCAAGCAACTATGGCTGTTTTAGTGATGCAGGTAAATGAATCAGTCATAATGGATGATAGTGAGATAGTTTAATACCTATTCTTATTTAACAATATTAATAATTGTCGTTCAAAGTTCCTGAATTAGATAGAGGTATAAGACATACCTGCACAGGCTTCGTTCTTCCTTTTAAGCGGAGTCTCCCGCCTCGGGGACTCCCATTAATACCTTGCCTTTGTTGCTGTTCTTCACCAACAAACATGATGATGATAAGGAATGAGAATGGTTTGATTAAGTAATTGGAGTAGAGTAAGTGTTGGTGAAGAACACCATAGCCGTCAACCTAAGGAAATCATTAAGAGGTATAGTCCATGCGCCCTTGCGCATGGCAAAGTTTTTTTCCTCATATCATTT
>JAYVTC010000165.1:0-13174 GCA_043774745.1 Cyclobacteriaceae bacterium | reverse complement strand
GTGATACTTTCCAATTCCTGAGCAAGCGACTCACTCTTTTCAATCTCAAATGAATTCTCCTGCCCTACATCATCCTGACGGATCTTGCGCATCAGGCCAGTGGCTTCGCCTAAAGCAAAATCCAATTGATTCATATCCTGAATGCCCACGTTGAGACGGTACCTAAGCTGCTGACCAGCTGCGAGCTGATTGGCTACCTTGATCGGTATGATCAGCATGTTGTCGTAGTTGTTCTCCGACAGATCACCTTTCTCCTTTAATAAACCAATCACCCTAAACTGGGTGCCCCGAAAGGAAACATCAGTGCCAACAGGATTAGGGTTATCTCCATAAAGAGTTTTGGCAAGTTTCCATCCAAGGACTGCCACCTTGCCTCCGTTCTGGATTTCAAACTTGGAGAAATTTCTTCCCTGCTCTATGTTCAAGCCTTTGATGGCAATGTATTCTTCATTAACCCCCCGCACATCCACATTGGGGCTCGTCTTCTCCGATTTATATTTGATCTCAGCCAAAATCGTTAATCTTGCCGACAAGGATACCATGGAGGGATAATCAAACTCATCAATAAATTGCTGTGACTCGGCAAGCGTTAAATCTGAAAAATACTTCTGCTTAACACCTTCCTGGCTTTGGTTGCGATTCGATTTGGAATAGATGTCGAAGGTATTCACTCCCAGCGAGGACAAGCTTTCTGCAACTGAGTATTCAATTCCATCAATGGCAGTAAGAATTCCCACTAATGAGGTGATGCCAATGGCCACAATGAGGGCCGTAAGTACTGATCGGAGCAAATTGGCTTTTATTGAACGAAGCCCTTCTCTTACATTTTCCGCTATATCCATTCTTTATTGTATTTTAAACCAGGTGATCAATATTTGCGAGAAGTTTAAGATCAAAATTATATCTTTAAACGTTCCTAAGCTGAGACTTTTTTGGGTTTATTTTGTTACAGTGAGTGTGTAAATGAGAGTTCTAACGATACGTAGCCTGATTTTGTTTTTATTTATTGTGTGCTCAAGGCCTGCTTTGAGCAACTATATCTTCATTCCTATGGATGAAAAGCAGACCAACCATCTAAAAGCTTATGGTATTGCCTACTGGATCTTAAAGGGCGACCTGGAGGTGGACTGGCTGCTGAATTATAAGGGCGGAAGCTTTATGTGTAAATACCACCCCAACATTCAGAACGAACTGGTGATCAGAGGGGTCAGCTACGAAATCATCTCCGATGCCGAGGCTACTAATATTTTAACAGAAATAGCAAGCCCGGCCCTCAACTATGATGTGATGAAACTGGAAAAATTTCCACGCATAGCCGTGTATTCGCCCAAATCAAAACAGCCGTGGGATGATGCCGTAACCTTAGTACTCAGTTATGCGGAAATTCCTTATGATGTTATTTTTGACGATGAGGTGCTCAACGACCTGCTACCAAAATACGATTGGCTTCACCTACACCACGAAGATTTTACAGGACAGTATGGCAAGTTTTATAATAACTACGCCAACATGCCCTGGTATATCGAGCAGGTGAAAGAAGCTGAAGATGCCGCGCGTAGATTTGGTTTTCATAAAGTGTCGCAAGCCAAACTTGCTGTAGCCAAACGGATCAAGGAGTTTGTGTCTGGTGGTGGTTTTCTGTTTGCCATGTGCTCGGCTACCGATTCCTACGACATCGCCCTGGCAGCAGAAGGTGTAGATATTGTTGAACGCATGTATGATGGTGATGCTGCCGATCCGCAAGCGCAAGAAAAATTAAACTTTGAAAACACCTTTGCCTTCACCGGCTTCAGACTGGTGCGCGATCCGCTGCAATATGAATTCTCTGATATTGACAACAACTTTCCTGACCGGGGCCTGAGACAAGATAATGACTACTTCAATCTTTTTGAGTTCTCCGCCAAGTGGGACCCTATCCCCTCCATGCTCACTCAAAACCATACTCGTGTGATCAGAGGCTTTTATGGTCAGACTACGGGTTTCAAAAAGCGATTGATAAAATCGGATGTCACGATCATGGGAGAAAACAATGAGATCAAAGAAGCGAAATATATGCACGGAGTGTATGGCAAGGGCTTCTGGACATTTTATGGTGGTCACGACCCCGAAGACTATCAACATACCGTTGGCGAAGAGCCTACGGACTTACACTTGCATCCCAACTCACCGGGTTATAGGCTCATTCTGAACAATATCCTTTTCCCAGCTGCGAAAAAGAAAAAACAAAAAACGTAAGCATGAGAAAGATCAATCTGATCATCATGATGATGATAATCATCTCATGCAAATCGGCCAGCTTACCAACAGTACAAAAAACACTTTCAACACTGGTTGCTGAAAAGTTGGGAGAAAATGCAACCGTGCAAAATAATGAAGACGGCACGTTTACACTTTGCATGAAGGAAAACACATCAACGCTTTCTGTATCTTACATCATCGTTAAATTAAATGATCTTACCATCGTGGAGGAAGGAAATACAGCCCGGGCTTCTTTTGCCTGGATCGATACCTATAAAATAGAAATCAGGGAAATCCCAGGCATGGTGAAAAAAGGTGATCAACATACACCGGGTAAAATTATTGACGTAACCAGATATACAACAAAGCTGTGAACCGAATCATCCTGTTCTCCCTAATTAGTGTTTCCGCGATAGCCCTTTTAGTTTCCAGGCAGACGAGTGATCAACTACCTGAGAGCGGCAATGAAAATAGTGATCACGAACAAAAGCAAGATTCACCCGAGCAGTTCCTATTGTTTCATAGAGGCATTCGCACGCAAGAAGGCATGGATGGACCTGCTTATGAAGACAACTATCAACTAAAAGAATTGGCGCGCGCAAAAGCAGCAACAAAGAAGTCATCAACAGCAAGAACACAATCCGGAAACGGTGTAACCGAATATAAAGAACGTGGACCAGCCAACGTGCCAGGTCGCACACGAGGTCTTATTGTTGATCCGGATGATATCACCCACAGAACCTGGTATGCAGGATCAGCAAGCGGAGGAATATGGAAGACCACCAATGGCGGAATTTCCTGGGATTGGCTTACCCCTGATTTACCAAACCTGGCCACTACGGTATTAGTGATGGCGGAATCAAATCACAGTATCATCTATGCCGGCACAGGCGAAGGATTTGGAAGCTTTGAAGAGGTGCGCGGTCATGGTATTTTTAAAAGCATAAATCGTGGAGCTACGTGGACGTTTCTTTCCAACACCACAGAAATGGATGAAATAAATCGCATCGTGGTTAAACCTACGAATGCAAATGTTATTCTCGCAGCAAGCAACAACGGCATCTATCGATCAGAAGATGGTGGTTTGAACTGGACTAAAGTCTATACCGGGCTGGTGCAAGACCTTCGCACGGTGCCTGGAGACTTCAATAAACAGTATGCTGCGCGCTATTCTGCAGGTGTGATCAAGTCAACCGATGGTGGCCTAACATGGGCAACATCAAATACAGGAATGAACCCAAGCGGCCGAGTTGAAATTGATATTTCTCCTATAAAAACAGATCGCATTTTTGCCTCTTCACAAGGAACACTTTCGGGTACCAAATCAGATCTCTATGTTTCTGATGATGGTGGAGCCACCTGGTCGCTGGTTAATTTATCGTTAGCCAATAAATCACTCAACTACTTAGGTGACCAAGGCTGGTATGATAACACCATTGTTTGTGATCCCTTTGATAAAGATGTGGTATATGTAGGAGGCGTTGGATTATATAAAATTAAATTGACGGCAGGTGGCACTGGCTCTGTAGTGGGAAGTTATACCATGGAAGAGTTTAACACCTCTTCGTTTGTCAATCTGGTAAATTTTGGTGCCGATGCGTATCAGGGCAAACTTGATTTGGGTGATGCCGCCAACAAAACAAATGTTGAGATAAGATTCGGCCCTGGCAAAAGTCAGAAGGCGCACCGTTTTATGGTTCCTGATGGATCAACCTCAGGCGTGCCCGATGCTAATTATATTTTTCAGAATTATGTTTCAATTCCATTTGAAGTCTGGGATATCACTACCAACCGTCAGCTCATGGTCTCCTTCCGTGATCAGGATCGCAATGGCGCGTTTAACTTATACGAAACCAACACCACAGGAACAATACCAAACGCACAAAGCAGAGAATACATTTTTGTCAACAATGTGGACTATGATGCAACAAACATAAGTCCTTCCATCGCCTCTAATGGAGGTCAACAATTTCAATTGATGTATAACATCTGGCCAACGCTAACAACAGGTGGCACCTGGAATCCTGATGCACTCCCCGTTTCAGCATTGCGCTTCATCTATAGTGAAGTGATTAAGATGCCGGCAACGTCTTTTTCAGTAGCAGATCCTTACAATGAATATGATGGTAAAAACAACAGGAACTTCGTTCACCCTGATCATCACAATATTATTGTCATTAAAGAAAGTGAGACACAAAAGACATTTCGTTTCCTAATCGCCAATGATGGCGGTCTCTTTCTTTCACTACCATCAACCACACCGGGAGTTACACAAGGAGATTGGACGATGGTGGGCAATGGGTATAACACAAGCCAATTCTACGGAGCCGATAAAAGGCCAGGAGCTGATCAATACTTTGGAGGCCTGCAAGACAACTCGACCTACTTCTCACCTGCCAGCATAGCCGCAACAGCTTCTACCCCATATGCAACCAACGCACAATTAGCGGGCGATGGATTTGAAGTTATCTGGAATAACCTCGATGGTAAAAAAATGATCGGAGGATCGCAGTTCAATAACTTTGCACGCTCTTTAGATGGTGGTCTTACCTGGCAGAAAGCAATCACCGGATTAACTTTAGCCGGTGGAATTCCTGACCCGGAGAAGTTTCCTTTCTTATCTAAATTAGCAAACTCAAAACAAGCACCTGATATTTTATTTACTGTGGGATCAGAAGGCGTATGGAAGTCTTCTGACTTTGGTGGCAGCTGGGCGTTAACACCGATCACCGAAAAATGGGGGATCACCAACTTTGCAGATGTTGAAGTATCACGAGCCAATGCCAATATTATCTGGGCAGGAAGTGGAATTAGTTCAACCCGGGGCCTCTATGTTTCTAAAGATGGTGGCACCACGTACACCATCACCAACACCTATGCGAATGCAATACTGGGCAGCACTTCTAAATTAGCCAGTCATCCTGCAGAAGAAAAGACAGCCTATGCACTCTTCTCAGTATCCAAATCACCAAAGATTTTAAGAACAAAAGATTTAGGTCAAAACTGGGAAGACATTTCAGGATACATAACCAATGATGCAATCAGCACAAGAGGCTTTCCAGATGTAGCGGTGTATTGTTTATATGTGCGCCCTGATAATCCTGATATTATTTGGGCTGGAACAGAAATCGGAATTGTAGAATCGCTTGATGGTGGAAATTCTTGGGCTATACTAAATGATTTTCCAAACGTATCCGTGTGGGATTTAAAAGGGCAAGATGATCAGGTCATCATTGCTACCCATGGCAGAGGCATCTGGACTGCAAAAATTGAAGCCTCACAAATTACCATAAACAATCCTTTGATAACGGCCTTGGGCACATCACCCAAATCAGAGCTGGCACTTAAAATTAAACTTCAGGAAGATTTTGATTCTACCCAGGTGTGGATCAATGGTTCAAAGTCAGGTAAGCTACCCGCTGTTGCGCAAGGCGAATATGTAATTAAAATTGGTAGCGCACCAAAAGGCACCATCGCAGCAAAATTGATTAGCTACAAAGGATCATCGCCTATTCACTCGGTTACGGTGTCGGGTGAGAATCTGATACTGAATTCCTATCAACAACAATACTTTAGTTATTTTATTACGGATACCGATTTTTCATTGAACGGATTTTCCGTTCAGACATTTGGAAGCTCCAATACAAGTTTAAAAAGTCAAAGCAACTATCTGGTGAACACAGAAAACACCGCCATACTAAAACAACCCATTATACTTACAACCGATTATCCATTCTTCTTCTATCGCGATATCGCTATTGTTGAACCGGGTAGTGCAGGATCAACCTTTGGCCAGCCTGCGTTTAAAGATTATGTTGTGGTGGAGGCCACCAAAGACGGACTAAACTGGATTCCTATAGAAAATGGTTACGATGCCTCCTTTAATAGCAATTGGTTATCTGCTTATACTAATACACAACCAGGAAACTCAGGATTGTTTGTAGATCATAACATTAACCTTACCTCAAAATTCAAAGCAGGCGACACCTTGTTATTTCGCATGAGACTATATTCTGATAATGCAACCACCGCCTGGGGGTGGGTACTGGATGACCTGTATATTCAGCAAAAGCCTACCGGAGTTGTTGAATACCTGAACCCCGCTTTAAGTTTGCAGACATACCCTAATCCCAGCAGCGGAGTCTTTAATGTTTCATATACCATTGCTGAAACTTCACCCGTTGAGTTAACCCTTCACGATCTTTCAGGGAGTGTTGTGTATACGAAGTCATGGCAATCAAAGACATCAGGTCACTATGATGAAAGCGTGATCTTGAATAATGTTCGTGGTGTGTATCTTCTTAACTTGAAAACGAGCCAAGGCCAGCGTGTGCAAAAAATTGTAATAAGAGAATAATCAATGCATGCGATCACCACGAACTTCGAGACTCTTTACAATTTCGGATTCCTGTGAAAGAATTTCTCTCCATCGTTTTTCAACCAGCTCAGGATTCATGAATTCTTTAGCAAGAGCCAGAAAGTTTTTATAATGGCCCGCTTCAGAAACCATAAGTTCATAATAGAATTTACTTAGTTCAGCATCTCCGATTTCTTTCGATAATAATCGAAAGCGTTCACAACTGCGGGCTTCGATAAGTGCGTTGATCAGTAGTTTTTCCACTAATTGTTGTTCTCTGTTTCCACCCTTCTTTACAATCTTTTGAAGCCGGTCTACATATTCATCTTTGCGTGGGAAGCCTAGTTTATAACCTCTCGTCTTTAGTTCATCAAGCACTCTTTCAAAATGCCCCCACTCTTCAGCTACTACCGGTGTGAGCACTTCTACTACTCTTTCTTTTTCAGGATAGCTTACAATAATGGATATGCAGGAAGAAGCAGCTTTCTGTTCGCAGTAGGCATGATCAACCAATATTTCTTCAATGTTTTTTTCTGCGATGTTGACCCATCGCGGATCGGTGGGCAACTCGAGACCCAACACATGCTTTTCCATTAATCAAATAAAATTAAATCAAATCCAAAGTCCATTACGTTAGGTTGACCTCTGTAGCCAGGAGTGATCAGGTATCCCTTGCCGGTAAAAGCCTGAACAAGATTATGGTACTTAAAGAAAAATCTGCCGCGTTTAAACTTCCCGTTAAAAAAAACATCGACCAAAGGATAGGCCTGGCTTATAAAACTATTCTGAACATAGTATTGCTGAATAGCCGGATCATAGCCTAAAGCGGTATAGGAAGACCTCCAATGAAAATCAAATCCAATTTGTACCTGCATGTTGCTTTTGAACGTCATGTTTTCGTAGGCAAGCTGCCCATTTGCAAACCATTCAGGTATGCGCAATGCATTGTCATCATTTTTAAGAAGTGATGAATAAATAACCTGTGGTCGCAAATAAAAATTCTTAAAAAACCGAAACTCCATCCTTAATTCAGGAGAAAACACCTGTTGATTTCCTGAAGACTGAGCTGGCAATACCGACTGCTCACCAACAACGCTGTTCTCCTTATAATAGATGTAATTATTTAAAACCGTATAGCGTGCTCCGGGAGAAATAAACAAGTCTCCCCATTTCACTTTTATAAAGCCTTCCAATTGATTTGAAAACGTAGCAGAGAAATCGTTCACCCAGGAGTTATGGCTTCCGCGATAAGCCAATGGCAAAAAGCCTGGTTTAGCCAGTATACTCATCCCTTTTGCATCGAGCCATGGAGTTTTAAGTTCAGCCTGGAGACGATAATTTCCATCCAATAAATATTCTGCATTGCCTGATAGCTCGCTTAAGGAATCAAACTGAAATGCGATCTTGCCCCCAACATAACTTTCAATCCCATCATTTTTAAATGACAGTTGAGTTTCATCCACATCCTTATTATAGGTGCTGTAGTTTCTTAGCTTGTAGTAAAAATTGTAAAACAAAAAAGCTGCATTACCTTTAATGCCCACCTCATTCACCATTGCTTTAAACTCAACTTGGTCAGAAACATCAACCGTATTAATGTCTGTATCCGGGTTCGTGTACGAAAAGTATTTATTATAATTAGTCTCGGAATCCTTTTTATCGCTGAAGCGATTGATTTGTTTGGTGATGTCTAACCGATGATACAATTGAAACGGAGAGGCTAATTGAAATTGCTGAAATACATGCAACGCAATCTTTTTCTCTTCCGACTGCGCAGCAAGCAAGTAGGGCTGTGCATTGGGATCGTAATAAGCATTAGTCGTAGTGTCACTGACCAGTAAGATCCCTCCGTTTTCATTTACCCGATGTCGTATGCGTCTGAAATTAAATAAGAGCAGGTAGCGATCGTTCTTTGATTTATAGCTTGAATACAAATCATAATAATGACTAATGGTTTGCCGAACCCCTTTTTGGCGCTGCAGTTGCTTATCCACCAATAAGGGTCTGTAATTAAAACCAAAGTTCCAACGTGGGTTAATATTACGGCTATATTCTATTCTACTTATAGCGCGCCCATTGCCACCCCAAACCAAACGGAAGCTGGTATAAGGTGATTTTGTATCAAAGTAAACAGGTGCTTCAGTATCATAGTATGGACTATAAGCAGAATATCCAGGCGTGGAGCCTATCGCTTCTGAAGTTGCAGGAAACAATGGATTCAAAGCTGTGCCCATAGTGCCGAGATCCTGATAAAAATTTTTGAATCGCTGCACGTATGACCACCGGTGATAGTTGGATAAATTGGTATCGAGGGGGTGATAGTTCTTCTTATTGAGAAAGAGTTCATTCTCTGAAATCCATAAGGTGGTTGTTGGTCCGTATACGTTCTTGGTGGAGTCATCAACAATCTGCGAGCCTTTTCCTTGTCTGGAAGGTTGCTGCTCATTCTTCTGTTGTGGTTGTTGGCCAGTCTTTTGATCAACAGGAATTGGTTGGCGTTCTTTGACTTTGACCTCCTGCGGTTTTTTGACAGGTGCAGGATCCTGAGCGAGTAACACGAAGTTGCCCAGCAAAGCCAAAATTACAAGGATGATCTTTCTGGGAAGCACGCGTAAAATAGGTCTGTAGTTCAATGATTAATTACCTGTATCAGAATTTCTAACTGCTGAAAGTTTCTGAATTTTATCTTCTACCATATGAAGGATCATTTCGTCAAAACGTATTCCATCTTTGAGAAAAACTGACCTCACGGGAAGATAAAACCAATTTATATTTTGCAACAAAGGTAGCAATTGAGGTCCAATTAGTTTTACCATATCTTTTTCAGTGGTGAGTATCGAGTCGACTTGCAATTCGTTGGCACTTTGATGTATCCGTTGGATGTCTTGATCGGTATAAAGATGATGATCTTCAAAACGAAAGTGCTTAACTACTTTATATAATTTCGAAACCTCTTTCTCGAAGTGTGTATTTTTTGCAATGCCCGATACCAACACTACTTTCTTATTGATGTGATTTTGATGATGAATCGAAAGTGCTTCTTGATAATCCAGCCCTGAAAAAAATACAGATTTTTCACCCACTATATGCTGAATTCTGTTGGTCATTATCTCCATTTCTATTTCGCTTATTCGATCCGCTTTAGTCACCACAATTACATCAGCACGGGAAGCACCTTTCCTTGCTTCGCGCAAGCGGCCATAAGGCAGCAGAAAATCCTGGTAAAAAGGTTTCTCATAGTCTGTCACTAAAATAGAGAACTGTGGCATTACAGTACGATGTTGAAAGGCATCGTCCATCAGAATAACCTGGATCTCTGGAAACTGCTGAAGAATGGTTGGTATCGCCAAAGCTCTTTCTTCTCCTACCACTACTTTTATGGTGCCCTTAAACTTTCTTGAAAGTTGAAAAGGTTCATCTCCTATTGTTCGGGCATTATCAGCTTCAGAAGATATTCGAATGCCCTGTGTTTTCCGTCCATATCCACGGCTAAGAGTGGCTAATTGGTAACGATCGGCCAACAACCGAATCAGGTACTCAACCATGGGGGTCTTTCCTGAACCACCTACATTAAGATTGCCTATGCTGATCACAACGGTATTGAATTCAAAAGACTTTTTATGCCCTATATCGTAGAGATAATTACGGATGCGAGTGGCCAGATCATAAAGCCAGGCAAAAGGCCATAACAGATACTTGAAAACAAACATAAAGCGGTCCCGCTATCTTTCGTTATTTTTGGTCAAAAGTACATAATCAATGGCAACGGTGACGATAAAAGATGTTACATCCTACTTAGAAAATCTGGCCCCCCGAAGTTTGCAGGAAGACTATGACAACAGTGGACTTATTACAGGGGATGTAAACGATCCCGTCAAGGGTATTTTAGTAACACTGGATTGCACTGAACATGTGGTAGATGAGGCTATTAAAAAAAATTGCAATCTCATTGTTGCACATCATCCCATACTCTTTAAAGGACTCAAGAGACTCTCGGGCCAAACCTATGTGGAACGAGTCATTATTAAAGCAATCAAATCTGGTGTGGCCATCTATGCCATTCATACAAACCTCGATAATGTGATTGGGGGTGTTAATAAAAAAATCGCTGACAAAATCGGATTACATAATCTGAGTATCCTTCTTCCTAAAAGAAATACTCTGAGCAAACTCGTCACCTTCATTCCTAAAGAAAATGCCGAGCAAGTCATCGCTGATCTTCATGAAGCTGGGGCAGGAAATATTAGCAATTATAAAAATTGCAGTTTCAGGTTGATGGGTGAAGGCACCTTTATGCCTACCGGAGACGCTAAGCCATATCATGGCGAAAAGGATAGGCTTGAGACAGCTGACGAAATTCGCGTTGAAGTAATTCTACCCTCGCATCGGGAAGGCCAGATACTTTCCGCACTCAGAAAGAATCATCCGTATGAAGAAGTAGCGTATTATCTGAGTCGATTAGAGAATACCAATCAGGAAGTTGGTGCAGGAATAATGGGTGACTTGCCGGAGGCTGAAGAACCGCTTCACTTTTTGAATGGACTAAAGAGTAAAATGAATGTTTCTATGATCAGGCACACTGCCATGCCAGATAAGAAAATTAAAAAAGTGGCCATCTGTGGTGGGTCAGGAAGTTTTCTTCTCGCAACGGCCATTGCAAAAGGGGCCCATGTTTTCATATCAGCAGATTTTAAGTATCATGAGTTTTTTGATGCGGAAGAGAAAATTCTGATTGCAGATATAGGGCATTATGAAAGTGAACAATTTACGAAAGAGTTGTTATATGAGTTTTTAACGGAAAAATTCCATACTTTTGCAATCATTTTTTCGGAAACCGTCACTAATCCAATAAGCTATTTATAAGTAATGGAAAATCAAACAGTTGCACAGAAATTAGAAGCCCTGGTGAAACTCCAGTCTATAGATTCTAAGTTAGATGAACTAAAGAAACTCCGTGGAGACCTTCCTGATGAAGTTCAGGACCTGGAAGATGAAATGGAAGGATATCGCACCAGAATGTCTCGTTTTGAGGCTGATTTGAAGGAATTAGAGGATTCTATAAAGAAGAATAAGGAAGGTATTAAAGAGGCTGAAAAGCTTGTAAAGAAGTATAGCGAGCAGCAGAAGAATGTAAAAAACAACCGTGAGTTTGAGGCCATTACGAAAGAAATAGAGCTCCAGGAACTTGAAGTTCAGATCTGTGAAAAGCGTATTAAAGAATCTAAGGATAAGATAGACGCCAAGAAGGTCGAAATTAGCACGATTGAAAAGTTTATCAAAGAGAGAGAGGAAGATCTGGCTAATAAAAAGGGTGAACTTGATAACATTTTGAATGAAAGCCAGGAGGAGGAGAAAAAACTCTTAACCGAAAGAGAAAAGGCAACTAAGAAGATTGAAGATAAACTATTGAAGCATTATAATCGTTTAAGAAATAGTCTTTCAAATGGTCTTGCAGTAGTGAGAGTTGTTCGTGGTGCTGCCGAAGGCTGCAACATTATCATCCCTCCTCAAAAAATTGCTGAGATCCGTGAGAAGAAGAAAATCGTAATTGACGAACATTCAGGTCGGATTTTAGCTGATGTTGATTTAGGATCCATGGAGGAAGAACCTAAACCAAAAAAAGCAGCTCCGGTAAAACGAGCAACAAAAAAAGTTGAATAAAATCACGCACATAATGACATTAAAAAAGGTAGGCGTTGTCGCTTGCCTTTTTTTATTATCCTTTTCTGCAAAACCTGCTGATCTGATTTGGAAGTTTGACCCGGAACTACAGAAGGCCTATCAGTTAATCATCAATCTGCAGTCTGAAAAAGCCAATGAGATACTGACAAAAAACCGTGGCAATGAATTACATAAACTCTATTTGCGGAGCCTGAATGAAACAATCCATATTTTAATAACTGAGGATCACGATGGTTTTATTAAGGTTGACCAAAACTTTAAAGAGCGATTAAAATACATTGAAAGTCTTCCTCAAAATGCGGAGACCCTTTTCTTGCAGGCCGAGCTGACACTTCAGCGAGGCTTCTGCTATTTAAATCTCGACCAGGAGATCAATGCGGTGTTTGCAATACGAAAAGCCTATCAGCTTACGCTGGAGAGTTTGAAAAAATATCCTGACTTCTCTCCTATCAAAAAGACAAGTGGAGTAATTCAGGTCATGGTGGGTTCCGTTCCTGAAAAATACCAGTGGTTCGTTTCATTGCTTGGCATGAAAGGATCTGTAGTAACCGGGCAAAAACAACTTACCGAGCTACGAAACTCAGGATCCTCTCTCAGCCTGGAGGCAACGATGCTATTTTATACCGTAAAAGGATTTCTCAATCAGCAATTTGCTGAAGCTGCACAGGGTATCAATCTGTGTTTAAAAGATCAGCCCAATAACAAGCTATTGATGTTCATTGGGGTAAATATGCTAATCAAGGATGGACGTAGTGAAGAGGCTTTGGCATTTATCCGTGATATTGATGAAAATCCTGGTGGGCTGCCAATGCATTATATTGATTACCTCCATGCTGAGATTCTACTACAAAAAGGAGAATACGCAAAGTCTATAGGATTATACAATAAGTTTATTAA
>JAYVTC010000164.1:0-3330 GCA_043774745.1 Cyclobacteriaceae bacterium | reverse complement strand
GACTTACGTGATTACACTGTATGATAGTATATCAATTCCTATATTCACTCAAGCCAAAATCGGATCAAGTTTAACGCCAATAACCTTCGGTTCATTATCTCCATCACTTACCTATTTCTATAAAATTGATGATGGTTTAAATGTATGTACGTTGCCGTATAGTTTGCCGGTTCAAACAACGGTTACAGCATCTGCTAATTCATTCAATGATGCTACTTGTTTCGGTCAGGCAACGGGAACTGCCATTATCAATGCAAGTGGAAGTGCCACGGGACAGTATTTCTTTTCAACGGATAATGGTGTCAATTGGACCTTGTTTACTCCGGGTAATGTTGTTTCGAACCTTCCTCCAAATGGAATATATAACATATTAGTTGGTGAAAGTATCAATGATGTATGTAATGCAACGGTTTCAGTCACCATCAACAACGTAAACCCTGACTTACAAATTGGAACAACCATAACCGATGCAACGTGTAATAACAATGATGGAAGTATTTTAATCACACCTCCAACAGCGCCTTTCATTGGTGGTGGTGGTCCTTATCAATATGCTTTAGCGGATGGTGTTAATACAACTCAATTTCAGGATGGCCTAACCTTTAGCAATTTAGCAGGTGGTGTTTATAGCGTATTGGTAAAAGACAGTATAGGCTGTGTAAAAACAATTACACCAGTAAATGTAACGTTCCCTGGTTTTGTAAACTCCAGTATAACGTCTACCAATGCTGATTGTAGCAACAATGGCCTAAGCGGATCAATCAATGTTGACATTACCGATATAGGAGGAGTGTATAAAGTAGCCTTAAGCACTGATCAATTTACTGCACCCGATGTTGCTGATTATATTGATTATAGTGAACCTTCTATAACCTTCTCTAATATTGCCCGTGGTACTTACTTTGTTTACATCCAATCAGCGGTTGCGACTTGTCCTACACGAAGTGCCGCGATTAATATTGGGGGTACGTATGCGGTAAATTTTGAGATTGTTCCGATTTGTGAGAATAATGAAGTATCTATTTTGATTTCGAATATTTCGGGTGAGCCGAATGTTCCGTTCACGATTAATGTGTATGACAAATCAAACCCGGGTGTCGCTCTCGAAACAATAAATGAATCTTCTATTCCCGTAACCGGAAGTTTACGTCTTGATTTCAATGTATATAGCTTTTTACAAATTCCGGACAAGGAATATCAAATTCAAATCGACCAGACAAGCCCTACAACGTTTTGTCAGGTGTTCTCTCCTCAAATTGATTACTTTACACATCGTCTTCTATTTGCGCGCGCCAAGCCACGCACTTCAGTGAATGATGGTGAATCGTATGCGGAAGACCCTACGGGTAAAATGACCATTGAAGATTTTGATGGTGGATTGATTCCGTATGAGATTAGAATTGAATTGGATTCGGCTTCCGTTGGCGGACAATCTTTTGATACGCAATTCGAAGAAGTATTGAAGAATAATGATCTTAAATTTGAAAAGAAATACGAAAACATACCGGCCGGTAGATACCTTGTTCAGGTACAAGATTCACTCGGTTGCGTTTACGAATTCTACGAACGTGTTCCGCTTGATATTGATCTCTTTATTCCCAATATCATCACTCCAAACAAAGATGGTCTGAATGATGCGTTCTTTATCCGCAACCTTCCTGAAAACGAAGGCAAGCTCACCATTACAGATCGTTGGGGTAAACAGGTATTGTCTACTTCAAGCTACCAGAACGATTGGGACGGAAAGGATCTATCAGATGGAGTGTATTATTACACCTTGCAAACATCTAAGGAAACGAAGAAGGGGTGGGTTGAAATAGTGAGGGGAACGAAGCCGTAGGGAACGGTTAATCGATAATTTGAAAATGAGTTGATTTGAAAATTTGATGATGAAGATTCATGCAACCAAATTACAGCATCATCAAATCTTCAATTTAACTAATGGTTAATCGTAGACGATACCTTTAAGCGCTAAAGATAAGTTGCTAATAGTGTCAATGTGCTTTAATTGGAATTTTAGTCTCATCGAGAAAGTATGAGTAACACGGTAGTAATTGAAGTTAACCGAAAGAGCCAAATTTAACGTAGTGGTTTTCTGAAACTGTTTAGTTTCCTTTAGATTTCATGGTGTTTTTACAAGTCTCTTGAGCAATGCAAAAATTTCAATGAAGTTTAATAAATGATAATAAGATTGGTATAAATCTCATTATGGATTGAATTGTAAGACATTACCTAAATAAATTTCATAAAATAAACATTGCCGTTTTTTTTCTTTAATTTGGTTTAACATTATAGAGCAAAGGGCTTGTCGATTAAAGCTCATGAAGAGTTTAAGAGGCTCAAATCAGTACTTTTACCGTTTCCATCTACCCAATTAACCTTGATACTTTTGAGTAGACCCTGTTTTAGTTTTTGAGTTTTGAAGGCGTATCTGCCATTGGCATTTTTTCATCAGCTTGAGGCATCTGTCACCTTCCTTGCATTTTGAAACGGTTAATTCTGTCTCCTTTGTAATGTCGTTCGTATATATGAATGCTCTTACATTATGACAAAGGTGCTCATGCTCGGTTGGGAATTTCCACCGCTTTTCAGCGGAGGCCTTGGTATTGCTACCTATGGTCTGGTTAAAGCATTAAGTACGAAAACTGACATTCGTCTGATTATTCCCCAGGCTTCGTCAAACGATTTAAGCAATGTCAACATCATCGGCCTGAACCAACTCACTGCACAAGAGATTAATGTCGAACACATCGCATTTAACTTTTCATTTCTCAACACAGAAGTCCATCAGCTTCCGGTGAGTATTAGTCCATATCATTTCACGAATCAGCTTTTAGAAGATAGTCATCTCAGCGCGTTCGATGCATTATCAACGGATAAGAAAAGTATCGATCAGATCAACGACATCTTCTCTGGAAAAGAAGTCTATGGATCGAATGTAATGCACAAAGTGTATTTGTTTTCAAAGTTGGCCGAAGAGATTGCAGCCGATGGAAACTTCAACGTAATCCACGCTCATGATTGGGTAACGTACCCTGCCGGCATCAACATCAAACACCGAACTCGCAAACCACTGGTATTGCACGTTCATGCATTGGAAACCGATCGGGTAGGTGGGCATGTACGCAATGAGATTTATGAAATGGAGAAGCGTGGCATGGAAGAAGCGGATACGGTAATTGCCGTGAGTCATTATACCCGTCAACAAATCATTCAGCATTATCAGATTGATGAACACAAGATTGAAGTGGTGCATAATGGGATTGATCCCGCTGAGATTGTTCGCACGCAACATAAACTAAAAGATAAGCTCGTGGTTTTTCTGGGAAG
>JAYVTC010000163.1:0-5000 GCA_043774745.1 Cyclobacteriaceae bacterium | reverse complement strand
ACAATATCAAGGAATGGAATAAAGGGAACGGGATCGTCCGATCGCTGGGGATTGCACGCTGAGATAACAAACAGTAAAAACCAAAATCTAATTTTCCTCATCATATCTTCGAAATCGCCCCGAGCTGCAAGCCATGAGCTAAGAGCTAATTGTCTCGTAGCTCAAAACTCATAGCTATTTATACTCGTAAAATCCCTTTCCAGTTTTCCTACCCAAAAATCCCTGCTCCACTTTCTCCTTTTGGATGGCGCTTGGCTTAAACTTTGGATTACGATTAAACCCTTCGTAAACCGAAACGGTCACTGAATAGTTTACATCAATACCAATCAAATCCATCAACTCAAACGGACCCATTTTAAATCCTGATGAACGCAGTAATTTATCAATACCCTGCACATCCGCCACGCCTTCTTCAAGCAACTTTAAGGATTCAACATAATAATGACGCGCCACTCTATTAACGATAAACCCAGGGGAATCTTTTACTTCTACCGCTGTTTTGCCTAACGACTCTGAAAAGCTCATCATCGATAAAGCAATATCCGGATGTGTATGCTTACCAGAAATCACTTCAACCAACTTCATCAGATGAGCCGGATTGAAGAAATGCAATCCAACAAATCTGGCTGGACTCGGTAAAACAGAAGCTATTTGTGTGATGGAAATGGAAGACGTATTGGTCGCTAATATCGTATCGGTTGAATTAATCTTTTCAAGATCTGAAAATAGTTTCTGCTTCACCTCCAGATTTTCAATAACTGCCTCTATGATTAAGTCTGCTTTTACATCGGATAAACTATTTACAATTTTAATGCGATTGAATCCTTGTTGGCCCGCCTCATCAGTTAACTTACCTTTTAGTACTGATTGATCGATTGATTGCCCGATACGTTGAAGTGCCTTTTCACTAAAGCCCGGACTTATATCAAAAAGCAGCGTATCATATCCTGACAATGCACAAGAAATGGCGATGCCCTGCCCCATCGTGCCCGCCCCCACAATAGCTACTGTTTTGATTTTATCCTTCATAGAATTCTCTAATCATGCGGCACAAATAATAAATTTGCTCTTCAGATATCTCCGGAGCAATGGGAAGAGATAACACCGTTCGCTGTAATTGGGCGGAAACCGGAAAGTCATCGAGGTTATGCGATAAATAATCATAAGCAGGCACAAAGGGCAATGCTTTAGGATAATGGATCAACGTCTGCACACCCTTGCTTTCAAGTAAGGCTTTCAAGTCGTCACGCTGTTCAACCTTGATAACAAAGAGATGAAATGTGTGCACGGTGATTTTTCTTACCTCAGGAAGAGATATTGCTCCTATGTCCGATAAATTTTCAAAATATAATTGGGCATTTCTAATTCTCCTTGCGTTCCACTCTTGCAGGTATTTCAATTTTACGTTGAGAATAGCCGCTTGCATCGTGTCCATGCGACTGTTGAAGCCTTCAATCTGGTGATCATCTTTACTCAGTCCACCGTGATTAGCCAGGCGTCTTATTTTCTCTGCCAATGGATCCTGATTGGTTATCACACAACCCGCATCGCCAAACGCCCCCAGATTCTTGGTAGGATAAAAACTGAAGACTCCACAATCACCTGTTGACCCTGCCATCACACCCTGTTCAGATGAAAGATGGGCTTGCGAACAGTCTTCTATCAGAAACAGATCTGAAGCATAGCACAATACTTTCATTGCATTCACGTCCGCAACCTGTCCATAAAGATGAACCACAATGACAGCCTTAGTACGGGTGGTGATTTTATCCTTTATGCTTTTCTCCGTGATCGTAAAATATTTTGAATCAACATCCGCAAAGACGGGTGTTGCCCCGGCTAGCGTAATTACCTCTGATGTTGAAATCCAACTCCAGGCGGGTGTGATCACTTCGTCTCCGGGACCTATTCCCAACGCTTTAAGCGAGATAAAAAGTCCATCCGTTCCGTTGCCAATGGCGATGCAGTTTTTTACCTGACAGAGTGATGCAAAACTTTCCTCAAAATGGGTTACAGAACTTCCGCCAATAAAACTTCCTGATTCAAGAACTCCTGAAATGGCCTTATCAATCTCTGGCTTCAGTGTTTGATATTGGATAGCCAGATCTGAAAAGGGAACTTTCATGTTGATTGTTATTTGCTATAGTCAATATTGGGTTTCCAGCTACAAGCCTCAAGCTACCAGCTACCAGCCTGAAACGGGCCTCAAGTTTTTTTACAAAACTATTACATGGGCTACCATTTAAATCTTTGTCTATCTCTTTGCGTCCTTAGCGTCTTTGCGTGAAAAAACAATCAGATGACAGGCTTGAACTGCTTCAGAAAGCGGATGTCATTTTCAGAGAACAATCGAAGATCATTGATGCTATAGCGAAGCATGGTGATCCGTTCTATGCCCATTCCAAATGCAAAGCCCGTATACTCTTCCGGATCGATGCCACAATTACGAAGCACATTCGGATGAACCATTCCCGAGCCGGCAATCTCAACCCAGCCTGAGTACTTACAAACATTACAACCCTTACCATGGCATATCAAACAGGAGATATCAATCTCCGCAGATGGTTCTGTGAACGGAAAGAATGATGGTCTCAATCGGATTTTAGTTTCCTTACCAAACATCTCTTTCGCAAAATGATAAAGTGTCTGCTTCAAATCGGAGAAGCCCACATTCTTATCAACATATAGCCCCTCCACCTGGTGGAAAAAACAATGAGCTCTTGCCGATATCGCTTCATTACGATACACCCGACCTGGCATGATGGCCCGGAATGGTGGCTTCCTGTTTTTCATCAACCTTATCTGTACATTGGAGGTGTGTGTACGCAATAACACATCCGGATTTTTCTCCACGAAGAATGTATCCTGCATTTCACGGGCAGGGTGGTTTTCTGGAAAGTTCAAAGCAGTGAAGTTATGCCAATCGCTCTCAATCTCAGGACCATCTTCAACATTGAAACCGAGTCTTTCAAAGATTTCAATGATGCGATAGCGAGTTAAATTAAGAGGATGTTGACTTCCAGTTTTGTTAGGAACAGTTGGAAGTGTCAGATCACCCTCGAACAAATTATTTGAAGAACTGCCTTCCATGGCTTCTTGTAATTCCGTAAACTTATTCTCGGCAGACTTCTTCAAATCATTCAACACTTTTCCCAATTCTTTCTTCTCTTCAGCTGCGACCAGTTTTAATTGATCAAAAAGGGTTGATACTTTCCCTTTTTTGCTTACAAACTGAAGTCGGAATTCTTCTACACTCTGCTTGGTTGAAGAAGTGAATTCCTCTATCTCCTTTCTAATTTTCTCTATTTGATCTTTCATGAGTGAACCTTTAAAACCATTAAGCTTTTGAAGAAAGCTTTCTCGTTATTAATCGATCTAAAATAATACTTAAAATGAAAGCCATAATAATAATTCCCGGGAGCATCCATACATCACCTACCCCTCTGAATATCCAGGCTATAATAAGAAAAAAGAGATTTACAGACCCCAAAATAATGGCTGTTTGTGCGTGTGTCATTCCCAATCGCATAATCGCGTGATGGATATGGCTTTTGTCGGGACTGAAAGGGGATTGCCCGCGTAATAATCTTAAAATAATTATCCTGGGCGTATCGCAAAGTGGAATTATTATGAAACAGGCTGCAGTAGCTATACTTGCTGAAAACTTCATGGTATGACCATCCGGTAAATTGAAATTGGTATTCATAAAATGGATAACCAATAAACCCAGAAACATACCAATGACCATAGCGCCTGTGTCGCCCATAAAAATTTCTGAGGGATCCCAGTTAAAAACCAAAAATGCAAGTATACCACCCATCATAGCAAAGCAAAGCAGGGCAAAAACTTCATCGCCAACAAAATAAAACCAAACTCCAAACGCGGACAGCCCAACCATGGCAACACTACCAGCTAATCCATCAAGTCCATCAATTAAGTTAAAGGAATTGGTAATCACCACAATGACAAAAGCAGTAATCAAGTAGCCAGCAACTTCTGGTATTTGCACGACTCCAAATAATCCATATAAAGAATCAATATGAATGGTTGAGAATAAAAGTATAATTACTGCTACAATTTGACCCAATAGCTTTTGAGTAGCCTGAAAAGGCACGATATCATCGCGCACACCTAGTAAAAAAACAATAAACAAACTGGCAATCACGTAGCGCGAAATTTGCCAGTTACCAAAATCCATCCATATCAAACATGCAATCAAAAAGCCAGCGAAAATTGAAATGCCACCCATCGAAGGGGTTATTTTCTTATGAACCTTTCTCCTGCCTGGAACATCAACCAGATTCTTTCCCAGAAAATATTTAATGATTACAGGCAGCGTAATAAATGAGATTAAGAATGCCGTAATACAGGCTGCCAGATTAACTGCCATACAAATAAAATTTCAGCAATTTAAGGTTAATTAAGGCCTATTCAAACAGGCTCCTTTGAATCACCATTGGATTCGTATTTCTTCCTGGCATATAGCATGAGAAGAGGACAAAAAAGTGCGAAAAAAGTAACTCCTTTTTGCGCACTGAAAACGTTTTCGAATAGCGCTGTAATGGCAAACAGGATTATAAACACGGCCAGTAAAGGACTCCTATATTTCAAGGCATACCGAAAGGGTACAATCAATAATGTTACGAAAAGCAGCAAGCCAATAATTCCATGGCGGTGCATCTGGGCAAAATATTCATTGTGTGAGTCAAGTCCCTCTACATATAAGGAAGTATAATTTTTTTCTTTATAACATTCACGTAACACATCACGGAAATCGCCTGTACCATAACCATAGAAAAATTCAGGACCTTTTATTAATTCTATTGAACAATCAAGTATTTGCTTCCGCGCTATCAGCGGATAAATATTGGGATCCCCCGACTTAAGGGATCCCTCTCCGTTTAAAGCCAGTTGGGGAGCATTAAAAAATCGCTCACGGGAAAAAGGAACCGAATAAATTATAATAAAGAAAATGGTTAAAATGGATAATGCAATCACTC
>JAYVTC010000162.1:0-35818 GCA_043774745.1 Cyclobacteriaceae bacterium | reverse complement strand
TGCTCCGTCTATGCATTCATAACGCGCAGATGGTAACATGGACCTGGCAATGCAAGAAATAAAACAAAACACGTTCCTGAAGGAAAAGGACAAACTGCTTGGATTTATCCGCAGCAGGGTGTCTACGGTGGAAGAGGCGGAGGATATCCTTCAGGATGTGTTTTACCAGTTTATCGAAGGATTCAACTCCATTCAGTCGCTGGATCGTGTCACTTCGTGGTTGTACAGTGTAGCGCGTAATAAAATTATTGACAGGTATAGAAGGGATGCTTCACGCCCGCAGCGTACCGACTTTGAATTATTAGCGGGTCGTGATGAGGATGCACCGTTAACACTTCAGGAAATTTTACCTGATCTGGATAATAGTCCGGAGGCTACATTATTGCGTGAAGCCATCTGGGAGCAGATCACTGATGCATTGGCAAGTTTACCTGCTGATCAACGCGAGATTTTCATTCTGAATGAAATTGAAGAGAAGGGATTCAGGGAAATTTCGGAGGAGACAGGGATATCCATCAACACCTTGCTTTCGCGAAAGCGTTATGCCATCATGGCTTTGCGCAAGACGTTGCAAAAGTTCTATGATGATGTGGTTGGTTAACAATTAAAGAAATTAAAAAATTTAAAGTAAAGAAGTTATGAAACGAGGAATGTGGGTTGGAAAAGTCTTGATCGGCATACTGGTTGCGATCATTGTCGTGTACGGATTTATTATTGGTACCCAGTATTTGTGGAATTGGCTCGTGCCGGAGTTGTTTGCCGGACCGGTAATTAGTTTCTGGCAAACCGCAGGATTGCTGTTGCTGACCAAGATATTTTTCTGGCCATTTGGCCGGTGCCGTTGTCATGGTGCCAATCATAGTGGACCCTGGAAATATTATTGGAAAGAGAAATGGGGCAATATGTCGCCTGATGAGCGCGAACGCATCAAGCAGAAGATGAAAGAGAAATGGTGTTTCAAAGAAGTGCCCACTTCCGATACCCATTCTGGCAGCGCAAACGGTTGAACTAAATTCTCACCATAAATATTCCAACTTTTTTGTAAAAACATCGAACAATAGGCAAAAACAGGCGTTGAAGGAAACTATGGAAACTTTGGTAATGTTTAAAGTTTCCATAGTTTTGCGCCCGCTTATGGAAGAACAAGAGACAAGAGAGAAGATTTTGGAAGGCACAGAGGCGCTTTTCATGAAGTATGGAGTACGCAGCGTAACCATGGATGACATAGCCCGTCACCTGTCAGTCTCAAAGAAAACGCTGTATCAACATTTTGCTGATAAGGATGATTTGGTATACAAGATGTCAGCAATGTATCTGGAAAAGAGCTTTCATCAGTATGAGGAAATAGCAAAAAGTTCAAAAAATTCAATTGAGGAGTTAAGTAAAATTTCCGTGTGCATGAAGCGCGATCTGGAGAACTTAAATCCATCCATGCTTTTTGATTTGCAGAAGTATCATCCCAAAGCATGGGGATTGTATAATGAACATAAGGTTAAAATCATTAACCACTCTGTGATGCACAACATACGTCAGGGTGTTGAGGATGGTTTTTACAGATCGGATATCAATCCGGATATTATGGCGATCACGCGTTTGGTATTGATTGAAGCTGCGTTTAATCCGGAACTGTTCCCCAAAGACCGATTCAATTTTATTGAAGTGCACACACAACTCTTTGATTTGTTTGTACACGGCCTGTGTACCGAGAAAGGAAAAAAATTATATCAGAAATATAAAGAAGACCACTATCAATCCTCACTATGATAAATATTAAGAATCCCCACAAAGTCATAATACCCATTTTTGTTTTGTGGGTATTATTTTCGATTAATAGTTATGCACAACAAACAGCATCGAGTGCATTCTCATTACAGGAAGCAATTGATTTTGCTTTAGAGAATAACATAAACCTGAAAAATTCTAAAGAATCTCTTATCGCCTCCGAGGCACGAGTAAAGGAAATCATCGGCATGGGTTTGCCGCAACTCAATGCATCCGGATCTATTGTTGATAACTATATTATTCCAACTTCTTTTATTCCTGCCATTATTTTTGATCCTAATGCGAAGCCTGGCGATCTGGTAGGAGTGAAATTCGGAACACAATACACAGGTAATGCTGGCATTAACTTACAGCAGATGATTTTCAATGGTTCTTACATTGTGGGCCTTAAGGCCAGCAAGACCTACACGGAATTGTCGCGCAAAGACCTCGTAAAGACCCAGACCGATGTAGTGGAAGCAATTAAAAAGGCTTATTACGCTGTTTTGGTAAGCAGTGAGCGTACGGAATTAGTAAACAAAAACTTTCAGCGTCTCGACTCGTTGCTGAAGCAAACCAAAGCGCTTTATGAAAACGGTTTTGCTGAAAAGATTGATGTAAATCGTGTGCAGGTTCAGTACAACAACATCGCGAACCTCAGGAATAATGCAGCCATCGGTCTTGATGTAAGCTTCAACATCCTAAAGTTTCAGATGGGTTTGCCAATAGCAGAACAGATATCATTAACCGATCAACTCGAAACACTGCAGTTTCAGGTATTAGACAATGACTTTAAAAAAGACTTTCAATACAGCAACCGGATAGAGTATAATCTATTACAAGTAAATAAATCATTAGTTGAACTGGACATCAAAAACACGAAATCACAATATCTCCCTAGCCTGAATCTCTTTGGAAGTTATGGTGCCAGTTATGGTACAGCAGCCTTTGAGAACATGTTTCAGTTTGGTGCAAATTGGCGCACATTGGGCGCAGTAGGTGTAAGTGCCAGCTTGCCCATATTTGATGGACTTCAGAAAAGCAGATTAATTCAGCAGAAGAAAACAAAGTATAATCAGATTGAAAACAGCCTTGTACTAGTAAAGAATCAGATTGATCTGCAGCAGGATCAGGCAAGCAAAACATTTCAGAGCTATGTAAATACGCTTAGAGCCCAACGCGAAAATATGCTGCTGTCACTAGAAGTGTATGATGTAACGGTGATCAAATATCAGCAAGGTGTGGGCTCCAATCTCGAAGTGATCAATGCGGATGCCGACTACAAGGAAGCGCAGACCAATTATTATGCAGCTTTATATGATGCCTTGATTGCATCGGTAGAGCTCGAAAAAGCATACGGAAAATTATTAACCTCAACAACTCAAACGAAATAACCATTAATCAACTATCGATATGAAATTGAATTTATATACTCCGATTTTAAGCACACTATTAATTGCTGTTATTGTTTCTGCCTGCAGTCCCGACAAGGCGACTCAGCTCCAGGAATTAAAAAGAAAAAAGGCTGACCTTGAAAAAGATATTGTGTCTCTTGAAAACGAACTTAAGTTAACAGATACTTCTAAAGTGGTTATGAAATCCAAGGAAGTAGCGGTAATAGAAATAATTCCCCGCGCATTTGACTATTATGTTCAAACACAAGGTTTAATTCAAGCCGAGGATAACATTCAGGTCAGTGCCAGGTCTATTGGTGTTGTGACACAGGTGTTTGCAAGCGAAGGTGATGTAGTGAGTAAAGGTCAAATAATGGCGCAAATTGATAACTCCATTCTCCTGAGCTCGATGGAAGAAGCGAAAGGATCCCTGGAACTTGCAAAGACGGTATATGAACGTCAGAAAAATTTGTGGGAGCAGAAGATTGGTACGGAAGTACAATACCTCCAGGCCAAAAACAATAAAGAGAGTCTTGAACGTAGAATGGCAACCCTGCAAGAGCAGATTGAAATGACTAAAATCAAAGCGCCTATCAGCGGAACGGTAGATGCGGTGAATGTGAAAGTTGGAGAAAATGTTGGTCCGGGTCTTCCCGCTTTTCGTGTGATCAATACTTCGCAATTAAAGGTTGCCTTGAAAGTTTCTGAAGCCTATGTGAATTCAATCAATAAAGGCAATAAGGTGACTGTAACCATTACTGATTTAGGTAAGACTTTTGAATCGAATATTAGTTTTGTTGGAAAAAATATTGATCCGCTAAGTCGTTCTTTCCCGGTAGAGGTTAAGTTACCATCATCTTCTCAGCTAAGACCTAATATGACCGCTGTGATTCGTGTCATTTTTGAAACTTATCCATCAGCGATATGTATACCGGTAAACGTAGTGCAGGATATTAATGGTGAAAAAGTAGTTTATGTAGCACAGAAAAACGGAGATCAAATGGTGGCCCGCAGAAGAGTAATCAAAATGGACGGTGTGTATGATAATCTGGCCCTTGTGCTTTCCGGATTGCAGGCAGGTGATAAGATCATTACCGTTGGATATCAAGGATTGAACGATGGCCAATTCATCAAGATATAGTTCACCTCAATAGAAATTATAGCTGATCATAACATTATAATTTATGCAAGACACCGAAAAAGAATTCAGACCGACCAGTTGGTCGATTGACAATAAGATAGTGATCTACGTAGCCACCGCCATCATTTGCGTGGCAGGTATCATGACTTATAACATTCTTCCGAAAGAGAATTTTCCGGAAGTAGTATTCCCTCAGATTTATGTGGCAACTGTGTATCCGGGTGCTTCTCCTTCCGATGTTGAGAATCTAGTTTCCAAGCAGATTGAAAAAGAAGTGAAGTCCATAGCTGGTGTTAAGAAAGTTACTTCTAACTCCGTGCAGGATTTTTCTAATGTGATTATAGAATTTGAAACCGATGTAGAAGTAAAGGAAGCAAAGCGCCAAGTTCAGGAAGCTGTTGATCGTGCTAAACCTAATCTTCCTACTAACCTGCTGGATGATCCACAGGTAATCGATATTGATATTTCTGCCTTACCCATTATGAACATAAACCTTTCTGGAGATTATGATTTGCAAACGCTAAAGAAATATGCGGAGCAAATGCAAGAAGGCATTGAGTCGTTAAGAGAGATAAGATATGTAGATATTGTTGGCGCCCTGGATCGTGAAATTCAGATCAATGTGGATATGTTCAAAGCGGCTCAGGCAGGAGTAAGTTTTGATGATATCTCAAATGGTATCAAGTATGAGAACATGATTGTTTCTGGAGGTCAATTGTCAGTGGGTGGCATGAAGCGCTCCATTAGCGTGAATGGAGAATTTACTTCTGCCGAACAAATTGGCAATACGGTTATCGGTTCTATTCGTGGAGGAAAGCTGTACTTAAAAGACATAGCAGAAATTGTAGACTCGCATAAGGAGCAGGAGAGCTTTGCCCGTTTAGATAATAAAAATGTAATCACGTTGAATGTGGTGAAGCGTGGAGGTGAGAACCTTATCAATGCCTCTGATCAGATCAATGAAATTGTTGCGAATTTTAAAGCCAACATACTCCCTCCGGGAGTGAAGGTTACCATTACGGCTGATCAATCAGAAAAAACACGTCTCACTCTACACGATCTGATCAACACCATTATTATTGGTTTTGTGCTGGTAACGATCATCCTGATGTTTTTTATGGGTGCAACCAATGCCATCTTCGTAGGATTGTCTGTACCTATTTCCAGTTTCATTGCCTTCCTTGTATTCCCTCCGCTCGGCTTCACCTTTAACCTGATGACGCTGTTTTCATTCCTGCTTGCATTGGGTATTGTGGTGGATGATGCGATCGTAGTGATTGAAAACACGCACCGCGTTTTTGATAATGGTAAAGTGCCCATTCGCAAGGCTGCAAAGATTGCAGCCGGTGAAGTGTTCATGCCCGTACTTTCAGGAACATTGGTTGTTTTGGCTCCTTTCGTTCCACTGGCTTTCTGGCCTGGCACTGTAGGTGAATTCATGTTCTTCTTGCCGATCACGTTGATTGTGGCGCTGTTGGCTTCATTGGTTGTGGCGTATATCATGAATCCTGTTTTTGCAGCGGACTTCATGAAAGCACATGATCATGATCATAGCAAATCGAAGGTTACTAAAGGATATAAAATTACCGCCATTATATTTGGAGCCCTGGCGTTGATCTGGTATGTGATGGGAATTTTCGGATTGGGTAACTTTACGATATTTCTGTTTGGTGTTTATTCCCTGCATCGTTTTGTGCTGGAAGAAGTAATCTCCGATTTTCAAACAAAGGGTTGGCCCAAAGTTCAGGAAGGATATAAGAAAATGGTATCATGGTGCTTGACGGGCTTAAGACCATTTGCCGTGATCGGCGGAGTGTTTGCCTTATTTATATTCGCACTGGTGTTCACTGCCATTAGAAAACCTCCCGTAGGGTTTTTTCCAAAAGGTGAGCCGAATTTCATCTATACTTATATCCGCTTGCCAATAGGAACGGATCAACGTGTAACCGATTCTGTAACCCGTATTGTAGAAGGTAGGGTGATATCCGTGGTAGGTAACGACAACAAAATTGTTGAATCGATTATTTCAAATGTTGCGATAGGTGCAGCAGAAGACCAGTTCTCGGGTAGCAATGCCCAACCACATTTGGGCAAAGTAAGTATAGCCTTTGTCACATTTGAAAAGAGGGATGGTCAGTCAACGAGTGTTTATATGGATCAAATTCGTGAAGCGGTGAAAGGAGTTAAAGGGGCCGAGATTTCCGTTAATCAGGAAGCCAACGGACCGCCTACTGGCAAACCAATTAATATTGAGATCGCTGCTGATAATTTCGATGTATTGGTATCCACCGCTGATCGTGCAATACGTTACCTGGATTCACTACAAATTCCGGGTGTAGAAGAATTGAAGTCTGACTTTGAAAGCAGTAAGCCGGAAATTATAATCAACATTGATCGTGAAAAAGCAAATCGTGAAGGAATTTCAACAGCACAGATTGGTGGAATTCTTCGCACAGCGATTTATGGTTCTGAAGTTTCAAAATTCCGCGATGCCAATGATGATTACCCGATTCAGCTTCGCATTAAGGAATCACAGCGCAACGACATCAATATGTTGATGAACTTGCCAATCACATTCCGAGATATGACCATGGGTGGGGTAGTACGTCAGGTGCCGCTGTCTTCCTTTTCGAAGATTGAATATTCAAACAGTTATGCCGGTATTCGCAGGATTGATCAGAAGCGTGTGATTACCTTGTCGTCAAATGTACTGGGTGGTTTTAATGAAAACCAGGTGGTAGCTGAAATTAAAAATGCACTGAAGGATTTATCGTATTCAGATCAAGTGGAAATAAAATTAACCGGAGCGCAGGAACAACAACAAGAGACCGCAGACTTCCTGGGCAAAGCCGGTCTCGTTGCCATTGGCCTTATTTTTATGATTCTGGTTATTCAGTTTAACTCAACCAGTAAACCGATCATCATCTTGTCTGAGATAGTATTAAGTATTATTGGTGTTTTGATTGGTTTCTCATTGTTTAAAATGGAAATTTCAATTGTAATGACGGGTGTAGGTTTGATGGCCTTAGGTGGAATTGTGGTTCGCAACGGTATCTTGCTTGTTGAATTTACTGATCTTCTTGTTGGCCAGGGTATTGAACTGAAAGAGGCAATTATTGAAGCTTCCAAAACCCGTATGACTCCTGTATTATTAACGGCCATGGCAGCTACGTTGGGGCTTATACCTTTAGCTGTTGGTTTTAACATTGATTTTGTAGCCTTATTCTCTGAGTTCAATCCTCATATTTTCTTTGGGGGTGATAACGTAAGATTCTGGGGACCTCTTTCATGGACCATGATCTTCGGATTAATCTTTGGAACTTTCCTTACCCTATTCTTTGTTCCGGTCATGTATATGCTGGTGGCAAAGTTAAAGCAACGGATTTTTAAGAGAACACCGCAAGAGGATTTACTGAGACATAAAAGTTGAAAATTAAATCAGACAGATTGCAATAAATTAAACTATCCTGCGACTTCAGTAGAAGGATAGTTTTTTTATGAAGTACCGGATTATGACACTGCTATTTTTCACTATCGCATTTTTGCTGATCGACATCTACGTCTTTCAAGCCGTGTTGAATGTTAGCAAAAACTGGCCATCACCCTGGAAAGCATTGGTGCGTTATGGATTTTGGATACCCACCATGCTATGCATAGCAGCGATGACCTGGTGGACGTTTGCTGACCCCTATAAAATCAGCAGCGGCATGCGCAATTGGATGATTACCGGATTATTCGCTACCTATTTCTCAAAACTGTTCGGTGTCGTCTTTTTATTAATTGATGATGGACAGCGACTAGTTCGCTGGGTGGTAAAATATTTTACAAAAGAGTCCGCTGATTCATTGCCTGGTGAAGTTATTTCACGCTCACAATTTCTTACCAATGCGGCATTGGCAGCAACCGCCATTCCTTTTGGAGCAATGGCCTACGGAATTATTTCAGGTGCGCACGATTATCGTGTTAAGCGTGTTGCAATAAAATTACCTAATCTGCCGAAGTCTTTCGATGGAATCAGGATCGCCCAGGTTTCGGACATTCACTCCGGAAGTTTTTTCAATAAAACAGCCGTGAGGGGTGGTGTGGAAATGGTGATGAACGAAAAACCGGATATGATTTTCTTTACAGGAGATTTGGTGAATAATGAATCCAGCGAAGTAAAAGAATACATGGATGTGTTTAATAAACTCCGGGCACCGTTGGGTGTGTTTTCCGTTACCGGAAATCATGATTATGGTGATTACAAAAACTGGGCAACGAAAGAGGAGAAACAACAAAACTTTAAAGATCTTATTGAAGCGCACCGTTTATTAGGTTTCGATCTATTGATGAATGAAAACAGAACGATTGAACAGAGTGGCGATCGTATTTCTATCATCGGTATTGAAAACTGGGGTGCGGGAAGATTTACTAAATATGGAAAGTTAGATCAGGCTTATGCCGATACGGATGAAGTAAGCACAAAAATTTTGCTATCGCATGACCCCAGCCATTGGGATGCGCAGGTGAAACCTGAGTATAAAGATATTGACCTGATGCTTTCCGGGCACACACATGGCTTTCAGTTCGGTGTGGAGATCGGTGGTTTCAAATGGAGTCCTGTACAATATGCTTACAAGCAGTGGGCAGGCTTATACAAGGAAGGTGAGCAGTACCTCTATGTAAACCGGGGCTTCGGATTTTTAGGCTATCCGGGTCGCGTGGGTATGCCACCAGAGATTACCATTCTGGAATTAAAACGCGCTTAAGATTCCATTTCTAATTAAGATAGCCCTTGGGAGTTTTACCAGTCACTTTTTTGAAGGTCCTGTTAAAGTGCGATAGGTTAGCGAAGCCAGCATCATAGCATATCTCCTGAATACTTTTTCTTTTTCCGATTAGCATCTTGCACGCATTGCTTATTCTTACTTCATTCAAAAAGGTAGTATACGTCTTTCTTGTTCGCACTTTAAAATACCGACAGAACGCCTCAGCCGACAAGTTGGCTACTTCAGCTGCCTCTTCAATCTTTATTTTACGATGACTTTGACTGAATGTGAACTGCAAAATGTCATTCATTCGTTTACCTTCTGTTATGGTTAGATTGGTTTGAGGCTGAGTGATCGACAGCGGAATCAACTCCTTTGATTCGCTCAGCACCTTCAGCAACTGCATGAAATGAATCAGTTTGTTAATTCCTTTCAGAGGCACGAGCTCCCGTATAAGTTGAGTAAGTTGTGATTGCGTTTTCCCTTGAATGCGATAGCCTACTCCAGCTTGCAAAATGAATTGATATGCCTTTCGAAGTTCATCAAGTTGCCAGAAACTTTCTCCGGCATATCGTTCATCAAAATAAAGCGAGATCGAATTCACTTTCAGCTTACTCTTTGGTTTATAGTACAGATCATCGCTACGAAAAACATGGGGCTGGCCACTGCCGATGAGGAATAAACTTCCGTCACCAAATCTTCCTACATAGTCACCGGCAATGAGCGTTCCTTCGCCATTTTCAATAAGCATGATTTGTGTTTCCGGATGCTGGTGAAGTTTGTCGTATAGATAAGGAAGAACATCCACCTGCACACGAAAAGCTTCACGTGATGTTTTGGGGATGCTGAAAGGAATTACCTTCATTTGGGCTTATTTTGATCAAATTTAATCATCAAATTGTATTAATTGATCAATATAGTATCATTATTGACCAGTTGAGGCAAACCATTATCCGTTTCAGTCGTGTAAATTTGAATCCTAAAACTAAAATTCTCAATATGGCTATTCAATGGAAGGGAGTTTTCCCGGCACTTACTACCAAGTTTACTTCTGATGATAAACTTGATTTTCCTTTGTTTGAAAAAAATCTTCATGCACAGCTTGATGCAGGTGTTGAAGGTGTAATTCTTGGAGGCACACTCGGGGAAGCCAGTGTATTGAGCAATGATGAAAAATCTGATTTAGTAAAATTCACAGTTGATAAAGTAGCAGGTAAGGTTCCTGTTGTGATGAACATTGCCGAAGGAAGTACACGCGAGGCCGTTGCGCTCGCACATGAAGCAGAAAAATGTGGTGCTACAGGCTTGATGATGCTGCCACCCATGCGTTACAAATCTGATCACCGCGAAACGGTAGCTTATTTCAAAGCAGTAGCAGAGTCAAGCAGCTTGCCCATTATGATCTATAATAATCCCATTGATTATAAAATTGAAGTTACGCTTGATATGTTTAGTGAGTTGGCAGAAAACAAGAACATCCAGGCTATCAAAGAATCCACCCGCGATGTATCCAACGTAACTCGTTTGATAAATCGCTTTGGCGATCGCTTCAAAATTCTTTGTGGTGTGGATACCATTGCTATGGAAGAAATCATGCTTGGTGCAGATGGTTGGGTTGCCGGATTAGTTTGTGCATTTCCAAAAGAGACCGTGGCTGTTTATAAATTAACAAAGGCAAATAAAATTGCTGAAGCGCTCAAAATATACCGATGGTTCTTGCCATTGCTGGAATTGGATATTCATCCTAAATTAGTTCAGTATATTAAACTTGCCGAACAGGAAGAAGGAATAGGTTCAGAAACCGTGCGTGCTCCACGCTTGATTCTCGCTGGCGAAGAGCGTGAGAGAATTTTAAAAGTAATCCGTGAAGGTATTAAGAACAGGCCCGCATTAGGTTAAAGCGAGATACACATGCATATAAGCCTGGAGGAAAAGTTTAGCAAGTTTTCAGAACATTGGCATCCACACATTATCGGTGAGCTCAATGATAACTATGTGAAACTTGCCAGGGTAAAGGGTAATTTGATCTGGCACAAACACGAGCATGAAGATGAAATGTTTGTTGTTTTGAGTGGAACATTAATGATGGACTTTCGTGATGGACGAACAATTTCCACCAAGCCGGGAGAAATTTTAATTGTACCTAAAAATACTGAACATCGCCCCTGGACCGATAACGAGGAAGTAAAGTTAATGCTGATTGAACCTAAAGCCACTAAGCATACGGGTGAAATTATAGCGGAGCAAACTGTGATCAAGCTGGATTGGATATAATGATTTTGGAAAACAACTCGCTTTTCTGATTTTTGTTAAGAGAAAAAAGGACTTAAATCTGAAACGTGAAATGCGCAAACTATGAAATACACCGATTCTACACTTGATCAAGTAAATGCTGCCATGCAGGAAGCACACATCGCTTTTCTTTCCTACAAGAATTTTTCAGGAAAAAAGAAAGCAGAATTTCTTCGTGCTATTGCGGATGAGATTGAAGCATTGGGTGCCGAGTTAGTTACCACTGCTATGCGTGAGACAAACCTACCAGAAGCACGAATCATCAACGAGCGCGGCCGCACCACTAATCATTGTCGCATGTTTGCTGAATTAGTCGAAGAGGGATCGTGGGTGGAAGCAAGAGTTGATACTGCGATTCCCGATCGCATGCCAGCACCTAAACCAGATATCAGAAAGATGCTTGTGCCAATTGGTCCGGTGGTCGTGTTTGGCGCAGCGAACTTTCCATTAGCGTATTCCACAGCGGGTGGAGATACAACTTCTGCATTGGCTTCAGGATGTCCGGTAATTGTAAAGGCACATCCAGCGCATGCGGAAACGTCTGAATTGGTAGCTGGAGCAATTGCAAAGGCAATCGAAAAAACAGGAATGCCTCAAGGCATATTTCAACATGTGCATGGTGCAAGCTTTGAAGTGGGGCAAGCATTAGTGAAACATCCATTTACCAAAGCAGTTGGATTTACTGGTTCGTTGGCAGGAGGGAAGGCTTTATTTGATTTAGCTAATCAACGACCAGAACCTATTCCGGTATTTGCAGAGATGAGCAGTATCAATCCGGTTATTCTTTTACCTGATACGTTGCATAGAGATGCGGAAAAAACTGCCGCTAGTTTTGCAGCATCCATTACACTTGGTGTTGGACAATTCTGTACAAATCCTGGGTTGATCATTGCCGTTGAGGGAGAAGGATTAGATCGATTTATTAAAGCTTTATCCGCAGAGATTCAAAAAGTAATGCCGGGCACTATGTTGCATCAGGGTATAGCGGATAATTATGCAAAGAAATTAACTCAGACACTTTCACAAAAAGGTGTGGTGGTGGAAGGTCAATCTTTGTCAGATGGAAATGCATCTCAGGGAAGACCTCATGTTGCTTCGGTAGCGGCAGAAGAGTTTATGAAAAATCCTGCGCTGGCAGAGGAAGTGTTCGGACCATTCTCGCTAATTGTTCGTTGCAAGACAAATGAAGAATTACTCTCTGTAGTCAATCGCTCACACGGTCAACTAACATCTACGATCATTTCTGATGAAGCTGAATTAGCTAAGTATTCAAGTTTGATTAACATGTTGGTGGAGAAGGCTGGTCGATTGGTTGTGAATGGAGTTCCTACGGGTGTTGAAGTTTGTCCTTCCATGCAACACGGTGGTCCGTTTCCTGCAACAACGGATTCACGTTTCTCTGCTGTTGGCACAGATGCCATCAAACGATTTGCAAGACCCGTTGCTTTTCAAAATTTTCCAGACTCAATTTTACCCTATGAACTTCAAGAGTTAAATCCATTGAAGATTTGGAGATTGAGAAATAATGAATGGGGTAAGAAGTAGGCAATAGGCAATTGGAAGTAGGCAAGTTGAATGATGTTTTGCCTATTTTTTATTGCCTACTGCCTACTAATAATTTATAAGCTATGAGTAAAACATTTTTTTGTATTGACGCTCACACCTGTGGCAATCCCGTGCGTGTTGTAGCCGGAGGAGGCCCTAACCTTCAAGGGAAAAACATGAGCGAAAAGCGTCAGCACTTTTTGCGAGAGTACGATTGGATCCGCAAAGGCCTGATGTTTGAACCACGCGGTCACGACATGATGAGTGGAAGTATTTTATATCCACCTTCTGATCCGGCCAACGATGTTGGAATTCTGTTTATTGAAACCAGCGGTTGCTTGCCCATGTGCGGCCATGGAACGATTGGCACCGTAACGATTGCCATTGAGGAAGGATTAGTCATTCCCAAAACTCCTGGCCTATTAAATCTGGAAGTGCCAGCAGGATTAGTCCGTGTTGAGTACAAGCAGGAAGGCAAGAAAGTGAAATCAGTAAAAATCACGAATGTAAAAGCATATCTCGCTGCCGAAAATATCACAGCAGAATGTCCTGATCTTGGTGAATTAACATTGGATGTTTCTTACGGAGGAAATTTTTATGCCATTGTTGATCCTCAACCTAATTTTCCAGGACTTGAAAATTATACAGCTGACCAACTAATCAGTTGGAGCCGAGAACTCAGAAAGAACATTAATAAGAAATATCAATTCGTTCATCCTGAAAATCCTACTATCAATGGCTGCAGTCATATTCTCTGGACAGGAAAGGTAATCGATCCGACATCGACCGCGCGCAACGCAGTGTTCTATGGTGATAAAGCAATCGATCGTTCTCCATGCGGCACAGGAACTTCTGCGCGATTGGCTCAATGGTATGCCAAAGGAAAATTGAAGAAAGGAGAGAATTTTATTCACGAAAGTATCATCGGTTCTAAGTTTATTGGAAGAATAGAAGAAGTGACAGAACTGAATGGAAAACCGGCCATTATTCCAAGTGTAGAAGGTTGGGCAAAGATTTATGGATACAATACCATTAAGATTGATCCGGATGATGATCCGTATGCATATGGGTTTCAGGTTATTTAATTGACAGCAGATTCATGAGCAATATTGGAATTATAGGAGGAGGTATTATCGGATTGAGTTCAGCATACTATTTAACAAAGGCAGGACATCGGGTAACGATCATTGAGCAAAGCGATTTGAAAGACGGTTGCTCATTTGGCAATGCGGGTATGATTGTGCCGAGCCACCTTATTCCATTGGCTGCACCGGGCATGATTTCGAAAGGCATTCGCTGGATGTTTAATTCAACGAGCCCGTTTTATGTAAAGCCTCGCTTGAGTGGCGATTTGATAAAGTGGGGATATCATTTCTATAAGAGCTCAACCAAGGAGCATGTTGCTAAAGCAGCGCCAGCGCTAAAAGAAATTAGCTTGTTAAGCAAAGCCATGTATCAGCAGTTGGCTAAGGAACTTCCTTTTGATTTTGGTTATCACGAACGAGGACTGCTCATGCTTTATCAAACTAAAGAGACTGAACATGAAGAAGCAGAAACAGCAGCACTCGCCAATAAGTACGGCATCGAAGCGCATGTGATATCGTCAGATGAAGTGCAAAAGCTGGAACCAGAAGTAAAAGTGAAAGCACGCGGTGGTGTTTATTTTCCTGGAGATGCTCACATCACGCCACAGTCTTTGGTCAATCAGTTGATGACTTTGCTAAAGGAGAAGTCAGTAAAATTTCAAACGATTACTACCGTTCAGGATTTTATTATCGAAGCCGGTAAGATCAAAACCATTCAAACAGACAACGGTGATTTTTCATTTGATGAGGTCGTCATTGCCACCGGTTCATGGTCGGGATTGCTGGCAGCTAAGTTAGATTTGTCATTGCCCATGCAAGCAGGAAAGGGATATAGCTTCACCATTCCAAACATGGAAAAGAATGTACGCATACCATCTATTTTTCTGGAAGCGCGTGTAGCGATTACACCTATGATGGGTAATTCATTGCGCTTTGGTGGCACTATGGAAATCACAGGCATTGATCATAGTATCAGCATGAATCGTGTAAAAGGAATAGTGGACTCCATTCCTCACTACTACCCGGAAATGAAGGTGACTATGCCCAAAATAGAAGAGATCTGGCACGGACTACGGCCCTGTTCACCTGATGGACTGCCTTACATTGGAAGAAGTAAAAAAATAACAAATCTTGTATTGGCAACGGGGCATTCTATGATGGGCTTGAGCCTTGGCCCAGGCACTGGAAAGTTAATTTCAGAATTGATCAATCAGGAAAAGACCAGTATAGGTATAGACGCGTTTGCACCCGAGCGGTTCTAAGGTCACGATGGTGAGTTCATCGTAGAACTAATTTTCGCTTGTAACCATCTACCTTTTATTGAGTATTCCGTTAGAGGAATAGTTACCTCAATCCCTTGCGCTATGTTTAAAAACAATCTGAAAATTGCTTTAAGAAGTTTGTTAAAGCAAAAAGTCTATAGCCTAATCAATGTCTTCGGTCTATCCGTAGGTATCGCCAGCTGCATTTTGATTGTTCTCTTTGTTCGAAACGAATTTTCATATGATACTTTCTTTGCGGATAAGGAAAGAATCTACCGCATGGTGTTGGAGCGAAAGTATCCAAATCACTCCACCTTTTATTCTATTGTACCTCATTCATTTGAAGGTATCATTAAGCGGGATTTTCCAGAGGTAGAAGAGTCGGTGAATGTTTTTGGTTTTCAGAATTTCTCTTTATCCTACAAGAATGAAAAAGATGAAGAGAGTCAGTTTGATGAAGATTTTGTTGCGATCACGGATACCAATTTTCTTAAAATTTTCAACTTTAAATTATTGCAGGGAAATCCGGCCACTGCGCTAGGGCAAGCCAATGAAATAGTGGTGACAGAAGAGTTTGCAAATCGTTATTTTGGAAATGCTGATCCCATTGGGAAAATAGTCAGGGCTGGCGATCAGGAATTTAAAGTCAGTGGCGTGTGTGAGAATGTTCCTGCTAATTCACACTTTAAGTTTAGTGCATTAATAGCAGTCTCTACATTTCCTTTTGCAAAACGTGAAAACTTTACTTCGTTTTCCGCTTACACCTATTTTAAATTGAAACCGGGTAGTGATCCTTCCGCCATGGAGGCCAAACTTCCAAAAGTTGTTGATATCTACGCGGCTGCTCAAATAGAAAAAAATCTTGGAAAATCATGGACTGACTATAATAAAGAGGGTAATGGTTATCGCTATTTTTTGCAACCATTAACAGGCATCCATTTAGATCCTACTAATCTTGAAGCCAAGATGAAACCGGGAGGTAATCGCACTTCGGTATACATTATGATATCAGTGGCGATTTTAATTTTATTAATTGCCTGTATTAATTTTATGAATCTTGCAACAGCTCGTTCTGCAGAGCGGGCTAAGGAGGTTGGTATACGCAAAGTAATGGGCTCATTTAAACAACAATTGATTACTCAGTTCCTTACCGAGTCATTTGTTCTGAGTGCTGTTGGTGTTACGTTGGCCGTTATGATTCTTTATTTTGTTCTCCCCTTCTTCAATAATCTTACTGAAAAGCAACTTGCCATTCCTTTCGATTTAACGTCTCTATTGGTATTGGTAGCACTGACCATTTTCGTTGGATTATTGGCTGGAATATATCCTTCATTTATTCTTTCATCTTTTAATCCAGTTGTCGTGATGAAGGGGAACTTCACCGGACATTCCAAGGGTAAGTGGATCAGAAATGGATTGGTGATTTTCCAGTTCTGGATTTCAATTATTCTGATGATTGGAACCATGGTTATTCAGCAACAAATGAAATTCATGTCTGACAAATCGCTAGGCTTTGATCGTGAGCAAGTGTTGGTTGTGGAAAAAGGTTTTAACCTCGAACCACAGATGATGACCACTCTGATTGAAGAAATAAAACGGATGCCGGAAGTAGAGCGTGCTGCAGGTTCATTTGCCATTCCTGCGCACGAAGGTGATTTTTTTGGAATCCAGTTTCAGCCTGAAGGGTCTTCTGAAATATTGACAACAAAGACCATGATTATCGCTGACGGTTTGGGGGAGACATTAGGTATGGAATTGTTGGAAGGAAGATGGTTCTCCAAAGAGACCAATGATTCACTATCTATCATGTTGAATGAAGCTGCTGTAAAAGTGATGGGACTGGAAAATCCTATTGGAAGAAAATTAGTCGACATACAAGAAGGTCCTGACGGAAACGTCTCGGTCCCCTATGTGATCACAGGAATCGTAAAAGATTTTAATTTTATTTCGTTGAGAGAAAAGGTTACACCTCTTGTGATTCAAAGCAACGAAGGTTTTGGAGGTGGCAATCAATATGTTGTTGCACGAATAAAAGCAGGACAAACTTCTTCTGCTATTCAATCCATTGAAGCAAAATGGAAAGATTTGGTTCCAGGGCAATCTTTCAAATTTTATTTTTTAGATCAGAACATCAATGCTCAATATAAGGGAGAGCAGCAGTCGGGTAAATTGTTTGCGATCTTTTCTGGCCTGGCAATTTTCGTTTCTTGCATTGGTTTGTTTGCGTTATCAGCATACATCACAAATCTGCGCACAAAAGAAATAGGAGTGAGGAAAGTATTGGGTGCATCGGTGCAAAGTGTGGTTGTCCTGCTATCTATGGATTTCACTAAGATGATTCTATTGTCATTTGCGATGGCAGTGCCGGTTGCATGGTATGTAATGGAACACTGGTGGCTGGAGAACTTTGCTTATCGCATCACCATCAGCGTGTGGATATTTTTGATTTCCGGGGCTATGGCTTTTCTGATTGCATGGCTCACGGTTAGTTATCAATCGATAAAAGCGGCAATAACAGATCCGGTAAAATCATTGAAAAGTGAGTAATTCAACTTCTTGATTCAGGAACGAATCAATGTAGCCGATTGACTAGACTTTCTTTCTTAATACAAATCGATAGTAAGTACGAGGTCCGTTTTTTAACGTACTGTGGAATCTTGAACCCACAACACCAGCAAAATCACCAAAGAGCTTTTGCCATTTGGATGGAATAAGTCTTTGTATCCTTTCTCTTTTGGATTCATCTTCCGCTTCAATTGCTCTTACCACATTTTCACTGATGTTTTCTTCTTCGAGCAACTCAAGTCCGCTTTTTTTGATTAAGCCCCGTAGTTCATCCATCTTCTCTTGTTCGCCTCTAAAATCCACCATGAGAAAATAACCACCGGCTGTTAATACTCGCCAGACTTCGTGAAGAAATTGTTCAACGGAACCATAGGCATGACTTGATTCTACATTGATGACGACATCAACACTTTTATCGGAGAGGGGGATAGCTTCAGCGCTACCTTGAATGAATTTAAGGTTTGGTAAATGATGCAGTTTGTTGGCAAGATCAACGGCACTTTGCGCGATGTCCATACCGGTGTAAAAAATGGGTTTAAAATGCTCTGCAATATGTCTTGCCCCACCGCCTCTTCCACTTCCAACTTCCAGTACCAGCTTCCCTTCAAGACTGGTTTTCGATGCCAGATAGTGATACATCTGTAATGGATATTTCTGGATTTTTGGATCTATCTGAAAACTTATTGGAGGCTCACTGAGACTGGGCTCATACCCATAATTCATAAAAGACCAATCAGTAGCAGGTATCTTATTGGCTAAAAGTTCGTAGGTAATTTTTGCGTTAAGTCGTTTAAACCAGGCAAATCGTTTAAAGTGGTGAATGATGAAATTGATCATGTCTTTACAAGATAAAATAAAATCAGAATGAAAAATAGATTTTCATCTCTAAAGAATGTCAAGAATTCGATTTGATAGCCTGATAACCCATTAAGGTCAATTCTGCGACAATTAGATTTTTCGTGAAGTGAGAATAAAGCACTTTTACCAGGTCCTTGTTTTGCATTTCGTTGATAATAGAAAATCCCTTGTCGAAATCTACTGGACTGAAGTTTAAGAATTCCATCACATTTCCTGTGCCTCCGGCCTTGGCCAGGTGTTGAATGATGGTAAATTCTTCTCCGGTTAGATCCATTAAGGGCTTTTACTTTTTAAATTTATTCACCAACATAGCCAGCTTTTCTTCCATGCTAATTTCCTTTTCCTTCGGCTTCTCCTTAAATCGGTCGTTGGGTCTGTTTCTATTTTCTTTCTGAGGACCTTTCTGTTCTTTAGGATTGCTTTTTGGCTTCTGAGCAGGTATTGGTTGGTCAGCAAACGGATCGCTCTTCATAGAAAACCCAATACGCTTGCGTGCCGTGTCAACTTCCACGACAGTAACTTTTACTTTTTGCTGTACCGCCACTACTTCTTTGGGATCCTTAATGAATTTATCTGACAGATGACTGATGTGAACCAATCCATCTTGATGAACACCAATGTCAACGAAAGCACCGAAGTTGGTAACGTTGGTTACAATGCCTGGCAATGACATTCCGATCTTTAAATCACCGATCGTATTTACTCCTTCAGTAAAACTGAAGATTTCAAAGGTTTGTCGTGGATCGCGGCCTGGTTTTTCAAGCTCATTCAGAATATCAGTGAGCGTAGGGAGTCCCACTTTCTCAGTCACATATTTTTTTAAGTCAAGTTGTTTACGAAGTTCGTTACTGCTCATGAGGTCCTTCACAGAGCATCCTAAGTCGGATGCCATTTGCTGAACAATAGGATAACTTTCTGGGTGCACTGCACTCGCATCTAATGGATTTTCGGCTTCGCGAATGCGCAAAAAACCCGCTGCTTGTTCAAATACTTTTTCTCCTAAACGAGAGACTTTCATCAATGATTCACGGTCTTTAAATGGACCATTCTGATTTCTGAATTCGATAATGTTCTTGGCTAATGCGGGACTTAATCCTGATACATAAGAAAGTAATTCTTTGCTGGCTGTATTAACTTCCACGCCCACCGAGTTTACGCAACTCATCACCACATCATCCAAGCCTTGTTTTAATTTTGTTTGCTCTACATCATGTTGATATTGTCCTACACCAATTGACTTTGGATCGATCTTTACTAATTCAGCCAACGGATCCATCAATCTTCTTCCAATAGAAACAGCACCGCGCACGGTTACATCTTTATCTGGAAATTCATCGCGAGCCACTTCAGAAGCGGAGTATACAGAAGCTCCGCTTTCATTCACCATCATGACCAGAATTTTGTGAGGCAGTCCAATTGACCTCACAAATGATTCTGTTTCTCTGCCAGCAGTTCCATTACCGATGGAGATTGCTTCGATATCATACTTTTCGCAAAGTGATTTTATCAACGCAGCTGACTTAGCACTTTCACGTTGCGGCTCGTGAGGATAGATTACATCGTAATGCAGGAGTTTACCTTGACGATCAAGGCAGACTACTTTGCAACCTGATCTAAAACCGGGATCCAGTGCTAATACATTTTTCTGACCAAGGGGAGCAGACAACAAAAGTTCTTTTAGGTTAGAAGCAAACACTTTAATAGCATCTTCGTCTGCCTTCATCTTTGATTCCATCCGCACTTCTGTTTCAAGCGAAGGGCGTAGCAATCTTTTATAACAATCTTTGATGGCAAGTTTCATCTGATCAGTGGCATCATTGTCTTTGGTGATGTACTGACGCTCCATGGAGCTGATCGCTAATTCCTCCGGAGGAAAAATATCAAGTGCTAAAATCCCTTCTTTTTCTCCTCTGCGCATAGCCAGTAATCGATGAGAAGGTGTTTTTGTGATGGGCTCAGCCCACTCAAAGTAGTCTTTGAATTTTTGTCCTTCAACTTCCTTGCTTTTGAATACACGGGATTCAATCGTTCCTTCATTCCAGAATAATTCCCGAACACGCTTTCTTGTATCTGGATTTTCACTGACCCATTCTGCAATAATATCACGCGCACCATCCAATGCTTCTTGTATATTAGTAACTTCTTTTTCTATATCGATAAAAGATAGGGCAAATGCTTCCGGATCAAAATTCTCCTGATCGAAAAGTTTTTGAGCTAATGGTTCAAGCCCTTTTTCCTTAGCGACACTCGCACGAGTTTTACGCTTAGGTCTATAGGGTAAATAAATATCCTCTAACTCTGCAAGCGTTTGAGCCATCACTACTGCTGACATCAATTCAGAAGTAAGTTTGCCTTGCTTTTCAATAGAGTTGATAACTGTCTCTCTGCGTTTGTCTAATTCACGCAACTGTTCTATTCGATCGCGGATGGTCGTAATCATAACTTCATCCATACTTCCGGTCATTTCTTTTCGATATCTGGAAATGAAAGGGATAGTAGATCCTTCTGAGAGTAATTGAGCAACTGCATTAACGTTTTTAATAGGCTGGTTGATTTCTTTCGAAATCATATCAACCCAACGCGAAAGATTTTCTTGTTCCATATTTTTTGATCAGGCGCGCAAAAATAGGAGAAGGAATTTACAGTGCCTAAGAAATACGGTGTTTCATTACCCAAATGAGTAAAAACAAAAATGCCACACCGGTTAGGTGTGGCATCGTAATTTCTTATTTCAAACCGAATTAATATTCTTTATTGAAATCACCTCTGCGGAAACCACCGCCACCGCCACGGTTGCCACCACGGCTGCCACCACCGCCACTACCTTCTTCACGAGGGCGTGCTTCGTTAACGACAAGGTTTTTTCCCATGAAATCAGCTCCGTTTAGCTCGTTGATTGCATTACGTCCGGCCGAGTCATCTGCCATTTCAATAAATCCAAAGCCACGGCTACGCTGTGTAACTTTGTCCATGATGATTTTAGCAGAGCTTACTTCACCGTACTCGGCAAATAACTGCTTTAATTGTTCCTCGGATGCCTTCCAGGGAATGTTTGCTACATAAATGTTCATTTTTGTTTTTGAAATTAAGTGATAAATGTTCTTGTTAACTCTATAATGTCAGACCGAGAATAAACACAATTAATGGAGTACTTTAGGTAGGAATTATATTATTAGCCTCTCAAAGGTAATAGTTTTTTCCAATTATCCTCCTTTTAGCCATTTAAATGCCCATTTTTCATAATAAATTGAATAAATAAATTGCTTCAAAGTGCGTATTGGGGATGTTCTTGCATGAATCTTATAAGACTTTTACGTGCGGCACCCTGTACTTTTTCTTGTAGCAAGGGTGTCCAGCCCAATAATATACCTGGCCATCCAAGTGCCATACGGGTCCATCGCCAGAAGTTAAATACATCTCTGTGATTTATAATTAACCCGTCCTTAAAGTCAAAATGGGCGTGAATGATATTATGGACCTTGCGGCCCGAACGAGAAAAAGTATATGATGCATCCCAACGGCAGGCACCATGCTCTCCATCGGTTGTTACCTCAGTGAATTTTAAAGAAAAGTTTTGCGCGTTTTCGCAAAGCATATGCCACATCGCCCTTAACTCGGTGCTATTTAAATTCGGGAATGCGGGATCACTAAAACTGGCTTCAGGATGATAGCAGGACTGCATGGTTTTCCAGTCGCGTTGCTGAAATGCCTGATAAAACTTCGTGATAATATCTTGATTTTGATTCATAGAATTTCCGTTGGTGGAAGTTTTAGTCCTTAGGGCAATCCATGTTTTTTAGCATGTATAAATTCAAGTATCTTCATGCCAACACTTTAAAATAAAGCTAATCGAAAAGCAATGAAAATAAAACTATTAGTACTCGGTATGATCGTAGCGGGAATCAGTTTTATCGCCCCGGGTCAGTCGTTCAATAACCTTCCGGTAACAACGCAAAAGCCACCTTTACATGGTAAGCATTGGATGGCGATTACAGGAAAACCATTAGCCGCTACTGCCGGAGCGATGATATTCAGCAAAGGAGGTAATGCTATTGATGCGTCTTGCGCGATGCTCGCTGCTACCTGCACGATGTTCGATGTACTTAGCTGGGGAGGTGAAACACAAACATTGATTTACAATCCAAAAACAAAAAAAGTAATTGCGATCAATGCACTTGGCGTAGCACCGACCGGAGCAACAGCTGAGTTTTTCAAAAGCAAAGGCATGAACTATCCGCCACAATATGGTCCACTTGCAGCAGTGACTCCTGGTACACCCGGTGGTTTAATGGTAATGCTTGCTGAATATGGCACGATGAGTTTGAAAGATGTACTTACACCAGCAATGCAATTAGCGGATGGTTATCCCATCGAAGCACAAACTGCCAATAGCTTTGAACGTGAAAAAGAAAGATTGAAACAATGGCCTTATTCAAAAGCCGTATTCCTTCCTCATCTGGGTGAGAAACGCGAAGCTCCTGTGGCTGGCGAGATATTCATGCAACAGGATTTATTAGCAACACTTCAGAAGTTAGTCGATACCGAGCAGCAAGCTTTAAAGAAAGGCAAGAATCGTAAAGAGGCTATCTATGCTGCCTACGATCGATTTTATAAAGGAGACATTGCCAAGGAATTTGCACGCAGTTCGCAGGAGCAAGGTGGGTTGATTACCGAGCAAGATCTTGCTAATTGGAAAGTAATTACAGAAGAGCCAACCGTGGTAAACTACAAAGGCATTGATGTATATAAAATGCAACAATGGACGCAAGGCCCGGTGATGCTTCAGGCGCTAAACATGCTGGAGAATTTTGATCTCAAGGCTATGGGCTTTAATTCAGCACGATACATTCATACACTTTATCAGGTGATGAACCTGACTTTTGCCGACCGCGATTTCTATTATGGAGATCCTTACTTCGCACCGGAAGAACCAATTAAAGGATTGCTTTCTAAAGAATATGCAAAAGAGAGAATCAAATCCATCAACTGGGAGCGCAACGACCCTAAGGCAGCGCCTGGTGATCCTTATCCTTTCGAAGGAAAAGTAAATCCATACAAGGATTATTTGAAACAAATCTCACAAGCATCTAAGGGCACATATACTTCACCTTTAACAGAAGAATATTTGAATCAGGTTTTCTTAGGCACCACTTCCGTGGAAGCCACAGACAAAGAAGGTTGGGTAGTATCAATCACACCAAGTGGTGGTTGGAATCCGGCTTGTATTGCAGGTAAAACGGGCGTAGGTATGAGTCAGCGCATGCAAAGCTTTGTAACTAACTCAAAAGAGAATCCTTTCAACGTTGTGGAACCAGGCAAGAGACCACGGGTCACGCTTACACCCACCATGGCCTTAAAAGATGGTAAACCATTTTTATCGTTTGCTGTGCAAGGCGGTGATTCACAAGATCAGAACTTATTACAGTTTTTCCTGGATGTGGTTGAGTTTGGAATGACGGTGCAGGAAGCCACGGAAGCACCAAATATTAATACCGATCAACTTCGTCTTTCGTTGGGAGGAGAAGATCGTGATCCTAAAGCCGGAAATATTTTATTACACGATAGCACACCTTTCTACGTAAGAAAGGAATTGCAGGGAATGGGCTATCGCCTTCGCTTTGATCACCGCACCAGTGGCCCCATCAATGCCATCTATTTCGATTGGGAGCATGGAAGCTTCTGGGGAGGTTCCAGCAATCATGGGGAGGACTATGGAATTGGATGGTAGAAAAAAATGGGCAGTTAGCAAAATGCGGTAGGCAAGAATTCAGAACGTAAGCATCACCTATAGCATTTGCCCACTGCCTACTTTTCAATAGGCTCTATCCACAACACCTGATCCGTAAACTTTCTTACTTACGTTTTTAGTATTGCCTTTGTGCATTACGGAGCCACTGCCCAACACAACGGCATCAAGGTAAGCTGAGGCGGTGATCTCACAAGTACCTGAACCACTCATTTTTATTTTAGCCGTTTCGAGTTCGCATGCGAAGGCATTCATACCACCTCCACTCATTACAATATCATTGGTGGTTGCATAACCTTTAAGGGTTATACTTCCTGAACCGCTGATTTCAGTTGTCAGGTTATTACCTTTTAGATCCAGATCAATACCACCGCTTCCGGAAACAGACAAGGCTATGTAATCAGAAGCGATGGAGTTTTCAGAAATAATTTTACCACCCCCATTAACCTGCAGTTCGTTGATGTTTTTTACGCTCACCATCAATTTCATGGTTGGTTTTATTTTTATATCGTCAATCTTAGCCCAGATGCTTTTGTTGGGGCTGTCAGGCTTTCGCTCAACATTCACCATCAACACTCCGTTTTCAACTTTTACGGTAGTGAGTTCCCATATTTCGGTAAGTGCTTCTACGGTAACTTCTTGTTTATTGGTTTGCTTTACATAAATGGTATAATTTGAATTCACGTAAATGCCTTTAAACTCCGGGAGTTCTAATGTTTTCTTCGTTGTTTGAGCAAATGAAAAGGAAGCAATTGTAAGTAGAAACAGTGACACCAGGATGATGGTGAGGATGAAATTTGTCTTTCTCATTAAGTTTGGGATTTACCGGGCTAAATCTGCAAACCTTTGAATACAATCAAGTTGGTCTTTCGACAAGATTACGGGTAGGCACGATAAAATGTATTAACAGTGGTTTGAATAGATTTTTTGCTCTCATTTTTTTCTAAAAATGTATTTATAAATAAATACAAAAAGTGCAAGCCCTAAGCACATAATAAAAAATACAGTCGGGGTAATGAGTTTTACGGCATGCATGGGAGTTATAGACGGATTCGTGTTTGAAATTTAACATCATTTCTGATATTTCCCTCAATAGTTTCGCTACCAGATCCGATAGTGTCATGGTCAGTAAAACGTACATGTGCCCATCTCAACCAGATATCCACTCTTTTAGATACAGAATATTGAAAAACGAGGTAATTTCTTACACCTACTCCATAGTACGCTGGAAAGGAGAACGCGAGCCACACATCTTTTTCATAGATATAAAGGCGGTTGTCATAATCATCGGTATCAAACAATGCATAGCGACCACTAATAGAAAATTTTCCTGAATTCCAGGTTACATCTTGCAAAAGAACCATTCCGTTTGATTTATGATCAGCCAATAAATAAGTACTGAATTGAGCCCTTGTTTTAAAAGTAAGATGAGGATTTATTTGATAATCCACATTGATCCAGAAATTGCGTTTAATACCGGGTTCAGTTAGATAAAGATTAGTACCGGTAGAGGTATTTCTAACTTTTGACTCTTCACGTGCCTGGAGAAACACGGATATAGTTTTAGTCGGTTTATAGTTAAATCGTGCAAGCCATTCATTTCCATCGGAGCGTGTATAACTTCTGTATCGTAACCATGGAAATTGGAACAAATCAAAATAGCCGGAGAAAGAATACTTTTTATTAATTATATATTTCCATCCCCAATATATACCGGTTTCATTTTGAGGTGTTGTATTTTCTGCAAGCGCATTGCTATAGAAGCTATAGAAATTGCGATCAAATTTCCGAACGAGGAGCGAGACATCTAATGCCGAAGTGAGGCTTCCAATAATTCCAGCTATGGCGCCTGTCCCTTTGTCTATTGTGTGAGCACCTTCGCTGAAGAACGAAAAATTCTTCCAACTATAATTTAGAAAGAAGCCGGCATTGGTATTCTCACTTCCCTGAAAATAGAACTTGTTATAAATATTGGAAGTTGGCACTAGTGGAATGCTGAATTGTGTGTGATGAATTAGTATTCCTGCATCTAATGTTTTGTATTTGTAATTGATAACACCAGCAATATTTTTTTCTTGTACACTATTTCGATTCGCTATTTCAGATAGAGTTCGATGTAAACCTGTAAGCTGCAAGGAGGAAATAAAATCATAGTCTCCTTCCGTAGTATCTTGTTTGATGCTGCCATCTCGCCATCGTGATGAAATCATACCATGCAGAGTGAGTTGTTTGGAAAGCGAGTAGGAGACAGCCATTCCGCGTAAATATCTTGCTTCATAAACCGAAGTGTAGGGTAGAAAACCAAGATTACCTCTGCGCACAGTGGTTACGGCTTCTGCATTTTTCCCTATACCAAAGGCTGATCCTAAAACTAATCCCTGACCGAATTGTGCCTGGAAGTCACCAAGAACCAGGTTCTTCATTTTACCCTTATTCATAACCTGCACATGAAATGAAACGAAGTCAGCACCATATTGCTTCTTCGTGGGCGACCACATTATTTGTTCACCGGCATCTTTTTCAGTAGTGAAACCCAAGCTGAAATCTCCGGTTCTACGGGTTTGAAATCTGGTATATAGCCGGTCTGGTGAACCGATGTATTTGCCTGATGGTGGGGTAGTCTCCTTATATCCCTTTTTTTCTTCGATGGTTCGATCGTAGCGGAGGATAAGATAATTATTCTTTTCATTCAGGATTCGTTTAAATAAGTTTTTGTTAAAACTCATTGCAGCATCGGGCACCATGACAAATGGACTTAGTTTTTGAATTATATCTTGTGTAAATCCTTCAATGTTTTGAAGTTCGTACACGGATAGAAAAGAGCCGGCTTCGCTCCTGTAAGTTAAAAAAGATTGAATTTGAGGCTCATTCAAAATAAATATTGATCGTAACTGTTCTTCTGTTACTGCATTTAAATCAGCTTGATGGGAATACAATTGAGCAAGATTTTCGTAGAGATCTTCGTAGTTGATGTCTTCATCCTGAATGGCAAAGATTTCATCGACTAATCGTTCGAGATCAACGTCTTTTTTAGGAAGCACTTGTGCATGACCAAACCAGCACAGAAGAAAAACTGATATGGTTAAGACTATTTTCACTTCTTGTCCTTTTGTGAAAACCAATAGCTGGCTGATGCCTGATGAGAAGCTCCCGTTAAGTGATTGAGTTGGATGGCATAATCAAATCTTACTTTTTTCTTACCTGCACCAATACCAAAAAATCCAGCATTTGGATTGAGATTAAAACCTGTTCTAAAAAAGATCTTTTGGTGAAAGGAATATTCAAAACCGGTGCGCCAGGTTGCAACGTATTCTATTTCCTTTGAAAGTTCTGTGGTGATAGAAATGCTCTTTTCGGGATTATAAGTTATCCCGGCTGTTAACCGGGTTGGTAGCCTTTCTTCATCTACGCCAATATGTGACTGGGTAAGATTGGTGACGTAGGCTCCGATGGATAGTTTTTCGGTAAGCTCTGTAATACCACCGAAATCAAAACTTAATGCGGAGGAAACACCGAAGCCATCGGCTCTATATTGAATCAGATTTACTTTCGCGCCAAGGGAAGCTATTCCAAACTGGTTCCCAAAGCCAATGGATAACGCCTGCTCATTGTACAGGTCATCGCCAAATCGGAACAGTCCTACCGATGGAGTTCCCCACTTAAATGGACTGTTGAACACTGCGCCCATTCGGTTGGCGCTTTTGAGTTGCGATTGCACTTCGTAGGCAAATGCGGTGTTTAGTTGACTGATTTTCCCTAATCCTCCCGGGTTATTGAATAAACTCCATTCATCTTTAATTCCCGAAGAGGCATACCCCATTGCTGTTGCACGAGCTCCCATTTGTGTAGAAATGCTCTGGCCAATCGCTATTTTTGCAAATAGGGTAAATCCTAAAACCAAGATTAAGTTATGCACAAACCATTGTTGAACAACTAATTTATAAAAAATTATGATTAGAACATACGTAGGTATATATCTTGTTTTTGCATATTTGACTTCTCAGGCTCAAATTGAGAAGACTGAATACTATTCAACGGGTCAGCTGCGAGCACGAGGGTTGATGGATAATGAAAATAAAGTAGGCGAATGGGTCTATTTTTATCCATCTGGAAAGAAAAACGCCATCGAAAACTTTGACCACGGGGTGCTTCATGGTACTGTTATATATTTCTATCCAAATGAAATAATTCAAGGAAAGGAAAATTGGAGAATAGGTCAGTTATCTGATTCAGCCTGGTATTTCCATCCTTCTGGAACCTTACAACGTAAGGGCGTTTATGAAAATAGTCGGTACGTAAGCAAATGGATTCACTATTTTGAGGACGGAGTAGTGGAGCGATTTGTAAATTATAGGGATGGACAACCCAACGGAGTGACCAAAGTTTATAATAGTAAAGGAGTCTTAATTCAGGAAGGTGAATATCAAAATAGCCTTGAACATGGTGTCTGGAAGTTTTATAATGGCGAAGGAGTTTTTGAATATGAAGGCCAATATAACAGTGGAAACCCGGTTGGTGTTTGGTACGAGTTTAATCGTGGAAGAAAAAAAGTATATAAGCGCTATTAGAATTCTTTCTTCATATGAAAGAAAAACCCGTGTGTTTTTTCTCGTGTGAATGTATATTCGAATCGAATCACAGCATCATAAGCGGTAACAATGTCAATTCCTCCACCGGTTCCAATGAGCATCTTGTTTGAAAGTCTATTGTTTATTTGAATACTTTCATAATATGGGTAGTTTTCAACATACCCCATATCGAAATATCCTTTTATATAGATAGCTACCGGAAGATATCGGAATTGCTCAATGGGCATATAATCCAATTGCCAGGTTCTTGAAAAAATTCTTTTGCGGAAGGTGGTTTTGTTGAGAAAAAACTTCGGTCCTTCAATCACATAGACTTCGTAACCTTTTACAAATTGTCTTCGATAGCCTAAGGCGCTAAAAAATGTGTAGGGTTGATCAGATGGAGTACTTGTGTATAATGAAGAAAAATTTGACAAATAGTAATTTTTTCCGAGATCAGCATATTTTGCGTAGGTAACGTTTAGTTCCCATTGCCGAACGTCTGAATCAATCAACAACCCGGTTCGTTGAACAAAACCTGTTATCTGATAACCTTTAAGTGGATAAGCAATTACATCACGGTGTTCGGAACTAAAGGAGTAGGTAATCGAACTGTATTGTTGACCTACGGCAGAATTCTTATAGAAATTGGGATTCAGTTTAGCGATTGTATCCAGCACATGATTGTTTTGATAATTATAGGTTATAGAATGCGTTTCATAAAATGATTTTCGAAACGTATAGGAAACTCCGAACCCACGCGACAATTTGACTGTTGTTTCACTTGGTTTATCTTCAGGATAGTACAGCAGCTTATGATCATCTGTGAAGTAGGCAAGATTTTTTGGTTCACCATAATTGAAGTCAATGACTAATCCATGTCGTTGTCGCTTGTCAATGTAGGGAATACGATAACTTACATCGAATTTTCGGGTGAAGCCAAATTGCGCGGTAAATCGCAAGGTTTCGTTACGTCCACGAAAATTATACTGATAAAGTCGTAAGCCGTAATTTACTCTTCTTAAATCATGATCATAATTTTGCCACCACTCATTGAAATTGCGATCAGATAATTCAAAAATCGGAACAGGAAAGGTATACCATCGCTCATTCACTTCTACTAAAAGATCAACCTCATCAGGACTAAGTTCCAGCCACTGAATGGTGACCGTGTTAAACAAGCGGAGGTTATAAATTTTACGTTGATCGAGTACTAAGATCTTGCCAATTCTTTTTGTACTTACCGTGTCTCCAGGTCTTAAGCTCAGCTCGCGTGAAATAATTCGTTCTTTGGTTATTTTGTTGCCAATAATAAGTACGCGATTAATGGTAACGACTCTATTAGGTAGGGTGTCCTGTTTAATAGTGACAAGCGTATCTTTTGGTATTTTCTGTGCTTCGGCATTGCTGCACAGGAATAGCAGCGATACCCATATAAGCGGTATCCCTAACTTAAATAGTCGTGAAAATTCAATCAACTTGGTTTTGAATTATTCGCTGATGAATTTCGGTAAGACCATATTAAGATGAGCACCCCGGCAATGATTAGCGGGATACTTAAAATTTGACCCATATTAATTGGTAGTTGATTTTCAAATAAAACCTGGTTTTCTTTTAAAAATTCATAGGCGAACCTAAGGCTCCAAAGCACAATCATGAATACACCAAAAATTCTTCCAGTAGGTAGTTTTTCTTTATCCTTATACCACATTAAAAAAAGTACGATAAATAGGATAACGCATGAAATTGCTTCATAAAGTTGTGCTGGGTGTCTGGCTATGCCCAATGTGCTTACCCTCGCTGCGAGCTTACCAGATGCTTCTGTTGTGATTTGATATTTTAAAGGTTCATCACTTGGCTGATCAATAAATTCATCGTAGTAGCTGAGAAAATATTTCATGTCACCATTCAGGAATCGGCTTGCCTCTTCTGTGCTGGTACCTTGTTTAAAAAAGACATAGATATTTAATGGAACTCTTCCATTAGCTCCTGCTTGAAGCTCCTCATTTTTTTCAACTTTTATCGATTCGGTAGGATTGGAGTTAACCCTATACTCCATTAGCCCCTCTGTTACACGATTAACAAAAACCACACTAAATGGATTGTTATCAGAGGGTTTACCGATAATTTCTGAATTGAAAAAATTACCTAAACGGATTAAGGCACCGGTTAGAGCAACGACAATAACAATTCTGTCCAGGATCTGAAGATAACTCATTTCATGTTTCTTCTTGCGGCTGAAGAGCCATAAGGCGAACAGAATTCCAAAGGCTGCTCCATGGCTGGCTAAGCCCATTAAGCCGGTAAATTTGAATGGAGAAAATTCAAATGGTAAAAGAATACTGAGGGGGTCAGTAACAAAGAGTTCGGGTTGATAAAAAATCACATGACCCAGGCGTGCACCCAAAATGGTAGCAGCAACCATATACACGGTAAGCGTATCTACGTGTTTCTCTGGTCTTCCTTCTTTGCGAAATATGTAATACATCACCTGCTGGCTTATCAAAAAACCAAGGGCAAACAATAAGCCGTACCAACGGAGTGAAAATGAACCAAGCGATAGAATTTCTGGGCTTCCGTTCCAAATAATATAACTAATCATACAGTATTGAATATAAAAGGCAAGGAACTTTCCGGCCTAACAGAGCAAATATAAGCACTAATGCCTAATGCCCAAGATGGGCCTAAATGTTATCCAGTTGAATTAATTCTTCTGCAAAGCTGCCAGAAAGTATAGGGAATCGGCACCAACTCCTTGGATCCACATTAATATCATCCAAATGAAAGGAGGGAGCCAGGCGCTCTCTTTTCCATTGGTTGGCAGCCCATAAACGAAAGAATTTCTTTATATAACCTTTCAGAATAGCCGAATCATCAATGAAAGATTTCTGGATCTTAGATAGTTCTGCGAATACTTCTGTTGGAGATTTTCTATCACGAATAGCTAATTTTTCAATGGCAACTAAAATGGAATAAGGCATCAGATCTTTTTCGTCTGTCTGAGTCTTGTCAAGGGGTCTTAATTCAGCCGTTGGTTGCAATGTGTTTACCAATGAAAGACCTGAATAGTCCAGTTCTTTTTCGGCCCACTTTAGCCATTGAATAATGAAAGGCTTGTCAATACCTGCGATAGGAGCAAGGCTTCCACTGGTGTCGCCATCCATGGTAGCGTATCCTACATCACCCTCACTACGATTTGATGTAGTGAGAAGAACGGATTTTCTCACATTGGCCAAAAGCCAAATAATGGGCGATCTGCTTCTGGCCTGAATATTTTGCAAGGCAATGTCATCAGCATCCCATGTAAGAGGCCGTTCAAGTACTTTTTCGATTTGATGCGTGTAATAGTTTACGGCTTCGTCAATTTGCCAGGAATGGAAAGAAGCTCCAATACTTTTAGCTAATGTTTGAGCAGCATCAAGCGTTGTTTGTGAGGAGTTCTTTGTACTTTGATAGGCGCACATGAGCAATTCATTGACGGCTTGTTTTACATTTGATATGGAGGTAATGCCAGTCTTGGAAATAAACTCATTCCAACCTAATTCTTTGGAAGCGCGCTTCACCATTTCGGCCACTAATACTGCACACATGGATGAGTCGGCACCGCCACTTAAGCTTAATACAAAACCTTTTGCTTTGCTTTTGCGCAGATAATCGAACAGCGCCAATGAAGTAGCGCGGGCAAGTTCTTCATTCTTTTCTTTGCTATCGGTGATTGGCGATGATTCCGATTTAGTTGGATTCTCAAAATCAATATCACAGGTAAGCAGGTCGAATGGCTTTAAAGACAGGCGTTCGTTGCATTTCAAAATTTTTCCATGCTGTCCAAATACAATGTCGCCATCATAAATCATTCTGCCAGCTTCGTTACCCAACAGGTTTACGAATAGATAGACACATTGAAACAGGCGAGATCCATCCATCACCACTTCCTGTTCGCGTAATTCACTTTTGCTTAATGCAAAATGACTCGCACTTGGATTGATGATGAGATCTACACCACGTTTTTGCAGGCGATAGCCAGGGCGTTTAGTTTTTCGCCAGGCATCCTCGCAGATTTCAAAACCAAACTTGATGCCTTCGATTTCATAAATGAGATCACCAACTTGGACAGTTTGTCCTTGTATTTGAACTTGCTTTACAATTTCGGAAGGCCAGGCATCAAACCAGCGAGGTTCATAATGAACTCCATCTCTGGCAAGGTTTTGCTTGAGCGTTATGCCCAATATTTTTTGATTATGGATTACACAAACACCATTGTAAGTGATGCCATCAATTCGAATCGGTAAACCGATGCAAGCCGTAATTGATTCGCAATGAGGAATAATGGATTGTAAATGAATCCATGCTTTTTCACTAAGCCAGTCGCTTAAAAAAAGATCTTCACACCCATATCCAGTCAAACACAATTCGGGGAAACCCAAAATACGAACGTCTTTCTTTTTGGCTTCATGAATAGCAGCAATAATATTCGCAACGTTATTGCTCCAGTCAATGGGAGTTTGGTTTACTGTGGCCCCGCCAATGCGCAGTGTTGTACTCATGAGATATTCAACGTGGTATTTGTTTTCTCAGCCGCATCTTGCTCTGCTTTCTTCTTGGTGAAACCAAAGCCTGTTCCATAGGCCTGATCGGCTATAAACACCTGTGCGGAAAATTCTTTCCCCATTTTTTCTTTTTTCACTTCGGTGATTTCAAACCGAATTTCTTTTCCTTCGCGCTGCGCCCACTCTATCACTTTGCTTTTGTGATTCAGGTTTGAGCTTACGACTACATCTAAATCGAAGTAGGGTTGAATCAATTTGTCAATAACGAATTTCTTGGTGCGCAAATAACCTTTGTCCAAATAAACTGCGCCAACTAATGCTTCAAGGGTATTTCCTAAAATCACTTGTTGCAGGTGATTATTTTTACTATCGAACTGAACAATTGCACCAATACCCACTTTGCGTGCGAGATTGTTGAGCGATTCGCGATTCACAATTCGCGAACGTATTTCTGTCAGGAACCCTTCGTCTTGGAAAGGATATTTTTTAAAAAGATAATCAGCCACGGCAGCGCCTAAAATAGCATCGCCCAGATATTCAAGTCTTTCGTTAGATTCCCGAAAACCGTTTTTTTCTGTGGATTTTGAACTGTGAAGTGTGGCTAATTTATAAAGAGCGAGATTGGACGGTGATAAACCAACGATGGTACGGATAGCCGTGACCAATTTTTTATCATCCTTGGAAGTTGATTTTGATAAGCTAAGTAGATTCCACACAACCGAGTGGCTTACTCTACCTTCTTAAGAAGCACCGAAGCATTATGACCACCAAAACCAAAGGTGTTGCTTAGTGCAATAGTTACTGCTCTTTTCTGTGCCTTGTTAAAGGTAAGATTTAGACGAGGATCTAATCCTTCGTCATCTACAAAGTGATTAATGGTAGGGGCGATGATTCCTTCATTAATAGCAAGGAGGCATGCAATCACTTCGATAGCGCCAGCAGCTCCCAAAAGATGACCTGTCATCGATTTGGTTGAGCTTATGTTCATTTTGTAAGCCTGTTCACCAAATACTTTTTGAATGGCTTTGATTTCACCCAAATCACCAAGAGGAGTGGAGGTTCCGTGGGTATTGATATAGTCTACCTGGTCGGGAGTAATTTCTGCTTCCAATAATGCATTTTCCATTACTTTGGTTATACCGGCTCCTTCAGGGTGCGGTGCAGTAATGTGATACGCATCGGCTGATAATCCACCGCCAATAATTTCAGCATAGATTTTTGCGCCACGTCTTTTTGCATGTTCATATTCTTCCAGAATTACTGCGCCTGCACCTTCTCCTAACACAAAGCCATCACGATCTTTATCGTAAGGTCTTGATGCAGTTTCTGGTGAGTCGTTTCTTTCGGAGAGTGCTTTGAGAGCATTGAATCCTCCAACGCCAGCTTCGCATATGGCTGCTTCTGATCCGCCACTTACAATAATATCCGCCTTCCCTAATTTAATATAGGTGTAGGCATCATAAATGGCATTGGTAGATGATGCGCAGGCAGATACAGTCACAAAATTAGGACCGCGGAAACCATATTTGATGGAGATGTGACCTGCACTGAGGTCTGGAATCATTTTAGGGATAAAGAAAGGATTGAAACGAGGATTGCTTCCACCCTTTACGTAAGCTTTCATCTCCTCCTGAAAAGTGAGCAACCCTCCTATACCCGATCCCCAAATCACGCCTACGCGGTCAGGGTTCAATTCGGATAGAGGAAGGTTGGCATCTTTTATAGCTTCGTCAGCCACCACCATGGCGTATTGTGAGAACGGGTCCATTTTCCGCCCTTCTTTGCGATCCATAAAGTCTTCAAAATTGAAGCCCTTTACTTCGCAGGCGAACTTAGTTTTATAAAGAGTAGTATCAAATTTGGTGATATGGGAGGCACCACTTTTTCCGACTTTCAATCCCTCCCAATATGCTGGTAAGGTATTTCCGATCGGAGTCAATGCACCTGCTCCTGTAATTACTACTCGTTTAAATGTCATACAATACGTTAGTGACGGAGATGATGAATCTCTTGATTATTTCTTAACGTTCTCCTCAAGATAAGAAATCGCCTGACCAACAGTCGCGATGTTTTCTGCCTGGTCGTCAGGGATGGAGATGTTGAATTCTTTTTCGAATTCCATAATCAATTCTACGGTATCCAGTGAGTCAGCACCCAAATCATTGGTAAAGCTTGCCTCAGGAGTAACTTCAGATTCTTCCACGCCAAGTTTGTCGATGATGATCTGTTTTACTTTTTGTGCGATTTCAGACATGTTTATAAAGGTTTAGAGTATTCAAAAATCTGTGCAAATAAAGAGATTTGGT
>JAYVTC010000161.1:0-5480 GCA_043774745.1 Cyclobacteriaceae bacterium | reverse complement strand
ATTCATCACACGCTCAGCATCACGCATCAACACTTCTTCATCATTCCCGTCCAGCTCGCACAACAAATAGGCATCCATGCCATCAATGAGTTTGGTGGTTACAGGGCTATTTAAAACTTTCTCGCAATACTCATAGGTTTTAAGAGCGGCTTCGCGTTCAAAAAACTCAACTCCGGATGGCGCTATCCCTTCAACAAAAATAGCAGCGATGGCACGACATGCTTCTTCGTTGTTGATAAAAGGAATCAGCAACAAGACATTCTTTTGTGGAAGGCCACGAAGCTTAAATACAATCTTGGTGATGATGCCCAGTGTGCCTTCACTGCCACACATTAACTGTGTGAGGTTATAACCTGTTGAATTCTTCAATACGTTGGCTGCCGTCCAGATAATTTCTCCGGTAGGCAATACCACTTCCATATTGATTACGTAATCGCGCGTTACGCCATACTTTACAGCCTTGGGGCCTCCAGAGTTGTTGGCGAGATTTCCTCCCAAAAAGCAAGAACCTTTGCTGGCAGGATCAGGCGGATAGAAAAGGCCTTTTTCTTTTACAGCGTTTTGGAATACTTCGGTGATTACTCCTGGCTCCACCGTTGCCTGAAGGTTGAGTTCATCAATATTTAAAATTTTATTAAAGCGTTCCATCGAAATCACAACCCCTTTGTTAACTGGCAAAGCTCCACCACTTAGTCCCGTTCCTGCACCTCTTGGTGTAGTCGGTATCTTATATTCATTACAAATTTTTAAAATCTCGCTAACCTCCTGAGGAGTGCCGGGTTTAATGACGAGGTCGGGTAGAAATTGATAATCTTCTGTTTTATCGTGACCATATTCATTTCGCTGCTCTTCATCAACAATTACATGTTCTGGTCCAACAACAGTACGAAATAGGGTTACAATGTTTTCACTAACATTGCTTGTTAAGGGTGCATCACTTATTTTAACGTGTGGCATTAATCTATTAACTTTGAATGGATATTATGATTCTTATAACAAGCCTCAAAATTAACGAATTAACCCATCACAGATGGGGCATTTTTGTCCTCATTTTAATATTGTTTAGTGCCTGTGGTTCAGCCCGAAAGGCACACGAAGCGCAAGTAAACAAGGTAATTAAAGAAGCGCGAACGTTTACGGGAACTCCGTACAAATATGGAGGCACTACCCGATCAGGAATGGATTGTTCAGGTCTTACCGGAAATGCCTTTAGAGCAATCAGCCTTACACTACCGCGCACAGCAGAAGATCAGTCCCTGATAGGCGAGAAGGTAAAGAAGAAAAAATTATCGGAGGGAGATCTGGTCTTTTTTGCAACCGGGGATAAAAAAAAGGAAATCACGCACGTAGGAATTGTAACGGAAGTGAAAGCCAAAGACAATGTGAAATTCATTCATGCCTCCACTTCGCTTGGCGTGGTAGAGACCGATTTATATTCTGATTATTATCAAAAGCGTTTTCGCACCGCTCGCAGGATTATTGATTAACCTCATCTAACACTATCTGTGGGCTCTTTGCTTTTAACTATCTTAGCGGGATATAAAATCCTTCGATGACTTCACGCAGAAAATTTCTTCAGCTGGGTACGCTTGCTTACCTGGCGCCAATCACAAAATTATTTGGTGGTAATCCCGTGGCACCTGCCAGGAAGCCGGTCGTCATCTCGACCTGGAATTTTGGGTTGAATGCAAATGTGGAAGCTTGGAAAATTCTTTCAGCCGGTGGCCGTGCGTTGGATGCCGTTGAAGCCGGAGCCCGTGTGCCGGAAGGTGATCCGAAAGAAACATCAGTGGGATTAGGAGGCTTGCCCGATCGTGAAGGCCGTGTAACGCTTGATTCCTGTATCATGGATGAGTTTGCAAACTGCGGAGCGGTGGCTTGTCTTGAGCATATTGTGCATCCGGTTTCTGTGGCGCGCAAGGTGATGGAAAAAACGCCACATGTTTTTTTGGTTGGTGATGGGGCATTACAGTTTGCCTTATCGCAAGGTTTTAAAAAAGAGAAGCTGCTTACAAAAGAATCTGAAAAAGCCTGGAAGGAATGGTTGAAGACTTCACACTATAAACCGGTTGCAAATATTGAGAATCACGATACGATAGGCATCGTTGCGTTGGATAATTCACAAAATCTTTCAGGCGCCTGTACTACCAGTGGCATGGCCTATAAGATGAGAGGCAGGGTAGGAGATTCACCTATTATCGGGGCTGCCTTGTTTGTTGATAATGAAATAGGAGCGGCTACATCAACAGGTGTAGGCGAAGAAGTTATTCGTATTGTAGGATCACATCTTGTTGTTGAATTGATGCGCCAGGGCAATACCCCGCAGCAAGCGTGTGAAAAAGCAGTTCAGCGTATTGTTAAAAATCAGCCTGTTAAGTCTAAAGAAATTCAAGTAGGATTTTTAGCATTGAATAAAAATGGTGAGTACGGAGCGTATGCACTTCAAAAAGGTTTTAGCTATGCCGTGTATGAGCAAGAGCTTGGAAATAAGTTGTTCGAAGCGAAAAGTTATTATTAAGATATGAAGTCAATCGTGATAAAACCTTTTGATAATAAAGATTTTGAGAAAGCTTTTTCCCTGCTTACTGAATTCGGAAAGGAACCTAAGCTCCATGCCCTGAAGGATGATGAAATTGGTTTTGCCTTTTTGATGAACGTAGTGGATACCACGAAGGAAGTTGCAGGTAAGGGTATCATAAAAAAAGCTGGACACTAAAAAAAATAATTATAGGTTGTTAACCTTGCTCTCTTATAAACCTCCTTAAAATAAATCTTATCATGCTCGTTGAAATCGTAGTTTATAATATTGAGTCTGCCCTTAAGGCACAAGAAGGTGGTGCTGATCGGATTGAACTTTGCGATAATCCTGGTGAGGGGGGAACTACACCTTCGTTTGGAACGATAGAATCCGTAAGACAAAATGCAAACCTCGATGTGTTTGTGATGATCCGACCGCGTGGTGGAGATTTTCATTATTCGAATTATGAATTTCATTGCATGAGACGCGACATCGACCAATGCCAGAAACTCAGCGCGGATGGTGTAGTGTTTGGAATATTAAATGCCGATGGCACACTGGATAAAAAAAGATGCAAAGAACTCATTGATCGAGCCCGACCGATGAGAGTAACATGCCATCGTGCCTTTGATATGACGCGCGATCCTTTTGAAGCGCTGGAAGATTGCATTGAAGTGGGCTTCGATCGCATCCTCACCTCAGGTCATCAAACAACAGCCTCAAAAGGTACCGCATTGATTGCTGAACTTATGAAGAAAGCCAATGGTCGCATTGCCATCATGCCTGGCTCGGGTGTGAATGAAGAAGCCGTTGAAAAAATTGTGCGTGAGACGGATGTAAATGAAATTCATTTTTCGGCCGTAGCTTTTCGCGAAAGCGCCATGCAATATCGAAACATTGCGATTGCCAGTATGGGTTCTGACGAAGGGGCTGAATTCAAATACAGGACTGTTGACCCGGAGCGTGTAAGAACAATACGCAAACTGGCAGAGGGTGCGAAGAAGAAATGATCAATTGATATCGTGAATTTCTGGACACATTTACTTCTATAAACCCTTTTCAAAGCAAACACTGTTTTCCATGTTTTTGTACTTGCCATAGTTTTCGATCATAGTGTAACCGTTTTTGTGATAGAGATTAATCGCTTCAGATTGTCTTTTCCCCGTTTCAAGGATACATTTCTTATTGTTAAGTTCTTTTGCCCAGGTTTCTAATTCATTTAGTATGGCCGATGCGATTCCTTTACTCCGCTGATTTTCTAATACATACATTCGCTTTACTTCAACAGTGTCATCAGCGTATTTGCGTATCGCTCCGCAACCAACATGTTCTCCGTTTTGATAAGCGACAATGACGTGTTTTATGGAATCCGTTTTATTTAATTGCGCATAGAAAAGATGATCGTCTCCATCCAGAATTCTTAAGTAGGCATCCAGTTGTATAACAAGTTTCTGAAAATCAGGATTGTCAGAATCAGTTCTCTGGCAAGCAATCATAGTTATTGGTGGTTGATTGGTTCAGTGTTTGGTATTCTTTTATAACTCCATTTTTGTTCTCAATCAATCCGTTGATCTTTCATTCATAGCGGAGTCCCGAGGCGGAGACTCCGCTAAGAAGGTTGTAAGAATCAGTTCTCTGGCAAGTAATCATAAGTATCATTGTTGGGATGTCAATTAAGTTTCAATCTCATCATGATGTCTGTTTGCTCATCGTCACCTAATCTAAAAATGTGTTTATCAAATTCGACAAAGCCATTCTTCTTGTAGAAGCTTATTGCTCTTGGATTTTTCTCCCATACCCCTAGCCAGAGGTAATCTGCTTTTGCTCGCCTGGCTATTTCATAGGCTGCATCATATAAAACTTGTCCAACTTTTTTTCCGTGATACTCTTTCAATACATAGATACGTTCTATCTCCAACGCTTTTTGGTCTTTAAGTTCGGTTTGTGCCAGGCCCATGTTTAGTTTGAGATACCCAATAATTTTATTGTTCAGCAAGGCAAAATGAAATTCCGAACCAGGGTTTGTTATCTCTGTGGTCAACTTATCAATGCTAAAACCTTCGTTCAAATACTTGTTCATGTTTTCTTCCGTATTGGATTCTGCAAATGTTTCAAGAAATGTTTGCTTGCCAATGGTTTGCAGTTTTTCAATATCCGTTAACTCAACTTTATTAATTTCTATCTTCTCCATGGCACGTAGTCTATTTTTTTTTAAAACGTTAACTGAATTTATTGATGGTTGCCCTTTTAACAACAAGCGGAATCGTCCGTTGTCATCAGCTGCTTGTCAGTAGAAAGGATGACTTATTGGTCATCCTGAAGGCTTTCAAATTCTTTTCTTTTACTTTCCATCCACTCATTCATGGAGGCGGGCGTCTTCATCATCTTTTGCATTTCATTCATTGCTTCAAGGTGTGCTTTGTCTCCCTTTTGAAACATTTCCATGCCATGTTTTTTACTCAACGCTGCCATTTCGTCAAAGGTATTTGCGCTGAATTTCTGGGCGCAGGCTCCACCAAGTTGTTTACAAGTCATTGTCTTCATGGTTTTGTTATTTATGGGTTAGTTAAAAGAGATATCTGATACTTAGAATTGACTTTACCTGGATATTATTTGTTCAGCCTCTGAATCATACTTGTACTTCACAATCTCTCCCGAAATAATTAATTGAATGGCTTCTTCAATAACATCTAAGGGAGCAATGAACCATTCGCGTGGGGTATATCTTTTTCCGTCTTTGCCGAACACGTCAATGTTTAAACAGGCTATGCCAAAGAAATTATGAATCAGCAACTCAAACTTTTGAGGATTTAGATTGAAGCACTTGTAAGTCATCACAATCCTCACATCAGCCATTAAGTATGTCGGATCTTGATTTGCATTCTTAATCCGATCTTCTACTGTTGTTTTAGAGTATCCAATTTTATAAAGATTTGCAATTTCACGCAGCTCCTGTTTGTCA